>DGAQ01000024.1 GCA_002382445.1 Porticoccaceae bacterium UBA4026 | reverse complement strand
ATAGTTAATGTTAGAAAAAACAAAATTAGTAAAATAACAATATAAAAAATTATAATTTAACAAGAGAAAAATACCGAATTAGACATAATTATAAATATATAGTAGACTAAATTTAAATTAATGAGAGGAGAAATGTGAATGTTAGAGTTGATTGCTGAAGTACAACAAACGCCAGGCCGAAAGAAGGCCAAGCCAAGTGATAAGCACTTACCTATTTTTGAGCGTATTCACGCTAGAACTATGGCTTCTATCGCGAAAAGTATTGATGAAGCACAATTTAGATTTCAACCGCAAGAATTGATCGAAAATGACACTTCTCTAGCAGCCTTTATAGATTCTGATGGTAATTTAAGCCCTAGAGCTGTTCCTGAAGTTAGAGATGGTGTTTACGTTACTGCTAAGGCATCAGCCTGCTGGAAGGTTCACAAATCTAATTTGGGTGCCCCCGGTAAGGATGAGCTTGTTTGGGTTGGAATTCCTTGTGGAAATAAGTTTATGCCTTGGATTCCTGCGACAGATGGTGAGGGTAATAAGACAGATGGAGAGCCTGTTTCAAGAGCGCTAATAAAATGCGATATGGTTGTTGCGCAGCTTAAAGCATGGTTGGAGGTAATGAATGACTTAGAGAAAGATTCTAAGGAAGGGAAGGAGTTTCATGCTCACGCTATAGAGAATACTGAGCCACCTAAGCAGAAGGGTGCCCTTGGTGTGAAAGATAGTGTGTATAACGTAGAGTTAGACCAGTGGGTTGATACTCCAGAGGCGGCCGCGCGTAAAGCTAACGTAGCTGCGGCAAAGAAAGATATTTTACTTCGATGGGAGAAAAGATCCTCCAGCATAAAGGGTTCTGTATTAGACAAAGTTATATCCGAGTACGAGTAAGTAACACTTGGTCTAGACTGACTGAAGCCTCTCGGGTCATTGAGAGGCTTTTTTATGCCTGGAAGAAAGCAGGACTATAAAGTTTGCTTAATTCACAGCTTGGTAATCATCATTTTTAGGCTGGGCTTCTAGTTTATGATTGCTGTGTGAGAGCTTTTAACAACAGAGTAACGAAAATTTTGACCTGTCGGATTACGCGTCTTGGTGAAATGAAGAGAGAGAAGACTTAAATCACGTGGGAACAGTTGGATTCGAACCAACGACTTCCACCATGTCATGATGGCACTCTAACCAGCTGAGTTATGCTCCCAGGCACGTGATGGGGGCATTCTACCAAGAGGTTATACATCTGCCAATGAATATCTCAGTTGTTGTTCTTTTGCTTGAAAATCAAACGTAATATGATCTAAATGCGACGTTATTTTAGGATGCAATTTTCTTAGTTTACAGACTAGGTTTAAGCTAAAGATGTTTTGAGTTATAACACTCTTGTCATTCCTTTGTTGCTCAATGGATCGCGACTGCGCAACGGCAAGGGGTCCGCAGTTCAAGTCTGCGTGTTTTTAGCCGACTCCTTTATCTAAAAAAAGCAGTTATTTTGAACTAATGTTTGCCATATCTTTTCTTTTGAGAAAGAACAACTTATGGTTCACATTATTAATCGACGATGAACTCGTTTTTAAAGGCTCAATTTCATATGTTCTTTCCCAACAAGCATTTATTAGTCCATATTCCCAAAACCGGTGGAACGAGTTTAGAGCACGCCATCTGTAAGAAATATTTGGAACAGGAGGAAGACAATAAGATCGATCTACTCTCTTATGAAAAGTATACGGTGCACGGGCATTTCAAGAAAAAGGTTAAAGGGCAGGGTGGGCATCCACATAGTTTTATTTCAGATTATGATCAACATCTAGCTATTGATGACTATGTTAAATTCACCGTATTGAGAAATCCCTTTGATCAGCTAATCAGCCTATATAATCAACTGCGAAAAAATGCTGACATCCCTTCCTTAGACTATTTTATTCTCGGTGATAAAAACCTCACCATGAAAAACGTTGATCACTATATTGATCAATATAAATTCACCCATATTGATAATGAGTTACGCATCGACAGGGTGTTTGTCTTTGATCGTTATCATGAAGCGCAAGATTTTGTAGAACAGCGCTTTGGGGTGCAGATCGACAGAGATAAAAGACTGTGGAAAACGGAATATACCGGCGAGACGTTTTCCGCTGAAGCTAAAATCCATTTCGAAAGTCGTTATCACCAGTCGATTGAGCTTTATCATCAGTTTCTTTGAATAGCGACTGCAAATAAAAAAGCGTAGAGCGGATGAAACTATTCAATTGCCTATGTTTCTATCTTCTTCTCGCCTATAACTCAGATCGTCAGTGCACTAATTTAGCCAACCTAGCTGGCATCTTGGCTTCGCAGTTCACGCGTTGCAGAAATAAACTTCTCTTTGATTTGCAATTCATTGGCATGATGAAAGTCTGTGATTTGCCATGCGCCATTGATCATCACACTTTTGATTAGTGAGTGACTGCTTCCAAAGACTAGAGTGTCGACAACAAACTCCTTAGCAATGCCGCTCAGGTCTGCCGAATGCTCGTCTAGCACCAGAAGATCGGCTCGATAGCCCACCTTGAGGGTGCCGGTGTTTTTTCCAATAGAGCGAGCGCCGCCCGTTAAGCATTGGCCGAGAAGGCTGCTTCCGGTATGCCGCTCTCTGTCATTAGCGGCGATGTTGCGGGTGCGACTGAGCAGACGTTGACCATATTCTAACCAGCGCAGTTCTTCCAAGGGATTGGTGCAGGTGTTGCCATCAGAACCAATAGCAATATGGCCTCCATGATCTAAATACTCGCGTAGTGGAAATAGTCCATCACCAAGATTAGCCTCGGTGGTTGGGCATATACCGACTGTGGCACCGGATTTAGCTACTCCGGCGGTTTCTTCTGATGTCATATGGGTGGCATGGATCAGGCACCACTGCTTATCGATAGGGTGATTATCTAATAACCATTCCACAGGTCTTTTACCCAATGCTTTAATCGATTGTTCTACTTCCTGTGTCTGCTCTGCAATATGAATATGGATCGGGCCCTGGTTGCCCATGCGGTTAAAGTGGCTAATCACTTCACTCATAGGTTTGGCTGGCACTGCGCGGAGGCTGTGCAAGGCCATGCCAACGCTGTGTTGATTTTGCTCAGAGCAGTACCGAGTGGCTTCGTCGTGCAGTGCCAAATAGCTCTCTACCGAATTACCGAAACGTTTTTGATCGTCTAATAGAGCCAAATCGCCAAATCCTGAGTTCATGTAAAGGACGGGCAACAGGGTTAGATTGATGCCTGCGATATTGGCTGCATTAATAATCGACTGCGACAGTTGGCTGACTGATGAATAGGCTGTTCCATTGGTTTGATGATGAAGGTAATGAAACTCAGCAACACTGGTGTAACCCTGTTTGATCATCTCCACATAGAGATAACTGGCAATATCTTGGAGAGCTTCAGGTGAAACTAAATTGGCAAAGCGATACATCGTTTTTCGCCACGACCAAAAAGTATCCGCGGAGGATACTTGGTATTCGGTGAGACCAGCCATGGCCCTTTGAAAGGCGTGACTATGGCAATTGACAAGACCGGGAATGACAATACCAAGACGTTGGTCCCCAGGTTCTGCATTGGCATTTTTTGATAGGCCTGATATGAAACCATCGTCACTGACGCTGAGTCGAACATTTTCTGCCCAGCCATCGCTGAGTAGCGCTTTTTTAATAAGGTAATTCTGCTGCGGCATGATGAATATCTGACCTTCTATTGCTTGTTAGTGACCCTCTCTTATAATATAGCCGAAACCTGTATATACAGGAAACCTATTTTTATTGTTTGGACTACTATCAATGATTAATACCAATAACTCTATCGCTCCTCTCTATCAAAAAGTAAAAGACTACATTTTGAAGAAAATCGAGCAGGGGGAATTGCTGCCCAACAGTCGGGTCCCATCAGAGAACCAGCTGGTAGCAGAACTAAAGGTATCACGGATGACTGCTAACAGAGCGCTCAAGGAGTTGGCCTATGAAGGACTACTAACCCGAGTTGCTGGTGTTGGCACCTTCGTCGCCGAAGTCCAAACCAAAGGGCATCTGGTCGAGGTGCGAAATATTGCCGAAGAAGTTCGTGAGCGTGGCCATAGTTATAGCAATATTGTGGTTAGCCATGAATCGGTCACTCTGACCAGTGCAGTGGCCAATGAAATGGAGCTGCCTAATAGCGTAGAATCAGTTTATCACAGCCTTATTGTGCATCAGGAAGATGGTAAAATGCTCCAAGTCGAGGACCGTTATGTCAATGCACAAGCAGCCCCTGAGTATATTAGTATCGATCTCAAACAGACTACACCAGCGGCGTATTTACTAGCGAATGTGCCACTTCATAAGGTAGAGCACACGGTGCGTGCAGCTATGCCTAGTGCAACCATTAAGACATTATTACAGATGGACGACAACGTTCCATGTCTTATTCTTGATCGGCGTACTTGGTCGTCTGGAAAGCTCGTGTCTGTGGCTCATCTATATCATTCGGCTCAGTCTTTTTCTCTCACCGAGACGATAAAAAGAGACAGCTGATGGATTATTTCACAGGGTAAATAGACTCACCGGCTTTTATTACTGATTGCACCAAATTACCGCCTAACCAATAGGCTAGCTCTGAGGGTTGCTTGACTTGCCACAGGACTAAATCAGCGGCTTTACCTAGCTGAAGTGATCCAATATCATCAGCCATCCCCAAGGCCTTGGCGGCATTAATAGTCATGCCGTGGAGCGCTTCTTGCGGTGTTAGGCCAAATTCCTGACATCCCATGACCATCATTAAACGAGCTGACAACGCCGGCGAACTGCCCGGGTTTGCATCGGTGGCTAAGGCGATGGGCACACTATGTTCGCGCAGTAATGAAACGGGTGGTTTTTGAGTTTCTCTAAGCATGTAAAAAGCGCCAGGTAATAGCACCGCAACACCACCACTGCGGGCGAGAGCCGCGGCGCCAGCTTCATCAAGATATTCCAAATGATCAGCCGACAGAGCCCCATATTTCGCTGCTAGCTCAGTACCACCGCAGTTGGATAATTGTTCGGCATGCAGCTTAACCGGCAAGCCTAATGCGGTTGCTGCGGCAAATACAGATTCAACTTCTTCAACGCTAAAGGCAATTCCCTCACAAAAGGCGTCGACTGCGTCGATAAGGCCTTCCGCATGCAAGCGGGGTAGCATTTCATTGCAGACTAGGTCTATGTATTCCGAACGTCGGTCACGGTACTCTGGAGGTAGGGCGTGAGCGCCTAAAAAGGTGGTAGTGACGGTCACTGGTGATGACTTGCCCAGCTGTCTGGCAACGCGTAACATTTTCATTTCATCAGCCGTGGTGAGGCCATAACCCGATTTTATTTCTACGGTGGTTACCCCGTCGGCTAATAACTGATCAAGCCGTCTGCGGGCAGAGTCTTCTAGTGTCTGCTCGGTCTCTGCACGCGTTTGCTTGACGGTACTCATAATGCCGCCCCCCTGTTTAGCTATCTGCTCATAGGATTGCCCCTGCAAGCGCAAATTAAATTCTTCGGCGCGATTGCCAGCAAAGATTAAATGGGTGTGGCAATCAATCAGGCCGGGTGTAATGCACGCATCCGCCACATCGATGACTCGCTCGGCCATCTGCTCAGGGCTTTGCGGGAGATCGGCCATTGATGATAGGTAACTGATTAACCCATTTTTACAGGCAATCGCCGCATGGTTGATGGTCTCGGGCAGGCCTTGTTCGGTTACCACGGTGAGGGTTGCGTTGATCCATAAGCTGTCGTGATTCTTCATTAGCAAACTCTTCTCATTTTAATTGTCAAAAAACGTTGCACCTGACTGCAGTATAGAATATCTTTACTTGTATAGACAACATTATACAGGTGCTATTGAGCACAGCGTTCAATTGATAGGGGTTTAAAAATGGCTAAGACAGATTCGACGACGGGACCACGAGTGGTGAAATCGCCTACGGGAACACAGATGACCGCTAAACATTGGACCACAGAGGCGCCCTTGAGGATGCTCATGAATAATCTGCATCCAGACGTGGCAGAGCGACCTGAGGACCTGGTGGTGTACGGCGGTATCGGCAAGGCGGCTCGTGATTGGGAGTGCTTCGACAAGATCGTCGAATGTCTGCGAGAGCTTAATGAAGATGAAACCCTTTTGATTCAAAGCGGTAAGCCTGTCATGGTGGCAAAAACACACAGTGAAGCGCCGCGCGTATTAATCGCTAACTCGAATTTAGTCCCTCATTGGGCTAATTGGGAGCACTTTAACGAACTCGACCGTAAAGGTCTGGCCATGTATGGACAGATGACTGCAGGTTCTTGGATATATATTGGTAGTCAGGGCATCGTGCAGGGAACCTATGAAACTTTTGTAGAGATGGGTCGCCAGCATTACAACGGTGACTTGTCAGGTCGCTGGATTTTAACCGCGGGCCTGGGTGGAATGGGTGGCGCTCAGCCTCTAGCGGCGACTTTGGCCGGGGCCTGCAGCTTGACGGTGGAGTGTCAAGAGGCTCATATTGACTTCCGTCTACGCACCGGCTATGTGGACAAAAAAGCCTACAGTTTAGACGAGGCGATGGACATGATTAACGCCGCGATCACTCAGGGTGAGGTGCTGTCGGTAGGTCTGCTAGGGAACGCAGCAGAAATTTTGCCAGAAATGGTTGCCCGAGGTATTCGGCCCGACGCGGTGACCGACCAGACGTCTGCCCACGACCCTATTCATGGTTACCTGCCGGTGGGTTGGTCGCCTGAAGAGTGGAAAAAACTACAAGAAAGCGACCAAGCCCTAGTCACAGAGCAAGCACGCAAGTCTATGGCCATTCATGTACAAGCATTGTTGGATTTCCATGAAATGGGCATTCCGACATTTGATTATGGTAATAATATCCGCCAAGAAGCTTTCAATGCGGGAATTAAAAATGCCTTTGATTTTCCTGGTTTTGTGCCAGCTTACATTCGACCTTTATTTTGTCGTGGTGTTGGCCCATTCCGCTGGGTCGCATTAAGTGGTGACCCTGAAGATATTTACAAAACAGATGCCAAGGTCAAGGAGCTCATCCCTGATGACAAGCATCTACACAACTGGTTGGATATGGCACGAGAGCGTATTGCCTTTCAGGGCTTACCCGCACGCATCTGTTGGGTGGGCTTAGGGCAACGCCATCTTTTAGCTATGGCATTTAACCAAATGGTTGCCAGTGGCGAATTAAAGGCACCTATAGTGATTGGTCGAGATCATCTCGACTCAGGTTCAGTAGCAAGCCCAAATAGAGAAACCGAAGCCATGAAAGATGGCTCTGATGCGGTCTCGGATTGGCCTTTACTCAACGCGCTATTGAATACTGCCAGTGGTGCTACCTGGGTTTCGATTCACCATGGCGGTGGTGTTGGCATGGGTTATTCACAGCATGCGGGTGTCGTTATTGTGGCCGACGGTACGCCAGAGGCGGAACGCCGGTTGGAGCGTGTTTTATGGAACGATCCTGCCACCGGTGTTGTCCGTCATGCCGATGCCGGTTATGAAGATGCTGCCGCTTGCGCCAGGGAAAAACGACTCAATATGCCCATGCTTCGCACCGGCGTTGCCGACTAACATTGTTAATAGGAAGTTGCTAGATGACGCAAAAAATTACCCCCATCAATCTTGTACCGGGTGAGACCACTCTACGCCAATTGAGAGAACTCTATACCGGCCATACTCCTTTCACCCTAGACCACAGTGCCTGGGCAGATATTGACGTTAGTTGCAAGGCAGTCGCTGACATTGTCGCAAAAGGCGAGGCTGCTTACGGCATCAATACTGGTTTTGGCTTGTTAGCTCAGACCCGCATCGCTGACGATCAACTTGCCTTATTGCAGCGCAACTTGGTTCTTTCCCACTGCACTGGCGTGGGTAAGTTGATCGATTCTACTGTGGTGAGGCTTATTATCGCCCTAAAGATCATTAGTCTATCTCATGGTTATTCTGGGGTGCGTCCTGAGGTGGTTCAGCTGCTGATAGACCTATACCACCATGACATTATGCCCTGCATTCCTAGTAAAGGTTCTGTCGGCGCCTCGGGTGATCTTGCACCCTTAGCGCATTTAGCCGCGGCCTTGATAGGCGTGGGCGATGTTCACTACAAAGGCCAGCTAATGACTGCAGAAAAAGCGCTTGCCGAATGTGGATTAACCGCAGTCGAGCTAGGGCCTAAAGAGGGGTTGGCGCTGCTTAATGGCACCCAAACCTCCACGGCATTGGCTTTGGCGGGGCTGTTTGAAGCCGAGAACGTATTTGCCGCCGCTTTGGTTACTGGCGCATTGTCAGTCGATGCAATGAAAGGCAGCACGGTACCTTTTGACGCCCGCATACATAACCTGCGTGGCCAGCCAGGGCAGATAAGGGTAGCTGAAAAATACCTGCAGTTTCTGCAGGGCAGTGATATTTTGGAATCTCATGTCAACTGTGGAAAGGTACAAGATCCCTATTCACTGCGTTGTCAGCCTCAAGTGATGGGGGCCTGTTTGGACCTAATCAACAATGCTGCTAAAACCCTCCAAATTGAAGCTAACGCAGTGACGGACAATCCACTGATCTTCGCCGACACTCTAGAGGCCTTGTCTGGGGGTAATTTTCACGCTGAACCAGTGGCTTTTGCTGCTGATACCTTAGCCCTAGCGATCGCAGAAATTGGTTCTATCTCGGAGCGACGCATTTCCCTTCTCGTTGACCCCCACATGAATGGCGGCTTACCCGCTTTTTTAGTCGAAAACAGCGGGCTTAATTCAGGTTTTATGATCGCCCAGGTGACCGCCGCTGCTTTAGTGTCTGAAAACAAAACACTGGCTCATCCTGCCAGCGTTGACAGTATTCCCACATCGGCTAATCAAGAAGATCATGTCAGTATGGCAACCTTTGCTGCACGTAGATTATGTGATATGACTGAAAACACAGACTATGTGGTTGCAGTTGAGTTACTCAGTGCAGTGCAAGCGGTTGAATTTCATCGTCCTCATGTCACTTCAGTTGTATTACAAAAAGTGGTTGACCAGATGCGTCAGCGGGTCCCGAGGTACACAGAAGATCGATTCTTTGCGCCAGATATCAACGCCGCTAGAGAGCTTATCAGCGAGGCTTATTTTTATACCATGGTGGCCGATATACTGCCTTCCGGAGCCTCTTAAGCATGGACGTTGTCTCCGTCGTAGAGAGCAATGGTCCGTTGTTAGTGAGCTTTCCTCATTCAGGCACTGCAGTGCCAGAGGAGATAAAAGAAACCTTCACCCAAGCGGCTTTACTCTTGCCGGACACCGATTGGTATGTGCCTCGTCTATACGATTTTCTGGATGAGATGGCCGCTTCTACGATCACCGCAAATCACTCTCGCTACCTGGTTGATGTAAATCGGTTTAGTCAGGGTTCTGCATTGTATCCAGGGCTAAGTGAGACTGAAGTCTGTCCAACAACAACCTTTACTGAACAAGATATTTATCTACCCGGCAAGGCGCCGACTAAAGCTCAGATACAAGAGCGTATTAAGACCTATTGGCAACCTTATCACGACGCGCTTGCCAGGCAACTTGAGCGTATAAAAGCCATCCATGGCTATGCTCTACTTTGGGATGCCCACAGTATTGCCAGTGAAGTACCCCGTTTTTTTACAGGAACATTACCCGACCTAAACTTAGGTACGGCAGACGGCTTATCTTGCCAAGCAAGCATAGGAAACCAACTGTTCTTGCTGATGCAGCAGAGTCAGTTCTCCGCGGTTCGCGATAGCCGGTTTAAGGGAGGTTACATAACTCGTCATTATGGTCAGCCTCAGGCGCATATTCATGCCGTACAGATGGAGATTGCCCAGAATGCTTATATGGAAGAGCATGACAATAATGTTTATGATGAGATCAAAGCGGCCAAACTTAGCAATGTTCTAAGAACAATGACCTCCGAGTTAAGCCGCTATAAACTCTGATTTAAAACGGGGAAAATAATGAAAAAAATTGCTCTGCTTTTGTTGCTTTTGGTTGTTGCCTTAGTGATAGGGGTCTTTAGCCTCGGTCCGGCTTATGTTGAACGGACCATGAACTGGGTATCGCCTCATTCACCCTACAGTGTGTCTGAGCGAGCAAAAACCCTCCATGCCAGCTTATTGATTGGTGATTGGCATGCCGACAGCGCTTTGTGGGATCGTGATCTGTCCAAAGAGCATGATTACGGTCATGTAGATATTCCTCGCATGCAGCAGGGCAATATGGCCTTGCAAATGTTTACAACAGTGACCAAGTCGCCCGCAGGTCAAAATTATGACAGCAACAAAACGAGTGCCCGCGACAATATCACCTCTCTTGTGGTCATCCAGGGTTGGCCGATTAAAACCTGGAATAGCTTGACCGAAAGAGCACTTTTTCAGGCTGAAAAAATCCATAATTTAGCGCGTCGCGATGACAAAAATTTCATGTTCATTCAATCGCAAACTGACCTTGCTGGGTTTTTGGAAAGGCGCCTGTTAAATCCAGGCCTCATTGGCGGGTTGTTGGGGACCGAAGGCTCTCACGCCTTAGATGGCAATTTAGATAATATCCAGAGGCTGTATGACAGCGGTTTTCGAATGATGAGTTTGCAACATTTCTTCGACAATAAACTGGGGGGTTCACTCCACGGGGTAAGCGGCTTGGGGTTGTCTGAATTTGGCAGGCAGGCAGTAAAACAGATGCTGGCCCTCGATATTATGATTGATGTTTCTCACTCTTCTGAGAACGTCGTTAGGGATACCCTTGCACTGTCTGACCAACCTTTATTGGTAAGCCATACCGGATTTCATGGCCACTGCGAGTCGCCTCGCAATATTAGTGATTCCTTAATGCAAGAGATTGCCCAGGAAGGAGGGCTAATCGCTATTGGGTTTTGGGATGGAGCGATTTGTGATAATACGCCCAAGTCAGTCGCCGCTGCTATTCAATATGGTATTCAGTTAGTCGGGGCGGGTCATGTCGCTCTGGGGTCTGATTTTGATGGTTCAATCACACCAGGGTTTGACACCTCAGAGCTTGTCGCGATTACGCATGAGCTACTTGAATCTGGGTTGACTGAGCCACAGATTCGGCTGGTTATGGGTGAAAATATGTTGCGCTTTTTACAAGATAATCTTCCCCAAACCTAGACGGATTAATGCTCTAATCAGATCTAGTTAGTAGCGCATACTGTGATCCAGTACTAGGTTTTTGTGGCCTCTAAGTAATACCCTAAGCCAATAAAATTGAAAAATGGCGTTGGGAGATTTCATAAATGAACCCTCAGCAAGAGGGCTTTTCTCTTCTAGAATTACTAATTTGCATCGGTATTGCTTCTATTTTAATCAGCATTTCATTGCCCTCGATGATTGCTCTAACAGGCAAGCAGTCTATTAATAGTCAGGTGCACGAGATTCGAAGTGCCCTTCAGTTGACGCGAAGCCTAGCGGTAACAAATTCTAACGTATGGACTCTGTGTACGCTTAATGCCGAGTTTGAATGCGTCAAACTGGGTGGACTAACTCTCGCCGTATTTAGAGATGACAACAAAAATCGCGAAGTTGATTCTGACGAATGGCTTAGACTAAATACTCCAATTAAAAATCTTTCCGTGAAGCTCTCTGCGTCTAATAGATCTTATATGCGGTTCAAAATGACGGGGTCTTCCAAAGAATCGGGGAATTTTCAGGTTTGTGCACTAAATTCTGAGCTTGACTATGGTCGGCAGGTCATTGTGTATAGAAGTGGTCGCATACGTATTTCACAAGACAATGACGGCGACGGTTACGATGAATCAGCCAGCGGCGCCATTCATTGTGCTACAAATTAAGCCTAAAAATTGCGCGGCTATCCAATGTGAATTACATCACAGTCTCGCGGGCTAATTTTCTGTAGGGTTGGGCTTATTATTGCGTGGGGCTAGGTTTTATCGGAACCAAAAAGGCTTGATAAATTAAATGAGGATAAAAACAAAATGGACCTGGGGGTTCACTCTTGCCGAATTAATGATAGTGATGGCTATTATTGGACTCATTTCATCAGCAGCCTACCCCAGTTACCAACAATATTTAGTGAGAGCCAACCGAGCAGTTGCGCAGCAATTTTTGATGGAGGCTGCCAGCGCTCAACATCAGTATTTTTTGGCCAATAACGGTAATGGTTATGCGACGGAGTTAGTGCTTTTCGGGGTAAGGGTGAACGGCTGCTATCCTAACGGCGACGGACTTTTATCCCCTAACTTGAGGGTCTGCGAATTTTATAGAATTAGGACTGTGCCTCAAAATTCAAACACCACCTTTTATGTACGGGCCATTCCAGATAAACCAGGTCCAGGGGCTATACAGAACGGTGATGGCACATTAGAGATTCATCAGGATGGTCAAAAAGTTGGAACCTGGTGATGAAAAATAAAAACACTTCTTACCTGAAAAGCGTCTATTTTTCTGGATTTACTCTAATTGAGCTACTCGTACTCGTAGCCGACCTAATATTGGCAATGGCGGTCCTCCTGTTTAGTGGTTTTGTTAGCCAAAGGCGGGTAGAAGCCGCTGCTAATGAATTGCAAAATACCGTTTCTGTTGTGCGCTGCGAAGCGATCAAAGCTAGTCTTGGGGTGCACCTAATTTCGATTAGTCACCACTTTAAGCCGCGATGGGTGATAAGTACCGATACTAGCGCTAGCCTTAATGCCGACACTCATTGTATAGCCGTTAAGGCATTAGATGGACAAGACTTTTTTTCACAGATGCAAAGCAACTCAATCAAACTCACAGGCAGGGATCGATACCCAGGGGGGCTGAGGGAGTGGATGGAGTTTCGCGATGCATCTCGCTCGTCTGATATTGATAAAAATGCAGTGTCCATAGAATCCTCTGGATTTACGAACAGGAGCCAATATGGGCGCTTTGCAACTTAACCCATTGAAATCTGGGAAAAGACGGGCTCGACATCAACCTAGAGCTTTACGGGGTTTCACGCTGATCGAGGTACTGGTTACTCTGGTGATTATGACAGTCGGCACACTGGGTTTCATCAACTTACAGAATCGATCACTAACTGCTGAGTTGGAAGCTTCTAACCGCGTGTATGCTTCGATTTTGGCTGAATACATGATCGAACGTATTAAGGCTGATCCAAATATAGCGACAAATTGTTCGGGTTTTACATCCACTACTTTTGGCGTTGATTACATTGGTAACTTTAGCTGCCCAAGTTTCACTCAAAGCGCGGCGGCGGCGAATGATTGGGATGATCTTCTCGATGGTGACCACCAAGTGATGAATACAGCAGCCATGGGAGCACCTACGCAAGCCCGTGGGTGTGTTAAATATCAGGCTAAAACCACTACTGCGCCTGCAAAATACAGGGTTTCAGTAGCCTGGCGTGGTTTTTCGGCTTCCGCAACTTCTGCGTCAGCAGCCACGTGCGGACTGAATCTTTATAATGTTAGTGGGGTCGATCTTAGAAGAATTATTTCTTATGACATTCTTATTCCTTTAATCTCAAGCGGGCCAGTTTCGGAGAGATGTAAGGATCTTGGCACATGCCCCGAACCCTGTGAGTCTGACAATTCTTGTGAGGACGCTGAGCCCTGCAGTTCGAGCACTGGGGCCCCTAGCGGAGGTTGGACAGCAGCCAGTCCGAGTTCTGGAAGTTACGGCTATACAGGACACTCCATGTACTTAACTGCGAATACTACTCTGTCTGGAAATCTTACCATGACGGACTTATGCCTCAATGGGCACAGCTTAACCATCAATAATGGGTCTATTGAAATTGAAGAGTTTAATTGCCATCAGGTAAGCAATGGATCCAACGTTGGTAGTGTCATTCTTACGGATACCACTCAATGTTACCGACATGATTATCTCGACCACAATCACTCGATTCCTAGTGGCGTTAATATACAGCATCCGAGTGCAGCTGACTGATGCGCACTAGAAGCGTGAATAAGTATAAAAAGGCGCTTCTTGAAGGAGGCAATCACGGCCGAGGGAGAAATAGTACAGGATTTTCCCTCATTGAATTAATGTTGGCCTTAACCCTTGGTGTACTAATAACCTGGTCGGTATTAGAGATTTCTTTATCGTCCTTAAAATCCAGTCAGATTTTAAATGATAGCAGTGAGATCAATGAGACAGGCAGGTATTTGACTCAGTTTCTTGAAAAAGAAATCAGTATGGCGGGGTTTTTGGGTAGGCTCATCGATATACCCCCAAAGTCTGATGGGACATTGCCCGGGCGGTGGATGTGTCGACCACTTCTTATTTTGGATGATCTCACATTTTTGATCGACGGTTTAAATAATATGTCAGGATCGGTCACTTTGTGCGGCACTGCCCACAAGCCACGGGCAGGTTCGGATGTATTAATGATTCGGCGGACAGGTTCAAAAGAGATTGCCTACAATTCAAGTTTAAGCGCGGCAAACTATTATCTTCAAGCGAAAACCGGTCTTGAAGACGGTATTACGGCTGCTAACCAAGTGGTAAAGGTTGGAGCCGGTGTTTGGGATAACTTCACCCTGAAAGAAATGGATAACACAACAAGAGTCCCAATTTACGCGTATCGTCACTCGTTCTATTTTGTCGATGAGAATAAAACATTTCGAGTAATGCATAGGAAAAATAACGCGTGGAGATCTGAGCCCATTACTGATGCTGTTGAAGATTTCCAAGCAGAATACGGGATTGATACCAATGGGGATAATGTCGCAGATAGAATTGGTTTTCCGGCAGATCGTGACGAATGGCAAGCGGTTGTGTCAGTGAAACTATCGATATTGGTTGGCGGCGCCGTACCTCAAACGATTCAAAGCAATACAAGTTTCTCTTATGCGGGTAAGACTCTAAGTTTTAATGATAGATTGAAGCGGCGATTATTTGTCAGTATTACCGAACCTATCAATCTAACAATGAGGACAGGCGATTGAATTTTCGAAATCTAAAGGGTGCAGCGCATCTGCAAGTCGGTGCTGTTCTTCCTACTGCTTTGATAATGTTGGTTGTTTTAACGGTGCTCGGATTAAGTTCACTGAGCTTAAGTAATAATAACTTAAAGATCGCAAACAACCACTTGCGTAAGCAAGAAGTGAAAAGGGTCGCGCAAAATGCATCAGACTATTTAATATCCAATTATCCGCTCAACAAGGGCGAAACTTTTAATCTATTTACCGGCTTTGATACTCACAACACGTCAATTTCGACAAGTACCCGATGTCTTCAGCAATGGAAGGTATCTGGAGATGCCGGACTAGATTCCTTGCCCGGCACCAAACAGACATCGACGGGGCATTCTAACTACTATGGAACCTATTACTGGCTGACCGGCGCATCGTGGTATCAACATCCGCATCTTAATGCTAACTCCAAACTGACGATTGTTGGGAATTTAGTCATCGAGAGATGCGATGGTGGGTTCAGTGGATCGTCTGGCGGATTGATTCGCTATACGGGAACCGCGAATGTTTGCACGGAAAAAGGCACCTGGAATTCTAAACTAACTTTACAGCAAGTGACCATGACGGAATTACTAACAGAATGCACCAGTTGCGCGCCGTCAGTATACTTCACTGACTGGGAAACTAATGTGACAGCCACTCACAGCGCATCAGGAGCAACGGCTAGGGTAACAACAGGGTTTCGTCACAAAAGCGAGGGGACTGCTGATTGTTTAGCGTCATATGCGGGACAGGTACCTGGGGGCTACACAGGCCCTGTAACAACAGATTCACTAATGGATGAGGTTGGCTTACGCAGAACCTATCGATTTCAGCACATTGATGATTAAGGTTTTACCGCCTGTTAAGCGTCGTACACAGTCGCTATAGGCAAGCGCTTATGCTGAGTTTTTGTATAGATAGCGATTAATCGTTGCTCTGACACAGCACTGACCGCTTTGCCTTCAAGAAAATCATCAATGTCATCGTAAGATAGACCCAGTACTTGCTCATCTTCTTTCTGCGGGCTTAGGCATTCTAGATCTGCGGTTGGGGTTTTATTGACCAGTGAGTCTGGAGCACCCATAGTTTTGGCCAACAGACGCACTTGGCGTTTACTGAGGCCAAATAGGGGAGCTAAGTCACAGGCACCATCACCGAACTTGGTATAAAAACCAGTGATATTTTCTGCCGAGTGGTCGGTACCCAACACCAACCCACCGAGTATACCGGCAATTTGGTATTGCGAGACCATGCGCGCTCGGGCTTTAACATTGCCTTTGGCAAAATCGATGGCATCTTCACCAGGTAACAAACCGTGCTCATTAAGCGTTGCACAAACGTTTGCGTGAATAGCATCGACACCCTCTTTTACGTTCACAGTTAGGCTTAGACTTGGCTGTATAAAGGCCAGAGAGACCTGAGCATCATCTTCGTCTTTCTGAGTACCGTAGGGCAGACGCACCGCGGCAAATTGATAGTCTGAACAACTATGTTTTTCATTGAGACCATTAATGGCTAGCTGAGCAAGACGGCCACAGGCCGATGAATCAACGCCGCCACTGATGCCCAAAACCAGTGTTTTAGCACCGGCGTTAGTTAATTGGCTCTGTATAAAGGCCACTCTGCGAGTTATTTCAAATTTGGCATCAATGCTCGGTAGAACCTGCATTTCGTTGATAATTTGTTGCTTGTTCATGAGGGTACTCTGTCCGCCTGAGGTTAGGAAAACATGCTGACTATCGCCATCTTCCTAAAAAACTAAGTTCCTGTAGTACTCGTACTTGTCGTACCGGTCGTACCTGAAGTGCCTGTACCTGTCGTCGTCGTGCCTGTACTACCTTCACTTGCAGGGCTGCCGCCACCCTTAACTTCATTAGCGATCACAGCTACTCCAATAACACCAACCGCAACCGCGGTGGCTGTTTTCATACCTAATATGGTACCTGCGGCTTCGCCTGTGTCACTATTTAAATCAGCTTCACGGGCTGCCTTGTCGTAGATAGACCGGGTATCAAACGCAGGTGGTTTAATACGTTTAATTAAGCCAAAGGATACTTTGTCTAGAAATGAATCTTGATTACCAATAAGACGTTGATCGAAATCAAATTGACCATTCTGATCAAGTGAAGGATGCTCAGGATAATTAGCAGCCAACACCTTGACGGAATTATCGGCCAGTTCCTGCATTTCTAGCATATAGTACGCTTGGGACATAACCGCTAGACCATCGGGCACTGCGGGTGACTGCTGAAAGTTTTCCACCACGTAACGTCCGCGAGTGGCTGCCGCTAAGTAGGCGCCTCGGGTAAAGTAGTAGTTGGCAACATGAATCTCTGCGCGTGCCAGTCGATTGCGTAAACTAATCAGCCGTTTGCGGGCATCGTCAGCATAAGGACTTTCTGGGAAGCGTGAAAGCAGTTCGCTTAATGTTGTGAACGCGCCACGGGCTGTGCCAATATCACGCATACTATTGTCTGTAGGCATAAAGCTGTCGAAAAAGCCCCCGGTTTGCGAGATCTCGGACAAGCCTTTAACGTAAAAAGCATAGTCAACATTGGGATGCTGCGGGTGTAAGCGGACGAAACGATCTGCCGATCCAATGCTCGACTCGTAGTCGGCCGACTTATATTGAGCATAGATTAACTCCAGCTGTCCCTGTTCCGCGTACTTACCAAAGGGAAACTGAGACTCTAGAAGTTGCAGGTTACTGATGGCAACACTCCAGTTTTTAGCGTTAAGACTGGTCTGAATTTTGTTGTAAAAGTCACGCTCGGTAAAGCCGGCAGTCTCATCTTCTGAGGGTTCGTCATCACCCCATCCAAGCCAAGAGCATCCAGAGGTGAGCGATAAACTCAAAATCAACAACATAAACGACAAGTTTTTCATGTAATATTCTCAGTTGTAGGCGATGTCAATCCACCGCTCGACGAGGTCGGCTATTTAACCACAGCCCATTAACTAAACCAATAATTCTTCTATTTTATGGGTGTTAGTCGGCGGTAATTAGCCATCGTTAGAGCAATTAATTTAAAATAAGTTTAGTAATTATTGAAATAAGCAAAAATGGATCAGTTAAATTGACAAATAATTTGGATAATATTGAACGTACCGCTATGGTGCAGCCCGCCGAATGTGGTCGACGATTAGACCAGGTGGCGGCCGAACTATTTGGTGAATTTTCACGATCGCGCCTGCAACAGTGGATCAAGCAGGGTGAGTTAAAAGTTGATAATCTACAAAGAGTGCCCAAGCATAAATTGATCGGTGGTGAGACACTCACGATTAATGCCCACCTCGAACCGGAGGGGGATTGGGTGGCAGAGAATATTCCCTTAGACATAATATTTGAAGATGATCATATTTTAGTGATTAACAAATCGGCGAACTTTGTGGTTCATCCCGCTGCAGGTAATCGTTCTGGTACGATTCTCAATGCGTTACTTTATCATTGCCCTTCACTTCGGTCGGTACCGCGCGCTGGTATTGTGCATCGATTAGACAAAGACACCACTGGGTTGATGGTGGTGGCTAAAACATTGCAGGCGCATACTGACTTGGTTTTGCAATTGCAGGCTAGAACTGTACGTCGGGAATATGAAGCCGTTGCTGTTGGACGTGTGATAGCCGGTGGCACTGTCGACCAGCCCATTGGCCGACACCCACAACAGCGCACAAAAATGGCAGTGATCAGTGATGGCAAAGAGGCGCGAACCCATTATCGTGTGCTCAAACAATTCGAAGGACACAGTCATTTGCGACTTAAATTAGAGACCGGGCGTACTCATCAGATTCGTGTGCATATGGCTCATATTAAGCATCCTATTGTGGGTGATGATACCTATGCTGGGCGTTTGCGCATTCATAAGGGTACCTCGACTGAATTACAAGACTGTCTAAGGCAGTTTGGTCGCCAAGCGTTGCATGCCAGAGAGTTAGCGCTTGTACATCCTGGTACCGGAGAGGACATTGGCTGGAAAACTGATTTGCCTGAAGATATGCAAAACTTGCTTGATGCTTTGGCTGCAGGGTAGACCAGCCATGTCTTTTTTTATTCCAGATTGGCCTGCGCCTGACAATGTGCGCTCAGCAATTACCCTTAGGACCGGAGGTTGCAGTAAAGCCCCATTTAATGAAAATAATATTGCATTGCATGTCGGGGACACCAAGGCAGATGTTCTAGCTAACCGTGATGCACTTAAAACAATGCTCAATCTTCCAAAAACTCCAGTGTGGCTAGACCAGGTGCATGGTACTGAGGTGATTTATGCGCCAGACGCGCGGGGCGCTACCAGTGCAGACGGAAGTTATAGCGATCAAGCTAGGGTTGCCTGCGCGGTGATGTCAGCAGACTGTCTGCCGGTCCTTTTGTGCGATCATAGTGGTACCCAGGTAGCGGCAGTTCATGCGGGCTGGCGTGGCCTTGCTAGTGGCATATTACGCAAAACGGTTAGTCAATTTTCTGCTACGAAAAATATCCTTGTGTATTTGGGGCCCGCGATCGGACATCAAGCATTCGAAGTTGGGGTTGATGTCAGGGACGCGTTTCTTAGTAATGCCCAAAACAGGGTCCAACAGGATGCGATTAAAAATGCCTTCACCCGTTCAAAAGCGAAGTATTTGGCTGACATTTATGCACTGGCGCGGGCAGAGTTAGCGGCTTGTGGCGTATCTGCCGTTTACGGCGGAGAGTTTTGCACGGTCAATGATTCAGAGCGGTTTTTCTCCTACCGGAGAGATGGGGAAACGGGGCGTAACGCGTCCCTGATATGGTTTGACGGAGTCTAATCTAGCAGTCTAGAGCCTGGTTTATTGTGCTCATTTGTGCTCAGTATGTGTCGCCTGTTTTGAATCCGAAGGATTACTGTTATTTTCACTGTTTAAATGCTTGATAAGACGGGGGTGTTCCATTAGAATTGCCGCCCTCGCAAAGGGGCTATTCGCTCCAAGACTTTAAGCGACAGAATCTGGCCGCGGAAGGGTCATTATAAATTGGAGCAAGACATGTACGCAGTAATCAAAAGTGGCGGAAAGCAACATCGAGTCGTAGAGGGCGAAACCCTGCGTCTTGAGAAGCTGGAGATCGCAACTGGTGATAGTATCGATTTCGAAGAAGTCTTGATGGTCGGTGAAGGTGCTGAAGTCAAGATTGGTGCCCCTCTTGTAGAGGGTGGTAAAGTGACAGCTGAAATCGTATCTCACGGTCGTGGTGATAAAGTAAACATCATCAAGTTCCGTCGGCGTAAGCACTCGCGAACTCAACAGGGCCACAGACAGTGGTATACAGAGGTTAAGATTACTAGCATTAATGCTGGTTAATCCAAAGAGGATATAGCAATGGCTCACAAGAAAGCTGGTGGTAGTACTCGTAATGGTCGCGATTCGCAAAGTAAGCGTCTTGGCGTTAAAGTTTATGGAGGCCAGGCCATTAATGCGGGTGGGATCATAGTTCGACAGCGTGGAACTAAGTTTCATCCCGGTAATAACGTTGGTATTGGCAAGGACCACACTTTGTTCGCAACAGCGACTGGCAAAGTGCAGTTTGTGCAAAAGGGCCCGCAAAATCGTAAATATGCTGAAGTAGTGTCTGCGTAGATGCTTCAATTCAGTTAAAAAGGCCCCTACGCGGGGCTTTTTTTATGGGTGATTATTTTTGCTCTACAATACTTCTTTATGTGATAAATGACTAAACCCTATGGCAACTGTAAACTGATCCTATGAAATTTGTTGATGAAGCGACAATTAAAGTTCACGCAGGCAAAGGCGGTAATGGCGCCATGAGTTTCCGGCGTGAGAAATATATTCCCCGAGGTGGTCCTGACGGTGGTGACGGTGGTGACGGTGGTAGTGTTCTATTGATCGCTAAAGAGGGCTTGAATACGCTTATCGATTTTCGATATACGCGTAACTTTAAGGCTCAGAGTGGACAGCAGGGTAGCAGTGCGGAATGCACTGGCCGTGGTGGTGAGGATTTAATTTTACAGGTGCCTGTAGGTACCACGGTTATTGATAATGAAACTGGCGACGTGATGGGTGACCTCACCGAGCTAAATCAACAGCTTAAGGTGGCTCAAGGCGGGTTCCACGGCCTGGGTAACACGCGTTATAAGTCGAGCACTAACCGCGCACCTCGCCAGACTTCACCTGGTCAGGAAGGAGAAGTTAGAGAAATAAAACTCGAACTCAAGGTGCTGGCCGATGTAGGTCTACTCGGATTGCCCAATGCCGGTAAGTCGACGTTTATTCGATCCGTCTCTGCGGCACGCCCTAAGGTAGCCGACTACCCCTTTACCACCTTAGTGCCTAATTTGGGTGTTGTTGGCATGAGTGGCGACAAATCATTTGTGGTTGCCGACATTCCAGGTCTCATCGAAGGGGCCTCGGAAGGTGCTGGACTGGGCATTCGTTTTTTAAAGCACCTTACGCGGACACGATTGTTATTACATTTGGTCGACATGATGCCGTTTGACGGTTCTACGCCTGGACAGAATGCTAAGATTATTGAGCGTGAGTTAGAAACCTTTAGCCCGACATTGGCGGCTGGAGATCGTTGGTTGGTGATCAATAAGGTTGATTTATTGCGCGAGGAAGATATTGACGCAGCCTGCCAGGAGGTTGTTGAGGCTTTAGATTGGCAAGGCCCAGTATTTAGAATGTCTGGATTGGCGTCTGTGGGGACCAAAGTACTCTGTGCAGCGATTATGGATTACATCGATGATCATCGGCAACAGGAGTTGGCTGATCCTAAGTTGGCTGAGTTAGCAGAGGCGCGACGCACCAGGATTCAGACCGAGGCGCGCGATCGGATTGATGGCCTTGCAAAAACACGTCGGGTGTCTCGCCAGCAACCGGAGTTAGACGATCATAGTGGTGACGACGGTTATGATGATGACGATGTTGAAGTGGTTTACGCGGAGTAATGTAAGGTGAATAGGGCGGTCGCTAAAGAGGCTAAACGCTGGGTCGTAAAGATCGGCAGCGCCCTGCTGACCGATGATGGTGCTGGTCTTGATCGTAAAGCTATCGATGGATGGGTTAGTCAGATAGCAACTTTACTTGATCAGGGCAATGAGATTGTGTTGGTCTCCTCTGGCGCTATCGCTGAGGGTATGGCTCGTTTAGGCTGGCCAAAAAGACCGGATCGGATAGATGAACTGCAAGCCGCCGCTGCGGTGGGTCAGATGGGGCTTATACAGGCCTATGAGAGCAGCTTTGAGCGATTTTCTCGAGGGACTGCACAGATCTTGCTCGACCATGATGATTTAGCCAATAGACAGCGCTATTTGAATGCCCGTGGGGTCCTAAAAAAACTCATGGAGTTAGGCGTTGTTCCCATTGTTAATGAAAACGATACTGTCGTTACAGATGAAATTCGTTTTGGTGACAATGATACTTTGGCCGCTTTAGTCGCCAATCTAATTGACGCCGACCTTTTAGTGATTTTAACCGACAAGGATGGTCTTTATAGCGCCAATCCTGACCAAGATGCATCAGCCAAATTAGTGTCTCAAGCGCAGGCAAATGATGATTCTCTAGACGCCTTAGCCGGCGATACTTTAAGTGGTTTGGGCCGAGGTGGTATGGTTACTAAACTACAGGCGGCGCGTTTAGCGGCGCGCTCAGGTTGCAATACGGTGATTGCCGGTGGCCGCAACGAAGAGGTTCTGCTTAAGGTGGCCCGTGGTGATGTTATTGGAACATTGTTATCTGCTAGTCAGAAACCTATCGCTGCCCGAAAACAGTGGTTAGCGGGGCGGTTACAGGTTAAGGGGCAGTTGATTCTTGATGCGGGTGCAGTTGCCGTGTTATCCAAACAGGGGCGAAGTTTGCTGCCGGTTGGCGTTAAAGGTGTAAGTGGCGAGTTTAGTCGAGGTGACCTAGTGAGTTGCGTGAATGAACAAGGCGCGGAAATAGCTCGTGGGTTAGTAAATTATAGTGCTGCGGAAACGCTGCAAATAAAAGGTAAAGGCACTGAGTTAATTATCGAAGTGCTAGGCTATCGAGAGGATGATGAGTTGATTCATCGAGATAACATGGTAGTGAACACCTAACAGGGGTGGGTCACTCACTAATCTACAGTTGAAAAAAAACCGGCCGAGGCCGGTTTTTTTAGAGGTTCTTACGCTGCGCCGAGGGCTTTTACCTTAGCGTTCAAACGACTCTTATGGCGAGCGGCCTTATTCTTATGAATAATTCCTTTATCTGCCATACGATCTATAACAGGCACGGAAGTTCTGTAGGCTTCTTGCGCCACCGCTTTATCGCCCGAGGCGATTGCAGCATCAACTTTCTTTAAATAGGTGCGGACCATAGAGCGCAGGCTGGCATTATGCTGACGGCGTTTCTCGTTTTGGCGTGCGCGTTTCTTTGCTTGTACTGAATTTGCCAACTTTCTTACTCCTAACTTTATGGACTCACTAAAGGCGCGGAAATATACAGGGTTTAGATGTAATATTCAACCTCGTTTTTAAGCTTTATTTAGGCTTATTTATATTAAAAACTGTTGACGCCATTCCTAGCTTGCAAGTCTAACAGTATTATCTAAACTTAGCTTTTTTAGATTCGCTTGGCCGCGGCGATATCAGTGGTTAAACTGTACTCTCTGAACCCACAACAAACAGGTGCTCTTTTGACTCAGGAACGGTCACAGCTGGATGATCAAGGCATGCCTATCGGGGTTTATGTCGAGTCTTCAGGTAAACCCAAAGATAGCGGTTTGTTACGCTCCAGTGGCGTCGTTAGTTTCTTTACCATGCTATCCCGAGTCATGGGGCTTGCTCGAGACGTTGTGTTTGCGCGAGTGATTGGCGCTGAGGCGTTCGCTGACGTATTTTTTGTTGCCTTTAAAATTCCCAATTTCTTTCGTCGTCTGTTTGCTGAAGGCGCTTTTGCACAGGCCTTTGTACCTATACTGGGCGAGTATCGAGAGCAGGGCAGTCAGGCTGCGGTACGAGGTTTGATAAGTCGAGTCAGTGGCACATTGGGTCTTACCCTTTTACTGTTTACGCTGGTAATCGTTCTTGCAGCACCTGCCATGGCGGCCATTTTTGCGCCAAAGTGGTTTTTCGATGACCCTCTAAAGTTTAACGCGACTGCGGATATGTTGCGTATTACCTTTCCATACTTGATGTTTATTTCGATGACCGGTGTCGCTGGAGGTATCCTCAATAGCTATGATCGATTTGCGGTACCGGCATTTACGCCAATTTGGCTGAATATAACGCTAATTGCCTCGGCTTTGCTCGCTGCGCCAATGTTTGACCAGCCTACTTTTGCTCTCGCTTGGGGAGTTTTAATTGCTGGAGTTTTGCAGTTTATTTTTCAGATACCGTTTTTACTACGGATTCATATGTTGCCCGCGCCGAAAGTTGACTGGCATCATCCTGGCGTGCGTAAAATTTTAAAACTAATGGGTCCGGCAATATTTGGTGTTTCAGTTAGCCAAATAAATTTGCTGCTAGACACCATGCTAGCGACATTCCTACCCACAGGAAGTGTTTCTTGGCTGTATTATTCTGATCGTTTATCAGAACTACCGCTGGGCGTATTTGGTATTGCTATTGCCACGGTAATTTTGCCTAACCTGTCTCGCCATCACGCGGCGAGTTCAACCCAGGAATATTCTGAAACACTAGATTGGGCCTTGAAAATGATTTTGCTGATTGCGGTGCCAGCTGCTGCAGCACTGGTGTTGTTAGCCCAACCGATTTTGGTCACCCTGTTTTATTATGGTGACGTAATGACCCTTCGAGATATGTCGATGGCGACTTTAAGCTTGCGGGCTTATGCTTTGGGTTTGATTGCGTTTATGTTGATCAAGGTACTGGCACCTGGCTTTTTCGCTCGTCAAGATATGCGCACACCGGTACGCATTGGTATTATTGCTATGGCAACTAACATGGTACTTAATATTCTGTTCGTGGTACCCCTCCACTTTTATTGGCAAATCGGTCATCTAGGCTTGGCAGCTGCGACATCAGTTGCTGCTTTTCTAAATGCTATTCTCCTGTATATCTACCTAAAGAGGAGCGGCGTGTATGTGGCTTCAGATCATTGGCTAGCATTCTTCTGCCGGTTAATGGGCGCGGTTGGCGCGATGTTAGTGGTCTTAGTGTTGGTCGCTGGTCACTTAGGTGCTTTAAACGCCGAGATGTGGCAAGAGATGCTTTGGTGGCAGAGAACCAGGGGTATTCTTGGACTTTGTGCAGCAGGATTTATTACCTATGTGCTAATGCTGTTAATAACAGGGTTTAAAGTGTCGGATATGCGAGGGCCCGCCAAGGCGACTTCACGGCAACCTTAAACGACAAGGCTTTTTTGAAGCTAGAGACGTACTAGTATCTGAGCCTATTAAATCGCAAACGTAACTGGCCATTGTGGCCCTATCTCTTACCTTTCTGCGCGTTGCTAGGTATACTTTGCGCCTTATTTAAAGAGTAATCATATTGGCTGTGCAACGAGGGAAAATGAGTTTTATTCGAGGATTACATAACCTGCATTGCACTGACCAAGAATCGGTTGTAACCATCGGTTCTTTTGATGGCGTCCACCTCGGTCACCAGGCTATATTAAAGCAGGTAAAAAAAAAGGCGGAAGAGTTAAATTTACCCTCAGTCGTCATGGTTTTCGAACCTCAGCCTCAGGAATATTTTTCCGGTGAAAAGGCTCCAGCCAGGCTAATGCGCCTGCGGGAGAAGGTAGAGGCACTGATGGATTTTGGTATCGATCAGACGGTTTGCCTGCAGTTCAATCAGGCGCTGAGAAGCCTAACGGCTCAACAGTTTGTTGATCAGGTATTAGTTAAGGGTTTGAGTACCCGTCATTTAATTGTTGGCGATGATTTCCGTTTTGGTTGTGACCGCAGCGGTGATTTTTATATGCTAAAGCGCTCGGGAGCTAAGGCCAATTTTGAAGTGCAAAATACTGAAACACTGGAGGTTGCTGGTCAACGTGTCAGTAGCACGTTGGTGCGAAAAATTTTATGGGAATCAGACTTCGCTGGTGCTCAGGGTTTGTTAGGACGGCCGTTTTCTATCCAAGGACGAGTTGTCTACGGCCAACAGCTTGGCACTGAATTGGGTTTCCCAACGGCCAATCTACAACTCCATCGATACAGTGCCCCCTTATCAGGAGTTTTTGCTGTGTTGGTGACTGTTGGTGGAGCAATTTTTCAAGGGGCGGCCAACGTGGGCATTAGGCCAACGGTTGGCGATTTAGTAAAACCAATTCTAGAAGTCCATCTTTTGGATTTCAAAGGGAATCTTTACGGTCAGCGCATTGAAGTAGAGTTTAAGCATAAAATTCGTGATGAGAAAAAGTTCACCACTTTAGATGATTTGGTGGAGAATATCCGCCGTGATGTTAATGACATAAGAGTCTGGTTTAGCCAGGCAAACAAATAGCAGACCTTAAGGCTGAAAATGAGCGACCAAACAATAGACTATAAAGAAACGTTAAATCTCCCGAAGACGGATTTCCCGATGCGGGCCAATTTGGCACAGAGAGAGCCTGACATCTTAAAGGAATGGCATGAGAAAGATGTTTATGGGCAGATACGAAAGGCTCGATTTGGGCGTAAGAAATATATTCTTCACGATGGCCCTCCCTATGCTAATGGTGACATTCATTTGGGCCATGCGGTTAATAAGACCTTAAAAGATATAGTGGTGAAGTCCCGCACTATGAGCGGTTTTGATGCGCCTTATATTCCTGGGTGGGATTGTCATGGGTTACCTATTGAGCACAATGTAGAAAAGAAAATTGGTAAGGCAGGGGTCAAGGTAGATTATTCTGTTTTTCGGCAAAAGTGTCGTGACTATGCAATGAAACAGGTAGAGGGTCAGCGTAAAGATTTTGTTCGTATTGGCGTGTTTGGTGATTGGGAAAGACCTTACCTGACGATGAATTTTGGGGTTGAGGCGGATATTATTCGTGCACTGGGTAAGATCGTTGCTAATGGCCATTTAGTTAAAGGTTACAAGCCGGTTTACTGGAGTGTCGTTGGCGGATCAGCTCTAGCTGAGGCTGAAGTCGAATATCAAGATAAGACGTCATTTTCTATCGACGTAGCCTATCCGGTGACTGATTCTAAACAGTTAGATAAGCTGTCCGTCGCCTTTGAGGGGCTGGCGGGTGATGGTGGAATTAGTGTTTTAATCTGGACCACGACCCCTTGGACTATTCCAAGCAGTCAGGCGATTTCAGTGGGCGCCGAGTTAGAATACTCATTAGTACAGTGCGCTACAACGGCAGGTCCTATGCGATTAATCTGCTCACAGATCTTGCTCGAGTCAGTAATGGAGCGTCTGGAAATTGCAGACTACAAAGTATTGGCGTGCTGTCAGGGCGATGCTCTAGAAAATCTGATTGCTGACCATCCTTTCTATGAGCGTAAAATTCCTATATTGCTTGGCGACCACGTCACTACAGATGCCGGCACAGGTTGTGTACACACAGCACCAGACCATGGTGTTGAAGATTTTAATGTGGCCAAGCAATACGGTATCGATACTTTAAATTATGTTATCGACAATGGTACTTTCCGCGACGATGTTGAGCTGTTTGCTGGAGAGCATGTTTATAAGGTCGATCAGCATGTTATCGACGTCTTGGCCGAGCAGGGTAGGTTGATGGCCTGCGGTAAGATCACGCATAGCTACGCTCATTGCTGGCGGACCAAAACACCCTTGATCTACAGAGCGACGCCTCAGTGGTTTATCTCTATGGATAAGGAAGGCTTGTTGGATAAAGCTAAAGCAGCGATTAAAAATGTGAGCTGGCACCCTGACTGGGGTCAGGCGCGTATTGAGGGGATGTTAGATAATAGTCCCGACTGGTGCGTCTCTCGACAACGTACTTGGGGCGTTCCGATCACCCTGTTTGTCCACAAACAGTCTGGCGAGATTCACCCTGACAGCGCCAGTTTGATTGAGAAGGTGGCCTGCATCGTTGAAAATCAAGGTATTGATGCTTGGTATTCTCTAGACGCAGCAGACTTATTGGGTGCTGATGCGGAAGATTATCAAAAGGTCACCGACACTCTTGATGTTTGGTTCGATTCCGGTGTTACCCATTCCTCGGTCATTGATGCTCGTGAAGAACTTAGTTATCCGGCTGATCTTTACTTGGAGGGTTCGGATCAGCATAGAGGTTGGTTCCAGTCTTCATTGAAGACGGCCATAGCAATCAATGGTACTGCACCCTATAAAGCGGTTTTAACCCATGGATTTACGGTTGATGAAAATGGCCGCAAGATGTCTAAGTCCATTGGCAACGTGGTATCACCACAAAAAGTTATTAATGAACTAGGTGCTGATGTGCTGCGCCTCTGGGTTGCCTCAGCAGATTTTAGTGCAGAGATGACCGTCTCGGACGAAATACTAAATCGAGCCGGAGATTCTTATCGCCGTATTCGCAATACTGCGCGCTATTTCCTGTCGAATATCGACGACTTCGATCCATCGCTTGATACGGTAAAGCACGAGGACTTAATTGCTCTTGATCGTTGGGCAATTGACTGTGCCGCTCAGCTT
Organism: Porticoccaceae bacterium UBA4026; assembly: GCA_002382445.1. Lineage (GTDB taxonomy): Bacteria > Pseudomonadota > Gammaproteobacteria > Pseudomonadales > Porticoccaceae > HTCC2207. The sequence goes on along the minus strand of DGAQ01000024.1, from coordinate 70,635 downwards.
CAGGACGATATTATCAGCGACTACAATAATTTCCAATTCCACCAAATTTATCAAAAGTTACATAACTTTTGCGTCCGTGATATGGGTGGTTTTTATTTGGATATTCTCAAAGATCGGGTTTATACCTGCGCTGAAGATAGCCTGCCTAGACGTTCAGCGCAGACAGCTCTCTTTCATATTGCCGAGGCATTTGTTCGATGGATTGCACCGATACTGAGCTTTACTGCCCATGAAATTTGGAGCTGTATGCCAGGTGATCGAAGCGAGTCAGTCTTTATCGCGGAATGGTATCCGCTTCCTCGCTTGTCCAGCAAAGAAACGATTAACAAGGACGACTGGGCGTCGATTTTATTGACCAAAGAGGCGATTAATAAGGTTATCGAAGAACAGAGAAAAGAGGGCTTTATTAAAGGATCTCTGGGAGCCGATATTGCAGTCTATGCTGATCAGGCTCTGCATGAGACTCTGGCTAAATTAGGCGACGAGTTACGTTTTGTGACGATTACCTCAAAAGCCGTACTTTCACCATTGTCTAATGGATCTGCGCTCCCAGAATCATCTCTTAGTGGTTTGAGAGTGTCTGTGTCTCGCTCAACTGCGACAAAGTGCGTTCGTTGCTGGCATTTTATTGAAGATGTAGGCGCTCGGGAGGACCATCCTGAGATCTGTGGGCGCTGTATCGATAATATTAGCGGAGTAGGAGAGGTCCGCGCTCATGCCTAAGTCTGAAAGTACAGGCGCATATAAGTTCGCGTGGTTTTTTCTCACAGCTCTTATTCTGGTTGCTGACCAGCTAACAAAAACATGGATAGTGACTGATTTTTCCTACGGACAGGGCAGGGTAATAACCGATTTCTTCAATTTAGTGCATGTGCATAATTATGGTGCTGCCTTTAGCTTTTTAAGTGATGCAGGGGGTTGGCAACGCTGGTTCTTTACGATCTTGTCATCCATAGTCAGTGTCGTCATCGTGGTATGGATAACGCGCTTGCCGAGGCAACGTTGGCTGGAGAGTCTAGCGTTGGCGCTAATATTAGGCGGTGCCTTAGGCAATCTTTATGATAGAGTATTCTTAGGTTATGTAATTGATTTTCTTGACTTTCATTGGTCTGGCAGACATTTTCCGGCATTTAATGTTGCTGATAGTGGAATTACAGTCGGCGCATTTTTATTAATATTGGATACTTTTATATCCGATCAAGATTCAAAAAATTAGGTTTGAGATGACATTATCAGTAGATAAGGGTACGACAGTCACCTTGCATTTCGCGTTAGTGCTGGAAGATGGCCATATTATAGACTCAAACTTTGAGGCACAGGCAGCCACCTTTACGGTCGGGGACGGAAATTTACTTCCTGGATTTGAGTCCTCTCTGATGGGTTTGGTTGGCGGTGATGAGCGGGAGTTCACTATTGCCCCAGAAAATGCTTTTGGTCAGCATAATCCCCAAAACGTTCAGGAAGTCGACCGCAGTAATTTTAATCAGGACGAAATAGAAGTTGGCGCTATGTTTTCATTTCAAAATGGTGACGGAGAGTTACCGGGAGTCATTGTTGATATTAATGAAGATCGGGCATTGATCGACTTTAACCATCCACTGGCTGGAAAGAATGTTATTTTTCAGGTCCGAATAATTAATGTTGCCCCAGAGAGCTTACATTGATGGATATCAAACTCGCTAATCCTAGAGGTTTTTGCGCTGGCGTTGATCGTGCGATCGATATAGTTGATCGCGCTCTCGATCTTTTTGGTGCCCCGATATATGTTAGACACGAGGTTGTACACAATAAATTTGTGGTCGATAACTTGCGTGCTAGAGGTGCTATATTTGTTGAGGAGCTGAGTGAGGTTCCTGATGATGTGATTGTTATATTTAGCGCCCATGGTGTCTCTCAGGCGGTGCGTAAAGAGGCCTCCGATCGCAGTCTTAGGGTATTTGATGCGACCTGCCCTTTGGTGACTAAAGTTCATTTTGAGGTAGTAAAATACAGTGCTGATGGCATTGATTGCGTTCTGATAGGCCATGCAGGGCACCCCGAGGTGGAAGGTACGATGGGTCAGTTTGATGCGTCGCAGGGGGGCGCAATACATCTTGTCGAAGATCAGCGTGATGTTTTGGCGTTGGTGGTGAGAGATCCCTCTAAATTAGCTTATGTTACACAGACGACCCTTTCTATGGACGATACGGCTGGAGTCATTGAGGCTTTGCGGCTGAGGTTCCCTGATATACAGGGCCCGCGCAAAAATGATATCTGCTATGCCACCCAAAACCGACAAGACGCCGTCAAGCAGCTGGCAATAGAGTCTGATGTGGTTTTAGTTGTAGGCTCGGTGGCCAGCTCTAATTCTAATCGGCTTAAAGAGTTAGCAGAACGATGCGGTTGTGCTGCCTATCTCATTGATGGTCCGCAAGATATGGACGCTCGATGGTTTAGCGATGGAATGACCGTTGGCGTTACAGCGGGGGCGTCGGCTCCTGAAATTTTGGTTCAGGGGGTGGTTGCTCAGTTAGTGAGTTTTGGCGCAACACCGCCTCATGAGCTTGAGGGCGTTAAGGAGAATATTAGTTTCTCTCTACCTAAAGAGTTGCGATCACCCAATGGGGCTGCGTCAGAGTCTTCTACTTAACTTTGTCAATGTGCTCGAACAAGCTTTGAGATGATGGGTCTAAAGTAGACCTGTCGAGATCGGCATCTAACAGCCTGTTAGCCATTTTCTTACCCAATTCAACACCCCACTGATCGAAACAGTTAATATTCCAAATACTACCCTGCACAAATACTTTGTGCTCATAAAGAGCGATCAAAGCGCCAAAGTTTTTAGGCGACAATCTGTCCATAAACAGCGTGTTCGATGGCTTGTTGCCTGGATAATATCGATGCTGCTCTCCGTATGGAGCCGGTTGGCCTGTCATTAGGGCTGCAGACTGACCCAGCATATTACCTAATAAAACACGGTGATGTTCCTCATTACTGAGTCCATCTTTCACTGAAGCGATGAAATCGATGGGAACCAATCGCGTCCCCTGATGAAGTAACTGGAAAAACGCGTGTTGACCATTAGTGCCGGTTTGCCCCCAAATTATAGGGCCTGTGTCGTAGTCTGTGGACTTCCCGTGCAACGTCGTTGCCTTGCCATTACTTTCCATATCCAGTTGCTGTAAATAGGAAGGGAGAAGTAATAGGCGCTCGCAATAGGGGATTACGGCACTCGATTGGGCGCCTTTAAAATTACTGTACCAGATTCCCAGCAAGGCCATGATGACAGGCATGTTGTTGCCCAGTGGCGCTGTCTGGAAGTGTAAATCCATTGCTCTGGCACCCGCTAGCATCTGAACGAATTTATCAAAACCAATACTGATGGCTATAGATAGGCCTATGCTGGACCAAAGCGAGTATCGCCCTCCCACCCATTCAGAGAACTCTAGAATTTGTGATTCGGGGATGCCATAAGCTAGGGCATTGGGCTTATTTGCCGTTAGGCCGATGAAATGGCTGGAGGTTTGAGCTTGCACCAAGCCTAGGTTTTTCTCAAACCAATTTATGACTGTCTTGGCGTTCAGTAAAGTCTCCTGAGTGGTGAAGGTTTTGCTCGCCAGTGCAACAAGTGTCGTTTCTGGATTTAATTTGGCTAAAGTTGATAGGATCTCAGCGCCATCAACATTTGAAATAAAATGCAGATTAATATCAGGGTTAGAGAATTCTGTAAGGGCATTACAGGCCAGTTTTGGACCTAAGTCTGAGCCGCCAATACCGATGTTAATGACGTCGGTAATTATTTTTCCGGTGGAGCCCAGCCATTGGCCATCACGAATTTTTTCACTGACAAGCCGCACCTGTTCGAGCTGCGCCTTAACTAACTGATTTCGGATCCCACTTTCTGGTGACGTTGTATCCTCAGGCTCCGCTCTAAGTGCGGCATGTAGCACCGCACGATCCTCTGTAGTATTGATCACTTCACCAGCAAACATGGCGCTACGGTGTGCTTTCAAGTTGGACTGTTCAGCCAGCGCTAATAGTTGCTGAAACACCTCATTACTGACTAAATTTTTTGAATAGTCTAGCAGTAACTCATCTACCTTTAGGGTCATTCGACTGGCACGGTTTGTCTCTGAATTAAAAAAATCTTGGATTGTACAGTTACCCATACTGGTGGCTAGTGATTCTAGCGTAGACCATGCTTCAGTGGCGTTGGGCGAGTACATATTATCTTTCATTGAGTGTTTTATTCCTGTTTCGGGCTATGTAATAAAAGAGTAAAATTGCCCGCGAGATCTTACTTTTTACCGCTTTTAGCGGCAATAAATGTAATAAAATTACGTTTATTAGCTTTATTTTTGATTAAACATGACCTTATGATGTAATTTAGTTACAATGCACTTTTACCCTTTCGGAGCTATTATGGGCCACCTCAATCTTCAAGTTGCTGCAGTTACAGAGCGTATTATAGAGCGCAGTCGGACTTTGCGTGGTGATTATTTAACACAAATTGCTGAAGATCGTGATAATCGACCGACGAGAGGTAAGTTGAGTTGCGGTAATCTCGCACATGGGTTTGCCGCCTGTGGTGACAGTGACAAAGATAGCCTTAGGCTCATGCAGGCAGCCAACGTCGCAATTGTTACGGCCTACAATGACATGTTGTCGGCTCACCATCCCTATGCAGAATACCCTGAACTGATTAAGCGAGCTATGAGAGAGGTCGGTGGCACGGCCCAAGTCGCTGGTGGAGTACCGGCGATGTGTGATGGAGTAACTCAGGGTCAAGATGGTATGGAATTGAGTCTGCTCAGTCGAGATATTATTGCTCAGTGCACTGCGATTGCGCTATCTCATCAGATGTTTGATGGCGTTTTAGCCTTGGGTATTTGTGACAAAATTGTACCTGGCCTGTTAATAGGGGTTCTGAGTTTTGGCTATTTACCGGCTATTTTTGTTCCCGCAGGTCCAATGGAATCCGGACTAAGTAACAAAGAAAAGCAGAGAATTAGGCAGCTATTTGCCGAGGGCAAGATTGGCCGTGAAGAACTTTTACAGGCTGAGTCCGACTCTTATCATAGCGCAGGTACCTGTACTTTTTATGGTACGGCAAATAGTAATCAGGTGGTGCTTGAGGCACTAGGCCTGCAATTGCCTGGGAGCTCATTTGTTAATCCAAGCCATCCCATGCGCGAACGCTTAACGGTAGAAGCCTGTCATCAGTTGTCGCGAATAACTGCATTAGGGAGCGATTATAGACCTGTAGGTGAGTTGGTAGATGAACGTTCTATTGTTAATGCAACGGTTGCACTTCTTTCCTCAGGTGGTTCCACTAATCATACAATGCACCTTGTGGCTATCGCCCGAGCAGCAGGAATTATTCTAAATTGGGATGATATAGCTGACTTGTCGGCAGTCGTGCCTTTACTGGCTCGTATTTACCCAAATGGACAGGCTGACGTGAATCATTTTCATGCGGCCGGTGGGACTAGTTGTATGTTTCGCCAGTTGATTAATGGTGGGTTTATGCACTCAGATGCTAAGACCATCTGGGGGGATAGTTTTGCTGATTTCACTCAAGAGTCATTTTTAGACAACGACAAGATCATATGGCGTGAGTCCCCGATAACGCCGCTAGATAGGGAGGTGTTAACAACGGTAGATCAACCCTTTTCAAACGAGGGTGGCCTTCGGCTGCTGACTGGAAATCTTGGGAGAGGCGTTATCAAGGTGTCTGCGGTCGCCACTGAACATCAAATTATTGAAGCTCCAGCAGTGGTTATTGATGACCAATATCACTTAGAACCCTTGTTCAAATCTGGTCAGTTGGACCGAGACTGTGTTGTTGTCGTTCGCTTCCAAGGACCTAGAGCTTTAGGAATGCCCGAGTTACACAAGTTGACGCCTTTCTTGGGTGTGCTACAGGATAGGGGCTATAAGGTTGCTTTAGTTACTGATGGGCGAATGTCCGGGGCCTCGGGTAAGGTGGCAGCGGCTATTCATTTGGTGCCTGAAGCGGCCTGCGGAGGTATTTTAGCTAAGTTGCGGGATGGCGATTTAATTAGGGTCAATGCGGTTACCGGTGAGTTATCTTATATTGGCGATATTGATGCAATTAATAGCCGTGAGTCAGCACAGCAACCGACAGCAGGCCAGCGAGGTTGTGGACGTGAGCTGTTTGCAGTTAACCGTGCGAATATAAGTAATGCAGAGCAGGGCGCATCCTACCTGTTTCCTGGAGAGTAAAGCATGAGTCATAAATGGAGTTTGGTGGCTGACATTGGCGGTACTAATGCAAGATTTACAGCGCTCTTAGAGGGGCACTTAGAGAGCCAGTATGAATTCCATCACTCGGTGGAAGAGTACCCTGAGTTCGAGAATTTGATCACCATTTTACTGGAGGAGATAAAAAGTGCCACTGGCTGGCAAAATCCTCCTTCTAGCGCCTGTTTTGCAGTTGCGTGCCCACCTGATACTGAAATAATTAGCTTTACCAATAGTCACTGGACATTTACAAAGTCTGAATTACAGGCTTCCTTAGGCTGCGACACTATTTTAATTATTAATGATTTTGAGGCAGTCGCCCACGGCATTACCGAGTTGTCTCAGGATGATTTAGTAAAGGTAGGTGGAGAGGCGCCCCTTGCCAACAAGGCTATCGGCATACTGGGGGCGGGAACTGGTTTGGGTGTCGCTTGTTTAGTCCCATACGCTGATGGCTATCATGTGTTGGACACTGAGGGTGGTCATGCTGATTATGCGCCCATAGATGATTTGCAAAGTGCCGTGGTTAGCGCCCTTAGGGCTCGTTTCGGGCGAGTTTCATTAGAGCGATTATTGTCCGGCAAAGGACTGCTTAATATTTATACTGCATTGTGCAGCATAGAAAATGTTGATGCTGATTTTGAAACTCCGGCTGAAGTGGTTGCTGCGGCGTTGGATGAGAGTGATACTAAAGCCTTGCAGACGCTTAATATGTTCTGTGAAGGTGTCGGGGCCGCGGCGGGAAATCTGGCGCTAACCTTTGGCGCTAAAGGCGGTATTTATATAGCCGGTGGTGTCATTCCTCGCTTCCAAGAATTTTTCATCAGGAGTGGTTTTCGTCGCAAGTTTGAGGACAAAGGTCGGTTTGTCAGCTACTTGAAGCCGATACCCGTCTATTTGGTTATTAGCAGTAATCTAGGACTTCTCGGTGCAGCAAAAAAACTACAGCAAATTTAAGGAGTTGTTAGTGCGCGATTTATTATCTGGGAGTCCCATCATTCCCGTTATTACTTTAGACAGAGTGAGTGATGCTGTGCCTCTCGCCGAGGCGTTGTTGGCTGGCGGTTTAAATGTGTTGGAAATAACGTTGAGAACTAAGGCTGCTATTGAAGGTATGAAGGAAATTATTAGACGGGTTCCGGGGGCTATAGTGGGTTCTGGTACAGTCTGTAATGCAGAGCAAATTGCTTTATCTGAAGATATAGGCTGCCAGTTCATGGTCTCGCCTGGGACCACGGAGGGCTTGCTTGAAGCTGCCAGGGGTTGCTCCATACCACTTTTGCCGGGTGTCTCATCGGTCAGTGAATTGATGCGGGGATTGGACTATGGATATAGTGAATTCAAATTTTTCCCCGCAGAGGCGTCTGGAGGTGTCAACATGTTGAAATCAATAGCGGGCCCTTTTGCTGACGCTCGATTTTGTGCCACCGGTGGTATTGGCTTGCATAATGTTGCAGATTATCTGGCTTTAGATAATATTCTTAGCGTTGGCGGATCGTGGATTGCAGCAGCGAGTTTAATACGTGAAAAACGCTGGGCTGAGATAGAAAAATTGGCCAAAGAGGCAGTTGAGCTTGCGGCAAAATAGAGCAGGACTGGTGATAAAGTATCTGTCAGCCTAATGTTGACTGATGAATAAATACTGAGGTATAAAATGAGCAGTAATATTGATCTGGTAGTTTTTGGCGCTCGAGGCGATTTAGCAAAACGCAAATTGCTACCAGCGTTGTTTCAGCTTCATAAAGCCGGATTACTGGCAGACAGCGTTCGTATTGCGGGCGTCGCTCGTGAAGCTATCGATACGGCTGAGTTCATCGAAGATACTCTCAAGCTACTCAAAGGCACCAATATTGATGGAAATTTTGATGAAAAAGCTTGGCAGGGATTTAGTCGACGACTCAGTTATATAAAAATTGATTTCTCGCAAAAGCTTGAATTTGCTGCTCTGAAACAATGGACTGTGCAAAAGCGTACGATTATTTATTACCTAGCGACTCCACCCAGTTTGTTCGGATCTATATCCAGACACTTACATGATGCGAACTGTGTCGATAAAACCTCACGTATTGTGTTGGAAAAGCCAATTGGACACGATTTAAAGAGCTCTGGAGAAGTAAATGGCGCCGTCGGCGAATACTTTTCAGAGCGTAATATATATCGGATCGATCATTACCTTGGCAAGGAAACGGTACAAAATTTACTTGCACTTCGCTTTGCCAATCGAATGATTAATTCTCAGTGGGATAATAGCTGTATTGATCATGTTCAGATTACCGCGGCTGAAACAGTAGGTATAGAAGGCCGTTGGTCATACTACGACAAGGTAGGTCAGTTGCGTGACATGGTGCAAAACCATCTTTTACAGCTACTTTGTATGGTCGCTATGGAGCCTCCTAGCTCACTTCAGGCTGATGAGATACGTGCTGAAAAGGTGAAGTTATTAAGGGCCTTACGCCCCATTTGTGATACCAATGTCGCTGATCACGCCGTGCGTGGCCAGTATTCGGCAGGCTGGGTTGAGGGCTCGCCAGTAGTCGGCTATATGGAAGAGGAAGGTAGCGAAAGTAATAGTAGTGACAATGAGACTTATGTGGCCTTAAAAGTACACATCGACAATTGGCGATGGGCTGGCGTACCGTTTTATCTGCGTACCGGTAAGCGAATGAGAGAAAAGGTGACTCAAGTTGTGATTGTGTATAAGGATAATCCACATTCATTATTTCCTGAAACAGAGGGCGAAGCTAATAATAAGTTAGTCATTCGTCTTCAACCCAATGAAGGCATTCAGTTGGAGATGGTGTCAAAAAAACAAAGTCTAAAAGAGCGGCTGAGTACGGAAAAGCGAACCCTTAATCTAGATTTTTTTGATTCCTCTGGCGAGTCAAGAATAGCCGACGCTTATGAGCGTTTATTTCTCGAGGTTATCAAGGGTGATCAGTGGTTGTTTGTTAGTAAAGACGAAATTGAAGCTTCTTGGCGTTGGTGCGATAGATTACTAGCGACCTGGAAGGATAAAAAGATTGGAACTAAAGGCTATAGTGCGGGCTCTTGGGGACCGTCCAAGGCCGAGATTCTCATAGAGAATGATGACCGAAGTTGGTACCAGGCTTAATATGACACTACTACAGTTTGAAAATTCTTCTGCCCTAGATACAGCTTTGGTTAGTAAAGTGACTGAGCTTTTAATCAGTGCGATCAAAGAGAGAGGTGCTGCATCCTTAGCTGTGTCTGGAGGAAGAACGCCAGTAGCCTTTTTCCATCTACTCTCGCAACAGGTTCTCGATTGGTCCAAGGTCGTTGTGACACTTGCAGATGAAAGGTGGGTCGATGCTAACCACAGCGATAGTAATGAAAAGCTAGTCCGTGAGAACCTGTTAATCAATGAGGCTCAGACGGCAAAATTCATACCCTTAAAAAATTCAGCGATGGACGCTGTAAAGGGTGAAATCCAGGCTGAGAGGGCTATCGAACCGATTGGCCAGTTTACTCTAGTGATACTGGGCATGGGTGACGACGGCCACACCGCGTCATTGTTTCCTGGTGCTGAGACCTTGGCGTTGGGGTTGGATATGAATTCAGGCCGCACTGCGATTGCAGTAACGCCGCGAGCAGCGCCTCACCAGAGGATGAGTTTGACATTACCCTGCTTGCTCAATAGTCAGCAGATTATTATTCATATCAGTGGCGCTGTTAAGCAGGCTGTCTTGCAGGCTGCTCAGGCGGGGAATGATATTACTGAATTACCTATTCGGGCGATTTTAAATCAGCAGGTCGCTCCGCTGTCAATATTTTGGGCTAAATAAGCCGGGCTTTCTTTCGTCCAGGGAAGATCCACTGTTTCAGGCTAGCGAATAACATCACCCACTTTAACAATTTTTAAGGTGTTGGTACCACCCTGTACATTAACGAAGTCACCTTTGGTGATCAGTACGAGATCGCCGTGGCTTACTGCATTGCCCTCACGAAGTTTCTCTACAGCGCAGTGGTTGACCTCTGAGGGGTCGAGGTCTGACGCGTCGAAAGGTACTGGAACCACTCCCTTGTACAGTGTAGTAATTTCACAGGTGCCGAGTTTTTTAGCCATGGCATATATTGGCAGTGACGAGGTGATGCGTGACATTAACAGCGGCGTAAAACCGGTTTCAGTCATACAAATAACAGCCGTTACACCTTGAAGGTGATTGGCTACATACATAGCTGAGAGCGCTAATGATTCGTCAATTCTTTCAAACGTTTGATTAATTCTGTGTTTTGATCGCTGAGCAAGGGGATGCCTTTCTGCGCCTTCAATAACCCTAGCCATCGCTTTGACTGTTTCAACTGGGTATTTACCGACAGCAGTTTCAGCTGACAGCATCACAGCATCCGTGCCATCAAGGACGGCATTGGCCACATCAAAGACTTCTGCACGCGTCGGTGTAGGTGCGGTGATCATAGACTCCATCATTTGGGTTGCCGTAATCACCACTTTGTTAGCGGCGTTAGCTGCCTCAATAAGCTGTTTTTGAACGGCTACAAGATTCGCATCACCAATTTCTACGCCAAGATCTCCGCGGGCGACCATCACGCCATCGGCACTCTCTATTATGCCGGGTAAGAATTCGTCGGTAATGGCTTCGGCTCGCTCAATTTTTGCAATAATATGCGCAGTACTATTGGCTTCAAGTAAAAGTTTCCTAGTCTCTTCAATATCGTCTTTAGACTGTACAAAAGAGATAGCTAAATAATCTGTCTTTAATGCGGCCGCCGTTTTAATATCGGCCCTATCTTTTTCTGTGAGGGCCTTTGCAGAAAGGCCGCCACCAAATTTATTTACGCCTTTTTTACTTGAAAGAACGCCGCCCTGGATTACGGTACATTCCACTGCATGAGCTGTTTTTACCTTGACTTCAAAGGTTAAGCGGCCATCGTCGAGTAAAAGAATGTCGCTCTTATCAATATCTCCAATCAGGTCTTTGGCAATAAAAACGGCATGTTCATCGCCCATCTGTGGATCAAGTTCGCTATCTAAGGTAAAGGTACTGCCTTCAATAAGATTGATCTTTTTGTCATCAATAAAACTGCCAATACGGATTTTTGGCCCCTGCATGTCGCAGAGAATACCCACTGGAGTTTGTAGTGACAGGCTGATGCTGCGAATTAACTCTGCTCGTTTACTGTGTTCTTGAGCATTGCCATGAGAGAAGTTGAGTCTGAATACATTAACGCCGGCTACAATTAGGGCGCTAATAACACTTGCGTCACTACTGGCAGGGCCTAGTGTGGCAACGATTTTAGTTCTTCTTGGCATAGGTCTAATCAGCCGCATTCAATAGAGCCAGACTATTATCGAGCATTCTATTGGAGAATCCCCACTCGTTGTCGTACCAGGCCATTACTTTGACTAGCGAGCCGTTGACGCGAGTTTGCAGCGAGTCAAAGTTACTCGAGTAAGGTATGTGGTTGTAATCAATTGAAACTAGCGGTTTATCACAGTAACTTAGCACTTCACTAAGTTCACCTTCTGCAGCCTGCTTGAGAATTTGATTTACTTCTTCGACCGAGGTGTCGCGCCCAGCATTAAACGTTAAATCAACTAGCGAGACGTTAATGGTGGGTACTCGGACTGCTAGGCCGTCGAGTTTTCCTGCAAGTTCTGGCATAACATCGGCGATAGCAACAGCAGCGCCGGTTTTTGTAGGAATCATTGACTGGGTTGCTGATCGAGCACGATAGACATCTGAATGATAGACATCACTCAGTTGCTGGTCGTTGGTATAGGCGTGGATCGTAGTCATATAGCCAGACACAATAGCCAATGACTCATGCAGAGGTTTAACCAATGGAGCAAGGCAGTTAGTTGTGCATGAGGCGTTGGAAATAATATGGTGTTCAGCAGTCAGAATATTGTGATTAATACCATAAACAATGGTGGCATCAACATTTGATCCCGGTGCCGAGATCAATACTTTTTTAGCGCCCCCAGCAATATGTAACGCGGCTTTGTCGCGACTAGTAAATACACCGGTGCATTCGCAGACTAGGTCGACATCTAAGTCGCCCCATGGAATATTTGTTGGATCGCGCTCGGAGAACCACTGAATTATATCGCCATTAATCGATAGAGAGCTGTCGTCGACTTCTACCTTTTGGTTAAAGCGGCCATGCACAGTATCAAATGCTAAGAGGTGAGCGCTGATCTTAACGTCGCCTAAATCATTGATGGCAATGATTTTAATTTTGTTTTGAAGGTCAGGGCGCTCGTAGAGTGCTCTGACAATATTGCGTCCAATGCGACCAAAGCCGTTAATAGCGATTTTATACATGAGCTCCACTTATATTATGTAATAAAATAACGTAAATAATACACAAAAAGTCTCATTTAAGCAACAAATCACGTCTATATGTTGGTATTATTACCAATAATAAAGGATTGTTACTGATTTGGAGGTGCTGTTGTGGAAATTTATTACACTATTTTGTTTTTTACAGATTTTTAGTTAAAAACTAACTAAACTAAGTAATAGTTACGTAAGTTTGCGTAGTAAAACAGGATGTCGTTAATGCACAGTCAGAATCTTATTAATATAATCACCGATGCCTTGCCCGATTTAAATAAATCAGAAACCAAGGTCGCTCAGGTTATTCTTGCCGATCCTGACGCCGCAACCAGTTCTAGTATTGCCACCCTTGCCAAAAAAGCGAGCGTTAGTGAGCCTAGCGTGAATCGATTTTGTAAGCGATTTAACGCCACAGGATTTCCTGATTTCAAACTCAAGTTAGCGAAATCATTGGTTAGTGGAATTCGCTTCGTTAATCGTAACGTGAATCCTGATGATGATGTGACGAGTTACACGCCAAAGATTTTTGATAGCACCATTAATGATTTGGCCTTGGTTCGCGATAAAATTAGTCATAGGGTAGTTAACTGCGTCGTGGATAAGCTTATTCAAGCAAAAAGAATTTACTTTTTCGGTATGGGTACCTCGGGTTCTGTCGCTAGAGATGCTGAGAATAAGTTTTTCCGATTTAACTTACCGGTCTCCTATCACGACGACGTGCTTATGATGCGAATGCTCGCTTCGACGGGTACCACTGGCGATGTGTTTTTCGTTATATCTCATACGGGACGCACAAAAGAAATTATTGATGTGGTGCAGATTGCGCGTGAGAGCGGTGCAACTATTATTGCCCTTACGTCCCCAGGCTCTCCGTTGGCTGCAATCAGTAGCATTAGCCTAGATGTCGATGTCCCGGAAAATACTGATGAATATATGCCCATGACTTCCCGCATAGTGCACTTGGTTATTCTGGATGTTTTGGCAACAGGATTCACCTTGCGCCGTGGACCTGATTTCCTTCCTCATCTTGAAAAGATTAAAAATAGTCTCTTACCGACAAGGTTGAAGAAAGATAATTGATTCAATTTTGTTGCAGATTGTAGTTTAGAAGAATTATTTGTGTGTCGTCACACAATGTTTTCGAATGAGCTATCATTCGGCTTAAGTATGTTCATCATTCTTGAATATTGACCTAAAAATGTATAGGGTCACAGGGTTAAATTAATATCCCAGCCTCATTAAATACAAATAAATAGGTGCCATCTCATGTCTGACGTTCAGTTGTATTCTGTTCCTAAAAGCTGGGCTAAAACAGCGTGGATCAATAAAGAAACTTACCAACAGATGTACCGGGAGTCTATTGAGGATCCAGAGCAGTTTTGGGCCAAGCAAGCGACTGAATTTTTAAGCTGGGAAACGCCGTGGCAGGCAGTTTGTGATTATGACTTTGCTAAGGGTGAGGCTGCGTGGTTTCAGGGTGGCAAGTTAAATGCCTCAGTGAACTGTATTGATCGACACCTTGCTGAGCGTTCAGATCAAACCGCGCTTATTTGGGAAGGTGATGAGCCGATAGAAGATAAAAAAATAACCTATAAAGAGCTGCATAACAAGGTATCTCGTCTGGGTAATATTTTACGTCAAAGAGGCGTAAAAAAAGGCGATCGTGTTTGTATCTACATGCCCATGATTCCTGAGGCGGCTTACGCAATGCTGGCTTGTGCGAGAATTGGGGCAGTGCACTCAGTGGTCTTTGGAGGGTTCTCACCCGATGCGTTAAAAGATCGAATTCTTGACTCAGACTGCCAAGTCATTATCACCGCCGATGAGGGATACCGGGGAGGCAAAACTATTCCGTTGAAGGCCAATGTTGATATAGCATTGCAAAGCTGCCCTGATGTGCATACCTGTCTGGTGGTAGAACGAACCAAAGGCAAGATTGACTGGACAGAGAGTAGAGATATTTGGTATCACCAAGCGATAGTGGAGGTATCTTTTAACTGCCCGCCAGAAATCATGGATGCTGAAGATCCACTTTTTATACTTTACACCTCTGGTTCTACCGGCAAGCCTAAAGGAGTCATGCACACTACCGGCGGATACTTATTAATGACCGCTATGAGTCACAAGTACACCTTCGATTACAAAGAGGGCGATGTCTATTGGTGCACAGCGGATGTCGGTTGGGTTACTGGGCATAGTTATATTGTCTATGGGCCACTTTGCAATGGGGGTATATCGCTAATGTTTGAGGGTCTGCCAACCTACCCTGATGCATCAAGATTTTGGCAGGTTATTGACAAGCATAAGGTCACTCAGTTTTACACGGCACCCACCGCGATTAGGGCCCTGATGGCTTCGGGTAATGATTTTGTGAACAAGACCTCGCGAAAATCACTTAAATTATTGGGCACTGTGGGCGAGCCGATTAACCCTGAAGCTTGGGAGTGGTATTACCAGACCGTTGGCGAGTCGCGCTGTCCTATTGTCGATACTTGGTGGCAGACGGAAACAGGGGCGCATATGCTAACGCCATTACCGGGGGCTACTGACTTAAAGCCCGGCTCTGCCACTCTGCCGTTCTTTGGGGTTGAACCTATATTGTTGGACACGGAAGGAAATCAGATTCAGGGCGAAGGTGAGGGTTTGTTGATGATTAAATCGTCGTGGCCCAGTCAAATTCGCTCTGTTTATGGGGATCATAAACGCTGCATTGAGACCTATTTCAGCGCCTATCCAGGGTATTACTTTACCGGTGACGGTGCACGCAGAGATGCTGACGGATACTACTGGATCACAGGCCGTGTTGATGACGTGTTAAATGTATCAGGGCATCGCATGGGTACTGCCGAAGTTGAAAGTGCGTTGGTACTTCACAAGTCTATCGCTGAGGCCGCGGTGGTTGGATATCCCCATAATATAAAGGGAGAGGGCATCTATTGTTACGTAACACCAATGGCCAACATTAAGCCGGATGATGAGTTAAAAAAAGAGCTGGTGGCACTCTGTGTTAAAGAGATTGGCCCCATAGCGAAACCCGATATTATCCAATGGGCGCCGGGGTTACCGAAAACGAGATCGGGAAAAATCATGCGACGCATCCTGAGAAAGGTGGCTGCAAATGAGCTGGAAAATCTTGGAGATACTTCAACACTCGCGGACCCCTCTGTGGTGGACGAGTTAATAGCTAATCGGCATATCGACTGATGGCGTATAGTTTGTTGGAAAATTGAAGCCACATTAATGACCCTGCTTTATTAGGCCCTCAGAATATCAGATAGGGCTTTTACAACTCGATGTCGAGCGAAGGAGAAGCTAAAGAATGAAGTTCTTTTTGAATTTGATACTGGTTTTAGCCTGTTTGTATGGCGTACTCTGGTTATTCCCAGAACCTGAACCTATGGAGGATATTTCTTTTTATAGTGATGCGGGGTTCTCGGTTATCGCTCATAGAGGCGGCAGGGGTTTGGTGCCAGGCAATACCATTGAGGCAGCCATAAATGCTGTCAATATTGGCTCAGACATTATAGAGATTGACGTGCATTTAACCGCAGATGATATCTTAGTGGTCAGGCATGATGCTTCGATTGACACTACCACCAACGGGTCTGGTCAGATATCAGCAATGAGCTTGTCTGAAATACAAGACTACCATGCTGGGTTTCATGAAATAGATTATCCAAATGCAAAGTACCAAAAGCTTATTGAGGTGCCAACTTTAGCGGCTCTTTTTTCAAAACTACCTGATCAGCGTTATCTAATTGAACTAAAACCGCAAGATGTCTCCGCAGCTGATAGCCTGTGCGGGCTCATCCGACATCATAAAATACACAACCAGGTCATGGTAGGCTCTTTTCATACACCTATGCTTAAGCATTTTAGGCGGGTTTGTCCTGAGATTCCGACATCTTTAGGGGAAAGTGAAATAACGCAATTAGTCTTGCTTGAAAGGTTAAATCTTAGTCATTTATTCATATCTGAGGGGTATTCTATACAAATACCAATGACAGCTGGTGGAGTCGATATCCTTAGACCAAAATTAGTTAATGTTATGCATAAGCGCAATATTCGTGTGGACGCTTGGACGCTTAATGATGTTAATTCTATGAAGTATGCAATAGATATAGGTGTAGATGGTGTCATCACTGATTGGCCTGACGTGTTAATAGAGCTGCTTCAAAACAGTGATAAGTAAACGATAGATCTGTACAGCTTAAGTCTATGTAAATATGTCAATCTGTAAAAATATCATCTATACTCAGCCGAAGAGATAGTGAGTCTTTAGTTGTAATAATGCGCAAAGACGACCTGAATATGCTTCTATGAGACATAAACGTGTAATTCTACTGCAAACCCTAAAACTTGAATCTATACTTTGCTATAGCGTGCAAATTGTTTTGTGGTAAGACTCTAATATACGCTGACTACTCAATAAGGAAGAATCGTGAAGTTAGATATTAGCAAGCAACTATCAAAGCTAATGAGAGACAATAGCTTGTCTCAAAGTGCGTTATCGAGAGCTACCGGGGTCCCCCAACCAACTATTAATCGTATTCTCAGCGGAGTCACTCGTGAGCCCCGAAGAGACTCTGTCGTCAGGATAGCTAATTTTTTCGGTATCACTCCAGAATCGCTTTATGAATCAGGCAGTGGCAAGTCGCCTCGAACGCCGACAGTTGAGACGGTTGAAGAAATCTATAAACGCATAGCCATGCTAAGTATTACCGAACGAGCGCAGCTATTTGACAGAGTATCCACTAATCTTAAATAGAGTACTCGTCGAGTGTGGTGATTAGATTCACCCACTCGTCATCTGGCAACTCTGCTACAAACTCACGAAAAATATCGTATCCTGAATCGTAGGCTACTTCGATGGCCGGTTTTTCCTGATGGACATGGTCTTGATTAATCATCATGTCGCCTTCCTTGATCTGATTGCTATCGACCTACATTAACCTCTAAATATTGCAGTTCAATGATTGTCTTTATTTTAGCATTTGGCCGTCGATTTTCTGCCAACGCTTTGATTGCCTAAGCATGCTTTAATACTCTCGCTTCTGACGAAATAATAGTGCTTGTGAGTTTCAATAACCGTGATGTAGTTCGCGTTCCTAATATAAACTTTAGATGCCCTTGTGACTGACGATTGTTTTTAGTCATAAAAGTATGACTTGTTTTATTTGGATATCCCTGTATAAAACCCCTATGGACATCTCATGGATTAACGAAGTCAATTATGGGTTTTGGGTCACGGCTACCCTGGCCTGTGCGCTGGGCGCTATGTCGCCGGGGCCCAGCCTAGCAGTCGTCGTCAACCATACGCTTGCCCATGGCAGGGTTGCAGGGTGTTATGCGGCAATTAGCCACGGTATTGGCGTCGCTATTTATGCGCTTATAACAGTGTTTGGGTTAGCGGTGGTTATCCAGAGAAATCAGCAAATATTTGATATTATCCAGCTGTTAGGATGTCTTTTTTTAATACTTGTGGCGGCTAAAATTCTCTTTTCGACGCCGAAAGCTATTGATACCGGGCTGCCTGTTGCCTCTAGATCCTCTAGTATTAAAGCGATGGGTGATGGTTTCCTTATTGCCCTTATAAATCCTAAGATTCTCCTATTTTTCGCGGCTCTTTTCAGTCAGTTCGTCCGATTGGAGAGTGATTTATGGGAAAAACTAACACTCGTATTGATTGCGAGTGGTGTTGATGCCTTATGGTATCTATTGGTCGCTTTAACACTCTCACACTTTCAGTCTATTGTCCGTTTTCAGCGGATTAGTGGGTTGCTAGATAAGCTTTTTGCGGTTGTATTGATTATCATTGCATCAAACTTTATATTCCAGATTACTCAAGGCTAAAATACTACATAATGGCTGAAGATGACTTTAGCTATTATCCTTTAGATTCAAATAAATGGGCTTGCTACATTAGTAGCCGGCCCCATCGGTAAGGCTTGTGGGAAATAATACCAATGACCTCATTTCAATCAATCTATGACATAGCGGCCAAAAACCGCGGTTCAGTTGAGTTGCTCGAGTCGATCTTGCCGACACCTAAAACTCCCAAGGCGCTGACCGAGTTAACCGATGACCGCTATCTTTCAATGATGTCCCGTTGTGTCTTTCGGGCGGGATTCGTTTGGCGGGTAATTGACAATAAATGGTCTGGATTTGAAAGTGCTTTCGCTAATTTCAACCCCATGGCTGTTGCTCACTTTAGCGATGAGCGGCTAGAAGAGTTAGCTCAAGATAGAAGTATTGTGCGTAATTTCACCAAGATAGTGTCTGTGAGAAACAACGCTGTTTACGTTCTGGATAAACAGCGTAGTCATGGTAGTTTCGGTGCTTTTATCGCTGATTGGCCGATTAGTAATATTACTGGTTTATGGTTAGAGTTAAAGAAAAAGGGCTGCAGGTTAGGTGGAAATAGCGGGCCCATGATGTTGAGAAATATGGGTAAGGACACATTTCTGATGACTAAGGATGTCTGCACAGCGCTGGTTAATCACGGCTTTATAGAAAAAGTCAGCCCCACTTCACAGCGTGATTTAAAGCAAGTAGAGGCTATTTTTGACTCATTGCGAGAACAATCGGGCCGACCTCTTTGCCAGATCAGCCGGATTCTTGCTTGCACTGTTTAAATCACCTATAGCTGCGCCTCGATCCACTGGTCCATTCGTTTATCAAGAATATCCATCGGGAGTGCACCTTTCACATGTAATTGATCATGAAACGCGCGGAGGTCAAATTTCACTCCGAGCTTTTTCGTTGCGCGTGCGCGCAGCTCTTTAAATTTCAATTCACCGATCTTATAGGCTAATGCTTGACCCGGCCAAGAGATATAGCGGTCTATTTCTACCTCTATATCATGTTGGCTTTTGGCTGTGTTACTCGCGAAATAGTCGATCGCCTTTTGGCGATCCCAGTCAAACATGTGCATGCCGGTATCAACTACTAGGCGCACGGCACGCCACATCTCATAGGTTAATTGGCCAAATTTACTGTAGGGATCTGTATAAAATCCCATTTCTACGCCTAGGCTCTCAGCATAGAGCCCCCAACCCTCAACAAAACCGGTATAACTAAGATTTTGCAGTAGTGGGTGAGTTTCCGGTAGTTCCTGTGCAAGAGATATCTGCAGGTGGTGCCCAGGCATGGCCTCGTGCAGGGTTAAAGCCTCCATTTCCCATGTCGGACGTGTATTAAGAGCATAGGTGTTGGCATAAAAATAGCCAGGCCTACCATCCTTTGTCGAGCCTCCCCAATAGTATGCAGTAGTTTGCGATTTAGCCGCATAGTCAGGAATAGCGATCACGCCATAGGGCATTCGGGGGAGTTTGCCAAATAATTTAGCCAATTCAGGGTCAGCGCGTTTGGCGATGTCTCTATAGCCAACCATAAGATCATCTGCCGATGTCATGTAAAACTGTGGATCAGTGCGTAGAAAATAGGTAAATTCTTCAAAGGTCCCATCAAAGCCTGACGTCGCAATCACCTTATCCATCTCTTGGCGTATACGTTTAACCTCAGAGAGCCCAAGTTGGTGTATTTGCTTTGGCGTTAGATTAGAGGTGGTGAAGCTTTTTGCGCGATGGCGATACCATTCAGCGCCATTTGGCATATCAATGAGAGCAATTGATGTTTTGGCGTTGGGTATATATTCGTCTTCAAGAAATTGGAGAAGACTTTCAAAGGCCGGATAAACCTGCTGTTTAATAATTTGTCTTGCACTGGCTTTTATCCTTTCCTGTTCGTCCTGACCAATACTGTCAGGGAAGCCGTTGAAGCTGCTGAGTAAGGGGCTTTTATCTATGTCTACGGGGATTGTGTTACGGATTTGTTCAGGCACATCACGCAAAGTAATTTTAGGTGGTGTAATGCCCTTGGCCAGCCCTTCACGCAGTACCTCGATAGTGCTCCGAATATAACTTTCAGCATTCTCTAGCCTAGCCAGACGATCTGTAAAGTCCTGAAGATTGAATTTTGGCATCATGGAAAGCGTGTCGGCAATGTCTTGTTGCACACCTGTGCGCTGATGTAGCAAGATAAACTGCTCCGGGTAGGCATGTCCAGTCACCTCGTCGGTGAGGCTTTTCTCCACTAGCATCCACTCTAAATAGCGATCAGGGTCAAGTCTCTCCGTATTAATAGACCGCAGGTCCATTAGGAACTCTTTGCGCTGGGCCGCATTTTCAGCAGATGCCGAAACAGAGGGATTAGGCCATAGTGCATTTTGCCCTGGATATCCAACATAGGTTGCGTAGGTTGGGTTGCTAAGCATTGTTTGATGCCAAATATCGTCAAACAAGCTAGATAGTTTTTGATCTTCAGCTGGGCTTGCAGATACGTTTAATGAGAGTAGCCCAAGTAATATAAAAGTGAGTAATTTGATCATATTAATTCTCTTTATAAGGTTGACCTAGTAATCCAGTTATTCACGTTCTCTTCTAGGATAGGAAGAGGAACTGACCCGTCTCTAAGTACCACATCATGGAATTGGCGGATATCAAATTTATTGCCTAGTGCTCGCTTGGCTATTCGCCGTAAGTCCTGAATTTTTAGCATTCCGATCTTATATGCTGTCGCCTGAGATGGCATAACTATATACCGTTCTATTTGACGCACGTTATAGCTGTTTGAATGTGGAACGTTATTGTTCATGTACTCAAGGGCCTCTTCTCGAGTCCAGCGTTTTGCGTGGAGACCAGTATCAACTACCAGTCGACAGGCTCGATAGAGTTCTCCAGATAACCGGCCAAAATCTGAGTATGGATCCGCATATAAGCCAATCTCTTTGGGCACCGATTCAGAGTAGAGGCCCCAACCCTCGCTAAATACAGTGTAGCCTCCGAAGAGTCTAAACTTGGGCATATTCTCAAGTTCCTGGGCAATAGATATCTGCATGTGATGCCCAGGGATGCCCTCATGATAGGCTAGCGCTTCCATGTTGTATTTGGACATATCACTCATCCGATAAAGGTTGGCAAAATAGGTTCCGGGACGACTGCCATCCGGCGCAGGACTTTGATAGAAAGCTTGACCAGCCGAGGCTTCACGGAAGGGTTCCACTGCTTTCACCATTAAATCAGCTTTTGGTTTTCTGATAAATAACTCATCCAACCGTAATTTCATTGTGTCGATGAGCAAAGTTGCCTGATCTAGGTAAGCTTGCTTACCTGCAGGCGTATCTGGATAGTAAAATTGAGGCTCTGTGCGCATGAAGCTAAAGAAGTCCTGTAGGTCACCATCGAATTCAACTCGTCGCATTATTTGCCGCATTTCAGATTGAATACGTGCAACTTCTTCAAGGCCCATCTCATGGATTTCAACCGCCGTTAAATTAGTAGTTGTAGTCCGCTTTAGCGCAAAATTATAAAAATCGACCCCTTCAGGAAATTTCCAAACGCCATGATCATTAGTGGCACTGTCTTGTAGATTGGCCAGGTATTCATGGAGCTTTTCATAGCCAGGAGCAAGGTAATCTTCCAGCGCAGCTTTTGCGGTAGTTACTAGCTTATCTTTTTCTGAGTCGGCGATATCGAGCGCTGCGACCTTTGTTCTAAAGTCAGCCAGTATGGTGCTATCAGCACCTTCGCTGAAAGGCATGCCTGTCGTAATGTTTTCAATAGACTTTAGGACCAATGGAAAGACGAACTTAGGGGGTAATATTCCTTTTCGGTCGCGAATCCTAATCTCAGTAACCAGTTGGTCTAAAAGGATTGATGAGTTGACGATTCTCTGAATATAGGCCTCTGCCTCCTCGACGTTAGCGATCAGATGCTGGTTGATTAAAAACGAAGGAATCATACTGTGGGCACCTCGCATTTGGCTGACCGGATAACTGTGGTATCGCCATCTGTCCCCCTCTATCTTAAGGGTCGCCTGCTGGATAAACATCTTCACACTTAATTTGGTGGCCTCATCAATGTTGGTTAAATCAAGTTTGCTAACTTTTGCCAGATGCGCAGTGGTCATTTCCATGCTGGCGTCTCTAGCTTTATCTGATATATCGTCCCATTCCCCGTATCGATCGCGCAGGCCTAAATAGGTCATCGATTGTGGGCTTTGTTGCAGCTCTTCCATGAATAGATCGTCAAGTAATTGGTTAAGGGCTCCGGAGTCCATTTTTACGGAGGTATTTGACATCTTTCCTGAGTTGCTGGAATCACAGCCATTAATTAAGAGCATAGCTACAAGGGTTAAGAGAGGAATCAATATTTTATTCATTGTGTGGTCCTGTTAGGTTCCATTAATGGCAACCGAAGCCGGGTGCCTACTATCCATACTTACAAGTATCGCTGACTTTTGAATGACAATATTAAACTAGATACGACTGTGGTCAACATGGTTGAACATGTTATCATGCGGTCTCCTAAGGGGCGGTTAATCTTTGTTAACCTGAGAGGTACCCTTTGAACCTGATCCGGATTATACCGGCGTAGGAATAGGATGCGTTTTACCGCCTTTACTACGTCTTTTCACTCCGGGTCTCTTTAACTACAGTTACTGGGCCTCTTATGAATTGCTACCGCACCATGTTCGATAAAACTGAAACCAACTATATTGGCACTTTGGTTAAAAATCTATCCCTAACCACCTTGATCTGCGGGTCATCTTTGGCTGCCGCTGACAGTGCTATTGAAGAAGTAATTGTTACTTCTGGCTTTCGTGATGCAACATTGACAGAAACTCTAGCCAGTGCGACTGTATTTAATAGCGAGACAATTGCTCAACGTCAAGCTCAACATCTTGAGCAATTATTGAATTTAGCTCCTAACGTAAATTTTTCCAGTGGAGCATCAAGGGGCCGTTTCATTCAAATACGCGGGATTGGTGAGCGCAGTCAATTTATAGAACCCCTTAACCCCTCGGTAGGCATGCTAGTTGATGGTATCGATTTCACTGGAATTGCCGGTGCGGCAACGACCATGGATATTAAGCAGGTAGAAATACTACGTGGCCCTCAAGGAACGCTTTACGGGGCAAATGCTTTGGCGGGCCTAATAAACCTAGCATCCAATCAACCCACTGAGCAAACCGAAGGAGGTTTCTCAGTAACAGTTGGAAACCATAATTCTCAAACAGTAGTGGGGGCACTGGGTGGTTCTTTAGCTAGAGATGTTAATTATCGAGTGGCGGCGCAAAGTCATACTAGTGATGGCTACATAACTAATGATTTCCTAAAAAGGTATGACACCGATAATATTGATGAGCTTAGTTTCAGGTCTATTTTTGATTGGCAGGCGAGTGATAATTTAGCCCTTAAACTAACGGCTTTTCATGTTGATGCAGATAATGGTTATGACGGTTTTTCATTGGACAATACTCGGTATACGCTATCAGATAAACCTGGTCACGACCGCCAAAAATCAACTGCTTTTGCGCTGCAAAGCACCTGGGAGGGCAATCAGCAGTTTAATGTGGTTAGCTTAATCAGCTTTGCCGATAGCGACCTTGAGTACGGTTATGATGAAGACTGGGCTTTCCCTGCTATCTGTGCCGGCCAAGATTGTGAGGGCTGGGAATACAACTCAGAAGACAACTATATTCGCGATCGAGATAATGCTTCAGTTGACCTCAAGCTAGTCTCGACGCAGTCGGTTGATGTTTTAGGTAAAAATGCAGATTGGGTGCTGGGTATTTATAGTCGTGATCAAGACGAGCTCTTGTTGCGTCAATACACCTATCTGGAGAGCGACTTTACGAGTAGTTTTAATACCACTAATAAAGCAATGTATGGACAGTTAGATACAGAGCTATCAGCTCTTTTAACCTTGGTCACCGGTCTTCGATTAGAAAATCGGCGTGCAGGCTATAGCGATAGTGATGCGGTTGCTCACAGAGTTAACGAAAATTTGTGGGGCGGACGGGTCGCTTTACAGTCCAAGATTTCCAATCAAGCCATGATTTATGGTTTGATCTCTCGCGGATACAAAGCGGGCGGTGTGAATAGTAATTCGTCTTTGTCAGCAAAGGATCGCGAGTTTGGTACTGAATTGATGTGGAATTTTGAGACAGGTCTTAAGGGAACTTGGTTGGAATCCCGTCTGAACACACAAATTTCTGTATTTTATCAACAGCGCAAAGATATCCAGATCAAACAGTCTTTGGTTCAATCGCGTGAGGACAGTAATGCTAGTGATTTTACCGATTACTTTGGAAATGCCGCTAAAGGTAGTAACTATGGATTAGAGATTGAATTTAACTGGCTAGCGTCTGAGATGTTGTCTGTATTCGGGTCGCTGGGGTGGCTCGAGACAAAATATGATACGCCATTGTCACTTACTCTCGATACAAGGCAGCAGGCTCATGCTCCGAGCTATCAATTTGCGATTGGTAGTACCTTGGAGGTTAGCGAAAACCTCCGTTTGACAGTCGACCTTGAAGGGAAAGATGAATTTTTTCTCTCTTCTAGTCACAACGAGCAGTCGAAGGCCTATGAATTACTAAATGCAAATCTCACTTACAGATTAAGTCATTGGACTGTTTCACTGTGGGGTCGCAATTTAACTGATGAAGAGGTTGTTGTTAGAGGTTTTGGTGGATTTGGTAATGACCCGCGTAAGTTTTATGAAACTGAAGCCTATTATCAACTGGGTGAACCTCGCACTTTTGGGGTAAGCGGAAAGTATGATTTCTAAGGGTTTTCTGGGGCGGTGTAAGGGCCACAAAGGATGATGAGATGCAGGTGACTATTGATATCAGCATGTACCCCAATCGGGAGGATTTTATTCCACCCATTGATGGGTTTCTTGAGAAAATAAATCAGTTTAATGATCTTAAAATAACAACTTTTCCGACGAGCACTGTCGTGCAGGGCGAATATGAGCACGCTATGAAAGCGGTTCAGGACACTATTGCCGCATGTTATCGGGAATACAATATGGCGGTTTATGTGGCAAAAATCATTCCTGGTTATGAGGCGTTGTAAATGGGGCTTGATTGGATCAACTTAGAGACATTAGCCGTGGCGTTGGGCATCGCTTATCTTGTCCTAGCGATGCGAGAAAGTAGCCTATGCTGGTACTGTGCTTTTCTTAGCACTGCGCTCTATGTATGGATTTTTGGTGATGTTAGCCTATATATGGAATCTGCACTTAATGTCTATTATATGGGCATGGCCATTTATGGTTGGCAGCAGTGGAAGCATGGGGGTATGCATGGCGAAGGTTTAGATATTGTTCGCTGGACAGCAAAACAACACGGGTTTGCTGTGATTGGAATAATCTTTGCGGCTCTAGCCTCAGGTTACTTGTTAACGGTAAACACAGATGCCAAATTGCCTTATTTAGACTCCTTCACTACGTGGGGCAGTATTCTTACCACGGTGATGGTAGCGCGGAAGGTACTAGAAAATTGGTTGTACTGGATTGTCATTAATAGCGTCTCGATCTACTTATACCTCGACCGAGGTCTAGACCAAACTGCAGCAATGTTTGTGCTGTATTTGGTGTTAGCTACAATAGGTTATTATGCTTGGAAGAAAAAATATGTCGCCCAGAATAGAAAAGTTACTATATAAAACTTTAGGGCTTTGGTCTGAGTGGGAAAATACTGGCCAAGATACGCCGGTAAAGCAACCTGAGGTCATTGAGCAGCTAACTGACGGATTGACCAACCAGTCTTTTATGGTCAGCAGCGGTGATTTTAAAGCTGTTTTAAGGGTTAACTCCTTAGATTCTTTTTCTTATGCGGTTGATCGCGACAGAGAAACTCTTTTGTTGAAGACTCTGCAGACAACGGGCTGTGTTCCACGGCTTCTATATGCCGATGCGGATACACAGGTAACAGAGTTTATTGAGGGGCGTTATTTAACCTCGAGTGATATAACGAAGCCCTCTATTCAAGCTCAGTTGGAAGACTGTTTTGCGCGAATTCATTCGTTAACATTAGGTGGTAGGCCGAGAAGAAACTATTTGCGGTATAGCCGGTTTTATAGCGATCAGCTAGCTCACTTTCCAGATCTAAAGGCCCTAGAGTCAGTGGCTAGGACGATAGACGCTGCGGGCTGGGATCCTGTCATAAGCCACCATGATTTATTGTTAGAAAATATTCTTTACAATGACGATGGTATCTATTTTCTTGACTGGGAATATGCTGATCTTGGACATCCTCTGATGGATCACCTCAGGGTATTTGGAGTTAATTATTGTGCTGCCAGAACGGATAGGCGTACTCTTGATGCTCTTGTAGATTTAGACAATGGCCTTGCCAAACTCTGGTATGCCGTGAAAGACAATAACAACAAATTAGCTAGGAACAGAATATGACAAATTCACTTAATGATTTAACGCCAGAAGAAAAGCATGTGATTCAGCAGAAAGGGACAGAACGTCCGTTTGTGGGAGAGTATACTGACTTTTTTGAAGGTGGCCTGTACGTTTGTAAGCAGTGCGATGCGCCACTCTATCGATCTGAGCACAAGTTTCCATCTCACTGTGGCTGGCCCAGTTTTGATGACGAAATTATCGGATCAGTAAGGCATGAAACTGACGCTGATGGTCGCCGTATAGAGATACTCTGTGCTAAGTGTGACGGCCACCTTGGGCATATATTTACAGGGGAAGGCTATACCGATAAAAATATCCGACACTGCGTTAACAGTATCTCTATGAAGTTCATCACGAGTGACTAATCTTCACTGAGTAAAACCCTTTGAAATTAGGGAGAGGGTGCGGGGAAATTGCACTTTAGAGGAATGCGTCAAATCCGTTAGATTTAGGAGAAGTTATGCTTCAGTTAGAGAGTGCCTGAATGATATAGGAAGAAAAGAATGGTTAATGATAGCAATTGGAGTAGGCATGACTATTGCTGGATATCTCTTTCCCGAAGACAAGGATTAATTCAAATCACTGTTTTATTCAAGTCGGTAGCGGTGGAGTAATTAAGGCTTTCGCCACCGCGAGTGAGTGACAATTAACTCAGTGGTTAGTCGCGAAAGTTCTTGAACTGAAATGGCTGGCCTAATTCGGCTCCCCGTACTGTCGCCATCACGGCCTGCAAATCGTCGCGTTTCTTGCCTGTTACTCTCACTTCATCGCCTTGAACCTGGGCTTGGACTTTAAGTTTTTTTTCTTTGATCAGTTTGACGATTTTCTTCGCGACGTCAGCGGCGATGCCCTGTTTAAAGGTTACATTAAGTGAAAACGTTTTACCGCTATGAAATGCCTTATCGTCATACTGGATGATCGTGGGATCAATTTTGCGTTTAACCAACTCAGTTGCAAAAATATCTAGTAGTTGTTGGCATTGAAAGTCCGCTTCGGCCTTTAAGGTAACGATTTCATTGGCGAAGGTAATGCTTGCATCAACGCCGCGAAAATCAAACCGAGTAGTTAACTCTCTCGCGGCATTTTGAGTCGCATTGAGGACCTCAGCGTTGTCGACTTCTGAAACAATATCTAAACTGGGCATCTTTTGACTCCTAAATAATAATTTAAGGTATCATTTTAAACCAAATACTATCGGTCAAACTACCTAAATGAATAATCAGTGTCTCTGTGGTAAAAAAATACCTTTTTTGCAATGCTGTGAGCCGTACTTAAAAGGCACAGCAATTGCTTCGAGTCCTGAAGAACTCATGCGGTCGCGCTATAGCGCCTATGCTTTGGGAGGCTATGGCGAGTATCTGCTAAAGACCTGGTTTCCTCCTATGTCCTCAGGCATGACCGCTGCTGAACTGTCAAAACGGACCCAACAGTGGCTATCTCTTGAAATTCTTGGATCTGGATCTAAGGGTCCCGATGGTTGGGTAGAATTTAAGTCGATCTATCAGGTTAAGGGGGTGAATTCTGTCATGCATGAAAGGTCGATATTTAGTTTAATAGACGGTCGGTGGCTTTATCTTGGCGGTGAAGTTAGTTATAACCGTTAATGTCGATGCGGCACCAATACCGCCTCAATCAATGAGACATAATTGAGACACTCCTTGAGATAATTATGAATGTAGATTTACTAGACCAAGAACTGGCTGCTGCCTTAGAGGCAATTCCAGAGATAGATATTTGGGCGAATTTAGCTCTGACTCGAGAGCTCTCATTGCAGCGGTCAAAGGCTATTGCGGCTATATTACCCCCCCTATCAAATGTGACAAGCATGGATTATAAGGTTCCGCAGATTGATGCACAGGCCATCCCTGTGAGAGTTTACCGCCCCGGCAATCAAACGGAAGAACTTCCGGTACTATTATGGATTCATGGAGGTGGATTCTGTTTTGGGAGTATGGAGGGCGATGATTATTGGGTCAGGCGAATGACCGATTCGGTAGGCTGTGTGGTGGTGTCGGTAGACTATCGGTTAGCGCCAGAATATCCATTCCCGGCCCCCTTAAATGATTGTTATGCCGCTTTGTTGTGGGTGGCTAACAACTCCAAGCTATTGTCGGTAGATCGCTCTCGTATCGGAGTCGGCGGCATTAGTGCCGGTGGCGGCTTAGCCGCGGCATTGGCTTTAATGGCGAGGGATAAAGTTGAGGTGCCCGTCATTTTTCAAGCACTGCTATGTCCCATGATTGATAACACTAGCACCTCTGATTCTAGCTATTCCATAACCGACAAACGGATTTGGAATCGCAATTCCAATCTACAGGGTTGGATGCATTATCTCGCTAGAAGTGATTCTTCAGAAAGACAAGCTTTCCCCGCGTCCAAATACGCGGCACCAACCCACGCTAGTGATCTGCATGGATTACCCTCTGCTTATATCGGTGTTGGTTCGGTGGACCTATTTGTTGATGAGAATCGAGATTACTCTGAGCGCCTTAATGCAGCCGGCGTGACCTCTCAGCTAAAAGTATTTAATGGTGGCTTTCATGCTTTCGAATTTTACGTGCCGGATGCGCAGATATCGTGTTTCGCTCGAGAGACGCATTACGCCGCGATCAGAAATGGATTGTTTTACTGACAATTTAGGTCGCGTCTTTTTTTGACCAAACCATTCGGCCGAAGAATATACCGATTTCAAATAGCAGCCACATAGGTATAGCCAGTAAGGTTTGGGAAATAATATCTGGGGGTGTTAGCAGCATGCCGAGGACAAAGCAGAGTACAAACACGTAAGGTCGTTTTTTGGCCAACTCATTCGGATCAACAGCGCCCATCCAAGACAGTATTACTACCGCTATCGGTATCTCAAAACTGATGCCAAAAGCAAAAAATAGCTTAAGAACAAAGTCCAGATAACTCCGTATATCCGGCATGATGCTAATACCTTCAGGGGCCATACCGACAAAGAACATGAACACCAACGGGAAGACTACGTAGTAAGCAAATGCCATACCAGCATAAAAAAGAAACACGCTGGAGAAAAATAATGGTAGAACGATCTTCTTCTCTCTTTTATACAGACCGGGCGCTAAAAATGCCCAAACTTGATACAGGATGTAGGGCATGGCCGCAAACATCGACAGAACCAGCGTCAGCTTGAAGGGCGTCAAAAAGGGTGAGGCCACCTCGGTTGCGATCATGCTTAAGTTGTCGGGCAGATAGGCCCGAATGGGCTTTGAGACATAGAGATAAAGTTCGTTACTATAAGAAAACAAACCAGCAAAAATAACGAGTACAGCGGCTAACGAGCGCAGTGCGCGATCTCGGAACTCGATCAAATGAGACATAAATGGCTGACTGTCTAGGGCTTCTTTGTCAGTCATCTTTACTCTCAATACGACTAATGTCAGTGACATCCTTAGCTAAAGCATTTAGCTGATCTTTGCCCTTTTCTAAGTCACGCATGATTTGTTCGTTGCGCAATTGGCGACGAATTTCATCCATACCAACCTCGTCTTCGATTTCTGCACGGGCACTAGAGACAAATTGACGCAATCGACCAAGCCATAGGCTTAAGGTACGGACAGTTTCAGGAAGTCTCTCAGGGCCCATAATGATAAGACTAATCACAGCCACTACCATAATTTCAGAAAAGCCGATATCAAACATAGGCGTAAATCAGCGCTTTTTAAAATGAATTTAGTTTAGTCTTTTTTCTCAGAGGACTCAGTATGTTCTTCAGACTTTTCAAGTGACTCAGTCTCTTCTGGGTCCACGGGATCAGTAGATACCGAGTCTTTAAACCCTTTAATTGCGCCCCCTAGATCAGAGCCAATATTTCGTAGTTTTTTCGTACCAAAAATCAGCGCCACTATAACTAAAATAATTAGTAACTCTTGCCATCCAAAACCCATCACGTATCTCCAGTTCTATTTGTGTTTAGTGCGTTGAGCCTTTTCTTCAAGGCCGGATAAGTTAAATCTTCGTTGTAGTTCAGTTAGGACAGATTCAGCATTTTCCCCCAAGCTGGATAACATCACTAGGGAGTGAAACCATAAATCAGCCGTTTCGTAGATCAATTTTTCATTGTTGCCGCTCTGCGCTGCGTCTTTGGCAGCCAATATAGTTTCTATGGACTCTTCACCGACTTTTTCGAGTATTTTATTAAGGCCTCCTTTATGTAAGCTAGCAACATAAGAGCTATCAGCGGAAGCATTTTTACGCTGCTCTATCACTTGGCACAGGGTATTTAAGACTGAATCACTCATTAATAAATATCCTTTGGATCTTTAATTACTTTATCGACTATTTGCCACTGCCCATCGCGTAGTACGCGGTAAAAACAAGAGGTTCTGCCCGTATGACAGGCTAGTCCACCAATTTGCTTGACCTTGAGTATAATCACATCATTGTCACAGTCCAATCGAAGTTCTAGTAATCGCTGCTCGTGACCCGACTCTTCGCCTTTACGCCACAATTTCTGCCTCGAACGAGACCAATAAACAGCCCTGTTTTCTTCAACGGTGAGCCTTAAGGACTCGCGATTCATCCAGGCGACCATCAATATTCGACCTGTGTCGGCGTCTTGGGCGATAGCGGGTATCAATCCGTCGCTATTCCAACTAATGTCATCGCTGTAGCTCATTGACTATTACCAATCAATAAAAAGGAATTATCCCCTAATTATGGCAGTTGTTGGGCGTGAACTAAAGTGACAACTAGCGCAGGGCTAGAATGAGCAGCCCTACACCAGCAAGAATTCCACTCATTGTTGAGAGATGAGTAAGAGATCCAGTCCATAGGGGCAACGCAAGTCCTGCCGCAGCCGCAAGGGCTACACTGCCAATAATAGTCAAGTATTTGGAGCGCCAAGACGCCGTTTTAACCACAGCAGAGCCCTCAGATGTCGCCTGATTGCTGTTCAATTGGGCTGCCTTGAGAGCTTGGAATATCATCGGTGGTATTTCGGGGAGATGTTCCAGCCAATCGGGCACATAACGCTGAAACTGTTTCAGCATACTTTTTGGTGAATAACGGTCTTTTAACCATTTTTCTAAATAGGGCTGTGCTGTCTGCCAAAGATCAAGGTCAGGGTATAGCTGACGACCAAGTCCCTCGATGTTGAGTAATGTTTTTTGTAATAAAACCAAGGAGGGTTGAACTTCCATATCAAAACGTCGCGCCGTGGCAAATAGATCTATAAGCATATGA
Source organism: Porticoccaceae bacterium UBA4026 (assembly GCA_002382445.1). GTDB lineage: Bacteria > Pseudomonadota > Gammaproteobacteria > Pseudomonadales > Porticoccaceae > HTCC2207. The sequence goes on along the minus strand of DGAQ01000024.1, from coordinate 38,603 downwards.
CCGAGAGAGATTTCGCTCAGGGGCCGTTGAAAAATGGGTTCGCAGACGGATCGTATCGCGCCGGTAAATTCGTTTATTGGGGTATTTTTGGGAACCCATCCAGAGCGAATGTGCAATTCGGCCACCAATCGATAGTCTCTTTGAAATATAGCGAGTAGATTTCGCGCCATATAGAACTGGTCTTCGCTAGAGAGAGAGCCCATGATCGCGCAGTCTACGGCAATGTAACTGGGTGATGCGGGGTCGCTTGCGTCGACAAAAATATTGCCCGGATGCATGTCTGCGTGGAAAAAATTATGCTCGAAGACCTGAGTAAAGAATATTTCTACACCTCGCTCGGCCAAAAGCTTGAAATCAACGCCAGAGGACTTTAGCTTGGCTATATCGGTAACAGGAATCCCTTGGATTCTTTCCATTACCAACACGTCTTTAGTGGAGTAGGGCCAGTGTATTTCGGGGACATGCAACAACGGGGAGTCAGCAAAGTTGTGGCGCAGTAATGAGGCATTGGCGCCTTCAGACTGCAGGTTCAATTCTTCAATAATCACCGACTCATAGTCTTTGACGACCTCAACAGGGTGAAGCCTCGGGCCGTCTACGCTATATTTTAGGACTAATCTTGCCAGGGTATAGAGCAGCGCCAAATCTTTTCGAATAGTTTTCTCAATATCAGGGCGGATAGCCTTTATTACGACTCTTTGTCCATCTTTTAATACGGCACCATGCACCTGGGCTACCGATGCAGAGGCTAAAGGATCTTTTTCAAAACTGTGAAAAAGGTCATCTACTTTACCGCCCAGAGCAGTCTCAATATTTTCCTTAAATAGCTCAGAAGAAAATGGCGGCACCTTATCTTGAAGGATGGATAACTCTTTACTGATGTCTTCAGGCACTAAGTCTGGTCTTGTAGAGAGTAACTGACCAAATTTGACGAAAATAGGACCTAGCTCCTCTAACGACTTACGTAATCTCTCGCCGCGAGTTCCTTTGGCTGATCCAAACAGAACGACAGGAGCAAGCAAAAGACGCGCCCCCAGGGGTAATAATTGCTTATTTAACAACTGGTCTAGTCGGTATTTGCCGACGATTTTGATGATTTTTCCGATACGTAGTAAGCGAGTCAAGAGGTCGCCTTTCTTGATAGGTTTTGGCGCACTTTCAGCTCAAACTTGTTCATTCTGGCCGTTAGACGGTCGATGTCTGAGGACAAACGTCTGATTTCGGGACTTCTGGCATCAAATTCATTTTTACTGGGTGTTAATCGGAATTCTTCCTGTGCCACCTCTACGATTGCCGAAGTTGCTCTGGCCGCCGTTTCCTTTCTAAATGAGGCAGAGTGACGAACGGTTTTACAAAATAGGTGAGCGGGTAAATCGCCAATTAGCTGAGCCAGCGCGCCTTCCCAATCAACCTCTAAATTTCCGATAATCTTATTTAATTGATTCAGAGTCTCTAAATTACCACTGACTTTGACTCCCGTTCCAGCAAAAGACATCGAATCTTTTGCACTTAATGCCACACCGACCATAGAGACCAGGGTTCCCTCAACGGTTACAGCATTATCTTTTTGCCGCTCACTATGGAGTTTGACCCCTTGGTCTGTAGGTTCTATCGAAATTGAGAGCGGGGGCATAGTGCTATCAATGAGTATAATTTGACCATCCAAATTAGTCAGGGCTCTTGCGGATATAGGATCATATTCCAAGGCTTTATTGATAAGGCGCTCGACCCCTTCTAGAGCTTTCTTCTTCATGGATGCCAGCATGACTAGGGTTTCACTCCACGATGCAGGGCGACCACACCGCCGGTCATGTTGTGAAAATCAGTATTAGCAAATCCAGCGTCATCCATCATACTTATCAGAGTTTTTTGATCTGGATGCATTCTTATAGATTCAGCTAGATATTGGTAGCTATCGCCATCATCGGCAAATAGTTTGCCAAGCTTAGGCAGTATGTTAAAGGAATAGGTGTCGTAAATTTTGGATAGTAGCGGATTTCCTGGCTTTGAAAATTCTAGTATCAGCAATCGTCCGCCTGGTTTTAAAACACGCAGCATAGATTTCAGCGCTAAGTCTTTATCGGTCACATTACGTAGTCCGAAGGCAATAGTAACAATGTCAAAGGTGTTATCTGGAAAAGGTAGATATTGGGCATCGGCCTGGGAGAATTTAACATTGTCCACGACCCCTATATTCATAAGGCGATCGCGGCCCACTTTAAGCATCGAGTCGTTTATATCCGCTAAGACAACATAGCCCTCTGTACCGACGATAGGAGAGAATTTAGCCGCTAAGTCCCCGGTTCCACCGGCGATATCCAGCACCTTATTACCAGGACGAACGCCTGACATCTCGATGGTCATTCTTTTCCACAGTCGATGCACACCGGCAGACATTAGATCATTCATCAGATCATAATTACTGGCGACAGAGTGAAAAACGTCAGCAACTTTGCCGGCCTTTTCTTCAACGTTGACAGTTTTATAGCCAAAATGCGTTGTTTTTTGATCCATGACGTTTAGAGTCTAAATTTGCTGGGTCAGTATTGTAACTTTACTTGCGCTGTTTGGGTATGAGGGAGGCTATAAAAGAAGTCTGTATTATGGCTCCCTTAGATCTATAAGACCAAACCGATGAGAATAATCGGACTTAATCGGAGAATCGGACTACCTGAGTCTCGGGATCGCGAGACTGTCCAGCCGCATAGAGACGGCCAAGATAGCCAATCCAGTTATCGGTATAGTTTTCTCCTAGCTCGAACAGATAATCCCATGAGAAAATTCCGGAATCGTGGCCATCATTAAAGGTAATTTGAATGGCGTAATTACCAGCCTTTTCTATGGATTTGATAAGTACATTGAGTTTTCCACACTGCAAAATCTCCTGTCCTTTACCGTGACCTCTAACCTCGGCACTTGGGGAGAATACTCTTAAGTATTCAGCTGGAAGCGCGTGTTGGCCGTCAGATCCATACTCCAATTTGATAGCATCTTTGGCCTCGGTCACCAGAATTCGGGTTGGCGTGGGCATGTCTAGTTACTCTCTATGACTTTATGCTGTTACAAAATGAAGCGGGTTAAGTCTTCGTCACGGGCAAGTTCACCCAGATGCTTTTCAACAAATGCGCTATCGATTGTGATGGACTCATTCTTTGCGCCTAGGTCTGAGGCATCGAAAGATATTTCTTCGAGTAAGCGCTCTAAAATAGTGTGCAAACGTCTTGCGCCGATATTTTCGGTGCTCTCATTAACCTCAAAAGCGATTTCAGCGATTCGCCGGATGCCTTCTTTGGTGAACTTAATAGACAGACCTTCGGTGGACATTAGTTCGACGTATTGCTTGGTTAGAGATGCTTTGGGTTCGGTTAATATGCGTTCAAGATCACCGACTGTAAGGGCGTTAAGCTCCACTCTAATAGGCAGTCGGCCTTGCAATTCCGGAATAAGATCCGATGGCTTAGACAGGTGGAAGGCGCCAGAGGCAATAAATAAAATGTGGTCAGTCTTAATCATTCCGAACCTGGTTGAGACTGTGCAGCCTTCAATTAACGGCAGTAGATCCCTTTGCACACCTTCACGTGACACATCTGCTCCGGTGGTTTCGCCGCGACGACAGACCTTGTCAATCTCATCGAGAAATACGATACCATTTTGTTCGGCAGCCTCAACAGCGATGGTTTTTATTTCTTCTTCGTTGACTAATTTTGCTGCTTCTTCTTCTTTCAGGTGTTTTAACGCGTCGGCCACCGTGACCTTGCGACTAGCGGTTTTACCCTTACCCATAGAACTGAACATATTCTGCAGTTGAGAGGTCATCTCTTCCATTCCCGGGGGCGCCATAATTTCAACACCGACCGGGGTTTGGCTCATTTCAATTTCAATTTCTTTATCATTCAAAGCGCCCTCACGTAGTTTTTTACGGAATACCTGACGGGTAGTAGAGCCGGTTTCTTCTTTACCATCTACGCCTCTCGCTCGAGGGAGAAGGGCATCGAGCACTCTTTCTTCAGCAGCATCCATAGCTCGTCGCTCTACCTTAGCCATCTCGCTTTCACGACATTGTTTAACCGAAGTTTCAACCAGATCCCGGATAATAGATTCGACATCCTTACCGACATAACCAACCTCGGTAAATTTCGTGGCCTCAACCTTGACGAAAGGCGCATTTGCAAGTCGAGCTAGGCGTCGAGCAATTTCAGTTTTACCGACACCAGTGGGGCCAATCATAAGAATATTTTTTGGCGTAACTTCGTTGCGCATCTCGTCGTCAAGTTGTGATCGACGCCACCGATTACGCAATGCTATAGCCACGGCTCGCTTTGCGTTGTCCTGACCAATAATATGACGATTGAGTTCATCTACGATTTCGCGCGGGGTCATTTGAGACATAATAAATCCTAATTAAACCTTAGAGTCTAACTCTTCAATAGTTCTGTTATGATTGGTGTAGATACAAATGTCGCCAGCAATTTTCAAGCCTTCCTCAACAATTGTTCTTGCGTCTAATTCAGTATTATCGAGCAATGCACGAGCAGCTGATTGAGCAAATGGTCCGCCCGAGCCGATAGCGATAAGGTCGTCTTCTGGTTGAATTACATCACCATTACCCGTAATGATAAGCGATGCCTCACTGTCTGCTACCGCTAAAAGCGCTTCTAGCTTGCGCAGCATCCGGTCGGTACGCCAATCTTTGGCAAGTTCCACTGCAGCGCGGGTTAAATTCCCTTGATGCTGTTCCAATTTAGCCTCGAACCGCTCAAACAGAGTAAATGCATCAGCCGTGCCGCCGGCAAAGCCAGCAATAACTTGATTGTTGTGTAGACGCCGCACTTTGCGTGCATTGCCTTTCATGATGGTGTTGCCCATGCTAACTTGGCCATCACCGCCAATCACAACTTTCCCATTGCGCCTCACCGAGAGGATGGTTGTTCCACGATACTGTTCCAAAGCTAAACTCCTTTGATGGTTAACCTATCAGATGGGGTCTACGCCTAAGATTTCAATGGGCGACCTCTAAAAAAGTCGGTAAGGTTAAAAATGTCCCTCTAGACGCAGATCTTCCAAACAGGCGACAATACTGTCGCGCAGCGTGTCGACTATAAAGTCGACTTGTTCACGATTAATAATTAATGGCGGTGACATTACGTTCAAATTAATAATGGGACGGACGATTAATCCTCGGCTATCCGCTTGATTAGAGACCCACTTGCCAATATCTAATTCTTCAGAGAAAAGCTCTTTGGTTTTTTTGTCTTTAACAAATTCCACGCAGGCCATCAAGCCAATACCTCGCACATCACCAACAATCGCCAGATCGCTCAGCGTTTTGAGACGTTGCTGGAAATAGGGCTCGATATCTCTAACATGCTTCAGTAGCTCTTCTCTTTCAATTATCTCTATGTTCTTTAGTGCGGCGGCGCAGGCAACAGGGTGGCCTGAGTAGGTATAACCATGGGTAAAACATCTCCCATAACCTGGCTCACTGATCACGCGATGAATAGCGCTTGAATAAATCGTTGCCCCTAGTGGTTGATAACCTGAGGTAAGGCCCTTCGCTGAGCATATAATATCAGGCTGAAAGTCGAATACTTCTTTTGAAGCAAACCAATGCCCAAGTCGACCAAAGGCGGTAACGACCTCATCTGACACGTAAAGCACATCATATTTTTGACAAATTTCCCAGGTGCCGCGGTGGTAGCCGGCGGGAGGAATAATCACGCCTCCAGCGCCAAAAACGGGTTCGGCAAAAAACGCGGCAACCTTATCAGCGCCAACTTCCTTTATTTTTGCCTCAAGTTCATCAAGTTTGGCCGCGAGAAAGTCAGCCTCACTAAGACCTTCGTCCGCACGATAAAAATTTGGGCAAGAAATATGGTGAATACTGTCCTTTATATAGTCAAATTCTGGAGGATGGTCACCAGGCTTACCCCCTATGGACATAGCTGCATAGGTGGTCCCATGGTAGGAATTAATGCGCGAGATGATATGTTTTTTGTCATGTTTGCCGCGACAATTCTGATAAAAATGGATTAAACGATAAGCGGTATCAATAGCGGTCGAACCACCACAAGAGAGAGCAACATGGTTGAGGTCACCTGGAGCCAACTCAGCCAGTTTAGCGGCGAGTTGGGCCGCTGGAATATTGGTCATATCTCCGAAAGGACTGGCGTAGGCCATGTTGCGAACCTGATCGGCAATAGCCTCTGCCATTTCTTCACGACCCAACCCAATATTGGTACACCAAAGGCCTCCGACAGCGTCTAAATACTTGTTTCCATCGCTGTCATAAATATAAGCATCAACCGCCGCGGCTATGGGCAGGGCGCCTTCCTTGCGAAAGACGTCAAAAACCTGAAAAGGATGAAGAAAATGTTCTTTGTCCTGGCGGTTAATCTCTGTGGTATCAAACTGATCAAAATACGCTTTGTTATCTTTATTGGAAACGCTACCATTTTCTCTATTCATGCGAAACCTGCGGTTGGATGATGTTATATCGTTCAGGGTACCTAGTTTAACCAGTCAATCCTTATACCCCGATGGGGTGATTGGTGCATCGATGAAATGTATCCAAGAGCTAAAGGTCATCTGGGACTGGGCATGTAGGTACAAAAGATGGCTTATTAGGTACGCTGAATTTTTGCAATCCGCTCTTTTAAGGCCCACTTTAAGCTTTAGAGTAGCTCAGGGCTAATATTGCAGCCTTGAATAAAACTGCCAGCTAAAAGGCAAAGAACTACTGCGGAGGCCTAGCCTGGCCCATCGTACTAGTGGGACTGATATCATTCATGGCTTATTGGACACTTCCATACCTAGTCATGTTGGGCGCTGTTAGCCTGTGGTGGGCTATTTTACAGGCACTATCTGATCTATTCCTCTAACAGCCCGCCTAATTAAACATCTTACACACCACGCTGAAAAAATCCAGAGGGTTATTTGGCTGACATCGTTTGCCTGCATAGTTCACCGGCCACATAACAGCAGGGGGCCTTATGTTGATAGGTCTACGATAGTGATCCCTGGGCTTCTATCTGCACTACTAAGGGTGTTGTGGGGATATCAAGATTGTCATTCTATTCATCACCTATTCCCCAAAGTTCCGTTTTATCGATACCGGCGGTTGTTTAATGAAATTGCAGATAGGATGGATCAGAGGGGAGCACCCGTCTAGCGACTGACTTGGATTGGGCTGCACCGCGTTAAAGCGATGGAGATCTAGTCTATTATTTCAAGTTATAAGTGCAGTAAAAGCTTATATTTTAGTGCTTGAATAGCCATTTTTCCTGACATTTCGTTCGACTTGACCGGGTCCTATGGTCAATTTAGGCGATATTTTTAAGCCGGCTTCTTGAAGAATATAGGCCGTCCAGTTATTACAGGTATTTAAAATACTGTAGGTACCAATAGATGTAAAAAATAGCTCCCCTGTGGGCTTCTCTCTGACGAGGGTCAAACGCCCTGATCGATTGAGCTTAAAATACCGACTAACCAACACCAGTGCAGCGGTCATGGCCGCCTGATCTAATGTGATTGGATAAAGTCGCGTGGACTTGGGGAAGTCCGCTGACAGGTCACTTATACAACGCACGCCAAGGATGGCTGCCGTAGGAGAGAGTAGGGCGCGTGCCCCCATTACCAGTGTCTGCTTTGCAGCCCCGTAGTAGTCGGCATCACCCCAGCCAATCTGCAACCAAGCGTCATCACCGACGTATTGTGAAAGATCAGGTACAAGGGCTTTCAGGGCCCGACTTGGCATAACCACATGGGTATGCAAACCGTTGTTTGTAAAGTACAGCATTGGGTCAGGCATAGGTGCAATCATAGTGGCTATTTAAGCATGAAGATTACAGGTTTTCATTGACGTCTGGTAGCTTAGGGCTCAGGTATAGTTCTACCTACACAGGGGTATAGCGATTAACTAGGCTTGGCGTCTATATTAGTCAGATATCAGGTAGGCTTTACATTTTAGAATCAGAGATACAAACCTAATTTGTAATCGGGTCTAGTCTGGATCAATAGTTGAGTTTAAACTGGCTCTACCATTTATTGCAGCTGTCACATAGGCTAACTGCCAACAGACATTGGACAAACTAATGACCCTCAAATTACAAGACAATAGCTTAATCGTTTCCCAGGCCTTTATTAATGGTGTCTGGGTAGATGCTGACAGCGGCCAAAGCCTAGATGTGACTAACCCAGCAACGGGAGCCTTGGTGGCTACCGTCAGTAAATGTGGTACTGCAGAGACACGCCGTATGATTGAGGCAGCTTCTGTAGCGCAGAGGTCTTGGGCAAAAACCACCGTTAAGGAAAGGGCTGTCTTATTGCGCCGTTGGTTCAACCTTATTATGGAAAACCAGGAAGACTTAGCTCAGATTCTTACTGCCGAGCAGGGCAAGCCTTTGCCAGAGTCTCGTGGCGAAATTGCTTACGGCGCAAGTTACGTAGAATGGTTTAGTGAGGAGTCTAAGCGCGTTTATGGCGATATCATTCCTCAACCATCCAATGACAAGCGAGTTATGGTGATTAAGCAACCGGTTGGAGTGGTTGCCTGTATTACCCCTTGGAACTTTCCCAATGCCATGTTGACGCGAAAAATTGCGCCTGCCATAGCCGCAGGTTGTGCCGTAGTCTGTAAGCCTGCCAACGCGACGCCTTTGTCTGCACTAGCCTTGATGGTTCTGGCTGAGCGAGCTGGCTTTCCGCCAGGCCTAGTCAACATGCTCACCGGCCGCACTGCTGAGATTGGTGCGGAGATAACCAGTAATCCGCTAGTTCGTAAAGTAACCTTCACCGGGTCAACACCTGTGGGCAAACAGCTAATGGCCGAATGTGCCGGCACAGTTAAGCGAACGTCGATGGAGTTGGGGGGCAATGCGCCGTTTATCGTTTTTAATGATGCTGATATTGATGCTGCGGTGCAGGGAGCAATGATCTCTAAGTACCGCAATGCAGGGCAAACCTGTGTTTGCTCTAACCGCTTTCTGGTGCAGTCGTCAGTGGCTGAAGAATTCACCGCCAAGTTTACCGAGGCTGTAAAAAAATTAGTTGTTGGCAATGGTGACGAAGATGGAGTTACTGTTGGTCCATTAATCGACCAAAAAGCAGCAGTGGGTGTCTGTGCGTTTATCGACGATGCTGTTGCAAAAGGCGCCAAGGTCACTATTGGTGGAGGCATGAGTAGTCGCGGAGGGTCTTTTGTAGAGCCCACAATTTTGGTCAATGTATCGCGAGATATGCGCGTTTTTTCTGAAGAAATATTTGGACCTGTGGCGCCAATTTTCACCTTTGAAAATGAAGATGAAGCCATCGAAATGGCCAATGACACAGAATTTGGTTTGGCAGCGTACTTTTATTCAAGAGATATTGGACGTGTTTACCGCGTGGCAGAACAGCTTGAATACGGAATTATAGGGATTAACGAAGGTATTATTTCAAATGAGATGGCGCCTTTCGGGGGTGTTAAAGAGTCTGGTAGCGGGCGAGAAGGCTCTAAGTACGGCATGGATGACTACATGGATATTAAATACATCTGTGTTGGCGGCATAGACAAATAACAAGACATTAAGGATTGAAAATGACTCACTTAATTTACCCAACGACTAATTTCAAGGCGATCGAGCAGGTTACTATTGAGCGCGGACAAGGTTGTTATGTCTGGGACAACCAGGGAAATAAGTATCTTGAGGGGCTTGCTGGCCTTTGGTGTACCGCCTTGGGCTATGGCAATCAAGAGGTTATCGATACCGCCTCAGAGCAGATGAGCAAGCTGACATTTAGTCATATGTTTGGCGGCAAGACGCACCAGGTAGCGATTGACTTAGCCGACAAATTAGCTGAAATGATCCCTATGAACGATGCCGTTTTGTCATTTGGTAATTCTGGTAGCGACGCTAATGACACCCATATTAAGTTGTTGCGTTATTATCATGAAGCAATTGGTAAACCAGAATGCCGCAAAATTATTTCACGACAGCGCTCTTACCATGGTGTCACCGTGGCGGCCGCCTCTCTAACCGGTTTACCCGTCACACAGAATCATTTTGATCTTCCCGTGGATGCCTTAGGCATTTTACATACTGACCACCCACATTATTACCGAGGTAAGCAGGGCGAGGAGTCAGAGACTGAATTTGTTGATCGTATTGTAGGTAACCTGGAGGCCATGATTTTGCGCGAGGGTCCAGATACCGTCGCCGCCTTCATTGCAGAGCCAATTACTGGCGCTAGTGGCGTTATTGTGCCGCCCGAAGGCTATTATCAAAAGGTTCAGGCGGTGCTTAATCGCTATAATATTATGTTTTGGGCTGACGAGGTTATTACGGGATTTGGCCGCACCGGCAACGACTTTGGTTGCAATACTATGGGTATTGAGTCACCTGATATGATGACCTTTGCCAAACAGCTCTCTTCCGCTTATATACCCATTAGTGCATCTGCAATTCGTCGAGATATCTATGATGCAATGATTGAGCAAACTGCTGCTGCTGGCGCCTTTGGCCATGGTTATACCTATTCTGGTCACCCAGTGGCTTGTGCAGTTGCGTTAAAGGTTTTAGAGATCTATCAGCGTGACAATATTTTTGAACAAGCGGCAGTGACTGGCGAGTATATGCAGAAAAGACTGGCAGAATTTACTGATCATCCTTTGGTTGGTGAGGTCAGAGGCCGTGGTCTGTTAGGGGCTATTGAGTTGGTGGCCAATAAAGAAACTGGGCAAGCTTTCGTCGGTGGTGCGGTGGGCGGTTATGCTCAGAAAATGGCCCAAGATGAGGGCCTTTTGATTCGCGCTGTAGCGGGCTCAAGTTTAGGGTTTTGCCCGCCGCTCATTATTAGCGAAGCACAGATTGATGAAATGATTGGAAAAGTAGCTGTGGCTCTAGATAAAACATTAGACCATTGCACCCAGAAGGGGCTCTTAGTTTAACTTGCATACAGGTTTGAATTTATTTTTAGCATTTATGGCCTGTTACCTCTAATCTACCCGTAAGGATTATTAAAGGGCAAACAATGATTATCAAAACCACGTCGACGAGTGATTGCAAAGAGCATGATGTAACCGACGAGAATGTTTATCATCAGCGTCGTGAACTGATTAAGAAAATGGGGTTTTTGGGCGCAGGTAGCTTGCTCTCTTCATCGGCTGGCGCCAGCATTTTAGATATTTTTAGAGACGACAAGATCCCCTCATCATTATTTAGCCAAAACAAACTGGATTACAAAGCTATAAACGGCTTTGATGAGGAATTGACACCAGAAGCCAAAATCACCGGGCACAATAATTTCTATGAGTTTGGAGTCGAGAAACAGCAACCAGCAGAATTATCGCAATCATTCAATGTTAATCCTTGGACATTAAAAATTTCAGGGGAGGTCGAAAACTCTCTGACCTTAGGTTATGACGAACTCTATTCCTCCTTTGATTTAGAAGAGCGTATTTATAGGCTGCGCTGTGTGGAAGCCTGGTCCATGGTAGTCCCCTGGATTGGCTTCTCCTTGGCGGACTTAGTTAAAAAGGCCAAGCCAACATCAAGGGCTAAATATCTGGCTTTTGAGACGCTTTACGATCCCGTGCAAATGCCTGGCCAAAGAAGCCGTCGATTGGGTGGTGGCATCGACTATCCCTATATCGAAGGGCTGCGGATTGACGAAGCCATGAATCCTTTGGCGCTGATGAGCGTCGGCTTGTACGGTAAAACCTTACCTCCACAGAATGGCGCGCCAATCCGATTGATCGTGCCTTGGAAGTACGGCTTTAAGAGTATTAAGTCCATTGTGGGGATCAAGTTTGTCGAAAGACAGCCTGCCACGACGTGGAATTTACTGGCTGCAAATGAGTATGGGTTTTACGCCAATGTTAATCCAACAGTGGACCATCCTCGTTGGAGTCAAGCCAGTGAACGGCGTATTACCACCGGTGGAATTTTTGCTCAAAACCGTATTCCCACACTGCCCTTTAATGGTTATGGGGAACAGGTTGCCGACCTTTATAGCGGTATGAATCTAAGAAAATACTATTAGTAACATGGCCATAGATGTCCCAAGACGGTGGATTCCCTGCTTCAAAGTGCTGGTGCATCTGGCCGCACTCTATCCGCTGATAAATCTTTATTACGCAGCCTTTAGTGATCAGTTAGGGGGCGACCCAGTTGAGGCTGTCATCCATTTCACCGGCATTGGGGCGCTTAATTTACTGTTGATTAGTCTGTTAATTTCACCGCTGGCCAAGCGGTTCAAATTGATTTTTCTCATGCAGTTTAGACGAATGATAGGACTCTATGCCTTTGTCTACGCTCTGTGCCACATACTCAATTTTTTGTTTTTCGAGGTCCAATTTGACCTACAGTTATTTATCGAAGAAGTTTTCGAGCGACCTTATATCACCCTGGGGATGTCAGCATTTTTACTGCTGACTGCATTGGCCGTTACGTCCATCAGTAAACTACGCAGAAAGATGAAAAGCAGGTGGCAAATTCTGCACAATTTTATCTACCTTATCGCGCTGTTAGTGGTGATTCATTTTTATTGGTCAGTTAAATCAGAAATTATTGAACCGCTTATTTATTTTGCCATGTACGCAGCCCTGATGATGTTTAGGCTTAAAAAGCTGCGCGGCTGGATGAAAGGCATCACCTCTAGTTAATGATGCCTATAGGTGCTTGATTGGCATTGACGGTTATTCTTGCTTACCGCTAATGCTTCGTATCGACTCATAGCTGGGTTTTAGCTGCCCATACATTTTCTTGTAGACCTTAGTAAATAGATCGTTGTAGATCTTTTTATTAGACTCTATCGGTTCAAAAAAATCACCGACGTGGGTCATACCTGTGACGGCAGCCGGGAAGTCTGGATACAGACCGATGCCAACCGCTGTGGCGATGGCCGCGCCGAGTGACGAAGTCTCGAAAGTATGGGGTCGGTAGACCCTCATGCCGAATATATCTGCACTAATTTGCATGACTTGATCGCTCTGGGATCCGCCGCCAGAGACAACCAGCTTAGTTATGGGTTTGCCGCTGCGTTTCTCTAGCAACTCTTTTCCTTCGCGCAGGGCATAGGTGAGACCTTCAATCATGGCGCGGTAAAGGTGTGCTCTGGTGTGCTCTTCACTAAAGCCTATGATAGCGCCGCGGGTTTCTGGCCCATCACCATTTGATGGCGACCAGTAAGGTTGTAGCATTAAGCCCTGTGAGCCAGCCGGTACCTGTGCGAGTAAGTCGTCGAAAAATGACTCTGGCGCTACGCCTTGCTCGGTGGCTAGTTGCTGTTCTCGTAAGCCAAATTCCTTTTTAAACCAACTGACCATCCAGTAACCCCGTTGCACCATCATTTCGACATTAAATGTGTTGGGAATAACGCCGGGATAGGCTGGGTGAAAAGGGATCGCTTCGAGGTATTTGTCGGTGGCGATATTCAGGGTGGCTAAACTACCGTAACTGAGACTGCCTGTTTGCGCGTCGATACAGCCAGTACCCAAGACTTCACAGGCCTTGTCTGATCCGCTAGCGATGAGAGGGAGACCCTCTGGTATACCGGTCTGCTCGGCAGCCTCAGCGGTAATCTGGCCAAGGGTCGCCCCCGCGGGCAGCAACTCGGGCAGCATACCGCGAGTAATGGGCAGTGCACGCCATGTCCAGTCTTTGTCCTGGGCCCATTGCAGGGTTTTATAGTCGAAGGGCAGATAACCCACGGTGCTGGCAATGGCGTCAGTGTATTGTCCAGTCAACTTATAGGTATGGTAGCCAGATAATAATAAAAACTTGTGGACCTGTTGCCAGATCTCAGGTTGATTTTGGTCAATCCAATTAGCTTCTGCTTGGCTATGCATTAGGTCTACAAAAGGTTTGGCTCTAACCAACGTCATTAGAGCGGACTCAATAGCCCCCAATTTAGGCTTGGTGCCGACTTGGCGTTGGTCTAGCCAGCTTATGGCTGAACGCAATGGTAGGTTGTCGCTACCCATTGGGATAACGGTTGCTCGCTGAGTCGTTACCGATAGAGCTTTGATCGATTCTCTTGGGATATCCAACTGCGGCCATAATGCATGGCAGGCTCGACAGAGGGCGTCCCAAAAATAGTCGGCATGTTGCTCTGCCCAACCTGGTTGAGTTGAAAAATAAGGCTCGATGTCAACTTTGCTTTTCGCCACTAATTGGCCATTCTGGTCAAAGACCATGGCTCGGACACTCTGAGTGCCGTTGTCGATGGCTAATAAATACTCATTGTTATCCATAGTAACCTGCCTCTAAAGTGGGTTGGGTAGGCTGTAGCACCGTTGCCAAATAGTTTTATAACGGATTAATTCTTTTTCCCAGCGTTCATCGTTCCATTGTAGTTCCTCACTACAGATTTGTTGTAGTTCACCGAAAATTGCTTCACCGCCCTTAGCAATGCACATACCAAGACGCGTGCGACGTAAGAGCAGATCATCAAGGTGTTGAACCGACTCATTCTTGGTCGCCCAACGGCATTCAGCTAGACAAAACTCTGTTGATCCTATCGGTTCATGCTCCGTTTCAGAAGCTTGTTTCAGTATGTTTTCTGCATCGGCACCGTAACGGCCCAGTAGACGTTGCGCCCAATCTGGCTTGCCGGGAGCCAAAGTTTGAGGGCTAATCTCTGGGGTAATAAACATACGATCGTCATCAAAGGGCTTTGGATCTGGCAACCGCGGGCTTGCCGCGGCCAAGGCATCGAGTGCGATCAATCTAAAGGTAGTTAATTTACCGCCAGAAACGGTAATTAATCCCTGGTCTTCCCACACCGCGTGATCTCGACGCTCTTTAGAGGGGTCTTTAGCTTGCTCCGAACCGATAACTGGCCGCACTCCGGCCCAAGTCGAGACTATTTCTGACCGTGACACTCGCTTGTTGAGGAACTGGCTGTTGAAACCTCTAATTAAGTAGTCAACTTCTTGATTAGAGATACTGGCCTCTATGTCTAGGTCTTCATTGTGGTCGATGTCGGTAGTACCAATTACCGTGGTGCCTTCCCAGGGATAAATATAAACGCCACGTTTATCGTCTGGATGCAAAAAGGTGAGCACATCTGACACCGCATAAAAGCTTGTCGGAATAACGAGATGGCTTCCACGCAGGGGGCGCACGCGTTTTTCATCATTGACACGGTTGCGCAGTCGATCGGCCCAAGCCCCGGTGGCATTAATAACCGCAGAAGCGCTGAGTTTAATCAACTGGTCGTTCTCGGAATCTTCAATAAATACACCAGTCACCCGATCTTGTTCGATAACTAGATCACTGACCTTGGTATAATTTAAAATGCTCGCGCCTTGATTGACGCAGTCATGCAGCACTCTTAAAACTAAACGAGAGTCATCAACCATGGCGTCGGTGTAACAGCTTGCACCTTTAAGGTTTGTATTATTCAGTCCGCTGAACTGTTGTTGCAGGACTTTGTTATTGCAGTAGCGATGGTCGTTAATTCCTGCGAGAAAGTCGTAGATACCTAAAATAACCGTCATCGCCCAACGACCAGGCCATAAACCTTTGCGGAAGCTAAAATAAAACGCAATGCGGTTAACTAAGCCCGGCGCCTCTTTAAGTAAGCGCTCGCGTTCTACCACAGACTCTTTAGTTAGCTTAACGTCACCAGCGGCAAGATATCGTAAGCCGCCATGAACCATTTTTGATGAACGGCTGGACGTTCCCCAGGAGAAGTCCTGTTGTTCCAATAGTAAGGCGCTATAACCTCGTCGGGTAGCTTCTCGCAGCACCCCGGCACCGGTAATTCCGCCACCGACAACAATAATATCCCATTTGAGAGACTCACCTTTACGCATTTTGGCGAGCATGTCGCCACGGTTTGTAAATGTACTCACGTTGTTCAGTGCTCGCTGTCGGGGAGTAGTTTCCCTGGGTTCATTTGGCCCTTGGGGTCAAATAGTTCACAGAGATTACTAATTGCCGCAATGCCCAGAGCGCCCTTTTCAAATGCCAAGTAGTCTCTATGGTCTTTACCCACACCATGTTGGTGACTAATGGTACCGCCAAAGGCAACAATCTGCTGCGCACCGGCGGATTTTAGTTTTGCCCAACGTGCCATTCCCTGCTGGTAACTATCACCTAAACGGAAAAGATAAGTGGTGTAAATACTTGAACCCTGTCCATAGACATGTGAAAGGTGGGTGTAGACATGCACCTGTTCGCCTTCGTCGGACAGTGCGTTGCGAATCGCATTCTCTATTGCTTCAGCAGCCTGGGGAACCCTAGACCAGTCAACGGCGGTTTCCATCGTATCTGCGGCGTAACCTGCCGCGCCCAGTGGGTCGCGCAGATAGGGGGCACGGAATCGACCATGAGCCCATTTATCTCCGAGACCTGATAGATCAGCCACGCCACCATGGGCGCTACAATGGTCCAACGCTAATTGGTGGGCTGTATCACAGTGACGAGCTGAGCCAGTGACACCAAAGGTCATCATCACTTTACCTGAACTAATACCTTTTTCGGCCAGAGCCTGTTCCAGAGCGAAGACCCCGCTAGAATCCTCACCAGCACCCATATGAAGCAGGCTAGTAGTTTCAAGTGGATTGCTAAGTCTCACCATAGAAAGAGCGACACGCTGCTGTATGAGCTCTCTAGCGACGCTAATGCCAACCGCCCAGGATGGGAAAAAGACGACTTGGAAGTGTTCTTTTTCAGGTATAGGCGTTATCCGTACTTTAACGTCGGTAATAATACCCATACGCCCCTCAGAGCCCAAAATCATCTCGCGCACATCGGGCCCGGCGGAGGATGCCGGAATAGTCGGTATCTCTAAGGTGCCTGCGAGGGTTTCAATGGTGCCTCCGGCAAATAGATTCTCGATACGACCGTAATGAATAGACTGTTGGCCACTTGATCGGCTTGCTACCCAACCGCCTATAGTGGAAAGCTCCCATGACTGTGGGAAATGACCCAGAGTAAAGCCATGGTCCTTTAATTGTGCTTCAACCGTGGGACCGGGAGTGCCTGCGCCAAAGGTTGCCAGCTGGCTTTCATAGTCAATGTCGATGAGCTTATCCATCCGTCCCATATTAATGGTCAACACGGGTCTTTCATCTGGGTCAGGATTGATATGCCCGACCACTGAGGTGCCGCCGCCATAAGGAATAACGACAAGATCATTAACTTTCGCATGGTCCAGTAGTTGTCTTACTTGTTCTGAAGATTCAGGCGAGGCTACGCCGTCGGGGAAAGTATCTACATCACCGCTGTGCATATCTAACCAATCTGGCAGACTTTGGCCGCGCGCGTGACGCACTCTAATTTCAGGGTCAGTACTGATCAGAGGATGATTTGCCAGTCTTGAGAGGGGGACCTTATCAATAACCTGATCGAGTGTTGCCTGTGGTAGGGCAGTGGCAGGGCCCACTAGAGCTTCCAGCAACAGTCGTAAACCACTATTTAACACCATCGTTAAATCACTATTTTCATTACCCCAACCGTTCCATAGACGCATATTTATTACCTTAATATTAATTAGATTTAGTGTTTTACAAGATTGTTATCTTTGGCCCATCGATGTGAGCGCTTCATACCCTCTTCAAAGGATATTTCCGGCTTCCAGCCGAGAATACGCTCGGCTTTTTTGATTGAGAACCAGCTTTTAGTGGCGAGTTGCGCCACGGTGGCTGGGGAGGCCTCATTTAGGTTGCCCATGAGGTCAGCAACCCTTGATGCGATTGCCGATACCCTGAGGGCCAGTTTTGTCGAGACTAACATCGGGCCTTTTTTACCTAACCATTGATAATGGGGGGCAAAGTACTCTTTAGTGGTGATGTATCCTTCGCAAGATAGGTTGAAAATCTCGCCGGCTGCGTCAGGATGGCGAACTGCCAAGTCTATACCCCTAATCAGGTCATCAACATAGATCGGTCTAAAGAAACCCTCACCTTTTGCGGGGAGCATAAATTGGTTTTTAGTGATGGCCTCAAGTGGCGCAATTATCCAGGGCCGACTGCCTGGGCCGTAGACATCACCCGGGCGTAAGATGACCACTTCAATACCACCGCTGGCGTGTGCTGCCATAACTGTGTGCTCTGAAGCCAGTTTGGTGAGTACATAACTACCACCATCGGCATGAACGGGGTGGTCCTCGTCAAGTTCTCCCTGCGCTGTGTTGCCATATGCAACGATTGATGAGATCTGTACAAAGCGACGTACTCTATGTTGTTTTGCTGCGGCGATTAAATTGCGTGTTGCCAATACATTAACCCGCCACATATCGCTATCTTTCATGGCATTAGAAACCAAAGCGGCGGTGTGCACAATCACATCGCACTGCTCCAGCAGGTGACTAATAGTTTCCGGTCGAGAAATGTCGCCCTGAACAATATCATCGCCATTAGCGCAAAGATCAACGCCGACAACCGCTGTGCCCTGTTGCTTGTAATAGCGCATTAGGGTGTTCCCAATAAATCCATTGGCACCGGTAATAAGAACTTTATTTACATTTTGTTGATCCATAGATACCTCAGTATTCAGTGAGATGATGCGCAATAGTGAGTCAGTTTAATCATCTAATTCATATTCTTTCGATAAAAACGGCCCAACATTTTAGCCAAGACCATTTTGGGAACCAGATGGGTAATAGCGATGCTGATTTTATTAGAAATACCCGGGACTATAGTATGCTTTCCAGACAAGCAACCGGCGATGCCTTGGTTAGCAACGTCTTCAGCCAACATCATCATGTTGGATGGAATCCGCAATGTGGCACCTTGGTCGGGGTTGTCCATCATTTTGGTCGCGGTGTAGCCGGGACAGAGTGCAGAGATTATCACCCCATTACCCGCTGCATTCATCTCGTCAGCCAACGCTTGGGTAAAGGCCAATACATAGGCTTTCGTTGCAGCGTAGACATTTTGGCTGGGGATAGGCGTCCAGGCCGCTAGTGATGCAATATTAAGAATATGACCAGTTTTGCGAGCCGCCATATCATTAGCGAACAAATGGGTTAGAGCAGTTAACGCCAGTACATTGACGGTAATCATGGTTTCTTGTTCGGCTAAACTCAATTCACAAAAGGGACCGTTATGCAAAAGTCCGGCATTGTTAATCAAAAAATCAACCTGTAATCCTTGGTCTTTAGTGTTTTGGAAAAGTAGCTGAGCCGCTTGGGGTAAGGACAAGTCTGCGCTAATGACAGTACATTGAATGCCCTGAGATTGACTTAATTCGATGGCTATTTCATTTAGCTTGGCTTCTCGGCGTGCCACTAATATGAGGTTATAGCCACGAGAGGCGAGAATATTGCAAAACTCTAGACCGATTCCGTCTGAGGCCCCAGTCACTAGTGCTGTTTTATTACTCATAATATTCTTACTCTTCTTATGACGATTAGCGATCTTTTACGATCCTATCATAGTCTAAGTAGACAATATCTCCTCGTCTGAATATGACGTTAGGGTCACAAAACAAAAAGACCGAGTTTGCCGTCTTTTTGATTATTAAAGATACAGATCGATCATGATTGCCGGTTCGGCGCACGCTGAGAGAGTCAATAAAAAAAGTGCAACTCTTTAGAGTTGCACTTCTCGGTTATCGTCTATTTCTTAAAGCCATATTAAAAATCGTTGCGGAACGTCAAACCATAGGTACGAGGCGCATTGGGATAGCCAGAAAAACTACCCGGCGATGCTGTAGTCGGGAAGGCGCTAATCAGAGATTCATGATTTGTAAGATTGCGACCCCATAACAATAAGCTCCATCCATTTGCCTTCGAACTCATTCCAATGCTGGCATTAAAGTTATCAGAGCTGGTGGCCGCAATAGACGCAGGGATGAGATCAGCTATCTTGACTTCATCTTCATAGACATATTCAAGTCTAACGAAACCATTCACTGAATTAGAAACATCAAAAGAATACACGGCATTGGCGTTGGCACTTAACTCATGCACGCTTGATGGAGTCAATCCAGAAAGATCTGTAAAGCGTTGACCTTCAGGGCATTGATACTGAGCAGCTGCCAGACCAGTGGTATCACATGAACCTTTCAAGAATTCATCATAGACTGGATCTAGCGCCAAGACTGAGAGACGAAGAACAAGATTCTCAGACACAGAAAGCATACTATCAAACTCGATACCTTTGTGACTTTGCTCGCCTGCATTGACCAGGTTGAAGCCAGTTCCGGTAAATGCATTGGACTGAAAACCTTTGATTGATTGGTCAAATAAAGCGATGTTGACATAACCGTTGTCAAATGATTTTTTAATCCCGAATTCGAGTGAGGTAGCCTCTTCAGGATCTGCAGAACGCAAGTCTCGCGCATCTACAGTCAGACTAACAGAGATTGCTTTGAAACCTGTTGAGTGACTGACATAAACCGTGGTGTCGTCATCCGCTGAATAAGCAAGACGCAAAGTATGAGTCAGATCGTCCGAATCAAAATCACCTGATTCGTCGGCATTAGGATAGTTAACGAAAGGTTTAAAGAATTGCAACCCTGTTAATGCGCCCAGTCCAGCAGCTTCAAATGGTAAAGCGGCGAAAGCATCAACCACTCGTACGTCTGAGACGACATCTTTTTTGTCATCTGTGTAGTTTAGACCGAACGTTGCCGTTAGTTTGTCGGAAAGGTCATAATCAACTTGGCCAAAAAACGATGTTGATTTATTATCCATTGTATAGGCTTCATGTGGTAATCCAGTACCTGGGACATAAAAAATATCAGAGCAGGCCACCGCATTGACGACACAAACGCCAAAAGCTGCACCCACATAGTTAATCCCAGATCCGCCTACAGGTCCTAAAGTAGCGGCAACAGCTGCAGCGGCATACGCCTCAGCGCCCGCTGGAGGGCCACCTGCCGCGATATATCCTGCTGCGGCTTGTGCAGCAATCGCTTGAGACAGTCCTGCCGTGACTAGAGTGTCGGCAAAAGGATAGATCTGAGTACCAAAGGTAACATTTCTAAAGTGATCAACATCTAGCTCAGAATAGTATCCACCGACCATCCACTGCATTGGACCATCACCATTTGAGGTCAGGCGAATTTCTTGTGTGAAGCTATCGAACTCTTGATCTGCTCGGTTTTCAGCCACTAAGTCAGCTCCTGAGAAATCAGCATCAAATGTGGTATCAGATGTTTGATTCCGTTTGGCTGTAATCGATGTCAATGTACCAAAATCAAGATTCCAATCAACCTGTACAGATAGACCCTTACCTGTTAGTTGGTTGCGAGGTCTCTTAGTACCATCGGCACTATCATTCATGTAAGACTCTCGTGCGAAGGGGTCAATTGGAGCGAACCCGTACCCATTTGCCACGGCTAAAGCGGCGGTTAAACCGGAAGTAAAGCCATCAACAAGAGAAGTTGCTATACAGCATTCTTCATCCATTGAATTATAATCCGCGATGATTCGTACAGTCAGATCATCAGATGGCTCTAGTAATAATTGTCCTCGTATGGCCGATCGATCACGACCATTTAAGCTACTACCATCGGTAAGATTGGTTGCATAACCATCAGCCTTGTTAACACTGGCTGATAATCTAAACGAAGCGGTATCGGTGACTGCATTAGTCACGGTGCCTTTGAGTATCTTAGATCCATAGTTTCCAACGGTCACTCCAACACTGCCGCCAAAATCTCTTTCAGGCAATTTAGTGGTCATACTGATCACACCGGCTGACGCATTTTTCCCAAACAATGTCGATTGTGGGCCACTTAATACTTCCACACGCTCAATAGTAGGTAAATCGGCCATGGCTCCTGCAGAGCGGGTGCGAGATACGCCATCGATATAGACGCCTACCGCAGGCTCGATGCCTGGGTTGTTAGCGCCGTTACCAAAACCACGAATAATAAAATTAGTTTGCGACGTTTTTTGTAACTGGCTTACTCTCAAAGTAGGAACAGCGCTTTGTAAATCGATCAAGTCCACGATACCAGACTGCTGGATTTGTTCTGCGCTTGTCACTGAAACTGACACAGGAATATCCTGAAGAGTTTGTTCACGCTTATTGGCTGTGACAATAATTTCTTCAAGTGGCGCTGAGTAAGCACTGCTCGAAGCGGTGGCGATAGTGATAGCTAACGCACTAAATAGTTTCTTGTTCATTGAAGATCCCCGTGAGTTATATGGTTTTGCATAAATTTCGGGCGCGACAGTAGTATATATTTCCATAATATGCAATAAATTAAACTTTAAAAAAAGTTCAAATTGGAGTGTATTAATTATATGAATTGGTATATTTGGGTGCTTGTTTAAGGTGGGGCCTTATGGCAAGGGAAGTGCGTTAAGTTGCTGAATTTTGAGTTGTTGGACTGGCTGGTCACTTATAATGAGAGGATAAAAAAAGGACGGGTTTCCCCGTCCTTTTTTATACTATTTAAAAGCACACTTGGTTGTCGACTAAAAGCTATAACCAAAACGAGCACCCCAAGTCGAACCAGGCGCCATGTAACGGAAGTGCGAGCCAGACGCTAATGGGACATCAGCTGCACCGGACGCGGTTATCTCATCAGTCACGTTCTTACCATAAACCATGATATCCCAGTTCTCTCCACGTAAGCCAAAGCGCACATTTAACTTCTCAAACCCATCCTGATAATCAATAGGGTCAAGATCGCCAGTCATGTAGAAACCGTCGGTGAAGTTGTAATCTACAGCGGCGAACCACATCATGTCAGCATTGATCGCCTTACTATAGTTAGCCGTTAATGAACCACCAAAATCAGCACCTTGCTGGCCGCCAGAAAGATCCTGCGCTGAACCACCCTGAGTTCCATCACCTTTGAACTGAGCTTGACAGCCAAGAGCTGAGGTTACAGCTGAAGTTGAAGTAATAGTTCCCAACCCTAGTAGGGCAGATGCCTGCACTGCGGTACAACCAGCAGCATCAAAGCTGTCGTAGCGGCTATCCAATAGCGCTAGGTTGGCTCCCAACCTTAGATTATCAGTTGCCTGCCAGAGAGCTTCTACTTCCATACCTTGGACGGTTGAAGAGGCAGCATTGGCAACCACAAATCCTAAGCCAACAAAGGTAGAAACTTGCTGGTTCTTATAAGTGCTGTCAAATACGGCCCAGTTGATGCTCATGGCACCATCTAGCAACGTATGTTTGCCACCGACTTCCAAAGAACTTGCCGTTTCGTCGTCGTATTCAAAGCCAACTCCAGGTGTGGTTCGCAACACGGTACCATCAGCTGCAAAAGCAGGATTCTGGTCACCTACAGAATTAAATCCACCACTTTTGAATCCCTCAGAGTAGCTGACATAGAACTTGCTATCCTCAGATCGCTGCCACTGCAGATTCACAGCAGGCATCAACTGGTCGGTAGACCGACTCTCGTCAAACGCGTGAGCCCAAACGCCAAAGGCACCGGCGTTTATGGCAGCTAATGCCCCGTTGAGGCTTGGCGTAGCTAGCCCAGTCGCACTAGCGGTTAGATCAGTTGTGGCGACAGCTTCTTTATCTTCCTCAGTGTAACGAAGTCCAGCGGTCACGCTAAGGGTATCGGTTAAGTCATACTTGCCTTGGAAGAATACTGCCCAGGAATCAGTTTCTTGCTTCCAGTTTACAATTCGGCCGGCTTGATCGAACGATGTCGCACCGTCGATGCAGAAATAACCAGGAGGAAGAGCAGCTGCAGGCACATTCAGAAAGCTAGTACAGCCGGTGACTGCAGACATAAATCCAGGAACACCAAGAGTACCGTCAACTATTACCGTCCGATCAATCTCTTGTGTTTGTGTTTGCCAATAAGCACCAGTCACATAAGAAAAGCGCTGATCAACTGGCGAGGCAAGTCTAAATTCCTGACTTGTTTGGTTGTAGTCAGAGATGTCACTGCGACCGATAAACCGAACAGGCAAGAAGTCAGCATCAATTCCATCTTCATATTCATAACCAGAGTTTCCAGTGACTGACGTTAGGGTGTAGCCATTCGCCAGGTCAATGTTGATGTTCATTGAAGTGTCAGAAGTTTGTGTATCTGTTCCCTCGGGTCGTTCACCATTTTCACAGGCTTTGCGGCCTAAGGATTCTCTTAAAGCACAACCGCCTAGTGAAATTGCATCTCGATATGGATCGACTACGCCCGCTGCGGCGTTAGCACCCACAGTAGGATGGTAGGTTCCCATTACTGCATACATAAGAGCATTTGACTGAGCGATGTTGGGTAAAGGTGCGAGGGTGGTAATTACAGCAGTGGAACCCAATCGCACATAATCACTTTGGCCATGCTTTATTTTTACTGTTGTATTTTCAGTTGGCTCCCAGGTTGCACTGATGCGCCACATTCTTTCATCGGTGGTAGGCATTGCAGAAATTCCTGTCGCGGCATAGCCGTTCGACATATAGCCGTCATCTGTGCGATCTCTTGCAGCAATTCTTATCGCCAAAGTGTCTGACAGTGATGCGCTGACAGCCGCATCCATTATTTGACCGCCATGGCTCTCACGGCTGATGTTAAATTTACCGCTGGTCTCTTGACCAACTTCAGCTGATGCTGATGTTACGTTTATAGCACCCGCGAGTGTGTTCTTGCCAAAGAGGATACCCTGGGGTCCTCGCAATACTTCAACTTGAGCCAAGTCAAACAGGCCCGTTCTTACCTGCCGGCTTTTGCCGTAGTGGACACCATCAACATAAACACCTACAGATTGTTCAAAAGATTGATTGGCTCCAACGCCAATTCCACGCATAGAAATAATGCTGTTAACCGCATTTTCTGAAACTCCAAGGTTAGGTACAAATTCTGACAAGCCGCTAAGGCTGTGAATGCCCGCATCTTCGATTTTTTAGCCTTCTATTGCTACCATTGAAATGGGAACATCTTGTAAGCTTTCTGCGCGCTTTTGCGCAGTTACAATAATTTCTTCCAACTGTGCTGCATGGGCACCGCTAGAAGCTGTGGCGATAGCGACTGCTAACGCGCTAAGTGTGCGAAATGATTTGTTATTCATAAATGACCCCTGTGATTTATTTTTGTATTCAGTAGATTTTACAGATATACAAACGCCTATTTATCATTTTCTTGGAACGAGTACAACTTAAGCTTTTTCGTTCTGTGCCGGTGATCGTCACTTTACCTATAAAAACCATACAGAATATACATGAAGATTTTTATAAATTAAAAAGTCTCACGTCGGCGAATGGGGTTCAGATGAAGATGGCAGGGGTTGCCAGGAACTTTTTAGCTTTCGACGTGTCTTTCGGGAGACAATGTATTTGGGCCTGTTTAAAAAGTTAGGGGTACAAACTTGTTAAAATGTGGTATTCGCGACCGAGCGGTCATTTGAGATAAATAAAAAAGGACGGGGAAACCCGTCCTTTTTTATTACCCTTCTAAAAACATTAAAAGTCGAAGCTAAGACGCATACCCCATACTTCACCCGGCGTCATGTATCTCGCGTGAGATCCAGCCGCCAGGGGAATATCAAAGGCACCTTGCGGTGTAATCTCATCAGTGATGTTTTTACCATAAACCATAATGTTCCAATTGTCGCCACGAAGTCCAGTACGAACATTGACCTTCTCAAAACCATCTGAGTAATCAATCGGATCCATGTCGCCGGCCATAAAGAAGCCATCGGTGAAGTTAACATCAACACTGGTGTACCAGACCACACCATTAGATAGGGGTCTAGCGTAATCAGCAGTCAATGAGCCGTTGTAGTCAGTCCCTACCTGTCCGCCGGCAAGATCTTGTGCGCCCGAACCGGTTTGTGCACCATTGCCTGGATTAAACTTGGCAGTACATCCGTCATATGAATGGTTTTGACCATCATCAGCGGTAAGTGTGCCTAGACCAAGTAACCCGGAAGCTTGCGCTGCAGTACAACCAGCACCTGGGTATGAACCGTACTTGCCGTCCATGATTGCAAAGTTAGCACCTAATCGCAGATTATCAGTCGCTTGCCATTTCATGTCGATTTCTACACCAGTAACATCGGTTGACGCGGCGTTGGTTACCACAAAGCCCAGACCAACAAAGGTCGATACTTGCTGATCTTCGTAAGTACTGTCAAACCAAGCCCAGTTAAGGGTCATAGCGCCATCCATCAGGCTGTGTTTTCCACCAATTTCAAAGGAGCTTGCGGTTTCATCATCATACTCAAAACCAAGTCCGGGTTCCGTTGGGTTGGTCGTTCCATCAGCATTAAACGTAGGGTTTTGATCATCTACCGCATTAAATCCACCGCTCTTGAAACCTTCTGAGTAGCTAACATAGAACATGCTGTCTTCAGACTGTGCCCATTCCAGATTCGCAGCAGGCATTAACTGGTCTGTTGATCGGCTTTCAGTAAAGTCATGGTCCCAAGACGCGAAACTAGAAGCCATAAGGGCACCTAACAATGGAGACGGATTAGGAGTAGTTAGTCCAGTAGACCCCGTGGTAAGGTTCATTTTGGCAGAAGCAGTCTTGTCTTCTTCGGTATAACGAAGACCTGCGGTTAATGTCAAACTATCAGTCAGGTTATATTTACCCTGGAAGAATACAGCCCAAGACTCGGTCTCTTGTTGCCAACTGGAGATACGACCGACTGATTGGAACTTAGTCACTCCCTCTAAACCAAAGGGAAGGCCAAAAAAGGCAGCGGTGGCAGGCGGGAAGAATAAGAAAGTATCCAGCCCTGGCACTCCGAGGATGTACGGCATTGTACCTGGAATACCAAAGGTGGCATCCACGGCCACTAAGCGATTAATTAATTGTTCCTGATCATCAATATAAAGACCACCTACCCAAGAAAAATCATCTTCGACAGGGGAGGAGATGCGGAACTCTTGGCTTGTGTGGTCATAGTCGGAAATATCACTTCGACCAATAAACCGAACCGGTAACCAGTCAGCATCCATACCGTCTTCGTATTCGTACTTGTTCATTCCAGTGACCGAACTAAGGGTGTAACCGTTGGCCAGTTCCACTTCAATTTTTAATGAAGTGTCTTGGGTACTTGTGTCTGTACCTTCAGGCATCTCACCACCGTCATCGCACACTTTATGCGAGCGACCCATTGACGCTGCAAGGTCACAACCACCGAAAGAAATAGCATCACGGTAGCCATCTTGGACACCTGCGGCAACCGCTGCGGCTAATGCCGGATAGACAGCGCCCATCGTTCCATACATTAGAGCGTTGGAGGAGGCTATATTAGCTAGAGGGGAGAAGGTGGTGACTACGCCTGTTCCACCAACCCGAACATGGTCACTTTGCGCATGTTTTAACTCAACGCTGGTGCTGTCATTAGGCTCCCAAACTGCGCTTAGACGCCACATGCTTTCATCGGTAGAGGGGAAAGTCGATTGAACAGCACCTGGGGTAGGCTCACCAACAAACGTTGCTCCTGCCATAAGTGAGTTGTTTGTAAAGCCATCATCTTGATGGTCTTTATAGGCAAATCGTACCGCAAAGGTATCTGACAATGAACCAGATATATTGCCTTCGACTGTTTGCCCTCCATTAGACTCTTTGTTAACCGAGATTTTACCGGCAAACTCATCACCAACAGTTGGTGTTCCTGAGGTTACGTTGATTGCGCCAGCAAGAGTGTTCTTGCCAAACAAGATACCCTGAGGTCCACGCAACACTTCAACTTGTTGCAGATCAAATAAACCTGTTCTCGTTTGGCGACTTTTACCGTAATGCACACCATCAACGTAAATGCCGACAGATTGCTCAAACGACTGGTTGGCACCAATGCCAACTCCGCGCATACCAATAATGGTATTCACAGCATTTTCAGTGATTGATAGATTGGGTATGTAGGCGCTAAGTTCTCCGAAGCTATGGAGGCCGGCTTCTTCAATTTTAGATCCGCTAATTGCGGACATGGAAATGGCAACGTCTTGCAAATTTTCTGCGCGTTTGTTGGCTGTTACGATGATTTCTTCAAGCTCTGCTGCATAGGCACCGCTAGATGCGACGGCAACGCCAATGGCCATACTACTGATAATTTTACGAAATGATGTCTTGTGCATAATAAACCCCTGTAATTTGTATAATAGTATTTATTTCGTGCTATTACTTTCACTTCAATCTAACTAAGCCTCTCCATCCAGCACGGGTTTTAGTAATAAACTGACCGAAAAAAAGACCTAACTCGTACCTTACACTAGACTTTAACTAAAGGGTGAATAACTTTTGATCGTTAATGAATAAACTATTTATCATTAATTCTCTCTATGGGCAAAGAATCCGTTGGTGATAGTGTGAATTCATCATAAATTAGACCCATATAATGAAAATAGACCAATAATGTCTAAAATGCATAGAAAATGGTTGTTCGGATAATGGATGGGGGTTTTATCGACCTTTTAAATTCCTCTGATTAAAATGTTTTGAGCGAGAAGTGGTCTTTTAAAGAGTGCTAGCAGATAGGGTGTCTAATAGAGGTCCAATGATGGAAGGGTCTCCACGATTAGAGTTGCGATTTAAACCCGTTGGAATTCCACCCAAACGCACAACAATGGTTTGTGTTGTTGGATTAATCATAATGACTTGCAGTCCCATACCTTCAATCCAGAAAACCCCAGGTAAATCCTCTAAGCCTCCATAAATATGATACCCATAGGAATTGCCGACGGACTTGCCTGTTGACTGCACATAGAACGATTTGGGCACCAAGACATCCTTTACCATTTTGGTTAACCAGCTCTTTGATACAAGGGTATTGGTGGGGTTCAGGTAGAGGTTGCCTATTGCTAACCAGGATTGTGCGGTGGCAAATAAACAACAGTATCCTGCGGAAGTGACTATAGAGGCACCCTCTAGCTCAAGCGGCCGCCAAACCTTTTCTCCAATGAGTTCGTTGATAGGCTTTTGGTAGAGGCGCTGAAGAATTAGCGTTAAGAGATGGTAGTTTATATTGTCATAGCGAAAGCCTCTGTCGCCACTGAACGAAAGCTCCCTGTTGGCAAGGTCTAATAATTTGTTATTTAACGTGGCTCGGATATCCCTATTAGTGGATTGAATTCCCGATGTATGCCTTAAAAGATCCCTTATTTCTACTCGCGCGTCTTGTTCAATCATCAGCTCGGGTAGATAAAGGCTAATGAGGTCGGTCTCAGAATTAATTAAACCATCATCAATAGCCACCCCTACAAGTATTGCGATGATAGTTTTAGCCATAGACAT
Source organism: Porticoccaceae bacterium UBA4026 (assembly GCA_002382445.1). GTDB lineage: Bacteria > Pseudomonadota > Gammaproteobacteria > Pseudomonadales > Porticoccaceae > HTCC2207. The sequence goes on along the minus strand of DGAQ01000024.1, from coordinate 9,516 downwards.
GCCGTTAACGTTCAGACCCCGTTCGGCGTCTGCCTGGTAACGTTCATAGACAACTTTTCCTTGCCGTTGCACTATTAATGCTTGGGTTTGGCTTCGATCAAACCATAGATCCAAAGTTGAGTTTTCGTCGGTCAACGGGTTGGCGGCTGTTTGTGAGGCGGTTGCTGATTTTCCTGCAATAGGTTCTGGCTCTGACATTAGATAATTATTAGGGCGGGCCATTAGCTCATTGATGTGCGCATTAGCCTCAAGAGTGAGCCAATCTTGTATGTCTGATTTGAAAGGCGAAAACATTAAGGTTGCAGCCACCAAAATCAACACTAAAGTCAGTATTTTTGGTAACGTAGTTTGGCTAGACATTAGTTATCAATTAACTCAATTATCATTATTATCTGATGATAAATTACTTTTACTTCAGATACACACATCGTTTCCTATACCGGGCTTTAACGTCATGCTTGTATTATTTTTCACCCCTGTTAGGGTACTCCAAAAATAAGAGAGTATAGGCATGCAAGCAGGACTGGAAAAAGGGTCGGGTAACGAAATAGGATTTTGGCGAGGGTGGTCAATAGCCGTCGGTTGCGCAATTGGTTCCGGCATTTTTATGATGCCGACGCTTCTCGCGCCCTATGGCATGTTGGGCCTTGCTGGTTGGCTAGTCGCAGGGGCCGGCACCTTGCTGGTTGCGTTGTCTTTGTCCCGTCTGGTCAGGCGAATCCCCAAAATGGGAGGCCCCTACGCTTATGTGCAGGCAGGTTTGGGTAATTTTGCAGGCTTCTTAGTGGCTTGGACCTACTGGATTGCTTGCATCTCTGCAGTCGCAGGTATTGCTATTGCCTTCGTAGGTTACCTGGGTGTATTTTTGCCGACAATCACCGACTCGAGTGTATTGTCGTTACTGGCTGCACTCGCTCTTATTTGGACGGTCATCGGCCTTAATATTCGCAGCGTTGAAGGTAGCGGAACCTTCCAGGTAGTAACAACTGTCCTGAAAATATTACCATTGCTCTTAATGATTGTGTTGGGTTTCGCCAATATGGATCCTGAAATCCTGCCACCGCTCAATCCTACTGAGCTTCATCCAATAGCCCTGTTGGCGACCGTAACGACCTTGGTTATGTGGTCTTTTGTGGGTATCGAGACGGCGACTGTACCTGCTGATAATATGGCCGAACCGGACAAGATGATTCCACGTATTTTGATGGCATCAGTTTTCACAGTGCTGATTATTTACTTTTTGGTTAGCGTGGCGATTGCGCTCGTCGTTTCTGCTGAAGAATTAATGGGATCAACAGCGCCTTTCTCATTAGCGGCAACTAAGCTAATGGGTCCTGTTGGAGGGGCTGTTATCACTATAGGAGCGCTGATATCAACCCTTGGTAGTTTAAACGCCAATACCTTTACTGCCGGCCAAGTACCCTTAGCAGCCGCCAAAGATCACCTCCTGCCGATTAAATTTTTAAGTTTGAGTAAGTCGGGTACGCCAATTTTTTCTTTTCTGGTGTCGGGAGGTTTTATTTCTCTGTTACTGTTACTGAACTACACCAAAGGGCTGGTTGCTGCCTTTACTTTTATGGCAATGCTATCTACCTTATCTACCTTGATGGCCTACGCTTTTTCAGCCGTCGCTGAGTTTTATTTTCTTAAGCGAGATAGAGCAAGTCCAGAGAGAAATCGTGCCATAGCACTTTCAAGTGCCGCCTTTCTATACTCGTTTTTTGCTATATGGGGAGCGGGCGCGGAGATTGTATTTTATTCCTTTATGTTGATAATGATTGGCATGCCTTTTTATGCCCTTGTTCGAGAAGACTCCAGAGACTAAATAAATGCCACAATTTAACGAATATTCGAACTTAGTTCAGATTGCTGTGCGCAATCCTAAACATGCTTTTGTCAGTCAAGAAAAGCTAGCCAAAGAATGGCGACCCCTAAGGTTCCACTCTATGCCAGATTTCGAAGACGCCAATGCAGAATTTGCTCTTTTCAGGCAGTTTATAGCGACCTCTGGGGCAGAGGTTGTTGATTTGCCCGCCCATGAAAACCTTACTATCGATAGTATTTATCCGAGAGATAATGTTTTAGTCAGCCCGAAAGGATTAATTCTTTGCAATATGGGGCGGGCTAGCAGAACTCCAGAGGCCGCTGTAAATGTTGCGGTGTATGAAGCCCTTGGCCACAGTATTGCGGGACAGATTACGGCGCCTGGCACCCTCGAGGGTGGAGACTTCATTTGGATAGACGAACATCACGCAGCGGTGGGCTTAGGGCCACGGACAAACAAAGAAGGCATTAGACAACTGCAGGCTATATTGGGAGATGAGGTAGATCTTCATGTGGTTGTGTTACCAGACCCAGAACACCCGGATGATGTACTGCATTTAATGTCAATTATATCGCCCATTGACCAAGATTTAGCGTTGATTTATAGGCCGTTTATGCCAAAGGAATTCCTTGCGTGGCTAGAGGCCAGAGGCGTAAGATTTGTCGATGTGCCCGAGGAGGAATATCTGCCAATGGGTTGTAATGTTCTTGCTATTGCACCGCGGTCAGCCGTGATGCTGGAAAATCTTCCAGGCGTTAAGGCTGGGCTAGAGCGCGCGGGGTGTTCGGTGCGAACATTCCAAGGGTTGGAGATCAGTAGAAAAGGTGAGGGTGGACCAACCTGTCTGACTCGGCCGTTAATTAGAGATTAATAGGTAATAGGTAATAGGTAATAGGTAATTAGGTAATAGGTAATAGGTAATAGGTAATAGGATCTGTGGCAATAGATCAGATTAACTGAGCAACTAAAAGGAGTTCATCTTGAATCGTCAATCATCAGTGCTAGGATTTATACGCAGCCGGTTATTTGGCTTTTTGTTGCTAATGGTTACTTCTATTATAGGCGTTGCCTGCAGTGATCAATCTCAGCTATCTGATGCTGTTGTGGTAGATTGGTCATCGCCGGCAGGGGTGGGGTCAGTATCACCTAATTTAAGTCTTGATCTTGACGGCGTGCCGATTTTGAGTTGGATGAAAGTCAGCGAAGATTCAGTTGCGCTGGAGTATTCGCGCTGGGATCAAACACAATGGTCGGAGCCTGTCGAGGTTGGCCGAGGTAGTGATTGGTTAGTCAATCGCGCTGATTTTCCTTCAGTAGTACAGCTGTCAGAGTCTCTTTGGGCGGCCCATTGGCTAGTGATGAGGGACCCTAGCGTTTTTGCCTATGATGTTGTTATAGGACTCTCTACTGACGGAGGGATAACCTGGAATACCTCGCTCACTCCTCATCTGGACGGAACCCTCAGCGAACACGGATTTGTCAGTTTTTTTACAGATGATCAAGACGTCGGGCTGGTCTGGCTAGACGGCCGCAAGATGGTTGGTGGCAGTCACGCGGATCATGGGTCACAAGCAACGAAGTCTGATACGGGTATGACTTTGCGCTCTACAAAGATAACGGCTGAGGGTGCACTTTTTCAGCCTCAAATAATTGATGGGTTAGTCTGTGATTGTTGCCAGACAGATATAGCTCAGACAGACGATGGCGCGATTGTGGTATTTAGAAACCGCACTGAGGACGAGCATAGAGATATCTATTACTCACGAATGGTTGATGGAAACTGGTCGGAGTCAAAGCCCGTAGCCTCAGATCAATGGCTTATCGCGGGATGTCCAGTGAATGGGCCTTCCGTCGCAGCCAGTGCAGGGCGTACAGCAGTGGCTTGGTATACAGAAGCTAAAGGCTACGGTCAGGTTAAGCTGGCGGTTTCTGAGAAAAACTCTGATACTTTTATGCCTGCTTTAGAGATAAGTAGTGGTGATTCTGTGCTAGGCCAGGTAGGTTTAGCTGCGATAGAAGATGGCGGCTTTATAGTGAGTTGGATGACGTTCACCGAGGGAACCAAAGGTGAGTTGAGGTTGGGGTATCTTGACGGCAGCGGTCACTTTGGCCCATCGGTTGTTGCTACAAATATTGGTATTACTCACCTAGCAGGGCTTCCTCAAATGGTGGCCTTCGGTGATCGTGTGATTCTGTCCTGGACTGGTGGTGATAAGTCCAATAAGTCTGTTCAGGTCGTATCACTGGATCAGAGTCTTATTAAAAAATAAGGATATAGGGTGAATCCGAGTCTGAACTCACTGTCATTAAATCGATGGCTTTATCGCGTTTGGGCCTTTTTCTTTGCCCTCATACTACAGTCATGTTCTATGGCTGAAACCTTCGTTAATAAAGACTCTACGGCGTCTAAGAAGACGTTTAGCGAGTTTATACAATGGCGAATGACTAAGGAAAAATCTCCTCCGAGGGTTCAGATAGAGCAGTCTGATGATTGGCGGAACCTTGAATCTTCATCGACTAATTACGCAGTCTGGATAGGACATGCCAGTTTTTTAATAAACAATGGCGATCTGACTATTATGACTGATCCTATTTTTTCAGAGCGAGCTTCCCCGGTTGCTTGGGCTGGCCCAAAACGAATGATTCCACCGTCTATTCCCCTCGCGGATCTTCCGCCAATTGACGTGGTCGTTATAAGCCATAATCACTATGACCATCTTGATCTCCCAAGCCTAAAAGCCTTACAAGGGACCAACCCGGAACTCTCCATCTTGGCTCCCCAGGGTGATAAAAGCCTACTGGAAGATCAAGGGCTAAGAAATGTACGGGAGTTCAGGTGGTGGCAAAATATCCGTCTGGGTAAAACGGAGTTTACCTTTACGCCGGTTCAACACTGGTCAGGTCGTGGCATTACCGGTCGCAATGGCAGTTTATGGGGTGGCTGGTTTATAAAGAGCTCAACGTTGTCTCTCTACCATGCGGGTGACACGGGTTACTCCAAGGATTTCGTGAAGACTCGAGAGACACTGGGCGTACCTGATGTTGCATTTATCCCTATAGGTGCCTATGAGCCTCGATGGTTTATGCGAACCCAGCATGTCAATCCAGCTGAAGCTGTTCAGGTAGCCTTAGACTTAAAGGCTCCGCGTTCATTTGGTATGCACTGGGGTACATTTATTTTGACGGATGAGCCAGTCAAATCACCACCAGAAGAGCTTAAGAAGGCGTTGGATGACCGCGGGAAGGCGTCTAATTTTTTTACCGCTCCAAAGCCTGGGGAAATTCTTTCTCTGACGCGGAAATAATTTTTAAGCTACTTTAGCTAGGGTTGGCCGTCTCAATAAGACCACTTTAGTTATCGTCGTCATCGGACATAGTAGATTTAAGCTTTATACTAAAAATAAGGATGAAAGCAATGGATACTGCAGGCATTGGCGGGCACTGTGACCCCCGGTTTGACAAGGTAGGTGAAATATTTTCATCAGCTATTGAGTCTGGTTTTGAAATCGGCGCTTCTTTAGCCATCGAGTATCAGGGAGAAATGGTTGTTGATCTATGGGGCGGCCATCAAGATAGGGAAAAAACGAAACTCTGGCAGGAAAATACTATTGTTAATGTTTTTTCTGTGACAAAAGGGGTGGTCGCTACCTGTGCGGCAAGATTAATAGAGCAAGGCCTGCTAGATATCCATCAAAAGGTGTCTCATTATTGGCCTGAATATGGGTGTAATGGTAAACAAGACACTAAGGTCATAGATCTTTTATGTCACCGAGCGGGTATGTTTGGGTTCCAAGAAGAACTGCCAATAGCCGAGTGGAGAAATTGGCAAAAATTTACTGACCTGTTGGCCGCACAGGCACCTTTTAGAGAACCAGGGGCGTCTCAGGGTTACCACGCCCTCACATTTGGTTGGCTAGTAGGTGAGGTCATTCGCCGGATAGACGGCCGCTCAGTGGGTACTTATTTTAGCGAAGAAATAGCTAAGCCCTTAGGGATTGATTTTAAGATCGGTGTTGATGAGTCTGACCTGTCGCGTTGCGCAGATACCCTGATGTTGGATAACAAATCCACTCTTGCAGTTTTAAAACTGATTTCTTATATCCCGGACATACTTTTGTCTAGGTCGTTACGTGGTGTAAAAGGCGCGGTCAACAGTGGCGATTACAGTGTTGCATTTGCCGCCCGAGGGTTGGACGGAGGTGATGAGATCAATAGCGCAGAATGGCGTTTGGCGGAGGTCCCTGCGGCGAACGGTCATGGAACCGCTGCTAGTCTAGCTAAACTGTATGGTGTTATGGCTAACGGAGGCGAGCGAGATAATTTTAGATTATTGACCCCCACGACCATCGAACAGATCTCTAGTGTTCACTCCAAAGGCCCAGATACCGTATTGTTTGGGTTACCCTACCATTTCGGCTTGGGCTATATGCTCAATGCGCCGCTGACACCCATTGGATCGAAATCTCGGATGTTTGGTCATACCGGTATTGGTGGCGAAGTGACCTTTGGTGATTTGGATAATAATTTGGGGTTTTCTTTTCTCAATAATCGACAGCACAGTCTTAATAATTTATACAAGACGGCAAACGATCTATCAAAGGCTCTGTATAAGATCTTGTAACTAAGTGGTTTACCCACTCTCTTTGTCTAACGAAATAGTTTTATGATTTCCGCTGAGTCATGTTCGCAATTTGGCCCCATTAGATGAACGCCGTCTATACCGGGAAGATCCATAAGTTTACTGATGAGTTCATGACAAATCATTAGACCTTCTTTGTTGGGATTATTAGAGGCATCTAATCTTGCAATAATATTATCTGAAATATTAACGCCCCAAAGGTTTTCTCTCATCCACAAAGCTTGCTTTGCAGACTTCAAAGGCCCCATGCCAATAAGCACTTTCAAATTGTCTGTTTTCCCATTTGCCATGAGTAGGTCAGAATAAAACGTGCAGATTTCTTCATCAAAACAATACTGAGTTTGAACAAATTTAGCGCCATTACCAATTTTTATTTTTAAAAAATTAATGGCTTCAGGATTGTTTTTTTGCAAGTACAGGTCATCAGCCGCACCTGAATAAATAGGTAGGGGTTCTTTTATGTCTGTGCCATCTGACAACTTACCATTTGACATACCAGTCAGCAGTTTCATTATTCCGGCACTGTCCAGTTCGTTAACAACCTGAGGGCCTCCTTCACTGGGTTTGTCACCGGTCAAACACAATACTTTATTGATGCCCAGTGAGAGAGCGCCCAAGACTTCAGATTCTATAGCGATTCTGTTTCTGTCCCTTCCGGTCAACTGCAAAATAACGTCTAAGCCCAGCTCTTTAATACCAGCAGCAACCAGCAGGCTGGATAATCGTGTTTTTGAATTGGGAGAATCAGTCACATTGACAGCATCAGCTATGCCAACCAGGGGTAACACCCTATCAATGCTTTGCTTGAGATTGGTTGAAACCGCAGGTGTAGTTTCTGAAGTAAAAATAAAATTGGTATTTGTAGGTGAGAACATAATTATCAAATATTCTTAGGTTTAGGAAGTACATGTATCTCTTTAAAATCCGATGAGACGCGCGTAAAAGGCAATACAAAAACTGATGTTATCAAGTTTATTAAATCACTTTATTTTAATTTTAGTCACAGACCTCAGCAACCTCATTATTGTGTTGTTAGACACTTAGGCTACCCCAAAGAACTTTGAAAATATATTTATTAAATAAAAAGTAATCCAATAGAGGGTCTGAGACGAATAAACGTTGCGGTTCAATCTGTATAAAAATCAGATTACTTTTTTTCTAGAGTCTAATCTCACAGGAAAACACTGTATTTATACATTTCAATATTATGCGAAAGCATGATTTGGGTAAGGCTGCAATCAGAGTATCTCTTGATGATCCTCCGGAGGAGTTAGGCTGATACATAATATAGTACTTTAAAAGTAAGGGGTTTTACATGAGTTATAACTTAACGTCCGCCGACCCAGTCGGTATGTCTTTTTGGCTAATTTCTATGGCGCTTGTCGCGGCTACAGCTTTTTTCTTTATAGAGCGCGATCGTGTTGCAGGAAAGTGGAAGACATCATTAACAGTATCAGGCTTGGTTACGCTGATAGCCGCAGTTCATTACTTTTACATGCGTGATGTGTGGGTCTCTACAGGAACGTCCCCAACTGAATTACGATACATTGACTGGCTCCTAACAGTGCCACTTTTGATGGTTGAATTCTACTTGGTTCTGTCGGCAGTAACAAAAGTTCCGGCTCGTGTATTCTGGAAATTGTTACTCGGCTCAATTGCGATGCTTGGCTTCGGCTTTGCTGGTGAGACAGGAATGATGGGTGTTACTTTGGCCTTTATTCTTGCAATGCTTGGGTGGGGATTCATCGTTTGGGAAATCTTCAAGGGTGAAGCTAGCCAGATCAATGCTGGGCTTTCAAATGTTAACGTTCAGAACGCCTATAAGTGGATGCTTATCTGTGTGACGATCGGTTGGTCTATCTATCCTATCGGGTACTTCGTGGGCTATATGGGTGGCGGCGCTGATCCAGCAACGCTAAATATCGTTTATAACCTAGCCGACTTTGTAAATAAGATCGGCTTTGGTGTGATCATCTGGGCAGCTGCAGTAGCTGATTCAGAGTAGTAGCTAGTATCGCAGTAAGTGAAAGGGCCTGTGTTGCGGGCCCTTTTTTTCCGACTTAATAAAAATAATAAGTAATCATCTATAGGTTACATTTTATGAGGGTACTACTCATGTCCCCAACAAAAATTAGTACAGAGCAGTCGTTGGAATCTCTTGGCGCCTTGTACCAGCGTGAAATGCCTAATCTCGACAGTAGTTTAGCTCAGGCTGCTCGGTATCATTTTAAGCGCCCAGGAAAGTTTTTTAGAGCCCAGCTCGCGCTCTCTAGCGGCACAGCTCTAGGTTTAAACGAGCAAGATAATTTACATTGGGCAGCAGCCTGTGAGCTACTGCACAACGCCTCTTTGTTACATGATGATATTAGCGATTCGAGCACTCATCGGCGGGGGCAGCAAAGTATTCACGAGCGCTTCGGACTGGATATGGCACTCTGTCTCGGTGACTGGATGGTTGCTAAGGCCTTTGAACTGGCGGCAAGAAACAGTACTTATGGCGGCGTACTTAGCGCACTTTTAGCGCAGGCAATGCAAGAGACATCTAATGGCCAGATATCTGATATAACCCAGCGTCAATGCGCAGATCTAGACAAATGGCAACGAATTGCCAAGAGTAAAACGGCACCACTATTGATTGCTCCTATAAAAGGCGCAGGGCTGGCCATGGGCTTGGACAAAATACCAGGTAGTCTTGCATCTTTGGAGAGTCTTGATAAATTGATCGGTCTTTGTGCCCTAGCCTATCAGGGTCGCAATGATATCGATGACATTATCCCGTCGAGCCGCCGCTCTAGCGATCTTGAGGGGCGAAAACCTAATCTGGTTATCAGCCTGTTTTTTCAGCAAGGTGCGGGGCGAGACGATTTCAGGCTGTGGTATCAGTCTGGAGATAATCTTCAACTAGAGCATTGGCAGCGGCGTATTGCTTGTAGTGATGTTATTTTAAAGGCTAATCAATCGATTAATTATTGGTTAATACAGGCAGGCCAACTCGTCAATTTGTTACCCGTTCAACTGCAACCAGTCGCTCTTGGCTTAGTCGACTCGGTAA
>DGAQ01000032.1:921-7063 GCA_002382445.1 Porticoccaceae bacterium UBA4026 | reverse complement strand
GCCAGGCAGTATTTGCTGATTCTGCAGGTTGCTGTCAATACTTGCGCCTTTTAATTCTAATGGATGTAGTAAATCGATTGACCGCCCAAAAGACATTCATAGGAAGTAGCGACGAAGCAATTAGACTGATCAGGTTAATCGCCCTATGCGCTAATTCCGATGCTCCAATTTTGATACAAGGTGAAACAGGAGCCGGTAAAGAGGTCGTGAGTCGCGAGCTACATCGGCAGTCAGCACGCAGCGCGAAGAATTTTGTAGGCATAAACTGCGCAGCAATACCCGCCCAACTGCTAGAGAGCGAGCTCTTTGGGCATAAAAAAGGAGCGTTTTCGGGCGCCATAGCAGACAGAGTTGGTCGATTTCAATTAGCCGATCAAGGGACGCTTTTTCTCGATGAGATAGGCGACATGCCTCTTGATTTGCAGGTTAAACTTCTCCGGGTGTTGGAAGAGCGAGAAGTCATGCCGGTGGGGGCCTCCCGCGCTGTCCCCTTTGACGTGCGTCTCATTGCCGCCACCCATCAAGATCTCGAGGGCATGGTTGCCCGCAAAGAGTTTCGCGAAGACCTTTACTATCGCCTCAACGTGGTACCCATTGTTATTCCGCCCTTACGCGATCGACAAACCGATATCGCTGAGCTTTGTCATTATTATATTTCGCTTTATTCAGACGACCGCAAGATGAGCTTCACGCCTAAGAGCATCGAAGTGCTGTCTAGATACCGGTGGCCGGGCAATGTGCGAGAGCTCGCAAATTTGGTCAAGCGGCTCTCGGTACTCTCTCCTGAACCCGACATTGAGCTGGCTACGATTCCTGCGGCGTATCTGCCGCCTCAATTGGCGGAGCTGCTGCGAGCAGAAGAGCAAGAGGACGAGACTAGCGAGCCAGGACTGCCCCCTGCATTTATGGCCCAGCTAGGGCAAGAGACAACGTCTAAACTAAGCCAACCCGTGAGCGAGGTCGAGCGAATCGTCAGGCTGTCTCAGTCGATGGATAGCCTGCCAAAAGAAGGCATCGCCACAAAAAACCTCCTTGGCGATATCGAATCGAACCTTATCCGTGTCGCGCTTACCCAGAGCGAGGGAAATGTCTCGAAGGCAGCCAAATTACTCCAGATAGGGCGAACTACGTTAATCCAAAAACTCGAAAAATATCAGATAGAAACCGCTCTTTAGGCTCACCTCATTACTTTCACAACCCTCTAGTACCCCCTTCGGAACGGCGCACTCTAACGGCGCAACACCTATTGTCATTTTTAGGACAGGCTTGCTGTAAAAAAGCGGACATTTTTCTGTAAATCAAGGACAAGCCGCATCGTAATTAGGCTTAAAATGTTGTTTTAATTAGGATTTAATTTTTTGGCCCAGTAATTGCTATATCTAAGCAACATAGCGGAGCCGAAACATGATACAGCTTGAAAACGAATTTACTGTCGACGAAAGATACGATGACGAACAGCCGTTTGTCTTCGTCGATGACAGCAGCATTGCCCTATTCGAACTCGCCTGCAAAGTGGGTAAGACCGATGTGCCGGTGCTCGTTAATGGCCCTACGGGCGCCGGCAAAGAGATCATCGCAAAGGTGATACATGAATCGTCATCGAGGGAGACGCAGCCCTTCGTTGCCTTAAATTGCGCAGCTATACCCGCTTCCCTGGCAGAGGACATGCTGTTCGGGCACGAAAAAGGCGCATTTACCGGCGCCCATAAGATAAGCAAAGGCTATTTTGAGCAGGCGGAGGGAGGAACCCTATTTCTGGATGAGATAGGGGAAATGCCGCTAGAACTTCAGGCAAAGCTATTGCGTGTGCTCCAAGAAAAGAAAATAGTACGTATAGGTGGAAGCACGCCTATCGACCTGAACGTCAGAATAGTAACGGCAACCAACGTCAATCTAAAGCAGGCGGTGGCACAAAAGCTGTTCCGTGAAGATTTATATTATCGACTAAGCGGATTTAAGCTCACGCTTCTGCCACTAAATCAGCGTAAAAAAGACATTGAGGCGCTCGCGTATGTTCTCATTCAAAAACACTCTCGTAAGCCCTTCCCAAAACTAAAAAGCTGCGCGAAATCTGTATTGTTAAGCTATTCCTGGCCCGGAAATGTTCGTGAGCTCGAAAATCTCATCTGTCGGGCATTAATTATGTGCGATGGCAATGAGATCAAGCAGAAGGATATTCTCTTTGATGAAGAGGAAGGCGAAGTAGCACAAAGCGGTCAGCACTCGGGTCACGAAGTTGCTCGTCACGCGGTTAGCAACGTTCGCGCTGACTATGACGATGCAGATCGCTTGGAGCGTAGGGATGGTTTACTCATAAGCTCACTGCGCAATGAACTCGAGTACCAGAATATTATGGCTGCAATGGCAGTCAGCGGGAATCGAGAGAAAGCAGCAGAAAAATTAGGTATAAGCCCACGCACACTTCGATACAAAATCAACAAACTGCGGGATCTCGGCATGGCTGTACCTACAGCCTATGCAAGAGTGTAACTCAAAATAACAAGGATACTGCAAAATGGAAATCAAGGCCGAAGCCAACGCATTACTTTCACAGATAAGGGATTATCAGTCAAAGATTACTGACGCGCGCACATCTGAGTCAACTGAATCAGGCGCCGTAGGCAACAGGACAAACTTTGGTGCAGAAATGTCGCGACTATTGTCAGACACTTTGAGCAGCGTCACAGAAGCCCAATCAAGTGCGTACAATCTGAGTAATGCATACCAGGCAGGCGAAGACGTCGCTCTAACCGAAGTCGTACTTGAAATGCAAAAATCTTCTTTGGCGTTCGAAGCGACACTGCAAGTGCGTAACAAAGTGCTGCAAGCGTATGAACAAGTAATGAATATGCCTGTTTAGGCAGAGTGTAGGCATCGACCTAAGCACGGAGAATTAATATGGCCACAGCACAAGAAGCATTGCCAGGACCGGCATTTTCAAATGCAAATGAGGGGTTTGGAGGAGCAAACAGACGCGAAGCCTACCCAGCGGATAACGCAAATTATCCGCTGTCACAGTCTCAGCAGCTAGGGAATCAAGTAGGCCCTCTGTTGCAGCGATCACTGCCAGGAATCATCATGGTAGTGACGCTATTTGCCCTAATCCTTCTATATAATTGGATAAATACTGGCGACTACCGACCCTTATTTCCAAACATGCCGGAATCTGAAAAAAGCGAAGCTTTCGACTTATTGTCGGGTTCGGCATTTCCTGCAAGGCTTGATAGCCGTACGGGCGATATTCTTGTTCCGGCTGATCGATACTATGAAGCAAGAATGATGCTTGCGAGCTCTGGATTTGCCGACCCAAGCTCTGCCCAGTCTATGAATATGCTGGACGACCAGTCTTCACTCACAAGCAGCCAGTTTATGGAGGAGGCACGCTATAGGGCGGCCACAGAGAACGAGCTAGCCAAGAGCATTGTCCAAATATCCTCAATTAAAACGGCGAGGGTCCATCTAGCCGCGCCTCGTCAGAGTTCTTACGTGCGGAATCGAGTTCCCGCGAAGGCCTCTGTGGTTGTAGTTGGACACCCCGGGCGCATTGTCACCCAAGCACACGTGCAATCGATCACCAGTTTGGTATCTTCAAGCGTTCCATACTTAGCAGTAGAGGACGTCTCGGTCGTCGATCAGCAAGGAAATCTTTTAACCATGAGTATGTCGCCAGGACTAAAAATGGCAGATATGCAGAGCACTTATAAACGCTCAATAGAGAGTGATTATAAGGCAAGAATTGAGCAGTTATTGGCGCCAATCGTAGGCATAGAGAATGTAAATTCTGATGTAGACGCATCCATCGACTTCTCCGAGTTCGAAACTACTTCAGAAGTGTTCGATGAAGCGGGGCGAGGGCCGATTTCACGGTCTGAGGTGTTGTCTGTTGATAGAAGCCGTGGCGGCTCAAATGTGGGCGGAATTCCGGGAGCTCAATCAAACATAGCGCCAAATGATACGGCGATTAATAATACGAATGACGAAGCGATAGATCCTATAGAGCAGCCTTCACTCCAAACATCAGAGCCGACGAGTACCCGTACTACCCGCAATTATGAACTAGATAGGTCGATCAAGTATTCTAAGGACGCTGTCGGAAATATAACTCGTCTTTCGATAGCTGTGGTAATCAATCAGAAAGTACTTGATGGGGTAGCTGGAGAAGACGTGGACGGCGAAGAAACTCCTCGTATTGGCGCTCTAAACGTTGAACAACTAACTGAGTTAGTAAAGAGCTCAGTTGGCTTCGACGAGGCAAGAGGCGACCAAGTGTTAGTCATCGGGTCGCCTTTTATGGAAGCGACGGTGATTGAGGAAATCACTACACCATGGTTTGAAAACTCATCAATACAATTCATCGCTCAGATGATTGGTATAGTTATCGCTTTCGCTCTCACGCTCTTGTTTGTTGTGAGACCAGTCTTAGCGAACATGCTTAAAAAGAACGATGGCCCTTCTTCTCAGAATGCTGGAGGTGGCAACTACCAACAGGCATTCGCAAGTTATGAACATCAAGTCGCTCATGTACAACAAATGGCCGGCCATGATGCTGCTAAAGTCGCTAGCAACATTAAAGATATGATTAGAAAGTAAGTATTCGAGAACTATCATGGCTAAGAAAAAAAAAGACGAAATTGAAAGTAATAGGCCTGCCGAACCCACGGCGCTTGAGCTAGAGCTAGCCAAATTGCCAAGTACAGACAAGGCAGCCGTAATAATGCTGCTGCTTGGTGAAGAGCATGCGGCAGAAGTTCTTCGTCACCTTGAGCCCAAGGAAGTGCAAACACTTGGTCAAAAAATGACGAGCGTCGCGAACTTATCGAAAGACGTTATAAGTGGGGTGTTAGCTGAATTTATAGACTCAACCTCAGGCAAAACGAATTTAGGAATAGGGAGTTTAGGCTACACCCAAAGTGTCTTTAATAAAGCGCTTGGCCAGGAAAAGGCTGCGTCAGTTTTAGGAAAAATAATGCCTGGTGAATCGCTAAAAGGGTTAGAGATGCTGCAATGGATGGATGCTAAATCAATCCATGAATTTATCCAGAACGAACATCCTCAAGTCATAGCTGTTGTGCTTTCTGTGTTGGAGCATGATACGGCAGGAGAGTTACTTAAGTTTCTCAGTGAGGACATACGCGCTGATGTGATCGCACGAGTTTCATCTCTAGATGCCGTTAAGCCAAGTGCTATGTCGCACCTTGAAGAAGTTTTAAGAGAACAGTTTTTGAACAAGTCAGGAACTAGTTCAGCGACATTTGGTGGTGTTAAAACCGCAGCACAAATACTGAAATATTCTGGCTCTGAGGTTGAGTCAAGTATCTTAAAGTCTGTAAACGAACTTGATAAAAACTTAGCTGAAAAACTAGAAGAGAATATGTTTACGTTCATGAATCTCGGGGGGCTAGATAATAAGAGCATGCAAACGCTCATTAGAGATTTAGAGAATGATCTTCTCATTCCGGCCCTGAAGGGCGCAGACGAAGCGGTTAAAGAAAAATTTCTTGAGAATATGTCTGAGCGCGCGCGCGATCTATTTCTCGACGATCTCGAAGCGCAGGGACCGATCCGTATCACTGAAGTTGAAAAAGCGCAGAAAGAAATTATGCGCGTTGCACGTAAGTTATCTGAAGAAGGCGAGATAATGTTGTCTACAGGAGGAAATGAATTTGTCTGACGTTCCTTTCACGGCTAATTCCATTGTTCATCGAACGCAAAATTCGAGCGCAACCGAGTTTGTGCGCGATGACTTTTCGACAAAATTCTCGGATTCTAATAGTGAATTTGAAGAGTGGAATCCACTGTCTAATTCAAAATCAAGTAGTTTAGGAGATCTCCAAAATCCTGCAATTGGTCTTCATTCGGGTGGAGAAGATGCAGAAGAGAGAAATGGCGATGTGAGCGCTGCACGAGAGGTTGATGAGTCTAAAGAAGCTATAGATGGTCAATTTGAAAAAGGATTCTGTGAAGGAAGGGCGGAGGCTGAGCGAAACTTACAAACAAAAGTAGACGAGGTGGACGCGCTTTTAAAGTCACTTAAAAAAGGCCACTGCGACATATCAGAATTTTATGCTCCGCTTAAATCGTTAACTGTAAAAGCAGTCGAAGCTGTGCTGAAGGTTGAGCTTCCCGAGTCAAAAGCCGCAAA
>DGAQ01000032.1:0-770 GCA_002382445.1 Porticoccaceae bacterium UBA4026 | reverse complement strand
AGCTTTCGGAGTCAAAAGCCGCAATCGAGCGTATGGTTTCAGATATTTTAGGATCGATCGGGTCACTGGCAGATGCTCCAGTTAAAGTTGGATTAGCCAAGCAAGATTATGAGAATTATTCTGAGGCGTTCCGTGATCAATTTTCTTCAGTAGAATTTGTGATGGACCCTAAACTATCAAGAGGTAGCACTTACGCTGAGATGAGCGACAGAACTATAAATGATTTTTCTGAGGATCGGCTGGCGGAAATAGTTGAGAAAATTTTTAGCAATGAGTAAGACAGGCGAAACACCAGAATTTGATTTCTCTAAGGCAAAAGCTAGTCTCGATTTTGATTTTGATAAAACGAGCTACACTAGGATAGGCAGAGTAAAGAGAGTCGTAGGTTTAACAGTAGAGGCTGTTGGTATCGTCGCGCCTATTGGCGCGCAATGTGTTATTGATCCAAATAGCCACGGGAGAAGCATTCAAGCCGAGGTTGTTGGGTTTGATGGGGGCTTGTTGTTTTTAATGCCATTCGAAAACATCGAGGGTGTATCTCCAGGTTCTAGAGTAAGCATCTTATCTAAAAAATCGATCGGTGGTTTTAGCTGGGATTTACAAGGCCGGGTAATAGACGGTTTGGGTCAGCCGATAGATGGGAAGGGTGATCTGGAATACACACAGCCAGTAAACCTTGAAAGTGATCAAGTTCCGGCGCTCGAAAGGCAAAATATTACGGAGGCTCTTCATACCGGCGTAAAAGCGATTGACGCATGTTTCACGTTCGG
>DGAQ01000057.1:66812-67449 GCA_002382445.1 Porticoccaceae bacterium UBA4026 | reverse complement strand
CCGAATAGGTTGTGAATCGTTGGCGTAGTAACCCCAGCCTCTTCGGCAAGTTCACTTATAGTAAAGTCTTCTAAACCTTTTTCAGCTATTAGACGCTTGGCTATATTAAATATACGTTCACGACGCAATTTTTTATTTGCCTGACGAGTTACATTTCCTAATGCTTTTACTGGTTTTTTCATACTGCATACACTAACACACAATGGTTAATCAAGCTAACAGTTTTTCCTATGAGTTAAAGTTGTAGTCCCAAGCGGTCTGATTTTTTAAGGAGGGCATAGCCATATTGGGAAGAGACCGTGTCGGAAGAAGAGTAGTTGTTAAGAGTAAAAGTACTTTGCGCCAAGTGGGGTTGTACCCATTATTGTGCCTATACGGCTATAAATATAACGACCATAAAAAAACCCGTAAAAACAGAGGCTTAGTTACTATATAGCAGGAGGATAGACCGATAAACTATGTAGGTATACTTTACTCTGAAATACTATAATAACCGCCGCAGATACCTTAAAACCTAACAATTACCTCTCGGACCAATAGAGGTGGCGGTTGCGATGCCGGCTCCAGGCAACAAAAAAATAGGCCACAAGGGGCCTGTGTCAGTGATCGTGTCAGCATCAGTAAGTAATTGTGACGC
>DGAQ01000057.1:66316-66572 GCA_002382445.1 Porticoccaceae bacterium UBA4026 | reverse complement strand
CTCCAGCAGTCATTCGACGAACTGGCGCATCAGCCGAACCTGATCCTGCGGAGGCACCAGCATTCATAGTGATCAGGGCCGCTGCGCCTGAGGTGCAGGTCGAAACTACCGTGGCCGTGGCTTCAAGAGCGGTCGAAGCATTTGCGACAAAACCGTCATAGGCTCCGAATGCCATTGGGCTGGAGTCCATAGAGCAGGAATGTACAACCGATACGCTAACGTTCATGGTTGAAGTACTTGAGCCAGCGTGGGTATA
>DGAQ01000057.1:65688-66084 GCA_002382445.1 Porticoccaceae bacterium UBA4026 | reverse complement strand
CATTAAAAAATGCAATTTTCTACAAGAGGATATTCATCCGTTAAATTCTCGTTTCAACCCTGCACGTGTAATAGATATATCAAGGTGTGGCTGTTAAGTAAGGATAGCACATTTGATTCAATCGACTCACGATACTCTATTAGCTCTGGAGTAGAGCCTTTATTCTCGGCCGCTGCTAGTTCCATCTTTAGGCATGTAATAAATAATCACTGCACCTAAAATAATTTTCACGAGCGCGCCTGGCCAAAATGGCCAAAACCCATACTCTAATGCTTTTTCAAGCCCGTATAAATAGGTCAGTTGGGCAATGCCACAGATTAAAATCAGTGCAGTTCCAATCGCCATGACGATTAAACCCTCGGCAAAGCTGTCCCCAAATCCGTTCTCTTGCAGTGC
>DGAQ01000057.1:41106-65473 GCA_002382445.1 Porticoccaceae bacterium UBA4026 | reverse complement strand
GAGGCGCCTTTGGCAAACACAGGCAAGCCAGCTAAACCTGCAATCAGATAAATGGCAATGACCAGCAGCCCTCGTTTACGTCCTAGCACAAACCCTACAACCAGCACCGCAAGGCTTTGCCCTGTGATGGGTATTGCGCTGCCTTTCCACGGCAAGTCAATGCTAACCATAGCGCCTAGACAAATAAGTAGCAGGCCTAAGCCAACCATTAAAGTATCTTTATTTACCTGCATTAAATAAGACCTTTCTGGTGCTGTTTATCCATCAGTGGCGGGTGTGTTTGTTTTGAAGTTGGTGAGGTACTTAGATCCCAAGGCATAAATCATTAACCCGGCGAGCACGAGTGCTGAAGCTGTTGCTAAGAGCGTATTACCCATAGCATGAGCGGTCTGAGTTTGAGCTAGAAAATCAATGTTCCATTGGTCGGCTAGGTAGTTGGTTAGATAGCCAAAGGCAAAGCCAACCCCGACAACACTGCCCAAATAGGCCGCGAGGGCGCGATTGCCTAGTTCACGCTTAACCAAACCCATGGTGGCGATGTTGGTGGCAGGCCCAACCAGCATAAATACTAATGTCGCACCTGGCGATACGCCTGAAAACAACAAGCCAGCGGCAATTGGGGTAGAAGCTAGGGCGCAGATGTACATGGGTACGCCAATCAGGGCCATAACCACAAAGGCCATAAAACCATCACCCCACTGAGCTAAAAATTCGGTGGGTACATAGGTTTTAACCGCCGCGGCAATGCCCAGGCCAATCAGCAGCCATAGGCTAATATCTTTTATGAGGTCGACAAAGGTAAATGTCATGCTGTCCTTTAGTCGCGTAGCTATAGTTTCAGGTGCGCTTGTTTCGGCATCGAGTTCACTGCAGCAGCTTGGCTCGGGTTCGGGCGTTTTATTGGCGCAACAGGATTGAACAGGCTCTGAAGTGATTGGCGCAGGCTCGTCCTTGTCGGCGCCCACTAACAATCCAGCAGTGATTGCGGTAGATATGGCTGCAATAGGTCGAATAACGGCCATAAACGGCCCTAGCATTGCGTAAGAGACAGTTACTGAGTCAACGCCTGTCTCTGGTGTAGATATCAAGAATGAGGTAGTGGCGGCTTTAGAGGCGCCACTGCGGCGTAGGCCAAGGGCGGCGGGAATGACGCCGCAGGAGCAAAGTGGCAGGGGTGCGCCCAGAAGGGCCGCTTTAACGGTGGCCATCAAACCAGGTTCACCGAGGTGTTTGGCGAGTAGTTCGCTGGGTACAAATGCTTTCATGAGTCCTGCAACAGTAAAGCCCATGAGCAGCCATGGCGCAGATTCAATAAAAAGACCGACAAAATTTTCAATTAAAGGCATGCGTTGCTACCTATTATGTGTGTTTAAAGCACCCAAAATGGTGCAGTGGGTGGCAGGCTCATCGCCGCCACAGCAGGCAACACTAAGGGTTTTCAATGACTGCTTAATCTTTTTCATTTCAATCAGGCGCTGATTAACCACCTGTATTTTGTTGTCCACAAATTCTTTTACATCTTGGCAAGATTTTTTGTCTTTGGTGACTTCAAGTTCCAATAGCTGATGTACTTCATTGAGCGTAAACCCGACTTCTTTAGCGCTGAGAATAAAGCTAATACGCAGTACATCAGACTTAGAGTAAAGGCGGTAGCCCGAGTCAGTCCGTGCGGTTGGCGTAATAAGCCCATGCTTTTCATAGAAGCGTAGTGCATCGCGGGAGATGCCTGTACGCTGTGCCAATTCTCCAATTTTAAGCATAGTATTTGACGTCATAACCAAATTATAAAGTCTGGAGTATAGACCAGAGTCAAGGGCCTAAACAAATGGCCGGTTCTCTGGTGACGTATTAAGCGCTTTTGGCAGCAGGTTGTGCGGGCGTGCTGAAATGCAGGGCATCATCACTGGCCAGTGGTTGATTAAAGAGTGAGCGGTCTCTACGGAAGTCTTGAGTGTTAATCCATGGCTCTTGATCACCTTGCTTTGGGAACAAGTGCATCATGCGCTGCATATAACCGGCAGGGAAGTCTGCGATCCAGCTTCTTGCTGGCATGTCGTGCAAGTTTGTGGGTACCACTGGGACAACACTGGTGGTGTTGGTGTCAGTCATGTGGTTGAGCGTTCTGCATACCCATTCGGCAGTTAAGTCTGCGCGCAGCGTCCAGGAAGCGTTAATGTAGCCAAAGGTGGAGACCATATTGGGCACATCAGAGACCATTAAACCTTTGTAGGTCCACAGTTTTGAAAAATCTACGGCCTTTCCATCAACAGATATGTTTGCGCCGCCCATCATTACGAGCTGCAAACCAGTGGCACTGACAATGATGTCAGCATCCAGATGCTCACCGGATTTAAGCTGAATGCCATTCTCTGTAAAGCTATCTATGTGATCAGTGACCACAGTGGCGCTGCCATTCTTAATGGCGGTGAACAGATCGCTGTCCGGCACCAGGCATAGTCTTTGGTCCCAAGGGTTGTAGCTAGGAGTAAAATGTTTGTCGACATCGTAGTCGGGGCCAAGCTCTTTGCGGATCATATCAAGTATGGTCTTTTTAACTTTTTCTGGCCTCTTACGTGTTTGTTTATAAAGAAGTTCTTGAAGTCGTGTGTTGCGCAGGCGTGTTAGGGCGTAGGCCCAAGTATGGGGCAGCAGTTTACGCAATCCATTGGCAAACCAGTCCTCTGAGGGGCGCGAAACAATATAGGTGGGAGAGCGTTGTAGCATGGTCACACTAGCGGCTTTTTCCGCCATAGAGGGTACTAGAGTAACCGCGGTTGCTCCCGAGCCGATGACAACGACCTTTTTATTTTCATAGCTTAAATCTTCTGGCCAAAACTGAGGATGTATCAGCTTGCCTTTAAAGGCGTCAACCGATGGAAATTGCGGGTCATGAGCCTGCTCATAGCTGTAGTAGCCGGCGCACATGTGTAAAAAGTTACAGCTAATTTGTACGCTCTCGCCGGTATCTGTCTGAGCGACGGTTAGCGTCCAAAGGCTGGTTTCACTGTCCCAGTTGGCACTGGTTAATTTGCTGCTGTAACGAATTTTTTCTTCAATATTGTTGTCAGTGGCTGTCTCGCGTACATAGCTAAGAATCGAAGGACCATCGGCAATCGCTTTTGCGCTATTCCAAGGTTTGAAACTGTAGCCTAGCGTATGCATGTCACTGTCTGAGCGAATGCCAGGATAACGAAAAAGATCCCAGGTGCCGCCAATAGCGCCACGGCTCTCTAAAATTAGGTACTTATGGTCGGGGCACTGCTTAGTGAGGTGATATGCGGCACCAATGCCTGAAAGGCCAGCACCTACAATGACAACATCCGTATGCTCTATTTGCATTTTTATAGTTATCTCTTATTGGTTAGCGTTAATAGTTTAAAGGCTTTTTATTTCTCATCAGTGTTAGAGGTATCTGAAACAGCGGAAATACTCTGTCATAGTGCATGGGGAATAATCTCTGTGATAGATCCATAAGCTTGGCATCTGCGCCAACAAAAATACGCATACGATTTTTAAGTACGCCCTTTAAGATGATATTGGATGCTCGACTTGGATGCATGCCGTTATTGCGGAAGAAATCTGCCATTTCCTCCTGGGTGCTACCTATGCCGATGAGCTTGCCCATCATCTGTTGCATGGGACTGATGGCGTCTTCACGCTTATTCATACGAGCATTGGTAACAATATTCGTCCCGATATGGCCGGGGTGGACGCAGTGTATTTGCACGTTACTGTCTTTGAGCTCCTTGGCTAGGCACTCTGTAAAGCCGCGCACAGCAAATTTTGCGGTGTGATAAACCGACTGATTGGGTACGGTAATCATGCCAAAAATTGAGGACGTATTAATTAGGGCAGCTTCAGGCCGTTGTTGCAGGTGCGGCAAGAAAGCACGAGTAGAATTAATAACACCCTGCAAGTTGATGTTCATTACCCAATCCCAATCTGTCTCAGACATGTCTTCAAATGTAGAGTCGACGGTGACTCCCGCATTGTTAAAGACCAAGTCCACTTGTCCGTGTTGCTCTATTACTTGGGCGGGCAGGGCCTCAATGGCCGCTTTATCTGCAACATCCAGGACATGGACGGAAACATTAACGCCATAGCCTGCCATCATGGTGTGAGTTTCGGCTAGTGTCGTTTCGTTAATCTCACAGATAGCGACATTAGCGCCAGCTTTTGCCATCAATATGGCTAGGTAACGCCCCATGCCTGATCCGGCGCCGGTGATCACTGCAACCTTATTTGAAAAACTTTTCATTAAATAACTACCCTCATTTTTTATTGTTTGATGCGCTCAGTCTCATGTCAAGACTAGGACTATTACAAAATAGCCCCTTTAGGATCAAAGGCTTGCATCATTATGGCGTTAGCTATGCCGCTTTGTAAACGGTCTATTAAAACCTGCTTTGCCAGTCTATTTAACACAGTAACCGCTTTCACTTAAGCTTACCTGAAATTTCGTGAACGTATGGTCGTTTTATAGAGTAGCTCGCTGCAGTCGGTGAGTTCTTGGGCGATGATATGCACCACTTCACCGTCGGTTTCGATTACACCTTTGACCATTAGCAGTTGCGCTTTGAGCAATGCTTGGCGGCAGCGCTGTTGCACGCTTTTCCAGATAACGATGTTGCTGTTGCCTGTTTCGTCCTCTAAGGTTAAAAAAATTACTCCAGATGCTGTCCCAGGGCGCTGTTTTCCGGTGACTATGCCTGCCATGCGAACAAATCGTTGATGGCCCAATTCAGCCAAATCACTGTGGCGTTTGCACTGCCGAAAAATGGGAAATTGGTCGCGTAAGATACTCATCGGGTGCCGGCCTAAGGTCAAACCGGTAGTGTTGTAGTCCGCATATAGGTTATCCGTTTCGCTAGGCTCCTTTAGGTTTATATTGGGTTCGATGCTAGCATTTTGTAGCAGTTGCCCGTGGTTGTTTATGGCTAGAGCTTGCCAGTGAGCTTGACGGCGATTTTCTGTTAATGATTGTAAGGCTCCTGCGCTACTAAGGAGGCTCAGGTCTACCTGTGATAAGCGGGCTTTGAGGGCTAGATCCTCAAGATTCGCGAAGGGCCTGGGGGCGGTAAAGATGCGTTTTGCCGATTTGTATGGCAATCCTTTTATTATTCTAAATCCCAATCTTATCAAAGGTTTATCTTTCTTATCTAATGTTATATCCCGGTATAGTGTGTGATCCCATTCGCTATAGTTAACGTCAATAGGCGAAACGTGAATATTATGACGCTGAGCGTCTTGAACTAGCTGTGAAGAAGAGTAAAAACCCATTGGTTGACTATTCATAATGGCGCAACAATAAGCGGCTGGATAGTGGCATTTTAACCAGGCCGATACATAAGCAAGCAGAGCGAAACTGGCGGAGTGCGATTCGGGAAAACCATAGACTCCAAAACCTTGAATTTGCTTGAACAATCGTTGTGCAAAATCCAAGCTATAACCTTGGGCAAGCATGCCCGTAGTGAGCTTTTGTTCAAACTGTGTAAGTTGGTTATTGTTACCATCTTTACTACTCCAGCTAGCCATTGCTCGACGTAATTGATCGGCCTCGCCACCGGAAAATCCTGCAGCAACCATTGCTAAGCGGATTACCTGTTCTTGGAACACCGGTATACCTAAAGTGCGCTCTAGTACTGCTTTGATCTCTGGACTGGGGTAACTGATGGTCTCTAAGCCCTGCCGACGCTTTAAATAAGGGTGCACCATACCGCCCTGAATGGGTCCGGGCCGAACAATGGCTATTTCTATCACTAAGTCATAAAAGCAACGCGGCTTTAAGCGTGGCAACATAGCCATCTGTGCGCGAGATTCAATCTGAAAAACCCCTATGCTATCGGCCTTACAGAGCATATCAAAGGTGGGAATGTCGTCTTTGGGGATAGTTTGCATATCCAGGCTTATACCTTGATGTTGCTGAATAAGCTCAAAGCAGCGATGAATGGCGGTGAGTATGCCAAGGGCTAGTATGTCTATTTTCAGTAACCCTAGCGTTGCTATATCTGTTTTGTCCCATTGAATAACTGTCCGCTCAGGCATGCTGGCATTTTCTAGTGGAACTAACGCGCTAATGGGCTTGCGAGTGATGATAAATCCGCCTACGTGTTGTGATAAATGCCGAGGAAAGCCAAGGATGTCTTGTAGTAGTTGATAGAATTGGTCGATAAGTCGAGTATTATCACTTGCCCCTTTGGTATGGATTCTTTGGCCGTTGAACTGTTTTTCCAGATCAGCACGGCGATCCCACCAGGAAAGAGACTGGCTGAGTTGCTCTATAAATAAAGCATCTAGGCCTAGGGCTTTACCAACATCACGCACCGCGCTGCGTGGCCTATAAGTGATAACCGTAGCGGCAATAGCGGCGCGTTCGCGACCATAGCGCTTGTAGATGTACTGTATTACCTCTTCACGGCGTTCATGCTCAAAATCGACATCAATATCTGGTGGTTCGTTTCGCTCTTTGGATATAAAGCGCTCAAACAGCAGTGAAACCTGGTCGGGCGATACCTCCGTGATAAATAGACAGTAGCAGACTACCGAATTAGCGGCTGAACCTCTGCCCTGGCAGAGAATGTCACGGCTTCGCGCAAAGGCGACAAGATCATGTACGGTAAGAAAGTAGCTTTCATAGTTGAGTTCAGATATTACGGTTAACTCGTACTTTATTTGCTGATTAACCGCTTCTGAAGGGCCATTAGGCCAGCGTTTCTTAATCCCTTCTGTGACTAGGTAACATAATTGCTCACCTGCTGTTAAATGATTGGGAACGACTTCCGAGGGATATTCATAGCGTAACTCAGTAAGGGAAAAATGGCAGCGTTTTGCAATGGCAACAGTCTCGGCTAATAGTGCGGGAGGGTAGATCTTTTTTAGGTGGGGAAGGCTGCGCAAACGTCGCTCGGCATTGGCAAAGCGACGCTTCCCTAGTTGCATAACTGAGCAATTGAAGCGTATGGCGGTCAGTGTGTCCTGTAATAGTTGGCGTTGCTTGCAGTGCATATGGACATCACCACAGGCGACCATAGGGACCTGCCAGAGCGCAGCGAGATTGCGAGAGTAGTAATACTGTTCAGTTTCGTTGCCATCGAGCAAGTGCTCTACGCCAATCCATAATCGGCCCATAAACCAGTGACTAAGTTTTTCGCCAATCGGGTGGTCTGCGTCAAGTTCACCTGAGGGTAGCCAGATTAGTAGACAGTGGCTTAGATTGTGGCTTAGATCCGGCCACTCGAGAGAATAGCTGCCTTTTCTGCTGCGCCTACGTGTGAGTGTTATTAATGCCGACAGCTCAGAGTAGGATTGATGGTTGGTGACCAATACTACCAATTTATGGTCATTAAGCTGAAATTCACTACCAATAATGAGTGGTAAGTTGCATTCCTGCGCAGCGACATGGGCTTTTACTACTCCGGCTAAAGAGCACTCGTCTGTGATAGCTATAGCCTTATATCCCAGTTCTGATGCTGTATTAACCAACTCCCTGGGGTGAGATGCGCCGCGTAAAAAGGTAAAGTTACTAATGCAGTGAAGTTCGGCGTAAGACATAGGGCTAATGATCAAAAAACTGTATATATATACAGTATCAAAGAAATAACCGTTTAGGTAGATTAAATAATAGTTACTGTAATTCATTGTTGGATTTACAGTTTGCGAAAGGGCAAAATTAATGTGCTTTAGCACTATTATATCTAGCAAAGACCCCAGCCAAACTTAGTAACTGCATGCAATTGCACGACCGCATAAAGTGTGGAACAATCCGCGCTTATTTTTTGCATCTCGTTACAGGCTAGAACATTCCATGACAACGACTGCGGCAACGACCTCTGTTAAGCCACCATTGCCGCTACTGGAATTTATCGCGTTAATGGCGCTTTTGACCTCGCTAGTCGCGTTAAGTATCGATGCGATGCTGCCGGCATTAAATCAAATTGGATCTGACTTAAATAGTCAGAGTCCCCAACAAACCTACCTCGTGATTTCGTTATTTTTTGGTGGCATGGCGCTAGGCCAAATATTTTTCGGTCCATTCTCTGATGCGAGAGGCCGTCGACTGACCATCTTGGTTGGTTTGATCATATTTATCATGGGCACTTTTGTCTGCTATTTTGCTCAATCCATCGAAGTTTTATTGTTAGGGCGAGTAATACAGGCCGTTGGTGTTTCAGGCCCTAGAGTCGCCTCTATGGCCGTGATACGTGATCAGTATGAAGGTAATGCTATGGCAAGGGTCATGTCTTTTATCGGGGTTATATTTATACTGGTCCCTATGATTGCTCCGTTGGTTGGACAAGCAGTGATGCAGTACTTCCATTGGCGCGAAATATTTACTGTATTTTGGATTGTTGCCGTGATTTCTGGCGCTTGGTTTTTCTTGCGTCAACCTGAAACCCTGGTCAGAGCTAATCGTAAAAAATTCGCATGGCACCATTTTTCTGATTCTTGCTTGTGGTTGTTAAAGCAGCGACAAGTAATGGGTTATTCAATAGCAATGGGCTTTATTTTTGGTGCTTTTCTGGCTTATTTAAGTGGCTCACAAACGATTTTTCAAGTCATTTACGATACGGGTGATTGGTTCCCATTGGTATTTGCTACCTTAGCTTTTTCTATCGGGCTTGCTTCTTTTTTCAATGGCATGATGGTGTTGAAATGGGGTATGCAAGCCATTTGTGATCGTGCGTTGCTTTTTTCTATGGTATTCGGCATCACGCTGACGGCTATCACGCTCTACTTTGATGGTGTGCCACCACTATGGTTATTTGTCAGCACTATGTTTGTTGGTTTCTTTTTTATGGGTATGTTGTTTGGCAACCTAAACGCAATGGCGATGCTACCAGTGGGCCATATTGCCGGTTTAGGTGCTGCATTTATAGGGTCTTTCACTAGTTTACTTGCCGTCACTATTGCCATTATTATCAATACTTTTCTAACAACGGATCTCACTCCTATTGCCTTGGGCTTTCTATTGTTTGCAGTGTTATCTTTTTGTGCCGTGCAATATGCGAAGGAGATAGAGACTTAAAAGGTGCAGACCTTTTTGCCGTTTACAGTCATGTGATGTGATAGGGTCAAAAAAAACGGTCTACACAATTCGGTATTGAGCTGATTTAAAAATGGTTTTTCATGGGACTTTTGGACTGTTAAATAATCGGCGAGTATTGCATAATTCAAACCTTATTAAATGAGCACAAAATATGAAGCGTTTAGCAGTTATTTTAGTTTTATGTCTGTCCCAGACGGGTTGTCTTGCGGTGATGGCTGTCGAGGCAGTCACCGATGTGACTATAGCGGTTGTAACCGCGCCAATTAAAGTCGTTGGCGGTATTGTAGATGCAGTAACAGGTGACGATGAAGACAGCGAGCAAGAGGATTAAGCAAGTTCGGCTGAAACGTTGCGTGAAGGTCTAAAAGTACAATGAAAACTAGCGGGTAAGCTTATGCCGTGGAGCGAAGTCACCAGGGCAAATAAAAAAATAATCAAAGAGAGGTTTTATGTCAAATCCACAAATAGCCGATATTGGTTTGGGCCACACTATTTTACGCCGAGCGTCACTGACGCCTAATGCAAAAGCGCTTACTTTTGAGGGTGAGACTTGGACCTGCGCTGAACTGGGCGACAGGGTTCGCCGCTTAGCAACCCTATTGCGAGATGGCGGCGTCACCCGGGGCGATCGAGTGGGTTATATTGGCCTTAACCACCCGTCATTTTTGGAAATACTTTACGCTTGTGGATGTCTCGGCGCCGTTTTTGTACCACTTAATTTTCGCTTAACTGGACCGGAAATTAAGTTTATTGCCAATGATGCAGATATCACTGTGATGTTTGCTGACAATATGTTGCAACCACTGATCGAAGAAGAAAAGGCCAATTTGAACTGTGTCCGTTACCTCACAATAGAGAGCGATGCGGAAGGATGGGAATCACTTGAATCGCTTATGGTAGCTGCTGATCGCATAGATCAGAGCGAACCTGTTGATGCTGATGAAATTGCCTTCATTATGTACACCTCTGGTACAACTGGGCTGCCTAAGGGCGCTATGCTGACGCATGGTAATGTGTTCTGGAACAGCATTAATGTGTGTTTCGGTGAGGACACAATGACTACGACTACTTTGACTTGTGCACCCTTATTTCACATTGGAGGTCTCAATGTGACGACACTGCTGTCTCTGGCTAAGGGTATTGAGGTAGTGTTGTTGCGTAGCTTTGATGCAGGAGAGGTCCTCAAACTCATTGAGAAGCACAAAGTCGGCACTATGTTTGGCGCGCCAACGATGTTCTTAATGATGGCCCAACATGAGAATTTCGCCTCCACAGATCTATCAAGTATTAGTACATTAACCTGCGGTGGCGCACCGGTGCCCGTGCCGCTAATAAAGACCTATGGCGATCGAAATGTCAGTTTCTGTCAGGGCTATGGTCTAACGGA
Organism: Porticoccaceae bacterium UBA4026; assembly: GCA_002382445.1. Lineage (GTDB taxonomy): Bacteria > Pseudomonadota > Gammaproteobacteria > Pseudomonadales > Porticoccaceae > HTCC2207. Next base: position 55,040 of record DGAQ01000057.1, on the reverse strand, counting down.
GACCGCTCCTTTTGCCAGTCTACTAAGCAGTGACTTGGCGATGGTTAAAATAGGTTCGGCGGGTAAGGCGCCCATGTTTACTGAGGTGCGCATTGTCGATGAGGGCAACAATCCAGTCGCTGCGGGTGTTCACGGCGAGGTCTGTATTAAGGGACCTAACGTTATGAAGGGATATTGGAATCGTCCTGAAGCGACTGCTGAAGCGATTGATACCCAGGGCTGGTTTCATAGTGGTGATATCGGTTATCTCGATGATGAAAACTTCCTTTTTCTCTGTGATCGGGTCAAGGATATGATTATTACCGGAGGGGAAAACGTCTATCCCGCTGAGATCGAAAGCATCCTTTATGCACACTCGTCTATTTTGGAAGTAGCGGTTATAGGTTTGCCCGATGAGAAGTGGGGCGAGGCAGTTACGGCTATTGCTGTCCTTGAGGAGGGTGCAAGTCTTGATCTGGAAGAGTTGCGTGCCTTTGCGGGTGAATCCTTAGCCCGTTATAAGCTGCCTAGTGAGTTGCGCTTTGTTGACATACTGCCGCGCAATCCTGCAGGTAAGGTGCAAAAATTCAAGTTAAAAGAGCAGTTTGACGTTTAAGCAAAAAGCCCATGGACAAACCATTGTTTGCTCATAGATTCTCTAAACACCCAGTAGCGCGCGCCTTTACTGTCACAAGCCAGATAGTAATCGCGCTGCTGTTCGGACTGCCACCAGTTACCACAGAGACGTTCTGGACCGCTAATAATAGTTAGCGGTTGCCTCCAATACAGTTGTTTATTACGTTGTTGTATACGAGTTGGCTCGGTTAACAACCAGAGAGGTTGTGGCGCCTTTGATGTGGAGTAGTTAGTTTTAGCCGATCTATTGGGAGGGCCAATACTGCCGGCATTTTCTGGTAGGTGTTCTTCGCTCATAGATGGCTGCGACAGTGCCTCAACACCTAATCTTGCGTATAGATTATCAATTAATTCAGATGACTGATTGTCGAGTGTTATCTGATCATCAAATAGATCAAAACTGAGTTCTGGCTTGTCGATGAACTGGTCGCAGAAAAGCGATATTTGATCAATACTTTGAGGTAGCTCTAGTCGTTCTAGCCTTAGGCGGCTCAAGGTAAGTAAGCTTGGCCAGTTGTTATTACTGCCTGATAAGGTAATCGCCATTGACTGTCTCTTCCCTAACAGGGGTTCAAAGCACCAGACAATATTGCGACAATGGCATTGCCTAGCCGAGAGATAAAGGCAAAAACGTTGTAACAATGTTTTCATAAAAAATAACAGGCTATCTTTGCTGTACAGCCCTTGAGGAATCTGTATTTGGTCACTAAACTCGACTGGAGGAGTAAAGCGATTCAATGTACAGGGTTTTTCGCCATTCAGTAGAACCAGGGTTTCAATTAACTCGGGACTAAAGCGCTGACTCAAGGCTGATCGAGGTAGAGCCTGTAAATCACCTATGCTTTCTAAGCCCAGTTGTTTGAAATTATTTTTTTGCTTTTGGTTGCCAGGTAATTTAAAAAGCTCAGTAGCCATAAGGCTGCGGTGTATTTCGTTTTCATCAGGCAAATAGTATTGAAACTTTTGGCCACATAGTAACTGTGCTGACAGAGGGCTCATAGCAATGCCCGTAGTGGCTGTAGCCGATAGAGATAGTATTTGTCGATGCAGTCTTTGTAGCAACTTGCTATAACTGTGAAAAAGCTGATCACAGCCAGACAGTTCAAGCCAGAGACCTCTATCGCTGATTATAACTTCTGGACTAAATTGATAGGCGATCAAAGCTAGGCTGTGTAGCAGACGTTTTTCTTGTTCATGATTTCTTGACAGTACAAGCAAGTCTGGGCAAATGGTCAAAGCAGTGGAGAGTGACAGGGCGGGCTCAACACCCCATTTCTGAGCATGATTATTACAGCAGACTATGCGCTGAACATTCTTTTGTAAGCTAGCAATAGCTATGGCTGATTCTACCTGGGTGTTATCTGTATCAGTGAGTACAGCGTCAAGAGCCAGTAATGGAAAGTCGATATAGAGCCAAATGTCTTTTTTTTGGTCGATATTGTTTATTCTGTGCTTTTTCACGATTTACGTATTTAAGCGCAGCACTTCAGGTTTAAGTGGTAATAGATAATCTGCTTTCTTTAGTCGTGGGTAATGAATATTAACCGGCAGTTTATCTAGTTCAGTACGCTCAGTGGATTCATCACCAAGAGATACCTGTATTTTTGCTCCGGGGGCTTTACCCCTCAATTTGAGTAGAGTAATTAACAGTACATTTGCTTTTAAAGCGTCTAGCTCGATACGTAATAGTGCAGGAGATGAGGCCTTAAGTGCCGCAGTTGAGCTAAATAAAAAGACTGGAGACCGAGAGTCAGAGGCTGCTAATTGTAACTTGCGCAAATCGGTATAACGCGGCTGTGTTTGATTGCTCCACGCGAAGAGCAAGGCATTTCCTCTAATCGCTTGTTCTGCGGCCCATAGCCATTCCCTGCTATTTTTACTACGGACGATTAATAGTTTATCCAGAGGAATTCCGGCGGATACTAGGGCTGGTGCGTAGGGTTGATAGGGGGGGTCTAGCCATACACATAGCTTATCTTCGTTGGCATAGCGTTTCAGTGTTGGCATTAATAGGCTCAGCTCACCTATTCCGTCTTGCTGAGAGACCAGCTCAGAGAGGGCAGAAACCGGCCAGCCACCGAGTAACAGTCTATCTAAACTATTATTGCCGGTTGTTATTACGTGTTTGCGAAGAGACCGATTGCGTCCTCGCCAGGTGTCTTGTCGTGAAAGCAGGTTTTTTAACAAAGGTTTACTAGGCATTTTATGGTTGTTCTGTCGATTTAGCTCATAGATTAAAGACAATTAAAGTACTGTTAATATATACAGTATATTACTTTATGTCACGTTCTTAATTAGAGTTGAGAGCAGCGTGCTTTAGAGAATATTACTGGGTCATTACTAGGTTCTATTGAAGGTTTTTGGGGAAAGATTATGATCTCTATTTTTGCCAGCCCGATACAGGTTTTTAAAATACATTCGTTGTGTGGCTTTTAGCGCCAGTGTTAAACTAGGGGTACTTCCATTTTGGGCAAAACCGGCCATTAGACACCAATGACTGACTTTACTGAGCAATCTATTGACCCTTCATGGACTGTTTACGCGGGCCCTCTGACTGCCATTTTACAGGTGGCAGAACAGTTAGGCTTGAGTCAACAGTTACTGATGGATGAAGCGGGTATCGAGAGGAATGAGCTAGATATTCCTGACCGTCGTTTTCCAGTCAATGCTTACTTTCGTCTTTATCAGGCGGCTGCTTCAGCAGCTGATGATCCTGACCTGGGCTTAAAGGTCGGGAGAGTAACTTTCCTAAGAGGGCTAAATTTGCAGCTCTACCTCGCCACAGTGTGTAAGTCATTCAGGGACTATCTCAATTTAATGCCTAGCAATGTTAAGCTTCGCGGGGATATAGGGCGGGTAACTATACATCGAGAGGGCGAGCTAGTAGAGCTTCGTTGGGAGCCCTTATTGCTAGAGACAGGCCGTAAACGTTTTATTAGTGATGAGATGTTGGCCGCATCAGCAGGTATTTTTAATTCTCTCTGTGTTATGCCCGTGCGAGTGATGAAAGCAAGATTTTCTTATGCGAAGCCCCAAGATATCTCCAAGCTGGAGGATGTTTTTGGGCGAAACCTTAGTTTTGATCAACCCTACAGTAGCTTGTTTTTTCAGCGCGAAGCACTGACCTACCCTATGTTGCAACAGGACTACCAAGAAGGACCTGATCACAGTCATCCTTTTAGAGATTTTTTTGAAGATGAAGACCCTTCCGATCAATTACTTTTCACCCTAAAACAGTCAATTGTTCAGTATTTGCCTGAGGGTGAGGTCACCATAGATAAGCTCGCCAACAGCCTGCATATATCCCGCCGGACATTACAGCGACGACTCTCAGATAGAGAAACCAACTTCTTACAGGTATTACAGGAAGTTCGTTCTCGCGTGGCTCTGCGTTATTTGGCTGATGACCGCCTAGGCATCACTGAAATTGCTTTTCTACTTGGTTATGCCGACCAGGGTTCTTTTTCTAGCGCATTTAAAAGTTGGCATGGGGTTTCACCGCGAGATTTTCGACGAAAATAATTCATTCTATTGGCGTTTATTCCCAACAAAATGGCACTGATGCCCTTGCTGCGGCGCTCTAGTCTATCTACTATTATTTATTCAAACTGACCTACTTTTTACCGAACGGGAAAAGACTATGTCCCTAGATTTTGATAGCGCACGATTACCCAATATTTGTTTAAGGCCAGAGCACCACGAATGGCGAGCGCAACTGCGACGTTTTTTTGAGCGAGAAGTGATTCCCTTTGCTGCGCAATGGGATGAGGACGGCCATATTCCAGAGGAGCTGTGGCCTAAGTCAGCAGCGGTTGGCATCTTAGGTTTAGGTTACCCAGAAGAGTTTGGTGGCCTGTCAGAGGGTATTGATATCTGGTATGGCATTATTCTCAACGAGGAAATGGCCCGAGTTGCAGTAGGCGGTGTTGGTGCAACCTTGATGGTACATGGTATTGGATTACCACCGATCATCAATTTTGCCAGCGATGAGGTTAAACAAATGGTCGCACCTGCTGTATTGGCTGGTACTAAGCGAATTTCATTAGCGATCACTGAGCCCGGAGCTGGTTCCGATGTTGCTCATCTAACCACGACAGCGCGATTGGACGGCGACCATTATGTGGTCAATGGCTCTAAGACTTATATTACTGGTGGTATGAATGCCAATTGGTTTACCACAGCCGTTCGTACTGGGGGTGAAGGTGCAGGCGGTGTTTCTATATTGTTAATTCCGTCTGATGCGGAGGGAGTTTCTCGCACTGCCTTGGATAAAAAACAAGGTTGGTGGTGTTCTGATACGGCGACTATTTATTTTGACAATGTGCGCGTTCCCGCGGGCAACCTAATTGGCCAAGAAAACAAAGGCTTTAGCGTAATCATGAATAACTTTAATGCGGAGCGTTTGGCAATGGCTGCTGGAATGGAAGCATTCTCTCGAGTTTGTTTAGAAGACGCCGTGGCCTGGGCTCGTGAACGCAAGACTTTTGGGCAGCGTCTGGCAGACCATCAGGTAATTCGTCATAAAATTGTTGATATGAAAATGCGAATTAATGCGACTCAGGCCTATCTTCAATTGGTTTGTCAGGAGGTGCAGGAAGGTCGCGGAAGTGCGGGTGATATTGCATTGTTAAAAGTTCAATGTAGCCAGACCATGGAATTCTGTGCAAGGGAAGCTATGCAAATCCTTGGTGGTATGGGATACATGCGTGGTAGCCGAGTTGAGCGAATCTATCGAGAAGTTCGCGTTAATGCGATTGGTGGCGGTTCGGAAGAAATCATGCGTGATCTAGCCGCTCGCCAGTTCGGGCTTTAAAATATTAATAGGATGTTAACTTATGATTTTAACTGAAGAGCATGAAGCGATTCGCGCAACTATTGCGCAGTTTATCGACAAAGAGATCAACCCTTACGCTGACCAGTGGGAAGAAGAAGGTATTTTCCCCGCTCATGAGTTGTTCAAAAAAATGGGCAATCTTGGTTTGCTGGGCATATCTAAGCCTGAAGAGTTTGGTGGCATGGGTCTTGATTATAGTTATCAGGTCGTTTTTGCTGAAGAGTTAGGGCGCATTCGCACGGGTGGCGTAGGCATGGCCATTGGTGTGCAGACTGATATGGCAACACCAGCGCTAGCTAAACATGGTAGCGACGAGTTGCGTCGTCAATTTTTAATGCCAGCAATTGCGGGTGATATGGTCTGCTCTATTGCCGTCTCTGAGCCCCATGCGGGCTCTGATGTGGCTGCCATAAAAACCACCGCTAAAAAGAATGGTGACGACTATATTATCCAGGGTACAAAAATGTGGATCACTAATTCTACTCAGGCTGACTTTATTTGCCTGCTTGCCAATACTAGTGATGAAGGGCGTCATGCTAATAAATCGCTAATCGTCGTGCCTATGAATCTGCCGGGAATATCTCTTTCAGAAAAGTTGAATAAACTCGGCCAGCGTTCTTCAGATACGGCGCAGATATTTTTTGATGACGTGCGCGTTCCTCAACGTTATTTGATTGGTCAAGAAGGTGCAGGCTTTCGTTACCAGATGGAGCAGTTCCAGGAAGAACGGCTGTATGCTATGGCCAGTAACTTAAAGATGATGGAGTTTGTGATTGACGATACCATCGAATACACCCGCCAACGGCAAGCCTTTGGCAAGTCGATTCTTGATAATCAGGTGGTCCATTTTCGTTTGGCAGAGCTACAGACTGAAGTTGAGTGCCTGCGAGCATTGACCTATGCCGCTGTTGAAGGATACATCAACGGTCAAGACGTTACTTTAAAAGCCTCTATGGGTAAGTTAAAAGCAGGGCGGTTACTCCGAGAGGTAACCGACAGTTGCTTGCAGTATTGGGGTGGTATGGGTTATATGTGGGATAGTTCAGTGGCTCGCGCTTATCGAGATGGCAGACTAGGCTCTATTGGTGGGGGTGCTGACGAGGTGATGTTAGGTATTATTGCAAAGCACATGGGCATTTTACCCAAGCGACAATAAAAAAATGCCCCCTTATGTGAATAGGGGGCATTTCAAGTGTCTAGCGGTTAGATTTGGCTTAAGCTAGAATCGGAGCCAGCTTCATAGCGATACCCATATCACCTTGAATTTTTAGCTTTCCAGACATGAAAGCGGCTGTGCCATCTAGATTGCCGTCAGCCATTTCCATAAAGTTTTCAATGCTAATAACCATCGTACATTGGGTATCTGCATCCTCATTGCTAATGGTGTTGGGTACCTTAGTCGCATCCAAAACAATAAGACCATCATCACCAAAATCAAACTTCAAGGTCGCACCTAATCCGCAATCTTCGCCTACTTTTTCTTGCAATCCTGCTGTTACTATTTCAAGTGACATACTAATGCTCCTCTCAATAAGAAATTATAATATCCGCAAATAGTGCGGTGTGCTCCTCGATACAATACACACTTTAAGAACCACGGCCAACAAAATTAATACCTAAAGTGCAGTCCTGAGACTACCATTGATACAGCGTTTTTGGCTGTCGCGGTAGTGACAACCTTTCCCATGACGACGGCTATTAACAGACAACGTTTAGGGTAAGATACAATCCAGACCTTATTTGGCGCAGTTGATCGATAAGTTGGCATCTTAAGCTAAGCCTGTGGCTGAGTTTAAGGCTACTTTACAATGCCAAAGCCCACTAATATTTGGATTTAAGCAATGACACCGTCTAACCCAACTATCGATGTGCGTCCTGGCGAAGAACTTGACCCCAAACAGCTGGATCTAGTGCTTAAGGAAGTAATTCCGGGCTTGCAGGGCGCACCGAATATTAAGCAGTTTCCTTCTGGAGCCTCTAATTTAACTTACCTCATTGGATATGATAATCGTCAGTTAGTATTGCGCCGACCGCCGCCTGGTGCCAAAGCCGCCGGCGCACATTCGATGATTCGCGAGTATCGAGTCATTAGAGCCCTAGAAAAAGAATACCCCGCTGTTCCTACGGCGATTTTTTACTCAAATGATGAGTCTATGCTGGGTTCTGAGTTCTATCTTATGGAGAAGATAGACGGGGTGCTAGTTAAGGACAAAATACCCGCCGAGTGGCGCTTTACCAACAAAGACCGCAATCGGTTTAGCAAGATGGTGTTTGATAAACTGATTGAACTGCATACCGTCGATTTTCAAGCTGCCGGCTTAGGTGATTTTGGCAAGCCTAAAGGCTATGCTGAGCGACAGATATTGGGCTGGAACAAGCGCTTCGCTAATGCTCAAACCCCCGATGTTCCAGGCTTTGAAGATGTGCGAGAGTGGCTTGAAGCTAATATTCCTGATGAGACTACCGGTAATTTACCCGCGGCGCTGATACATGGTGATTACCGGATTGATAACCTTATGCTAGAGCCTAACGACCCGTTCAAAGTCGTTGCGGTGCTGGATTGGGAAATGGCCGCACTGGGGGACCCATTAATGGATCTGTCCAATGCTTTAGCCTATTGGGTCCATAAGAATGACCCTCCGGCGCTGCAGGGTATCCTCAAGCAACCTTCAGACGCACCTGGGATGATGCGTCGCGAAGAGATCATTGATTATTATGGAGATAAAACCGGATTCGACACATCAAATTGGGATTTCTACGAAGTCTACGGGTACTGGCGACTTATCGGTATTTTACAGCAGTTGTATTTTCGCTATGTAAACAAACAAACTCAAGATCAACGCTTTGCTAATTATGGACTGAGTATCACTCATCTTGGTGAGTACTGCAGAACATTAATTGCAAAATCTTCATTATAAGTATTAGAACAATAAAACAGGGATTGTCAAAATGGATCAAATAAAGTCGCCCCCTCGCGCAACCGGAATATTAGTATTCTTATTAGCCCTTAATATTTTAAATATGGTCGATCGAACGCTTATTACTAGCTTTGGTCCAGCGATTATTAATGATCTTAATTTGAGTGATTTTCATTTTGGCTTGTTGACAGGGCTGATCTTTGTGTTTTTCTATTCCATTATGGGCCTATTTATGGGCGCTCTAGCTGACCGGGTTCATCGCCCCCGTTTAATAGCAGCGGGTCTTGTGTTGTGGAGTGCGCTCACCGCCTTGTCGGGTGTGACAAAAAACTTTGTGCAGATTGGCATGGCGCGCCTATTTATTGGTGTCGGAGAGTCAGCTATGACGCCATCGGCTATATCCATGATTGCTGACCTATTCCCTAAAGAAAAAAGAGGCACCGCCATGGGTATTTATTACCTTGGCGTGCCTTTAGGCGCGGGGGGTAGCTTTGTTGTTGCTGGTATTCTTGGTCCAATGATCGGCTGGCGCAATTGCTTTCTTTTATTGGGCGTGACAGGGCTTGTCTTAGCGATGGCTCTATTGTTTTTGAAGGACCCGAAACGTGGTGCGATGGAAGAAAAGGGTGCTGTAGTAGCGGAAGAGCATGAGGCAGAGTTAATGACTGGCAATTGGCGGAGCGTTGTTTACGAGGTGTTCTCGGTGGTCAAATCTACGCCAGCCCTAGCCTGGACAATGATTGGTGCGGTGTTTTTACATATACCGCTGGGCGCAGGCCAGTTTGCCATCGTCTGGTTGGAGCGAGAGAGGGGCTTTGGCCCCGGAGAGATCAGTGCCACCTACGGGCTCATCTACATTGTATTTGGTACAGCGGGTACTTTTTTGGGCGGCATTCTGAGTGATTGGTACCAGGCTCACTATAAGGGCGGGAGAGTAAGGTTTCTGGCGTACTTGATGCTGGGACTAACGCCCTTACTCATTTCCTTTCGCTTTGTTTCACCCTCGTCAGTCATGTTCTATGTCGCCATGGCGGCCGGTATGTTCAGTGTAAGCTCATTTTATGGCCCAGCATTTTCAACGGTGCAGGACCTTACCCCCGTGCGGTTGCGAGGTGTTATGACCGGCTTGCTGCTGGTGGCCTGTAATCTTCTAGGACTGGGTATCGGGGCGATGATGACAGGGGTTCTCAGTGACGTCTTTTCGGCCAATTCGGTTTTTGAGCCCCTAACTAAGGCCTTATTAACGGCTGATATTCTAAGCTGGGCAGCACCGGCAAGCTTTATCATGGCGTCGATATATCTCGAAAGGAGTAAATCTAAGGTCTGAGCGCTGAATTTGGCTAAATAAAAATTGGCATGGGCTCTAATGTTGATGGCATACAATCCAAAGACTAAATAACCATAGCAAAGTACTATTCATGGAGTTATAGCTACGGTTTGGGATATTTCTAGGAGTAGTCAAGATGAGTGAGAAAATCATTCGCATTGCGGGTGCTAGCGGCTTTTGGGGCGATGCTGTACGAGCGACGCCGCAATTATTAAAAGATGAAAACGTAGACTTTATCGTCTATGACTACCTTGCCGAAATTACCATGTCGATAATGGCCCGTGCGCGGGCCAAGGATCCAGACGCTGGCTATGCTTTAGATTTTGTCAGTGCGGCAATGAAACCCAACCTCAAGGAGATTGCCCGTCAGGGTGTGCGTGTTGTATCTAATGCAGGTGGCGTCAATCCTCAGGCATGCGCCAATGCGCTACGCGTTGTGATTGCTGACTTAGGTTTAAGCCTCAAAGTTGCCTGCATATTGGGCGATGACATGATTGGCCAACGAGATAAAGTTGCAGCCCATGGCTACAAAGAAATGTTTTCTGGTGCTGATTTTCCTGAGGTAGAAAAAGTCGCCAGTATTAATGCCTATTTGGGTGCATTTCCGGTCGCTCGTGCGTTGAAAGAGGGCGCCGATATAGTGGTTACCGGGCGCTGTGTAGACAGCGCAGTCACTCTGGGCGCCTGCATCGACGCCTTTGGCTGGAGTCGTGATGATCTTGATCAGTTGGCTATGGGTTCTCTTGCTGGCCACATCTTGGAGTGCGGACCACAGGCAACTGGGGGCAACTTTACTGATTGGGAGCTATCTAACAATCTTGAAAATATTGGCTATCCAATTACAGCAATTAAAGCCGATGGCAGCTTTGTCTGCTCTAAGCCTGAGGGGACAGGTGGTCTTATTTCCGTAGGCACCATCGCAGAGCAGATGGTGTATGAAATTGGTGATCCCCAAGCCTATATATTACCGGATGTTGTATGCGACTTCTCCAACGTGACCTTGACTGAGGTTGGTGAGAATCTTATCGAAGTGACAGGCGCCACTGGGTTGCCTGCACCAGACACCTACAAAGTCTGTAGCACCTACGCTGATCAGTTCCGTGGTGGGACAACTATGACCTTTTATGGTTTTGATGCCGACAAAAAGGCTAATAAGCTGGCCGCGGCTATTTTTACTGCCTCACGAAGAACTCTAAAAATGTTTGGTTTAGACGATTATAGTGAAACGAGTGTTGAGTTAATTGGCGCTGAAAGTCAGTACGGCGCTAATACGGCTGTGGCCAATTGTCGAGAACTATCTATGAAGATTGCCGTAAAACACGCAGATCCTGCGGGTATCAGCGTACTTTTAAAAGAATGCGTGGGTCTTGGCTTGGCAACACCACCGGGTTTATCTGGCTTCGCTGGGGCGCGCCCTAAACCATCACCAGTGGTAAGGCTGTTTTCCTTCGCACTACCTAAAGGCAATATGCCAATTCAGATAGAGTTCGACGGCACCTATATTGACTGCCCAGATACATTGGGCACCGCGCTCAATAGAGATCAGATTATACGTCCAGAGCCGCCAGCAAAAATACCGGATACTGATAGGGTTGAAGTGCCCCTTATCAAGCTGGCATTGGCGCGTAGTGGCGACAAAGGTAACAAAGCCAATGTCGGCATCATTGCTCGTGATCCTGAGTACCTGCCTTACATATACGCAGCCTTAACTGAGCAGGTGGTTGCTGAGCGCTTTGCGCACTTTTTACCTGAGGGAGCAGCGCAACAAAGTGCCTGCTATGTAGAACGTTACCTAATGCCAGGCTCTAACGCGATTAACTTTTTGATCCATGATGTACTTGGCGGTGGCGGCATGGCGAGTATTCGCAATGACGCCCAAGGAAAGGGGTTTGGCCAATTAATGCTCGACGCACCGATTCGAGTCAGTGCAGCGATTGCGGGAAAAATTAGCCAATAAAAATTACCCTATAAGATAGATGGAGAAAGCCAAATGGCAGTATTTACCTCAAAAATAAACACTAGTTCAGAGACCTTTTTACGTCAACGTAAAGAGATGCTAGAACTTGTTGATAGACTTAATGAGCTTAATGCACGGGGTCGTGCAATCTCTGAGGCGCGCAAGCCGCGCTTCGATGCACGAGGCCAGTTAACACCAAGAGAGCGTTTGGCACGACTGCTTGATCCTGGCATGCCATTTTTAGAAGTCGGCAATCTTGCTGGCTACATGCTGGACAGCAAGAAAGAAGAAAAATCTATTCCTGGTTCAACGGTTATCTCCGGTATTGGCTTTATCTCCGGAGTGCGTTGCATGGTCGTGGTAGACGACAGCGGCATAAAAGCGGGTGCATTGATGACCGGTGGTGGTTATCGAATTTCTCGATCTGAAGAAATAGCCCTTGAGCAAAAACTTCCCTTTGTCCACCTGGTTGAAAGTGCTGGCGGTGACTTGCCTAACTATACCGTTGAAGGCTTTAGTCTGGGCGGCAAGCTCTTTGGTAATCTTGCCAAGCTGAGTAAAGAGGGTATTCCGGTTATTTCTATCCTTCACGGTTCTTCCACTGCGGGCGGTGCCTATATGCCAGGTTTAAGCGACTATGTGATAGCCATCAAGGGCAGGGGGCGTGCGTTTTTGGCGGGTCCACCTCTTCTGAAAGCGGCCACTGGTGAGATCGCGACAGAAGAAGAGCTAGGTGGAGCGGAGATGCATGCCACAGTCTCAGGTTTGGCAGAGTATCTGGCTGAAAATGACGGTCACGGCATTCAAATTACCCGCGAGGTAATAGACCGCTTGCAATGGAACGACAACTGCCGATTACCGGCTAAACGGTCCTTTGAAGAGCCTATTTATGATCCCGATGAGCTGGCTGGAGTCATTCCAACAGATTATAGAACTCCATACGATATGCGTGAACTAGTAGCTCGCGTGGTCGATGGGTCTGATTTTCTCGATTTTAAACCTCGCTTTGGCGCCTCCACGGTCTGTATTCAGGCAGAAATTTTCGGTCAAGCTGTCGGTATTATCGGCAACAATGGCCCGATTGATCCTCAGGGCGCTAACAAGGCCACTCAGTTCTTACAACTGCTAGATCAGGCCAATATCCCAGCGCTGTTTTTCCAGAATACCACAGGCTATATCGTGGGCACCAAATCAGAGCAGGCGGGCATGATTAAGCATGGCTCTAAAATGATCCAGGCGGTGCGCAACCTTGAAGTTCCACGCATTACCATGATGACCGGCGCAAGCTTTGGTGCGGGCAACTACGGCATGTGCGGGCGCGGTTATGATCCCGACTTTCTCTATACCCTCCCTAACGCCAAGATGGGGGTAATGGGTGGTGAGCAAGCGGCTAAAACTATGTCGATGGTTGCCCGGGGCAAGGCTGCCGCTATGGGTGTAGATCCAGATGAAGAGATGTTGGCGCAGCAAGAGAAAATGTTGGCTCATATGTTTGATTCTCAGTCTGATGCCTTTTACACCTCAGGCCACATGATGGATGACGGCATGATTGACCCGCGAAACATGCGAAATACTCTAGGTATGTTACTTGAGACGATCCGTGAAGCTCGTTGCCGAGTGGTTCGCCCCAATAGTTTCGGAATCGCGCGGCTGTAATCCCCTAAATTGAATGAGCAGAGAAATTATGAGCGAATTTTCAAAAACACAACTGCCAGAGACCCACTCGTTAATTTTGGATCGTCAGGGCTCCGTTCTAAAGATTTGGTTCAATCGACCTGAAGCTAAAAATGCACTAAATGCAGCAATGACTAATGAGTTGGTCGCGGTGCTTGGCGCTGTAAGAGACGACCGCAGTATTCGGACCATTGTATTGCGCGGGAAAGGTGGCTTTTTTTGTGCTGGCGGCGACATTAAGGGGTTCAAGTCGGGTATGCAAACAATTGATGCCCGGGAGGTCGCTAAAAGTAATCGTTCCTTCGGTGATGTTATGAGTATGTTAAATGAGCAGCCCCAGGTGGTGATTATTTTGGTCGAGGGAGCCGCTATTGGTGGCGGCCTTGGCCTTGCCTGTGTTGGCGATGTGACCTTGGTGACTGCCGATGCTCGATTTCGCTTGAGCGAGACTAGTCTGGGTATTCCTCCGGCGCAGATTGCACCCTTTGTAACCGAGCGTATTGGTATAACTCAAGCTAGGCGCCTAATGCTCACTGGCGCTCATTTTAAAGGTGAGGAGGCAGTCAAACTCGGTATTGCACACGGTGTGGCAGTTGATGCAGATGATCT
>DGAQ01000057.1:33389-40942 GCA_002382445.1 Porticoccaceae bacterium UBA4026 | reverse complement strand
AGATGATCTAGATGTTCAATGCTCGGCTATCTTACAGCAAATTAGTGCCTGTGCCCCGGGAGCCACTGCGGTTACCAAAGACATTTTATTTGAAACGCTGCGTCGTCCGCGCTCAGAAGCCTTAGATTTCGCCTCTCGCGCTTTTGCTCAGTGCATGCTTAGTGAAGAGGGCATAGAGGGCGTGGCGGCTTTTGTAGAAAAGCGCAAGGCCTCATGGAATGAAGAATCTTAGAAACAAAATTTTACAGTAAAAAACTAAAACAGATAGTTAGGATGAATGACTAATGAAGTACTTTAATAGTGTATTAATTGCTAACCGCGGTGAGATTGCTTGTCGTGTCATCCGCACAGCGAAAGATTTAGGCTATCGCACGGTGGCGGTGTACTCAGATGCGGATGCGGATGCGCCCCATGTCCGACTAGCAGATGATGCGGTGCGTATTGGTCCGGGACCCGTCGGTGAATCCTATTTGGTACCTGAATTGATTCTTGCGGCGGCAAAAACTAGTGGAGCACAGTCTATTCATCCGGGTTATGGTTTTTTAAGTGAAAACGCCGCATTTGCCGAGGCTGTTGAGGATGCCGGACTTGTATTTATTGGGCCGACACGCGAAGCGATAGAGATCATGGGCAACAAGGCTGAGTCTAAACGTCGGATGATTCAAGCGGGGGTTCCCTGTGTGCCGGGTTATGAGGGTTATGATCAGTCTGATGAGACGCTGTTGGCGGAAGGCTTGAAAATCGAATTACCACTGATGGTAAAAGCAGCTGCCGGAGGTGGTGGTCGTGGCATGCGTTTAGTGCATGATCAAGCGGATTTAGCTAACGCCATTAAGCAGGCGAGAGCTGAAGCGGTGGGTGCCTTTGGTTCGGGAGAGTTAATCCTTGAGAAGGCAATTATCAAGCCGCGTCACGTTGAAATACAGGTTTTCGCTGACATGCTTGGCAATACAATTCATCTGGGCGAGCGAGACTGCTCAGTTCAGCGTCGCCACCAAAAAGTGGTTGAAGAGGCGCCTTGCCCGATCATGACGCCAGAATTACGTGAAAGAATGGGCCAATCGGCCATTGAAGCGGCCAAAAGTGTCGGCTACCGTGGGGCTGGGACCGTTGAATTCTTGCTTGATGATAGTGGCTTTTTCTACTTTTTGGAGATGAACACGCGACTACAGGTTGAACATCCCGTGACAGAGTTAATTACTGGCTTGGATCTAGTGGCACTGCAACTAAGTGTCGCTCAGGGTCAGCCTTTGGGCCTTACCCAAGACGACATTACCTTGCAGGGGCATGCCATCGAGGTTCGTCTTTATACGGAAGATCCTGGCCAAGATTTTTTGCCAGCATCAGGTCCAGTGGATCTGTGGAGACCTGCGTCTGGCGTGGGTATTCGTATTGATAGCGGAATATGCACAGGACAGGTAATTTCGCCATTCTATGATCCTATGGTTGCAAAGGTGATTGGCTATGGAGCAACTCGCGAAATGGCACGTTTGAAGTTGATCAGCGCTCTTAAGGAAACAGTTTTATTTGGGACGCCCAATAATAAAGATTTTCTTATCGACTGTCTTGAGAAGCAGAGCTTTATTGATGGATCTGCTACCACAGCGTTTATTGGCGAAGAGTTCAGCGACGCAGATCTGGCCACACGACTGCCGTGCTTTGCTGACAGTGCCGTCGCTGCGGTGATCGAGTTAGCTTTGGAGTATGGCCGCCATCATAATCATAGTCTTCTGGTTAGCACTAATCTTAGGAACTGGAGCAGCGCCAGCGCCATGGTGTCCCGCAAGCAGTACCTGTTTGGCGAATTAATCCATGACCTGTCTATCTCGCCTGTTGCAAATAGTGTCGATACCTATCAGGTTACAGATGCCGGTGCACAGCAAAGTGCAGTGGTTCAATTGCTCAGTATTGAAGATAATTTGGCCTCGATAGTGGTCGATGGGCTCAGTTTAATTGCCCTGTTCATGTCTCCTGGGCATGGCCGGATATACTGTTCCATTGAAGGGCGCGGTGCATTTTTCAAAGATATGATTATTTTAGACGGTGCTATTAATGAGGCTGTCGGTGTGGGGCGAGTTGTTGCTCCTATGCATGGCTTGCTATTAGAGGTATTGGTCAAAAAAGGAGATCAAGTACTAAAAGGACAGACTTTAGCGATCCTCGAGGCGATGAAAATGCATTATGAAGTTCAAGCTGAGATAGACGGGATCCTTGATGAGGTCACCGCGATAGCCGGCAAACAGGTGGCATCTGACGATGTCCTTTTCGAAATAAATGGGCCCGAAGAAGCCTAAACAATATTGTGGATTTAATTATGAGTCTCAAACTTTGGCATTGCCCTATGGCCCGCTCAATTCGCCCACTGTGGACCCTTGAAGAAATGGGTTTGGGCTACGACATAGAAGTAATGCAGTTTCCGCCGCGTTTTTTGCATCCAGGCTACACCGAGATTAACCCTATCGGTACTGTTCCGTTTTTCACTGATGATTCGGCAGGGCCCGATGCGGTGGTTGAAATGACCGAGTCAGTCGGTATTAGTCAATACCTTGTCGACAAATACGGTCCCACTGATTTGGCTGTATTGCCCCACGAACAGGATTACGGCATCTATTTAAACTGGTTGCACCGCAGTGACGCAACTTTGACCTTTCCTCAGACCTTGGTGCTGCGTTACACCCTGCTTGAACCAGAGGCAACTCGATTACCCAAAGTGGCGGAAGACTACCGTAAATGGTTTTATTCTCGCTTGAGATCTCTAGAGATGGCAACTGCAGATAGGGAATTTCTCTGCGCAGATCGCTTCACTATTGCTGATATCGCTGTGGGTTTTGCTCTCTACCTGGCTGAGTCTTTAAACTTAGAGGGTGGTTTTAAACCTAATACGCTGGCTTACTACCAGCGACTTAAGGCGCGACCTGGTTTTCAGCGTGCGATCCAGTATGATTCAGCCTCATCTATTGGCCAATAAAAAGAGTTAAGCATGAGCATCCATCCTAAATACCCTAATCTCTTTGCGCCCTTAGATTTGGGTTTCACCCGGCTTAAAAATCGTGCATTAATGGGCTCAATGCACACAGGATTGGAAGAGGCAGAAAATGGCTTTACGCGGTTAGCAGAATACTTTGCCGAACGGGCTAGGGGCGGTGTTGGCATGATCATCACCGGGGGAATATCACCCAATCTAGAAGGTGGCTTTGGCGCTAAATTATCCACGCCCGAAGAGGCTGAAGAACACCGATTAGTCACAGAGGCAGTTCACAACGTAGATAGCGAGATTAAAATTTGCATGCAGATTCTCCATGCCGGGCCTTTAGCGGGAACCGCAAGCTGCGTTGCTCCCTCAGCAGTCGCATCTCGTATCTCTAGGCAAGTACCTATCGAGCTTGATGAGGAGGGGATCCAGAAACAAATTAACGATCATGTGCAATGCGCCAAAATGGCCCAGTTGGCCGGCTATGATGGTGTTGAAATAATTGGCTCTGCGGGTTATCTACTAAGTACGTTTTTAGTGGAGAAAACCAATCAGCGTGACGACCAGTGGGGTGGTAGTTACGAAAATAGGATGCGCTTTCCTCTCGAAATCATGCGCCGTTGTCGTGCCGAAGTCGGCGAGAATTTCATTTTGATATTTCGTATTGCAGCCATGGACATGCTTCAGGGGGGTATGTCGTGGGACGAGGTGGTTCAGCTTGGAAAAGAAATGGAAACTGCTGGCGCCACGATAATCAGCACCCACTTTACCTGGCACGAATCTACCGTACCAACCATCGCAACCATGGTGCCAAGAGCTGCTTTTACAGAGGTTACGGGGCGTTTGAGAAAAGAATTAGGCATTCCAACCATTACCAGCAACCGTATCAACATGCCTGATGTTGCCGAGCAAGTGCTGGTCGATGGTCATGCCGATATTGTCTCTATGGCACGGCCCCTTTTGGCCGACCCAGACTTGGTGAAAAAAGCTTATGAGGGCCGAGAAGATGAAATCAACACCTGTATTGCCTGTAATCAAGCGTGTTTAGATCATACTTTTTCAGGGCGCTCGGTAAGCTGTTTGGTTAATCCGCGCGCAGCTCACGAAACCCTATTGAATTACCTGCCGGCCACGACGCCGAAAACCATTGCTGTCGTGGGCGCCGGACCAGCCGGATTATCCTATGCCACAGTGGCCTCAGGGCGCGGCCATCATGTGACCCTCTTTGATGCAGCAAGCGAGATTGGTGGGCAGTTTAATTTGGCAAAAAAGGTACCGGGAAAAGAAGAGTTTTATGAAACCTTACGCTACTACCGCCGCATGTTAGAGCTCAATAAAGTAAATGTTCAGCTAAACACAAGAGTCACAGCTGACCAACTGCATCATGGCGGCTATGACCATGTAGTTATCGCCACAGGAATTACCCCAAGGGTTCCAGATTTAGAGGGAATAGATCACGCCAGTGTGGTTAGTTATGTTGACGTTATCAAAGGTACTTGTGAAGTGGGCAAGAGGGTTGCCGTAATGGGTGCTGGAGGGATTGGTTTCGATGTATCTGAACTTATTATGCACAGTGGAGTGTCAGGTGCAATTGATCGTGATGTTTTTGCTAAAGAGTGGGGTATCGATTTTGAAAATCACCCTCGAGGCGGCGTCACCGGTGTCACACCCCAGATCAATAAAGCTGATCGACAGGTTTATTTGCTGCAGCGCAAGTCAACGCCAGTGGGCAGGGGGCTGGGAAAAACAACCGGCTGGACTCATCGCATCTCTTTAGCTCAGCGTGGAGTAAAAATGCTCAATGGCCTCGAGTACCAAAAGATAGATGATCAAGGTCTACATATTACTGTTGACGGTTTACCTCAAATTCTTGATGTTGATACCGTCATTGTTTGTGCCGGCCAGCTTTCATCTAGAGACCTCTATGATCAACTGCAGGCGAGGGGTATCGATACCAGTTTGATTGGTGGAGCCTTCGAAGCTGCTGAGTTAGATGCAAAAGCGGCCATTAATCAGGCGAGTCGTCTGGCGGCGGCAGTTTAAAGTATTTGGCAACGGTAAAGTTGCTAGATAGCCTAGTTGTTGTCTGGTTAGGGACACCCATCAGAGACTGTATGCGATAAGATATCAGTGATGAGATCGTCCTTAAAATAGATGCCCTGAAGA
Source organism: Porticoccaceae bacterium UBA4026 (assembly GCA_002382445.1). GTDB lineage: Bacteria > Pseudomonadota > Gammaproteobacteria > Pseudomonadales > Porticoccaceae > HTCC2207. The sequence goes on along the minus strand of DGAQ01000057.1, from coordinate 35,805 downwards.
ACCTCTGTGCCCCGAGAGTAGTCATCTATCCGCTGTAGATGCAGAGAGGGCTATCCTCTAATGATAAGGTGGGCGGCATTCTTGATTGTAAACATGACCGGCCGGCCGCTTTTAAGAGGCTGGTAAACTATTGACCCAACGTATGCCATAACTTAAAGTATAAACCAGCATTTATATCAAAGGAGTTAAGCCAGTGGATATTAAGTTTTCAGCAGAAGATATTGCATTTCGTGATGAAGTTCGAGAGTTTTTTGCGACAGAATATAACGCAACTGTTTCTGTACAACTGGGTGGGAGTCTGGGGACTGACTACAAAAGTGGCATTGTTAGCTGGCAGAAAAAGTTGCACGCCAAGGGTTGGATAGCACCGGGCTGGCCCAAAGAGTATGGCGGTACTGGCTGGACAGCCACACAAAAGTTTATTTATGAAACCGAACGCGGCCTAGCGGGTATTCCCGATGTAGTACCCTTTGGTTTGAAAATGGTTGCCCCCGTCATCTATACTTTTGGTACGGAAGAGCAAAAAGCACGGTTTTTACCAAGCATTTTGAACAGCGATGACTGGTGGTGTCAGGGCTACTCAGAGCCGGGTGCGGGCTCAGACTTGGCCGCACTAAGCACTAGCGCTGATTATGCAGGCGACAACTACATTGTTAATGGTCGTAAAATTTGGACCACCTTTGCCCAGTATGCCGATTGGATTTTTTGTCTGGTGCGCACCTCTAAGGGGATTCGTCGCCAAGAGGGTATTAGCTTCTTATTGATTGACATGAACAGCCCCGGTATCACCGTCAAGCCTATTGTTACTATCGATGGTAAGCACAGCCTAAACGAAGTGCTCTTTGAAGACGTTGCTGTGCCCACGGAAAATCTTATTGGTGAGCAAGACAAAGGTTGGACCTACGCCAAAGCCTTATTAGCCCATGAACGCACTGGCATGGCCGAAGTAGCTGACTCTAAGCGTATGCTTGAAGGTCTTAAGCAACGCGCTGCGGCTGAAGTTAATGGTGGCAAGCCGATGATAGAAGACCCGGTCTTCCAAATGCGCATGTCAGACATCGAAATGGAGCTTATGGCGCTAGAGTACACGGAACTACGTGTATTTGCTTCCATGGCAGCCGGCGGCATGCCAGGGCCCGAGTCTTCATTATTGAAAATTAAAGGTACTGAAATTAGCCAGGCGATTCACGAGCTCCAACTGCAATTGGCAGCCAATTATGGTGGTGCATTGTCCAGCGAACTTAGCAGCGACGAGCTAGGCCATGATTTCGCCGCAGAAGCTCGCAGCAAATACATGTACGGTCGCGCAGCCACCATTTATGGCGGTTCTAACGAAGTACAGCGCAATGTTATTGCCAAAGCCGTTCTCGGCCTATAATGGGGCTACTAAAGGCCTCTAGAAAGTTTCCAGGAGTTTAGATAGATGAATTTTGAGTTTTCCGAAGAACAAACGATGATCAAAGACAGTGTTTCGCGCTTTGTTCGTGAACAGTACGACTTTGATACTCGCCGTGGCATTATTGCCTCAGACGAAGGTATCAGTCGTGAGTTTTGGACAATGTTTGCCGAGCTTGGCTGGCTGTCAGTCCCATTTGCCGAAGAGTACGGCGGGTTTGGCGGCAACGCTGTTGATATAGCTGTAGTGATGGAAGAGCTAGGTAAAGGCATAGTCGTTGAGCCCTATGCGTCCACCGTAGTGGTGTTTGGTGGCCTGTTATCGGCGTCGACGAACAGAGACCTTAAAGAACAAGTCATTCCAAGTGTTATTGAGGGTAATTGCCTAGGATCTTTTGCCTATGTGGAGCCTCAATCGCGTTTTGAAATGACCGACGTAAAAACCACTGCAACGCCAAATGACAGCGGTTATACGCTCAATGGCGTAAAAACTGTGGTAGCCAATGGCGGCACCGCCAACAAGTTTATTGTCAGTGCCCGCACTAGCGGCGAGCAGTTTGACCCTAGTGGTATCAGCCTGTTTTTGGTTGACGCTGAGTCTCCCGGAGTTGAGGTTAAAGCGTACAAAATGATGGATGGGCAGAGTGCTGCTACTGTTACTTTTGTCGATGTCAGCGTTACCGAGAGCCAGCTGCTAAATAAAGTAGGTGAGGGCATGGACCTTGTTGATAGAGTCATGCCGCAAATCTTAATTGGTTTGTCCGCAGAAGCACTTGGTATTATGGCCACACTTAACAGCCTGACCGTAGACTACACCAAGACACGTCAGCAGTTTGGTACGCCCATTAGCTCATTCCAAGTATTGCAACACCGCATGGTAGACACCTTTATGGCCTGTGAGCAGACCAAGTCGTTGCTTTATCGTGGGCTTTGCGAGTCAAAAAGTGTTGCAGAGGGCGAAACCGCCGCAGACGCGCTGGCTAAAACCGTACACGCCCTAAAGGCGACAGTGGCTCGTTAT
>DGAQ01000057.1:0-33189 GCA_002382445.1 Porticoccaceae bacterium UBA4026 | reverse complement strand
CTCGTTATGGTAAAACCATCGGCGAAGAAGCTATTCAGTTGCACGGCGGCATTGGTATGACCGACGAGCTTAATATTGGCCACTATGTCAAGCGGCTAATGATGATTAATACGACGTTTGGCGATGGTGACTTTCATCAAAAGAAGTTTAATCAGTTAAGCTACTCAGTCTAAGCATGACACTAGTCATTATAGCGGTCACCACCATTGTTATTGTTATGGGCGGTCTGTGGCTACAAAAAGATAAGCTTGCGCAATATGACCTTCCCTCTGGGAAGGTTTTTGCGTTTAAAGACTTGGAAACTCGGTCCGCCAATACCATGGCGCTAGAGGCTATTTACAGTCAACTTAAGGGTAGCTCTGGCCTATCAGAAGTTATGCCTTGGAAACAGCGAACAAAATACCTTCGCAAGGTCATGGATGAGTTTCGAAGCCATATACCCATCGTTAGCGCCTGCACACAAACTGACGCAGACGGAGTGCCTGCTGAATGGGTTATAGCGCCAGGCGCTGACACCAACCGCCGCCTTTTGTATATTCACGGTGGCGCTTTTATAGCGGGCAGTCCCACAAGCCATCGAGTGATTACCAGTAAACTCTCAGAAATCAGCAATAGCGCAGTATTAGCAATAGACTATCGCTTAATGCCAGAGCACAAGAGAATGGAATGTGTAGAAGACTGCCGCATCGCTTATGACTGGCTGTTGGGCAACGGTGTAGACGGACCATCAAAAGCTACATCGATATATGTGGCCGGCGACTCAGCCGGGGGCAACCTAACTCTGTCACTACTAGCTTGGGTAGGCGACACGCAACGCCGCCAACCGAATGCCGCCGTCGCACTGTCACCAGTGACCGACATGCGGATGGTAAATCCCAGTATCAAATCAAACCTGCATTCCGACGTTATGCTTAAGCCGTTGGCCAAAAGACTGTCCAAACTGCCGCGCTGGCTGATGGTCGTGGGTGGTTACTTTGTGGCCAAACACAACCCCCTCGACCCTGTAATTTCGCCCCTACTAGGTAATCTAAGTGGTCTTGCTCCGCTGTTGATACAGGCCAGCGAGATAGAAATTTTAAGAGATGACGCTCGACGTTATGTAAACAAGGCGGCAGTTGCCGGATCAGATGCAACACTCCAACTCTGGCCCGATATGCCCCATGTTTGGCAAATGTTCTATCCAGAATTACCCGCAGCGACGGAGGCCTTTGCAGAGATAGAGGCATTTTTAAAACGTCATGTTTAGATTGGAATTTTAACTTGTAGAGGGATATAAAAATGGAACGGTTAAAAATGGAATGGCTAAAAAAATACGACAATATATATTTTATCGTTGGGCGCAGCTTACTTGGGCTCTATTTTATCGGTCCTGGATTATCTAAGGTCGCCAGTTACGCCGAAACCCTAGAACTAATGATCAGCAAAGGCGTACCATTTAGCGATTTTTTACTACCTCTAACTATCGTGATTCAAGTGGGCGCGGGACTCTTTTTAATGATGGGTAAAAACCTAAGGCTGTCGGCTTTGCTGCTCTTTGGTCTGACCATTATTATCAATATTTATATTCATAACTTTTGGGCCCTTACGGGGGAAGCCTCTCAAGCTCATGAGATACAAAATTTCGTTAAAAATTTAGCCATAGCCGCTGGGCTACTGGTACTTGCAACTAAAGATAAAGACTAAGTGGCCCGCATTGAAATAACCGTGCGAAGGTCCTGCTCATAGGGCTTTTAGTGATATTTAACCGGCTTCTTTATCGTCTTTAGTCGAGCAGCAGAGGCGCTAGTAATTTACGATGATGTTGGGCATCGCCATATTGGTGCTGTGCCCATTGAGCGCGACGAATGTAAAGCATTGCGTTGCAGTCGTAGGTGAAGCCCATGCCGCCGTGGAATTGCACCGCGCGGTCGCCGGCAAATAGTAGGGCGTCCGTAGCCTGTGCCTTGGCCATGCGGCAGGCGATTTCTGTATCTTTGTTTAGGTGTGCATCGCTAATGAGGGTGGCAGCATGGTAGATAAACGTTCGTGCCGAGTCCATTTGCAACAATATGTCTACTGTAGGGTGCTTTAAAGCCTGATAGGAGCCGATTAGACGGCCAAACTGCTTTCGAGTAGTAAGATAGTCAACCAGGGTATCTAGTGCGGCAGCGGAGGTACCTGTGGCCTCAGACGCTGTCAACAGTGCGCCAATGAGGCGCACGTCCTGAAGGGCTTCAGCGGCGTTGGCTAATATGGCATCAGCCTTGATTGTGACGCCACTAAAATTGACATTACCCGCGCGCTTTGTCTCATCTACAAGGGTGTTGTTGCTAATAGCGCCCTCAGGTAATGCCTTTGCCTCAACCACTACCAGTGTTGGCACTCCGTTAGACGAGGCCAAGACCAGAAAAATATCAGCCACGGCGGCGTCATTGACCTGTAGCTTTTTGCCTTCAAGCACAAAACCGCCGTCTTTAGGCGTTAAGGTGCAGCGGATTTGCGTCGCACCCCAGTCTTCGTTGTCTAGCAGCGCCATGGTGGCGACGGCGCCCTCGACCATACTTGGTAGCCAACGACTTTTCTGCTGGTTGGTGCCGCCGCGCAGAATGGCCTGAGCGGCAATCGTTGATGTTATGAATGGCGTGCATAGTAAATACCGGCCCATGCTCTCAACGAGTGGGATAGTTGCTCCTAGGCCCATTCCTGAACCGCCATACTGCTCAGGTAGAGCTAAACCTGTCCACCCTAGGGCAATCATTTCTGCCCAGACATCGTTTTGGTAGCCGGTTTCGCTTTTTAAAAGGCTACGCACAGTAGTTATGTCAGATTTGTCACGACAAAAAACTTTGGCGCTATCTAGGATCATGGCCTGCTCGTCGCTGAAAGATATATCGAGATTTGCTGTTCTTGTGATCATTATGTCCCCTAATCCTTTGGCAGCCCGAGTACATGCTCGCCGATAATATTGGCCTGAACCTGGCTGGTACCACCACCGATGGTAGTAGAAAAGTTATTTAGATAAGCCCTTTGCCAGAAACCGCCGTCTACAGCTTGGTCATCACCAACGTATAGAGCACCCGGCGCGCCTTGCAGTGTTAGTGCATATTGGCGCATGCGACGAAAAAACTCCGTGCCACGTAACTTGCCTGACAGGGCCAGAGAGTTCGGGTAGTCTCGGCACAGCGCCGGAATCCCAACTCGCCGCTCACCGAGGTAAAGCGCCTGTTCTTCAATCAAAAATTTAACCAAATTGTCTCGCGTTATGGGGTCTTGCAGTAAGGGTTGTCCGTCCCGCTCAACGTCTTGGGCCATTTTGAGCAGATCATCCATCACAATGGATAATATTGATACACCGCCTGCGGCACCAGCTTCGGCACCTCGCTCATACTGAAGGGTATGCATGGCAATACGCCAGCCATGACCCTCTTCGCCCATTATGCAACTGGCTGGAATGCGGGCGTCAGTAAAAAAGGTTTCTGTAAAGCCGTATTCACCCGTCAGTTTTTGAATAGGGGAGGTGCTAATACCGTTGGCACCCATAGGGGCAAGAAAAAATGACAGGCCGTTGTATCTGCGTTCAGCTTGCGCATCGGTTCTGGCCAATAAAATCATGTATTTTGCATAGTTACCTAAGGTTGTCCAAATTTTACTACCATTAATGACATATTCATCACCGTCTCTTTCAGCGCGGGTCTGAATGCTACCCAGATCGGAGCCATGGTTGGGCTCGGAAAAGCCTTGGCACCAGATGTCTTCGGCGTTAAGGATGCCTTTTATGTAGGTTTCCTTCTCAACATCGGTGCCTGTGTCGATAATCAATGGTCCAGCCCAGCCGAGACCGATTACATTAAAGCAGATCGGAACCCTGGCTCGTCTCATCTCCTCATCAGCAATCTGTTGAAAAAGGCGCGGCATGCCGCCACCGCCGTACTGTTTCGGCCATGCCATGCCAAGATAACCAGCAGACCAGACCTTATACTGCCATTCTCGAAGGAAATCCAAAACTTGCTCTGAACCGACCTCCATAAATGTTTGAGGCAGCAAAAATCCTGGGTCGGCAGGAGTATTGTGCTTGATCCAGTCAATAATGCCTTTACGGAAGTCGGATAATTCGGTGCTCTCCATACTTTGTTGGCCTGCCAGCTGGCTGTTTTCTGTCATTATTGTTATTCCCGTTGGTGTCTTATTGAACCTTAACTAGTCGGTAATTATACGTCTGTTTAATTGGTGCCAATCGGTTTCGATTAGGTGCCAAATGCTGTCCTGTGCAGCTTGATAATATTGGTTACGAATAAAAAATAATTCACATTAATAAATGGATATAACTATATAAAAAATATAAATAATTTCACTATCTTGAAAACGGAACTAACTTGTTGGTGGCGGATGCAGTTGCCACTAAATTGCCATCTTGTGCTAATTCTGCGCTGGTGAATACGATACTTTTGCCGGCTTTAAGTATTCTGGCAGTCACCTCGACTTCCGCGGGCCGGCATGGCAGCAAGTAAGTCACGTCAATATTTAGAGTCAAGGGATTAACCTTGAACTCATGCAGATGCAGAATGTACTGCACCATCGCTGAATCGAGCATACCGGCGATAAAACCACCCTGAACGATTGAGCCATTGGAGTGGGTCAGGGCCTCTGAGGGCTCGAAGATGCATGAAAAAAGCATAGTCTCGTCGTTGTATGAGCTTTGTTTAAATCCGAGGATATCGAGAAATTCTGGTTTATTGTCTAAAAATAGCTGCTGGGTTGTACAAAAATCCTTCATATTTTGGTCAATCCTGTCTGCACTACTTAGATTAAAATCGGCTACGTGAGAAATATTGTACGTTGGCCGACGTTTAGGCTCACAGTCGCTTACTCAAGGGCTTAGTCTGTGGTATGGTTTTCGCAAATTACGCAATCTTACCTGTGTAAACCCAGTTAAATAACTATAATCAAAAAAATCTTAGGGATCATTACTATGGCAACAGCACAAACTCCAGTCGGCAATCGCGATGGAAAAACCATTATGGGGCATCCGCGGGGCCTAGTTATCTTGTTTTTAACGGAAATGTGGGAGCGCTTTTCCTTTTATGGGATGCGCGGATTGCTGATTATTTATTTAACTCAGCATTTTCTAATGTCCGATGAAAGTTCCACTTTGCTCTATGGCGCCTATGGCGCGCTAGTTTATGTTATGACGATTATTGGTGGATCCTTAGCGGATCGATACTTGGGTGCCCGTAAAGCGGTGACTTTTGGCGCAATACTGCTTACCTTTGGCCATTTTGGGATGACCTTTGAGGGCGATGGTTCTAGGCAGTTGGTAAACTATGGTGAAAATCAGTACGAAATTGTCCTCGATGCCCGTGGCGGTGATGCGCGGCAGCAGATTGTGACCGTTCTCGGAACCTCCTATATCACCTTTACTGAGACTACTATGGATATTGCCGATCCTGATTCGGTAGGTCTTCCAGCCAGCATTGATCGCGACGAATTTACCCTGACGGTGGAGACCGAGCAGAAGTATCTCAATATCCTCTATTTATCCTTAGCGCTAATCATTGCGGGTGTTGGCTTTTTGAAGGCAAACATATCTACCATTGTCGGTTCACTGTATGGATTTGGTGATGCACGCCGCGATTCCGGTTTTACCATCTTTTACATGGGCATCAATATGGGTGCTTTTTTAGCCTCAATCTTTTGTGGATATCTTGGTATCGTCCACGGTTGGAAATACGGCTTTGGTTTGGCAGGCATTGGCATGCTAATTGGTTTGGTTGTGTTTTTATCCTGCCAGAGTTGGCTTGAGGGCAAGGCTGAGCCGCCGAACCCAGAGAAGTTAAAGGAAAAAGTGTTTCTTGGTATTAATGTGGAATGGCTCTGCTACTCGGTTGGTTTGGCGATTATAGCCGTCTCGATGTTACTAGTGATGAATGCGGAGCTGGCTGTAGGCATATTGGGGCCGCTTGGCGTTGTTATGATGCTGGGGATGATAGGTTATACGGTATTACAGCTCAAAGGTGATGAACGCTCACGGATGTTGGCGGCTATCTACTTTATTTTAGCTCAGATTCCCTTTTGGGCTCTTTTTGAGCAGGCCGGGTCTTCACTCAACTTACTCACGGCTCGTTTAGTTGATCGAGAAATGTTTGGTTGGTCGGTTCCTGGGCCAGTATTCCAGTCTCTCAATGCGGGTTACATCTTCCTATTTGCACCTCTGGCGGCCTGGCTGTGGATTTGGCTGGCCAAACGAAATCTAAACCCCTCTACGCCGGTGAAGTTTGCTCTAGGTGTGGCTATGGCAGGGTTGGGGTTCTTATCTTTGGTGGCAGGTATGAAGGGATCTGGGGAAGTTGGCCTCACTCCAGTGTATTTCATCTTTCTTATCTACTGGATACACACAATGGGCGAGCTAATGGTATCGCCGGTTGGCCTGTCAGCGGTCACTAAGTTGGCGCCGGCTAGAATTGTTGGCATGACCATGGGTGCATGGTTCCTTTATTCTGGTTTATCTAATCTCTTGGCCGGCGTTATCGCACGGACCACAGGCGCAGAAACGATTGGTGGCCAGATGACTAATGTTGCAGCGGCAAAAGCCGGTTATATCGAGGTTTATTCTCAAGTGGGTTATATCGCACTTGGAATATCGGTATTAATGTTATTGATTTCACCGGCGATCACTAAAATGATGCATGGAGCAGACTAGGTGAAAATCATGAAAAGGAATTTATTTTCAATGTTATTGGTTGCTATGGCGTTGGCTAGTTGTGACCAAGGTGAGGTTTTTAAGCAACCTGCCGAATCAGCTAAAGATTTTGTGGCACGTATACAGCAAGAGGGTAGTGAACTTAATAAAGAGGTGAGTGCGGCCTATTGGGTGAGAAATACTTACATAATCCCAGACACGGCGATCCTAGCAACCAAAGCCGGCGAGCGTGCCTTGGCGTTTGAAAGTAGCATGGTCAAGCAAGCTAAGGCCTTCAAAGGTACCGATATGGACGCAGTTACAGCGCGAGCCATTGAGCTGATGTTGCGCGGCTCGGCAGCGCCCGCGCCAAATGATCCCGCGTTACGATCTGAAATGTCACGAATCATGACTGAAATGGAAGGCCAGTACGGCGCTGGACGTTATTGCAATGAGCTGGGTGAATGCCTTGAATTACAAGAGCTTGAAGCGGTGCTAGCTAAATCCAGAAACTATGAGGAATTGCTCGATGTCTGGCGCGGATGGCGTTCAGTATCACCCCCTTATCGAAAGCAATATCAGCGATTTGTCGAGATTGCTAATCAGGGCGCTAATGATTTTGGTTATGAAAATTTAGCTGATCTCTGGCAGGGCGGCTATGACATGGAGAGCGAATCCTTTGTTCTTGAATCACGGAGACTGTGGAATCAGGTCAAACCCTTCTATGAAGAACTGCACTGCTATGTGCGCAATAGATTAGGTGATACCTATGGCGTTGACAAAGTGCCAGCAGATGGCTTAATTCCTGCACATTTGCTCGGTAATATGTGGTCTCAGACTTGGGACAATATTTATGACATCGCCGAACCCTATGAGGGCGTGGCGTCATTAGATGTCACTGAAGCACTGGTTGAGCAGGGTTATGATGAGATTGAGATGACGAAGGCCGCGGAAGCATTTTTTACTTCTCTAGGTTTACCGCCCTTGCCTGACAGTTTTTATGTCAATTCAATGCTTGTAAAACCTCGTGATCGCAGCGTCGTTTGTCACGCAAGTGCCTGGGATATTGACAATGGAAATGATCCAAGAATAAAGCAGTGTGTAGAAATCAATGAAGAGCAATTTGGGACTTTGCACCATGAGTTAGGGCATATTTATTACTACCTGATGTATAAAGACCAGCCTTCAGTGTTTAAAGGTGGGGCCCACGATGGATTTCATGAGGCCATCGGTGACACGATCCAGTTGTCCATGACGCCAGGCTACCTGAAACAAAAAGGCTTAATTGGTGAGACAGTGGATAGCTATGAGGCAACCATTAACAAACAGATGAAGATGGCGTTGCAAAAAATAGCCTTTTTACCCTTCGGTAAGATGATTGATGAGTGGCGCTGGCAGGTATTTTCTGGCGAGATCGCCCCTGAGGACTATAACGCGGGTTGGTGGAAATTACGGGAAGAGTACCAAGGCATAGCCCCACCGATAGCGCGCTCGGAGGCTGACTTTGATGCGGGAGCTAAGTACCATATTCCCGGAAACACGCCTTATACTCGCTATTTTTTGTCGTTTATTATGCAATTCCAGTTCCACAAGGCGTTGTGCGATATCGCTGGGTTTGATGGGCCTCTTCATGAGTGTTCAATCTATGACAATAAGGTTGCCGGTAAAAAGTTGGGTGATTTGTTAACTATGGGGCAAAGCAAGCCCTGGCCCGATGCTATGGAGGCTATGACCGGACAACGAGGCATGGACGGTAGCGCTATTATTGATTATTTTTCACCTCTGAATGACTGGCTGATAAAAGAAAATCAAGGAAATCAGTGCGGTTGGTAAATCGTGGCTAAGGTATATATGGGAACGCCCAAGTATGGAGTGTTAATGTTCTTGCTTGGGTGGTTTTGTTGGTAGAGTATTTTCCTTATGTGACACTTAGATGTTCATCTATCCTGACGCGATGGTGTTAAGAATTTACCACATTCACTCTGTGTGCTGACACGACTCAGTGGTCAATATTACATGACTGTCAGTCATTGTTTTCATGATAACATCGCCGGCTATAACCCGGTCACCCTTGGCACAGCGGTCCTTTTTTATGGTAAAGTTGTGTTAATAATATATTGGCAGATATAATGTCAATATGTAATAGCTTCGATTCCTTCACCCCATCCTAAAAGGATAAAAAAATGCCACAGATGATTAATAAAACAGAAATTGAGCAGTATGTTGGGCACGTTTGTGAGCCGACATCTTGGTTTGAAGTAACTCAGGAGCAGGTGAATGAGTTCGCCGATTGCACTCTCGATCGGCAGTTTATTCACATTGACCCAGTCGCAGCGGCAAATACACCCTTTGGTGGCACTATCGCTCATGGGTTCCTAACCCTATCAATGCTGTCTTATTTTTCTCAGAGTTATAATCTGCTTATTGAAGGTATCTACATGGGCGTTAACAAAGGATTTGACAAGGTTCGCTTTGTAGCCCCTGTCCGTGTTGGTAGTAAAATCCGTTGTCATGCCACCATTCTTGGTATCACTGAAAAGCGGCCTGGACAGTTTGATTTTAAAGTTGAAATAACTGTTGAGATTGAGGGCGGTGATAAGCCTGCGCTTGTTGCGGAATGGTTAAGCGTTCAGATGGTCCACTAAGGCCTTTCGTTAAAAGAATTTTATGAGGTAGACGATGAGTATTAATTTTGAAGGACGAGTAGCAATAGTGACCGGCGCCGGCAATGGTCTAGGTCGCTCTCATGCACTCGCGCTTGCGGAGCGCGGCGCAAAACTTGTGGTAAACGACTTGGGTGGGGCGCGAGACGGCACAGGAGCCTCTTCAGATGCTGCAATGGAAGTCGTCGCTTTAATTGAATCAGCGGGTGGTGAAGCATTTGCTCATGGTGCCAATGTTGCTAAGTTCGACGAAGTACAAGATATGGTCAACCAGGCTATGGAGAAATGGGGTCGAGTTGACATTCTTATTAACAATGCTGGTATTTTACGCGACAAGTCATTTAGTAAAATGGACCTAGCGGACTTTCAGTTGGTTATGGACGTTCACCTCATGGGTTCGGTTAACTGTACTAAAGCGGTGTGGGAAATCATGCGTGAGCAGAACTATGGCCGTATCCTCATGACCACCTCTGCCAGTGGTATGTATGGCAACTTTGGGCAGACTAACTATGGGGCAGCAAAAATGGCCGTCCTGGGCTTTATGAACACCTTGGTGTTGGAAGGTGGGAAAAACAATATTCATGTTAACGCTTTGGCCCCTACAGCCGGTACCCGCATGACCGAAGACCTTTTGCCGGCTGCGGTCCTTGATCTTATGACGGCCGAATCAGTTACCGCTGGTGCCCTTGTACTCTGTGATGAAAGTGCGCCAACCCGTACTATATTGTGCGCTGGAGCCGGTGGCTACGCGACTGCTAACATGTATGAAACCGATGGTATTTTTGTGCCTAAAGAGAGTCAAAATCCTGATGAAATTGTGTCTAGGTGGGATGAGCTTTCAGATACAGCAGGGCATAGGGCGCTGGAATCAGGGGGTAAGCAAACAGAAAAGTTTGTCATGAAGGCGATGGCCGCTCTTCAAGGCTAGTCTCATATTTGTTTAAATAAGTAAAATTTAACGTCAAATTATAAACTAAGGAAATCATTATGAAAGAAGCAGTAATCATTTCAGCCGCTCGCACTCCAATCGGCAGAGCGTTTCGGGGAGCATTCAATAATCTTCAGTCACCCTCTATGAGTTCGCATGCTATCAGTGCAGCTGTGGCTCGCTCTGGCGTCGATCCCGCAGAGATAGATGATTGCATCATGGGTGCGGCGATGCAACAGGGGACCCAAACAATGAATCTAGGGCGTCAGGCAGCTATGGCTTCTGGGCTGCCCGTTACTGTGTCGGGTATGACTGTGGATCGCCAGTGTTCTTCTGGCTTAATGGCTATTTCGATTGGCGCTAATAATATTGTTAACGACGGTTCGTCGGTAATTGTTGCTGGTGGTTGTGAGAGCATTAGCTTGATTCAAAATGAGCATTTCAATACTCACCGTGTTGCTGATCCCCTGGCGATGAAGCATGCTCCGTTGATTCATATGCCCATGCTCGATACAGCAGAAACTGTGGCTAGTCGTTACAATATTTCTCGTGAAGCGCAAGATGAGTATTCGGTAATATCGCAGGCACGCACCGCTGCGGCTCAGGAAGCCGGCTTATATGCTGATGAGATTGTTCCGGTGACAGCCACCAAATTAGTGACTAATCGTGAGACGGGCGAAGTAACCGAAGAGCAAGTGACTCTGTCTAAGGACGAGGGCAACCGGCCGGGTACCAATCTTGAAGGGTTAAGTGGCCTTAGGGCAGTTCGCGATGGCGGCACCATTACCGGTGGTAATGCTTCGCAGTTGTCCGATGGCGCAGCGGCTGTTGTGCTGATGGATGGTACGTTGGCATCTCAGCGAAACTTAGAGCCTCTAGGCGTCTACCGTGGTATGGCTGTTGCTGGTTGTGAGCCTGATGAAATGGGTATTGGTCCGATTTTTGCCATTCCTAAGCTACTTAAACGCAACGGCCTTAAGATCGAAGACATCGGCCTGTGGGAATTGAACGAAGCCTTTGCAGTCCAGGTTATTTATTGTCGTGACAAATTGGGTATTCCTATGGATCGTTTGAACGTTAATGGCGGTTCTATTTCTATTGGTCACCCATTTGGAATGAGTGGCGCGCGTATGGTGATGCATGCGTTGATGGAAGGTAAGCGTCGTGGTGAGAAATACGTTGTTATCACTATGTGTGTTGGCGGTGGTATGGGTGCAGCAGGGCTTTTCGAGGTTCTCTAGTTGCGCCATAGGCTGAATCAAGAGCATCGTTCCGCTAAGTGCGGGGCGATGTTTTTTTCGTATAGCGCTATCTATAAATAATAATAGAAATCAAAAAATGATGGGTCTTTGTATACCCACAGAGTTGCATCAGGGATCACAGTATGAATAGTTTTTCGGGGAAAGTTGCCGTCATAACGGGTGCTGGTTCGGGCATAGGCCGGGCCTTGGCAATCAGTCTTGCGCAGCAAGGATGCCATCTGGCGCTGGCTGATATCAACGCAGAGTCTCTTGAGCACACCCAGTCTGTTTTAGATAGCAACCTCTTTGATGGCGGAGTTCATGTCACTCTGCACACCGTGGATGTTAGTCAGTGGTTTGAAGTCAAAACATTTGCAGACAGCGTACAAAAGCAGCATGGCCATGTAGACCTGTTGATAAATAACGCGGGCGTTGGCATGGGAGCGCTTTTTAAAGATGCCAGCCTTGAAGATATGCACTGGGTAATGAATATTAACTATTGGGGGGTGGTACATGGTTGTAAGGCATTTTTGCCTCTGATGCAAAACACGGGTGGTAGCACTATTGTTAATGTCTCGAGCGTCTTTGGTTTGATCTCCTCAGTGATGGGGACAGCTTACAGCGCGTCTAAGTTTGCAGTCCGTGGCTTTAGCGATGCGCTTCGTCATGAGGTCGGTTTTATGGGTAAAACACTTAAAGTTGCCTGTGCCTTCCCTGCGGGAATACAAACTGATATTGCCCAAAGTTCACGAATGACCATTGATCCTAAAAGCCGAAAGAGCGCGGAAGAGATAAAGACAGCAATTGAAGCGAGATTTCTGACGACCGCCGAGCGCGCAGCTGAAGATATTTTAGGCGGGATTAGAAAGGGTCAGACGCGGATTAAAGTGGGCAAAGGGTCTACTATCATTGACTTACTTGCGCGTCTTTTACCTGTCCATTACGCGCGCTTCTTTTGAGCGGTAAGCTATGCAATCTAAGCCCAAAATTATTATTTAATCATCATGCGGGTAGAGAATTGAATGACTGACCATGCAAGCCAATACGATTTAGCTGAAATCATCCAGAAATCAATCTGGTTTCAAAACATACCGGCTCAGGGTTTAGATAAACTCGTCCAGTCTGCGCAAGTAAAGCATTTTTCTCCTCGACAATACCTATATCAGGTGGGTGAAAAAACCGCCTCAATTTATTGCCTTTTATCCGGACGCCTTCGAATTTCTATTATTAGCTCATCGGGGCAAGAGTTTGCTTTAGATGATTTGGCTCCTCAATATTGGTTAGGGCATTTTTCTCTCGTTGACGAAGACAGCCGTATTCAAGAAGCTCAGGTCCAAGTGGCCGCGAACATTTTAGTAGTCCCGCGAGCTGCGTTACTGGATGTAGGTGAGAAATATCCTGTTTTGTATAAAAACCTTTTCTATGACAGTGTGCGGCGCGCGAGGCAAATGAGTGGCTTACTAGCCGGCATGGCTTTTTATTCTTTAAGGGCTAGACTCGCGGGACGAATTTTAGATTTAATATTACACCATGGTGTTGAGCAAGAGTTGGGTATATGTCTTGATATAAAACTGAGTCAAAATGATTTCGCCCGTCTATGTCTGGGCTCTCGGCAACGAGTCAATAAAATATTTCGAGAGTGGACAGAAATGGGAATCTTGGGCATGCACTGTGATCGTTATTTAATCTATGATACGGCCGCGCTTCAACGAGAAATAGTCACCGAAGAGTCTTAAAAATAACAACGTATAAAACAAATCGAAAGGGAGTTATTAATGGTCGGTTTAGACTTAAGGTTTCAAATTTTGCGTCTTTTTACACTGAATTGTTTTGTTTTTATGCTGCTCGGATGCGATCCACAGATAACCCAGTCTACGATGGATGAAAGTGCCGCGAGTGACTTTACCCGTGACTACAATCAAGGTTTTGCCGATAACTTAGATTTAGACAATCAGCAGGATTTTGAAGATGCCACTCGAGGGTTGATTGCCTATGCGCCCAATGACGAGTTGGTTAATGATTTGGGTTTGACCATTTGGAATCCAGCAAGCTATGATTTTATCAAGGGTGAGGCCCCGGCGACCGTAAACCCCAGTCTATGGAGACAAGCCAAATTAAATAATATTCGTGGACTGTTTAGGGTCGATGAAGGTATTTACCAGCTGCGCGGTTTTGACCTAGCTAATACAACCCTCATCAAAAGTGATAATGGATGGATCGTGGTTGACCCGCTAACCAGCCTAGAAACCACAACGGCCGCGATGAAATTTGCTGAACAGCAACTGGGCGAAATAAACCTTACTGGCGTAATCTTTACTCATAGCCACGCTGATCACTTTGCTGGGGTGTTGTCGCTCACTACGGCCGCTGGAGCCGCTAAAAAAGGTATTCCAATAATTGCCCCTGCCGGATTTATCCAAGAGGCCACCAGTGAAAACATTATTGCTGGCCCGGCAATGACTCGTCGCGGGAATTTTATGTTCGGTGACTCCTTAGAGCACTCAGCGACTGGCCATGTTGATGCGGGGCTAGGCAAACAGGTGGTGTTTGGCAGTATTGCTATTATCCCACCGAGCGTCAGCATCGATAAGCCTGTGGTTGATTTAAACGTCGATGGCGTTGATTTTCAATTTTACAACATGCCCGGATCAGAAGCACCAGCAGAGCTAACCTTTTACCTCCCTAAGTGGAAAGCTTTTTGCGGCGCAGAGGTACTTTCACATGTCATGCACAATGTGTTAACCCTTCGCGGAGCAAAGGTTCGTGATGCCCTGTTGTGGAGTGATTACATCGGACAGTCAATTGACAGGCTGGACGAGGTAGAAATACTTTTCAATAGTCACCACTGGCCAACCTGGGGTCATGAGCGAATTATTACCCAAATGCAACAGCAGCAAGATATGTATAAATTTATCCATGATCAGACCTTGCGGCTAGCTAATTTGGGATACACCCCACGTGAGATTGCCGAAACGTTAAAACTGCCCAAGGACTTAGCTAAAAATTTCCATGTTCGAGGGTATTACGGCACCCTAAGCCATAACAGCAAGGCGGTTTATCAGCACTATTTTGGCTGGTATGACGGCAACCCAGCCAATTTAAACCCATTACCCCCAGAACAGTCTGCAACGCATTACGTGGAGTTTATGGGCGGTTCGGCGGCAATATTACAGCGCGCTAGTGATTATATGGATAAAGGCGACTATCGTTGGGTTGGTGAGGTTTTAAATCATCTGGTATTTGCTGAGCCTAACAATATAGCCGCTCGTGAAATGTTAGCTGAGGCTTATCGCCAGATGGGCTATCAGGCGGAGTCCGCGCCTTGGCGGGACATCTATCTCTCGGGTGCGGCTGAGCTGATATCTGGCAGGGTTCAAAAACGTTATAGCAAAACATCCTCCAAGGCCTTTTTACAAGAAGTACCTCTACTAGAGTTTATGAAGGCCCTATCGGTAACTTTAGATGCCGAAAAAGCAGAAGGAGAGGAGCTTGCACTTAATATACTGTTTACCGAGCGGAATCAAAATTTTGTGCTAACTATTAGGAACTCAGTGATGTACTACCGAGAGGCGGCGTATGATGAAACAGCCGATGCCAGTATCAAAATCAGCCAAAAGTTGTTCGTTGGTATTTTGGTGGGAGAAGTCGACATCATGGAGATAATCACTTCTGATCAGCTGAGCATAGAGGGGAGTCTGCTTAAGCTAGTTAAATTCTTCTCATTGCTGGGCGAGTCCAGCGACGAGTTTAATATCGTACTTCCTTAACGGGCAACAGGTGGAAAGAAGAGATTCTCTAAGCACATTGATGACAGGTCTCAGTTCGTAAATATCTATTGCGCTGGCAAGTAACCCCGACCTGAGTGGGAGAGATTTGATGGACTTTTGCCGAGAGCAGTTAGCGGTATATAAAGTCCCGCGGGCTGTTCATTTTTCAGGCGACTTGCCTAAATGGCCAGAGAGTAAGATAGTGCGTCGTGAGTTAAGTAAACAATAACGGCAGAAAATCACGCTAGGGATAGAGAATGACTGAGAGCAGCAGCAAGAGTACTAATGGCATCAGTGACCTGGGTACGGAGTTCGTTCAGTCCAATGGTATCCGCATGGCATATCAAGAGTTTGGTCGGGCTGAAGATCCGGTTGTGTTGCTCATTGCTGGGCTTTACAACCAGTTGGTGCGATGGCCAATGGAATTTTGTGATCTCTTGGTTGCGCAGGGTTTTAGAGTGATACGCTTTGATAACCGTGACATTGGTCTGACCGACAAAATGGAGGGTGCAGTTGCGCCTAGTTTGTTTCGGTTAGCCATTAACTCATGGCTGGGTGTTCCAGTTAATGTCCCTTATAGCCTAAATGATATGGCTGCCGATACAGTGGGTTTGCTGGACGCGTTAGGGGTTGAAAAGGCTCATGTTGTTGGCATATCGATGGGGGGCATGATTAGCCAGCTAGTGGCCGGGCTCTACCCTGACAGAGTGCTGTCATTGACTTCTATAATGTCTAAAACAGGCGCCTTTGGCAAAGGCATGGCGTCGTTTGCCGTCGCCCGCCAGATGGTCAAGCCCATTCCCAAGGGGACATCGGCATTAGAAAATTCGGTGAGAATCCGGCAAATGTTCGGCAGCCCAGGGTACCCAGTCTCAGATGATGAAGTAAGAGCTGAGGTTAAAGCTGAATTTAAGCGCTCAAATAATCCAGCCGGTTATCTGCGCCAGATGGCCGCAATACGGTCAGCGCCGAGCCGAATTACGCTATTGATGACAATTGTGGCGCCAACCCTGATCATTCATGGAAATCAGGATCTTTTGGTCGACGTAAGCGGTGGCATAGACACCAAAAAACATATCCCCCACGCAAAATTAGTTTGCTATGAGGGTATGGGACATACCTTGCCTGCGCCCCTGTTGGCGGAGTTCGCTCAACTGATCTCAGGCCTCTCTTGAGCCTAGGTCAGAGAGTTAATCATTATTGATCAAAATAGAAATTTTACCAAAGTGCTTGTTATCAATCTGGTGTTGAAATGCACTGGCTATATCTGCCAGGTCAAAGGTATCACTGATTATGGGTCTGATGGATGACCTATCTAAATACTCTACCATAGCGATCTGTGATTGCTGATTGGCCATCGCGATGCCACTCATGCGGAGCTGTTTCATAAATATTCGAGGTAAGATAATTTGACTAACCGCTGGGCCACTTAGGACACCGATTAAGGCAATGTGGCCACCGAGTTTGGCGGCCCGAACTGACTCGCCAAATGTACCACCACCGCCAACTTCAATGACATGATCCACACCAAGACCAGCTGTTTTGGCTAGTACGGCTTTGCCCCATTGTGGCTCTTCTTTGTAGTTAATGACCTCATCAGCACCAAGGGCTTTTAGGCGCTCCATTTTTTCGGCAGAAGATGAGGTGGCTATTACCTTAGCGCCCATTGACTTAGCCAGTTGCAAGGCAAAAATGGATACGCCACCAGTGCCTTGGACCAGAACAGTCTCGCCAGATTGAAGACGGCCTTCATCAACCAGTGCTCGCCAAGCGGTTAGGCCGGCACAGGGAAGGGTGGCGGCTTCTGGCCGAGTCCAACCATTGGGAATTCTAGTGACAGATTTCTCGGAGATAGCCATATATTCTGTAGAATAGCCATCTTCATTGTCGCCAATAAAGCTAAGTAGTTGGTACTCGGGTGCGCCTTCTATCCAGTGGGGGTAACAAGAACTCATCACGATGTCACCCACCTCCCATTTTGTCACTGCTGAGCCTATTTCCACCACTTCACCAGCACAGTCGGATAATATAACGCGGCCATCTTCGGTTGGAATCTGTCCTTGGGCCACCAGTAAATCATGATAGTTAAGACTGCTGGACGACACCTTGATAAGAATTTGGTCTGCAGTTGGTTTTGGCTTATCAGTTTCCACAAGTTGCAGGTTGCCCAGTCCACCGGGGCTGGCGAGTTGAATTTGCTTCATCTTTATTCCTTTAGCGCGGAGGGATTTAAACTGTTGAAAGTTTCCCACTTTATGATCGAAATTACAAAGTAAAAGTCAGCGTTAGAGTTTGCAAAAAAACACTGGATAAAAAGCCGATTTATAGCGGCTACCATAAGTGATAGCGTCAAAAAAAAGAGCCTTAAACATAAAGTTATAAGGCCCTGAGAGGGAGAAATAGGGGAGAATTACATTCCTCCTATTATTGAGACCAAGCAATATTCATTTAGTTCAAATAAATTATGCGTTTTACTATTTTTTTTTAAAAGGAGAGGGATTGAGTTCAAGCTAACTCAATGGAGCTTTATATCAGCATGGAAAATTCTATTAATCTATTACTGAGTACCAAGAAGCACCGTTTGCCAGCCGGTTTTGGCATTAAAACTTAGAGATTGGATTGGCCCGAAACCTTCAATATTGACTAGGTTGGTTGGTGAGGGCCAGAGTGATTGCAGGGAATCGTGAAATATTTCGAACCGCCGAGGTATGCTCGGTATAGCCAACCGTTACTTGACTCATAAAAATCTACCGATAATGTCATGCCCAACATATTTGGCTTGACCGGGAGTTATTGCGGTAGGTGATTTCTTGGCCGGCACTTAGGGACCTTGATTCTTCATCTAAACTAGCTGTTATGTTGTAGTCTACCTGTTGCTACTAGTAGTCTTGTCCAGGTTCTCCTGCGGCAGCTCTATAATTGTTTGTGGTAGGTAGTATTTCTTCCATTTGACGAAATTTGTCGACAAATTTGCCTTTAGTCTATTCAACGGCTGGCGCAATCGTTTGATTTAACAGGGGGAGAGTGGTTAATACACAGAAGAGTGTTAAATAGGGCAATGTGAAGCTCCTTGTTGGGGCGCGACAGTATAGGCCGCGTTAACTATGAGGAGCTTATTAGAATATTTATCTAATTGGCGTGCCGTAATCGTATAATTTAAACTTGGCGATGCCATTTTTCAAGCCCTTTCCAAAATACATTAGCTATCTTTCGATTATAGCTGTAACGCCCTGGCCACCGGCAGCACAGATAGAGATAAGGCCACGGCCAGCTCCGTTTTGCTCTAATAACTTGGCTAGTGTTGCAATGATTCGGGGCCCTGTTGCCGCAAAGGGGTGCCCTGTTGCCACACTAGAGCCATTAACATTAAGTTTTGATCGATCAATGCTCCCCAGAGGGCTGTCTAGGCCGAGTTTATTTTTACAGAAATCTGGGTCTTCCCACGCTTTCATGGTGCAGAGAGCTTGGGCGGCAAAAGCTTCATGAATTTCATAGAAGTCAAAGTCTTGCAACGTCAGTCCAGCTCTAGCTAACAAGCGAGGTACAGCATAGGCGGGCGCCATAAGCAAACCTTCGCTTTGCTCACCTTGGCTGTAGAAATCTACGGCAGTCACTTCGCTGTGGGTTAGATAAGCCTGAATAGGAAGATTGCGCTCTTTTGCCCAGTCTTCACTGGCTAGAAGTACGGCGGCTGCACCGTCAGTTAGGGTGGTAGAGTTGGCTGCGGTTAAGGTGCCATTTTCACTGTCATAAGCTGGCTTTAGTGTTGCTAGTTTTTCAAGAGGAGTGTCCCTCATTATACCGTCACGCTCAACGCCATTAAAGGGTCTTACAAGATCATCAAAGAAACCTCTATTGTAGGCTGCAATTAGGTTTTGGTGGCTGTTAAACGTCAACTGATCTTGATCTTCACGACTAATACCCCACTGTTTGACCATTAGCTCGCAATGTTGACCCATGGACAGGCCAGTCCGAGGTTCTGCATTAGCTGGAAGCAGAGGCATTATAAAGCTAGGCCGGATGCTAGTAAAAAGCTTTAAACGCTGACCGAAAGTCTTAGCGCGATTTAGATTGAGAATCATGTGGCGGTATTTTTCATTGAGGGCAATCGGAGCATCGCTTGCCGTATCTGTACCGCCGGCAATGCCAGATTCGATTTGGCCGAGTGCAATCTTGTTTGCAACCAATATGGCGGCTTCTAAGCCAGTGCCGCAGGCCTGTTGAATGTCATATGCTGGAGTTTGCAGTGAGAGTCCAGAATCGAGAGTGGCCTCGCGAGCCAAGTTAAAATCTCTTGAGTGCTTCATTACCGCGCCAGCGACCACCTCACCCAAACGCTCACCTTCTAGATCAAAGCGTTGCACCAAACCTTGCAGAGCGGCAGTCAACATATCCATGTTACTTGCGTGGCTATAGGCTGTATTACTGCGTACGAATGGAATTCTACTTCCGCCGACAATGGCTACTTTACGAATCTCGGTCATGATGATGTTCCAGTGGGTTTTTCAATTAGGTACCAAGGATAGGTGATCTGGCTGAGGAAACCAATGACTGCTGTGATTCTCCGATTGTCATTTAGGTCAATCTTATTTGAGGGGCAGGGAGTAAAATGTTGGGTACTATATTTAAATAGGGTGATTAAGAGTGTCAGATAAATATTTGGAGTTAGCTAACTCAAACTTGGGCAAAAAACTTTTTTCCGCTATGGGCTTGCCGGAACCTGTCTCTCTAATTCGAGAAAATCCCGATGCACCTCATCAACTGGTCGGTCAAGTATTAATAGGAGCCAGTGATGGATCGGCTTTTGATGATGCGATTATGCAATGTCTTCAAGAGACGCAGCTACGGGTTTGTGGCAGCGCTATGGACGGCAAGGGTTATCTGATCTATGACGCCTCCGGGATTTCAAGTGCAGAGCAAAGTAGCCAAATTTATGAGTTTTTCCAGAAAAATTTAAAAACCCTAGCATCTAATGGCCGGGTAATAGTCATTGGTTTGAAGCCCAGTGCCGCCGGTGACTCTGACCATGGCACTTTGCAGCGAGGGTTATATGGATTTATAAAATCCTTGGCTAAAGAAATTGGTCGAAATGGGGCCACCGCGAATTTGATTCTTGTCGACAAAGGTGGTGAAGTCTCTCTACGGGCTCCTCTTCGGTTTTTACTCTCAGCAGGTTCAGCTTTTTTGAATGCGCAGATACTCACCGTTAGTAGGCCAGTATCTCCGGTGGAGGCGGATTGGGAAAGGCCATTGCTGGGTAAGATGATTGCAGTGACCGGTGCCGCTAGAGGCATAGGACTCGGTATTGCTGAGGTACTAACAAGGGACGGCGCCACTATTATCGGCGTAGATGTACCTCAGTCAGAAGCTGATCTAACCACAGCTATGAACAGGCTGGGTGGCTTTGCATTACCACTGGATATTACCAGTGAGGGTGCTGCGGAGGTACTGCGAGACTTTTGCCTGGGCCAATGTACAAAGCTACAGGCTATTATTCATAATGCGGGTGTAACCAGAGATAAGATGTTGTCTCGCATGAGCGACCGACAATGGAATGGGCTGATGCAAGTCAATCTGGGTAGCGTTCAGCGCATTAATGGCGCCCTGCTAGCAACGGATCTTTTAGATGATGGTGGTAAAATTATTGGTGTCGCCTCTATTAGCGGTATCGCCGGCAACGTTGGACAGACTAATTACGCTTTTTCCAAATCAGCGATAATAGGTATGGTTGAGACCTTGGCGGATTCCTGCGCCGAAAGAGGCATTACAATTAATGCTGTGGCGCCTGGCTTTATCGAAACTCAGATGACCGCCGCCATACCCTTCGTAACTCGGCAAATGGGTCGCAGGTTGTCATCACTCGGACAGGGCGGATTGCCCATTGATGTCGCTGAAGTGATTGGCTTTTTTGTCAGCCCCCAGGCCTCGGGAATGAATGGCAACATTGTTAGAGTCTGTGGCCAGAGTCTTTTGGGCGCATGACAGAAGGTGAGGT
This sequence comes from Porticoccaceae bacterium UBA4026, assembly GCA_002382445.1. Classification (GTDB taxonomy): domain Bacteria; phylum Pseudomonadota; class Gammaproteobacteria; order Pseudomonadales; family Porticoccaceae; genus HTCC2207. The sequence goes on along the minus strand of DGAQ01000057.1, from coordinate 11,940 downwards.
AGTTAAGCAAAGAGAAGCTCCCCCGGCTAATGTAGGTAATAAGTGCTAATTAGACGAGTGCAGGTCTTCGTTTAATTCGACGGCGGTTCGATTCGTCAGACATTCAACAGCGCCTGATAGTGAGTTTCGACGAAACAGCAAGTCGCTATGCCCCGAAAGCTCTCTTGCTTTAGCTTTACCGCTAATCCTATTTTGCGCATCCAGCAGAGTCACTATAGTGCCGGCCGTAATATAAAGCCCTGCTTCAATAGTGCAACGATCTCCTAAGGAGATTCCCGCGCCTGAGTTAGCGCCTAGAAGACATTTTTCACCGAGGGAAATGACCATACTGCCGCCGCCGGATAGGGTGCCCATAATAGAGGCGCCACCGCCAACATCGGAGCCAGCGCCACAGAAAACGCCCGCAGATACGCGGCCTTCAATCATATTGGGGCCCTCTGTGCCGGCGTTAAAGTTAATGAATCCTTCGTGCATCACTGTGGTCCCTTCACCGACATAAGCGCCGAGACGCACACGGCTTGTGTCTGCAATACGGATTCCACTGGGAACGACGTAATCAACCATTTTAGGAAACTTGTCTACACAGTCGACACTTAGTGGCTTTCCATCGAGTCGAGCTTGTAATAGTTTGCCTGGAAGTTCCTCAATATCAATGGCTCCGGCACTGGTCCAGGCGACATTTTTTAGCACGCCGAAAATACCTGAAAGATCCGTTTGATGAGGTTTTACCAAGCGATGTGAGAGCAAATGTAACTTCAGATAAGCCTGTGGTACTGAGCAGGGTGCCGTGTCGGAGGTCAACAGAGTCACTGATACTGGGCGATTCGATTCGAGCAATACCTTGACTGACTTGGCAAGGTCAGTATGACCCCTATAGTTTAATGCAGAGTAAAGGGCTAACAGTTGATCGGTGGTGGGTTCGATGTCGCCTGACTGAACACCTAAGCTTGATGTGACAATACTGCCTAGCTCTTTAGTTGGGTATAGCAAGGGGACTGGATAGAAAACCTCTAACCAATCTCCGCGACTGTTCTTAGTGCCGACACCTATACCAAAACTATAAAGACTACTCATCAGTTTACTCTTACTCTTATTTGATTGAATTAAATATTGAATGATACAACTGGGGTTTAAAGCCAATGCTAATAACGCCATTAACATCCAATATGGGACGTTTAATCATTGCTGGATTCGCAAGCAAAAGCTCTGCGACGCTATTTTCACTAGTATTTTCCTGAAGGCTAGCATCCAATTTTCGCCAGGTTGTTCCGCGGCGATTTAAAACGATTTCCCAGTCTGTTTTTGCGATCCACTCTGCAATTTTCTCTAGCTGGAGCCCGTCAGCACGAACATCGTGGAAGGCATATTGGATATCATTATCAGCCAGCCAGCGTCGCGCTTTTTTTACCGTATCGCAGTTCTTGATGCCAAATAGGGTGATCACAGGTCAAATAACTCTCTAAAAAGAAGCCCCATGATAACAAAAATAGCTTTTGAAAACCTTCGATTGATTAAGGTTTTTTTGCGACAAAGGGATTTTTGCGATTAGGGTAGCAGGTGGTGCAAATATCACAGACTCTTCCGTCACAACCGCGAGCTGAACAAAATTCTCGACCATAAAAGATGATTTGCAAGTGTAAGCTGTTCCAATATTCTCTCTTAAAGAGCTTTTTTAAATCACGCTCTGTTTGGGTTACATTCTTACCTTTTGTTAGGCCCCAGCGCTGTGCTAAACGGTGAATATGGGTGTCGACAGGGAAGGCGGGGTGTCCGAAACCCTGAGACATGACCACGCTGGCCGTTTTGTGGCCAACGCCGGGCAGAGTCTCTAACAGGTCAATATCTTCTGGCACTTCACCATTGTATTGGGCGACTAATATTTTAGATAAATCTGAGATTGCTTTGGATTTTTGTGGAGCAAGACCACAGGGGCGCACGATCTTGTAAATAGTGTCTAAAGGAAGCTGCTGCATATCATAGGGATTGTCGGCCGCGGCAAATAAGGCAGGGGTGACCTTGTTAACTCGTTCATCCGTGCATTGCGCACTCAACAGCACCGCTACTAAAAGCGTAAAGTGGTCACTGTGCAGAAGTGGCGTCGGTGTCTCAGGGTAGAGCTCAGTTAGGCGCTCCAAAATAAAGGCTGCACGTGCTTTCTTGAGCATACTAAGTGCCTTTTGATGTGTCTAAAGAGCTAATGAATTGCTTGATGCGCAGAGCCGCCTCGATACACTCATTGATTTCAGCGACTAAAGCTATCCTCACTCGATTTAATCCTGGGTTAGTTGCGGGGGTTTGTCTGGATAAAAACTGACCGGGGAGTAAGGTTACGTTCTGCTGAGAATAGAGCATTTTCGCAAACTGCATATCATCAATAGGAGTCTCTGGCCAAAGATAGAAACTGGCTTCAGGCTCTGGGAAGCTCATGCAGCTTCTTAGTATATCTGTTACAGCTGAAAATTTTTCACGGTAGAGAGTTCTATTTTCGATGGTATGGTTCTCATCTTGCCATGCCGCTGTGGAGGCAATTTGTACCGGTAAGGACATACTGCAGCCGTGGTAGGTTCTATAGTTGAAAAACTGCTTCAAAATAGATTCATCTCCAGCGACGAAACCCGATCTCAACCCTGGAAGGTTTGAACGTTTTGACAGACTATGAAAAACCACACATCGGGCGGAGTCGGTACGACCCATCTTTTGGCAGGCTTCAAGTAAACCTGGCGGCGGGTTGCGCTCATCAAGGTAAACTTCCGAGTAACATTCGTCGCTAGCAATAACAAAGTCGTATTGATCCGCCAGATGCACTGCATGTTGCATCTGTGCGATTGACATCACTGCTCCAGTGGGATTTCCCGGAGAGCATAGATGGAGAAGTTGGCAACGTTCCCAGATCGCTATTGGTACTGAATTTAGGTCTGGGACAAATCCATTTTCAGGGTTACATTCTAAGTAATAGGGTTCTGCTCCAGCAAGAATGGCTGAACCTTCATAAATTTGATAGAACGGATTTGGAGTTATTACAATGGGTTTAGTTGAGCCATTGTTTGGACTTATGACCGCCTGGGTGAACGCGAATATTGCTTCACGGGTACCACAGACCGGTAAAATTTGGGATTCTGGGTCAAGGCTATCTTTATCGAGATGAAACCGCTGCTCGAGCCACTGCGCAATAGCCGTTCTAAGTTCAATTGAACCTCGCGTTGAGGGGTAATGAGCTAATGTATCAATTGATTTAATTAAAGCCTGTTTGACAAATTTTGGGGCAGGGTGCTTGGGCTCGCCTATGGAAAGTGAAATATGAGTTAAGTGCGCTGGCGGAGTAATTCCTGCTTTTAGTTGATTTAGGCGCTCAAACGGATAGGCCTGTAACAGCGCTAGATTAGTATTCATTGACTGTTGCCGACTCTCTGTTGCTTGCCACTAAGCGTCATGGGTATTTTCTCTATTGCGTTGATCAAGCTCATCGCAGATAGTTTGCTGGATTAACTGGTTAAAATCAGGATCAGTGAGTGGTAAATGGTTGCGGTCCGTTAGGTAAAACACATCTTCAACTCGCTCGCCTAAGGTTGCAATTTTAGCGTTGTAAAGATTGAGTTCGTAGCGCAGAAATATACGACCCAAGTGAGCCAGTAATCCTGGACGATCAGGCGTTATGACCTCTAGCACCGTAGTGTTAGTCTCTGGATCATTTTTCAGTGAAACTGTCGTCTTCATAGTTAGTTGCTTTAATTGACGTGATGTGCGCCGCCGAACATCAGTATTGACAGCTTTGGGATTCTTGATACCTTTTTTCAGGGCATTGACAATCCTTCCGCAGAATTCGGTATTTTGCCCCACTGGCCGGCCTTCCTCGTCCAGAACGTAGAACACATCGAAGGCTTCATTGCGACTGTTAGTTTGAAGTCGAGCGTCCTGAATCGTGAGCTGAAGTTGCTCAAGGATTGCAGCGATCACTGAAAAGATTTTTTCCCGATCTCTGGCGTAGATAAAAATTTGCGTGGCGATGGGAATCTCTACGCCAACATCTCGCAAGAGAACTAAAGGTTCGAGAGGATCTTTGTTAGCTATGATAGCCGCCGTAAAGGTCGCAATGTCAGCCGCACGTTCCCGCAAGAACAGCTCGTCACCAACGTCATACCATACCTCTCGGGCTGTAGATTCATCGACGTCCATTTCCGCCAGACGGTCAAGAACAGCCTTTTTCGCCGAAGCTGCCCAGGTAGAACGCTTTTCAGGAGAGCCAAGACCATTCTGTAGGGCACGTTTAGTTTCAAAGTAAAGGTTATGCATTAGCGAACCTTTCCAATCTGTCCAAAGTCTAGGATTAGTGGCGTTAATATCAGCGACAGTGAGTAAATATAAATGTTCAAGATGCATTAGGTCGCCAATTTGGGTGGCAAACTTGTATATCACATCAGGATCAGACGTATCCTCTCTTTGAGACACCGTAGACATTAAAAGATGGTTTTCCACTAGCCATTTTAAAAGATCAATTTCCTCTGGTTGCAGTCCGTGGCTCTGTCCAAATGCAATGACATCGACCGCACCTAACTTGGAATGATCTCCACCCCGACCCTTGGCTATGTCGTGATATAGAGCTGCAATAATAATTAGCTCGGGTTTACCTAGATTTTTATAGATGTGTGAGGCGACGGGGAACAGTTTTGTCATTTCTGGCCGCACGAATCGACGTAAATTTCTCACTACCTGAAGGGTGTGCACGTCCACGGGATATATATGAAATAAATCATGTTGGGTTTGCCCCACTATTTTACCGAATTCAGGCAGATATTTACCTAAAATACCATAACGATTCATACGCTGGAGTTGGTCGGAGAGTTTAAACGGAACCTTCAGTAGACGTATGAATAGCCCTTTATTAATGGGGCTTTGTCTGAATTCGTCATCAATTAAATTTCGATGCAGTATGATTTGCCTTATGGCAGAGGCTCTTATTCCAATAATACTGTCGTTTTCACCTAAAATGACAAACAGTTCCAATAGCGCTGACGGATATTTAACAAAAACGAAGGGATCAACGGTATCTAGATAATTGTCACGAATGAGAAATCGATCATTGATCTCGACGACAGACTTGGTTTTACCTTTTCTATAGATTGCTTCATCCAGATATTGGAGCAAGACATCAGTGAGTTCGCGTATTGAAAGTACCACTTGATAATAGCGCTGCATAAACTTTTCAACACCCAGTCTGCCATCACTATCGGTGTAACCGAACATTGCTGAAAGCTTGCGCTGATAATCAAATAGAAGACGCTCTTCGGCACGGCCGGCAATTAGGTGCAAGCCATAGCGGACCTTCCACAGAAACTCCTCGTCTCGGCGCAGGGTCCTGTACTCCTCCTCAGAGAGAAAACCTTTTATCACTAACTGTGATCGGCGATGAACTTGAAAGTGGCGTTTAGCTGTCCAGTTGATAAGTTGGATGTCGCGGAGGCCTCCGGGAGCTTCTTTTATATTGGGCTCAAGATTATATTCAGTGTCATCGTGCTTTTGATGGCGCGCTCGTTGTTCTTCGACCTTTCCACTGTAGAATTTAGCCGATGCCCAAATTTTATTGGGCCCTGTTTTTTTCAGCATGGTTTGGAGTAGCTTACCATTGCCACATAATAGGCGAGTCTCCATTAGATTGGTGGCGATGGTGATATCAGCTTTTGCTTCATCAACGCATTGCGATAGAGACCGTACGCTGTGCCCAATGACAAGTTTGATGTCCCACAAAAAAGTTAAAAATTGCTCGATACTTTGCTGGTATCTTTTTCCGCGATTTCGTCGCATTAAAATGAGCAAGTCTATGTCAGAAAAAGGGTGTAGTTCACCTCTTCCATAGCCCCCAACGGCAATCAAGCTGATGTCGTTGTCCCATTCGTACCGATCCCATGCTAGTCGTAATATCAGGTCGACAAATCGAGCGGTTTCATTAACCAGAGTATGAACGTCTTCACCTTCGTGAAATCGGTTGTTGAAATGCGCCTTAGCTGCGTTTAGCGCATTACGAAAAACCGAGATAGGCTGTTGTGCCTCTAAATCTAAAAGAAATCGTTTTTGGTCAAAAAATAGCGGTGCGTTTGAGAGCGCTTTCTGAAGCGAACTTCCCTGATCTGAAAATTTAAGCGGCACTATTGGGGGTTCCTGGGTTAAAATGATTCTTCCTGCCGGGCAGTGAAAACCTCACAACCGTTTGCGGTGACAGCCATGGTATGTTCCCACTGAGATGAGAGTCGGCCATCGCGTGTTTCTACTGTCCAACCATCGGATTTCAACTTTCCCGCGTGCTTTCCCGCGTTGATCATTGGCTCAATGGTAAAGGTCATTCCTTCTTGGAGCTCTAGGCCAGTTCCAGGTTTGCCGTAATGCAACACCTGAGGTTCTTCGTGGAATATGTCACCAATTCCGTGGCCGCAGTAATCTCGAACGACAGAATAATAATTTTTCTCAGCGTGAGTCTGGATTATATGTCCAATATCGCCAAGACGAATTCCAGGGCGAACAATATCCATGGCCATGTAGAGACACTCCTGGCTGACTTTGATCAGTCGTTCAGCGTGGGGCGCTACCTGCCCGACACAATACATTTTACTGGTATCGCCGAACCAACCATCTTTGATGACAGTAACGTCTATATTAATAATATCCCCGCTTTTAAGAATCTTCTTGTCTGAGGGTATTCCGTGGCAGATGACTTGGTTAATGGATGTGCAGATAGACTTGGGGAATCCATTGTAGCCAAGGCAAGCTGGAATGGCGTCCTGTACTTGGACTATATGGTCATGACAGATTTTGTCTAATGCTTCAGTCGTCACGCCGGGCACCACATAGGGCTCTATAAGCTCTAGAACCTCTGCAGCTAGTCGGCCAGAGATGCGCATTTTGGCTAATTGGTCCAGGCTTCTTATTTTTACAGTCATGGGTTTCCCGCTGAAATAATACAACTACGCTATTGTACGCATCAAATGTGCTTTTGGGGGAGTGCTGGATAGGTTTTTCATATAGAAATAGCTCAACGGACAGACATGTCCGTATTAGAAGTAAAATTAGCCCTAAATTTTGTCAGTGTTTTTCTTTAATTGACTGCCTTGTTATGGTATAAAGCGCGCCGTTGTGGGAATGTTCCTGCGACTTTTTTTTAAAACTAAACGACACACACATTCCGACACAATAGTCTGGGTGCCTTTTAAGTAGAAATATCGCTTACAGGGTTGATTATTGGGGCATGTGGAGGCTTAACCCCTAAAAGGAAAATTTATGTCTATTGTAAGTATGCGCGATATGTTGCAGGCAGGTGTGCATTTTGGTCACCAAACCCGCTTCTGGAATCCTAAAATGAGTCGGTATATATTCGGCTCTCGTAACAAAGTTCATGTTATTAATCTCGAACACACTGTTCCAGCTTTTAACGAAGCCTTGGAAATTTTGCGCGTTGAGGCTGCTAAAGGTAATCAGATACTTTTTGTTGGCACAAAGCGAGCAGCTCAAAAAATCATTAAAGAGCAGGCCGAACGTTCTGGCATGCCTTATGTTAGCCACCGCTGGCTTGGCGGCATGCTGACAAATTATAAAACTATCAAAGCCTCTATTCGACGTTTTAGAGAGTTAGAGGCTCAAGAAAGCGACGGTACTTTCGCTAAGCTGAATAAAAAAGAAGTTTTGACGCGGACTCGAATGAAAGACAAGCTGGAAAATTCTATCGGTGGTATTAAGGACATGAACGGGTTGCCAGACATCCTGTTTGTCGTTGATGTTGACCACGAGCGCATTGCAATTAACGAAGCTAACAAATTGGGTATACCCGTTGTCGGTATCGTTGATACAAATAGTAATCCAGATGGCGTTGATTATGTTATTCCTGGCAACGATGATTCTATTCGTGCGATAAAGCTTTATGCCGCGTCGATAGCGGATTCAATACTGGAAGGTAAAGCTCAGGCTTCATCGGTAACGAGTAAGGATGAGTTCGTTGAAGAAGTGGAGGTCGAAGCGCCAGCTGTTGAAGCTGTTGCTGAGGTTACCTCAGTGTCGGTAGACGAAGTTGTTGCTGAGGTTGCTCCGGTTGAAGCTCCTGTCGTGGAGGAAACTGCCGCTGGAGAGGTTCCTGCTGGAACTGCTGCTGAGTAAAGGGCAAGACATTGAGTAACTATAAAGGGGGTTTTTAGCCCCCTTTATTTTAATTGTAATTATGACTTAGAGAGGATTGAGATGGCACAGGTTACTGCATCTTTGGTAAAAGAGCTGCGAGAGCGGACTGGTTTGGGCATGATGGAATGCAAGAAGGCACTTGCTGAAGCGGATTCGGATATCGACAAAGCAATTGAAGATCTACGCAAGTCTAGTGGTATGAAGGCGGCAAAGAAAGCGGGACGCACTGCTGCGGATGGACTGGTGTCTATCAAGGTAGAGACCGGGTACGGAGTTGTTGTTGAAGTGAATAGCGAAACTGACTTTGTGGCGAGAGACGAAGGATTCCAACGTTTTGTTGGATCCGTTTTGGACTCGGCATTTGCCAGTAAAGAGACTGATATGGCGGTGTTAATGGCGGGCGATTTAGAGTCGGCGCGTGAAGCCTTAGTGCAAAAAATTGGCGAAAATATTTCGCCACGTCGTGTTGGCAGTGTCGAAGCTTCGGTAGTAGGCGGTTACGTTCACAGTAATAATAGGATTGCCGTTTTGGTCGGTCTTAGTGGGGGTTCTGAGGAACTTGCTAAGGATATTGCGATGCACATTGCCGCAGTTAATCCGGCAGTGGTAAGCTCTGACCAAATGCCAGCAGAAGTTGTTGCTGCCGAGAAAGAGATTTTTGCTGCCCAAGCTCGAGAGAGTGGTAAGCCGGAAGAAATTATCGAGAAAATGATTATTGGTCGTGTTAATAAGTTTTTAAAAGAGAGCAGTCTAGTAGATCAGCCTTTTGTTAAAGACCCTGATATGACCGTCGGCAAACTAGTAAAAGAAGCCGGAGCTGAAGTCCTATCGTTTGTTCGATTTGAGGTTGGTGAAGGTATTGAGGTTGTGGAAGTTGATTTTGCTGCTGAAGTTGCCGCTCAAGTTAAAGGTGCGAGTTAATAGTTAAACTTAGGAGTTGTTATGCCCCTGCCCGCCAAAGAGAAAAAGTATAAACGTATTCTTCTTAAGTTGAGTGGTGAAGAACTTATGGGGAAAGAGGGCTTTGGGATTGACCCTAAGGTCCTTGACCGGATGGCTCTAGAAATTGGTCAACTAGTAGGCATCGGCGTACAGGTTGGCTTGGTTATTGGTGGCGGCAATCTTTTTCGTGGTGCAGCGCTTAATGCCGCAGGTATGGATCGTGTCACCGGTGACCATATGGGCATGCTTGCCACGGTTATGAATGCTCTAGCTATGCGCGATGCTCTTGAGCGAACCAATATCTCCTCCCACGTGATGTCTGCCATTCCAATGAGTGGTGTAGTGGAACACTATGATCGTCGTCGCGCTATTCGGTACCTAAAAGATGGCGATGTTGTAATATTCGCTGCGGGCACTGGAAATCCATTTTTCACGACTGATTCTGCTGCCTGTCTTAGAGGGATAGAAATAGACGCTGATGTTGTTTTGAAGGCCACCAAGGTTGATGGTGTCTATACCTCTGATCCAATGTTAAATTCTGATGCAGTACTATATACCCATCTTACTTACGATCAGGTACTAGATAAAAAACTTGGTGTCATGGACCTTACTGCTATTTGCCTGTGTCGAGAGCATAATATGCCACTTAGGATTTTTCGCATGTCAAAGCAGGGCGCGTTGCTTAATTTGGTAGTTGGCGGCTCGGAAGGCACTCTGATAGAGGAAAGTTTAGGGGAAACAGATAAATGATAAATGAATTAAAAGCGGACGCAGAACAGCGAATGGAGAAGTCACTTGATGCTCTAGGCCATGCGTTTAACAAAATCCGAACCGGTCGGGCTCATTCGAGCCTGTTGAATGGCATTACAGTTGACTACTACGGTGTAAACACGCCTTTATCTCAGGCCGCTTCTATTGTCGTTGAAGATTCACGAACCCTGTCAGTGACTCCTTGGGAGAAATTCTTGGTTCCCGAAATCGAAAAAGCCATCATGAAATCTGATTTGGGCCTTAATCCATCAACCTCGGGTTCAGTTATTCGTCTCCCGTTGCCTGCGCTGACTGAAGAGACTCGTAAGTCCTACGGTAAACAAGCTAAAGCCGAAGCTGAGAATTCGAGAATTTCGATTCGGAACATTCGTCGCGACATTCTGTCTGATGTGAAAGATCTTTTGAAAGAGAAAGATATTAGTGAAGATGAAGAGCGTAAAGCTCATGACGATGTTCAGAAAATAACTGATCGTTTCATCGCTCGAGTTGACGATGCGCTAGTCGTAAAAGAGAAGGATTTGATGGAGATCTAAACTTCCCAACGCCTAAGTGGTGCTTTTCAGGATACTTTTGGCTGGATTTTGACTCCAAACTCCTAGATATTGTTGTAAAAGACCATTATTCTCACCAGGGTCTTTTCGGTTTGAGGAAAGATTTTGTGGCAGATCACAGTACTAATTATATAGAACAGTTCAATGCTTAGATTACGAATTATTACAGCATTATGCTTGGTCGCTGTTTTTGTGCCCGCGCTGTTTGTTATGCCTCCCATGTTATTTTCCGTTGCGACGATACCACTGGTCCTTGCCGCCGGTTGGGAATGGAGTAGGTTAGTAAAAATAACTTCGCTAGCGGCACGATTGGGATATTTAGCCCTAGTGGCGCTAACACTTGCTGTGGCGGCTTACTGGTTGGGCCTTCCTGATGCTTTCGAGGATGAAAGAGCGCAGCAATTGTTGCTTGTGGCCGTTGCAGTATGGGCGGTTATTTTTCTTTGGATTCAGGGTTATCCGTCGAGTGCTATTTTGTGGTCCACGCAGCCTGTACTGGGGTTACTTGGTCTTGTATTGCTCGGTTTTACCTGGGTGGCCATAGTAACGATTATGAACCATGAGTCTGGGCAATGGCTGCTGCTATTGGCGATTGTAATTATTGCGTTAGCTGATGTAGGTGGGTTTTTCGCTGGGAAATACTTTGGTAAGCACAAGCTGGCGCCAATTGTTAGTCCAGGGAAAACATGGGAAGGATTCTTCGGCGGTTTAGTCTTGCAGGCAGTATTGGTGGGTTCGCTGGTATGGTTTTTGTCCGATGAAATGTCGCTATTAAGTCTTTCGCTACTTGTTTTTCCGGTGGGTCTTTATTCAGTGCTTGGTGATTTATTCGAAAGCATGATTAAACGTCATAGCGGCGTTAAAGACAGTGGGCGTCTGTTGCCTGGTCACGGAGGAGTGCTTGATCGTATAGATGGGGTTATGGCAGCGCTGCCGATGTTCGGCTTGATACTACCCTTTACTAATACATTCTGATGCGGCAAAAGATAACCATACTTGGCGCAACCGGATCGATTGGCGTTACTACGCTCGATGTCATCTCTAGGCATGCAGACAAATATTCAGTTTTTGCCTTAAGTGGCCATCAAAAAATTGACCTACTTGCGATACAGTGTATAGAGCATAATCCGAGATATGCAGTTGTCATAGATCCTGAATCCGCCTGTATTCTTCAATCCAAATTAAAAAAAGTGGGCTCAGCCACCGAAGTGCTCTGTGGCGTGGACGCCCTCAGCGAAGTATCTAGGCACGATGATGTTGACATTGTGATGGCGGCTATTGTTGGCGCGGCAGGATTAGTTCCGACATTATCAGCGGTAAACGCGGGCAAAAAGATTCTCTTGGCCAATAAAGAAGCGCTGGTGATGGCCGGCGGTCTGTTTATGCAGGCGGTAAAAGCCTCAGGCGCTGTTTTATTGCCGGTAGACAGTGAACATAATGCAATTTTCCAGTGTTTGCCTGCAGTCAAGCAAGGCCTCTCAGGAAGTGGAGTTGTCAGGCTGCTTTTGTCAGGGTCTGG
>DGAQ01000063.1:2478-26763 GCA_002382445.1 Porticoccaceae bacterium UBA4026 | reverse complement strand
TCGATAACCCATTAAAATATATATTAATTTTCGATTAACTAACAATAAAGGGGCGCACTAATAACAATAACAATAAACTATATAATCTAATATATTAATAATACTATTAGCATTAAAAACATAGCTTTTACAAAGTTAACAAACGAAGTTAATCAAAGTCCTCGGGATGGCGTATAATGCTCGACCAAAGAATAAGTGGCAGTGAATACAATGCATTACCCAGATGATTTTGACGTTATTGTTGTTGGAGGAGGCCATGCAGGAACAGAAGCATGCCTTGCTGCTGCGCGCATGGGTGCAAAAACGTTATTGCTAACACATAATATTGAAACCTTGGGGCAGATGTCTTGCAACCCAGCAATTGGCGGCATCGGTAAGAGCCACTTAGTGAAGGAAGTGGATGCTTTGGGGGGCGCAATGGCCTTAGCGACTGATCTTGCCGGTATTCAATTTAGGGTTTTAAATGCCAGAAAAGGGCCGGCGGTCAGGGCAACAAGAGCTCAAGCCGACCGCATCAAATATAAGGCCGCTATCAGAGGCATTCTTGAGGGCCAAGAAAACCTAACTATTTTTCAGCAAGCTGTTGATGATTTAATTATTGAGCAAGATAGAGCGGCGGGCGTTGTTACTCAGATGGGCTTGAAGTTTAGAGCTAAAACGGTGGTTGTGACCGCCGGAACATTTTTAGCGGGTAAGATACACATAGGGTTACAAAATTATTCTGCTGGTAGAGCTGGAGATCCTCCCTCTGAAAATTTGGCAAAACGTATGAGAGAGTTGCCTTTTAGAGTTGAGCGCTTAAAAACAGGTACGCCGCCGAGAATTGACGCAAGAAGCGTTGATTTCACATCCCTTCCTGAACAGTGGGGTGATAAACCGGAACCCATAATGTCCTATATGGGCAATATTCAACAACATCCCAAGCAAACCTGCTGTTGGATCACTTACACGAACACCAAAACACACGAGATAATTCAGAGCGGTATGGACAGATCCCCTTTGTACACTGGTGTAATTGATGGTGTTGGGCCAAGGTACTGCCCCTCTATTGAAGATAAGGTGGTGCGCTTTGCTGATAAAAATCAACATCAAATTTTTATAGAGCCTGAGGGGCTCGATACTTACGAACTTTACCCTAACGGCATATCAACAAGCCTTCCTTTTGACGTGCAGTTGGCCTTGGTTCGATCGATTGCAGGGTTTGAAAAAGCGCACATAACAAGGCCGGGCTACGCCATAGAGTATGACTACTTCAACCCCCAAGATTTAAAGTATTCTCTAGAAACAAAGGCCATTGAAGGGTTATTCTTTGCTGGCCAAATCAACGGCACGACAGGCTACGAAGAGGCGGCCGCGCAAGGTCTTCTGGCGGGCACCAATGCGGCACTAAAAGTTCAGGATAAAGAGAGTTGGTGCCCTACCCGAAATACCGCTTATATGGGGGTATTAGTCGACGATTTAATCACTATGGGCACTAACGAGCCTTATCGAATGTTCACTAGCCGCGCCGAATACAGATTGCTCCTTCGAGAAGATAATGCAGATGCGCGACTCACAGAGAAGGGGCGAGAGTTAGGGTTGGTCGACGATCTCAGATGGGAAAGCTTTTGTGAAAAGCAAGAGGCTATAGAAATGGAAAGCCAAAGGCTAAAAAACACCTGGATACAACCGGGTAGTGCAGTCGCTGAAAAACTGTCTCAATACATAGATCATCCGATCTCTCATGAATACTCTTTATTTAATTTACTAAAGCGACCCGAATTAAATCACGAAATTATTGCTGAGTTATTTCCTGATAATAAGTTAGACCATAAAATTGCTCAGCAGGTAGAGGTAGACGCTAAGTATTCAGGGTATATAGACCGACAGCAAGATGAGATAGACCGTCTAAAAAGGCATGAAAATACGGCTATCCCTGCTGATTTCGACTATTTGCAAGTTAAGGGGCTGTCCAACGAAGTAAAGCAAAAACTTAGTGAGGCACTTCCTGAAACCTTAGCCCGAGCCGCCCGAGTTTCTGGGGTTACACCTGCCGCCATTTCACTTTTGCTGGTGCAGCTAAAAAAACGTGCCGCTTAAAAAAGACAGTGAAATGAATTCAAAATATTATACTGGCGGGGGCAACAGCCAAAAAATTGATCAACTTAAGTTGGGTTTAGAGTCTCTGCACCTGCCTTGCAGTGAACACCAAATAAACCAACTGTTAAAATACTTAGATATGTTGGAGCGCTGGAATAAAGCCTACAACCTAACCGCGATCCGCGACCCTTTTGATATGATCCACCTTCATATTTTGGACAGTCTGGCAATCTCAGATGAACTTAAGGGAGACGATTTTATTGATGTGGGCACGGGGCCAGGCTTACCCGGCATTCCTTTGGCGATTCTTAACCAAGATAAAAATTTCACCCTTCTTGACAGCAACGGAAAGAAAACTCGTTTTTTATTCCAAGTAAAACTAGAATTGGGATTGGCGAACATGTCTGAGGTGAACAAAAGGGTAGAAGAGTTTAACCCACAAAAAACCTATGACTGTGTTTTAAGTAGAGCATTTAGCTCCCTGAGTGATATGGTTCAAAACTGCCAACACCTACTTAACCCAGATGGTTATTTTTTAGCCATGAAAGGTAAATTACCACAAACAGAGTTGAGCCAACTGCCGAAAAACTATAAGGTCGAGAAGTTAAGCTCAATAAATGTTCCTGGAGTTGATGGTCAGCGGCATTTAATAAAAATAGTGAAAACATAATTTATACTTAGCGGGAACCAAAGCATTGGCCAAGATCATCTCAATAGCAAACCAAAAAGGCGGTGTTGGTAAAACGACAACTAGCGTTAATCTGGCTGCCTCTCTTCAGGCATACAAACAGCGCGTATTATTGGTTGATATTGACCCTCAAGGAAACGCCACAATGGGATCTGGCGTCGACAAGCAGAGTTGCCAACTTAGTGTTTACCACGTTTTAACTGAGAAGAACCCTATTGAGGAGGTCATTGTTACCACTGAAGCTGGTGGCTATGATTTATTACCCGCCAATAGAGATTTGGTCGCTGCTGAAGTGGAATTAATGCTGGAAATTGGTCGAGAAACGCGGCTACGTCACGCTCTAAACCGTATAGCGAGTAACTACGATTTTATTCTTATTGACTGTCCACCCTCATTAAATATGATGACGGTGAATGCCCTTGTTGCTAGCGAGGGGGTAATAATACCAATGCAGTGTGAATATTATGCCTTGGAGGGCCTGTCTGATTTAAATAATACTATTCGGCAAATTGCCAAACTTATCAATCCGCGGCTTCGCATCCAGGGGATTCTAAGAACTATGTATGACCCGCGCAGCAGTCTCACTAATGCGGTGTCAGCCCAATTGAGAAAATATTTTGGTGACAAGGTCTACCGTATTAGCATTCCTCGGAACGTAAGGCTGGCAGAGGCGCCCAGTCATGGACTGCCGGCGTTGATGTATGATCGAAACTCAAAAGGGTCTTTAGCTTACCTTGCCCTGGCTGGCGAAATGCTCCGGCTAGAGAAAGAGCAAAAAAAAGCAATCGCAGACACGCTGAAGGCGCAATAAAATGGTGGCAAAAAGACAAAGCTTAGGGAAAGGATTGGACGCGCTGCTTGGTTTTAGCGAAGATAAGATCGATACAAGCGAAGAAAATTTAGAGCAGGTATTCTCTGACGGTATTTTACGTGATATGCCTGTTGAATTTTTACAGCGAGGGAAATACCAGCCTCGAAGAGACCTCAACCCCGAGGCCTTGCAGGAATTAGCTAACTCTATTTCCCAGCAGGGAGTAATGCAGCCGATCGTTGTTCGCTTGGTCGGTGAAAACAAATATGAAATTATTGCTGGCGAGCGTCGCTGGAGGGCAACACAGCAAGCCGGCATAGCAACAATACCCGCTATTATTAGGGATATTAGTGATGAAACGGCAATCGCAATGGCGTTGATTGAGAATATACAGCGCGAAGACCTCAATGCCATAGAAGAAAGTCAGGCCCTTATTAGACTTCAAGACGAATTTCAACTAACACAGCAGCAGGTTGCTGATGCTGTCGGAAAGTCGAGAACCGCCGTGACTAATTTAATGCGTCTGGCCTCCCTTGAAACTGCGGTTCAACGGCAGTTAGAGTTAGGTGAAATTGAGTTGGGGCATGCCAAGTGTCTGCTCGCTCTTAGTGGTAGCCAGCAGGTGAAGGCGGGACGAGAGGTGGCCGCCAGTTCTATGACGGTTCGTCAGACTGAAATTCTGGTGAAGAAGATGCAGATGGGTACTACAGAAAAGGTTGCGGCAAAGCCTTATGCTGTTGATCCAGATATTATCAGATTACAGGAAGATCTCTCTGAAAAAATTGGTGCTGCGGTACTTATTCAGCATGGTGTAAAAGGCTCTGGGTTGCTGACCGTAAAATATAACAGCGTGGACGAGTTGGAGGGAATTCTCAGCCATATAAAATAAATACCCCAGCCGTATCAACCAGATTAATGGCTGGTATACAACCGACATGTTTGAGTTGAATAACACGCCGAGTAAATCTATACTGCTCACCGCTTCGGGGTGGGCTAGGGTTCCTCGGTAAAGATTTTGGGGACAAGGTGGCAAGGCCCTTGATGAAAACCATTCCAAGACCGCCGGTTTTAAAGGTTTCGCTCATCCAGTTGTTAGTGTTACTAGCGCTAACCTGTGGCGCTCTTTGGTTTAGCTTGAATGCAGCTTTATCGGTTTTGCTGGGAGGCTTATGTCAGGTTTTCCCTCAGGCGTGGTTTACCTCGCAGGCATTTAAATATGCCGGAGCACATCAAGCAGATAAGGTTTTAAGCTCAATGTACCGAGGTGAAGCTGGCAAGGTGTTATTGACCGCATCGGGGTGTATTGCAACCTTTGTGCTGTTTGATAAAGTAAATATTATTGGGTTTATGGTTGTTTTTGTCACCATGATCCCTCTGCAATTGGTACTGGTTGCAAGAGCATTGAAATAAAAATTAAATGGCACGCGAGTGATGTTACTTGGCGCCACCTTTAGGTTTGAGATGAGTTGAGATAAGTAGATGGCAGGCGAGAATCCCGCAAGCACAACTGAATATATCCAGCACCACCTTCAAAACTTGGTCTATGGCAAATTGCCGGCCGGTTTTGAGCGTGAAACCGAAAGCGGCATGGAAGTTTTGGGTGCGGATACTTGGACCATGGCGCATGGCGCAAGTGAAGCGGCAGCAATGGGATTCTGGGCTATTCATGTGGATTCTATGGGCTGGTCAATCGGTCTTGGTGTGTTGTTTTGCTGGGTGTTTAGAAGAGCGGCGGTGCGAGCGACGACTGGCGTCCCTTCAGGAATGCTTAATTTTATTGAGATGATTGTCGAGTTCATTGACGGCTCGGTTAAAGATAGTTTTCACGGTCGCAACAAGATGGTGGCACCTTTGGCCCTTACCATTTTTGTGTGGATATTCTTGATGAATTTGATGGATCTTCTTCCGGTTGATCTAGTGCCTAAGTTGATGGGGTTGGCGGGAGTGGGCTATCAGAAAATCGTCCCCTCTACCGACCCAAATATCACCATGGGTATGGCGTTAGGTGTTTTCGTCCTAATGATTTACTACAACATTAAGATTAAAGGCACAGGGTTTGTCAAAGAATTGACCATGCACCCGTTTAATCACTGGGCCTTTATCCCCATAAATTTATTTATGGAGCTTGTTGGTCTTTTGGCTAAGCCCTTCTCTTTAGGGTTGCGGTTGTTTGGCAATATGTATGCGGGCGAGATGATCTTTATTCTTATTGCCATGATGTTCGCCGCAGGTGCAGGAACGGGCCTGGTCTTTGGAGGCCTAAATGCGCAATTTTTTGGTGAAGATACTGATGGTGTTTTTTGGTTAGTTATTTTCACCATGGTTTGTGGGGTTTGCTGGATGAACCTCAAAGGAAAGATATCTACGGGAAAAACAGTGTTACTGACGTTAGGTTTATTGACGATCGGCGGCGGTGTTTTTGCTCTGGGTGGTGGGTTGATGCAGTGGGGTTGGGCAATTTTCCATATTTTGGTTATTACTCTGCAGGCATTTATTTTCATGGTTCTCACTATCGTCTATCTTAGTATGGCGCATGAAGAAGACCATTAACTTTGTTTTTATTTATAACTATTGAAATCGGGAGTCTACGATGGAACTTGTAATTATTGCAGCGGCAATTATGCTCGGATTGGGCGCGTTGGGCGCAGCTATTGGTATGGGATTGTTGGGCGGAAAGTTGATCGAAGGAACAGCTCGTCAACCAGAGTTGGGCCCTATGCTACAGGGAAAAATGTTCCTGTTAGCTGGTTTGATTGATGCTGTGCCAATTATTGGCGTTGGTATTGCTATGTATTTGATCTTTGTTGTTGCTCCTAGCGTGGGCGCATAACAATTATTAATTTTTAAACCAACCTTAATTAATGAGGTGATTGCGTGAATATTAATCTAACGCTTTTTGGTCAGATGGTGACGTTCGCAATATTTGTGTGGTTTTGCATGAAGTTTGTATGGCCGGTAATTATTGGAGCCATGGAAGAGCGTCAGCTAAAAATTGCTGAGGGTCTTGATGCAGCTGATCGTTCGGTACGCGATCTTGAGGCGGCTCAGGATAAGGTAGCGAACCAGATGAAAGAAGCCAAGCAGGAAGCTTCTGGAATCGTTGATCAGGCCCACAAGCGCGCAAATCAGATTGTTGATGAAGCAAAAGTGTTGGCTGTAGCAGAAGGCGTCAGGTTGAAGGTTGCGGCTGAGGCAGAGATCGAGCAGGAAATCAATCGCGCCAAAGAAGAGCTCCGCTCTGCGGTGGCTGGATTAGCGCTTGCAGGGGCTGAGAAGATTCTCGAGGCGTCTATTGATGATAAAGCTAATCGTGTGTTAATCGATAAGCTCGCTGCGCAGCTCTAAACGAGGTTTACCATGGCAGAATTGAGCACCCTAGCTAGACCCTATGCTAAAGCAGCGTTTGAATTTGCTGTGGAGGCGAAAGATCTACAAGGTTGGGCGAAAAGCTTGGCGACCGCGGCGGCTGTGACCCAGTATTCTGCGGTTGTAAAGCTTTTGGGTTCACCTAGCTCAACAGCGGCATTACAGGCAGCAACCGTTATTGATATCTGCGGCGATGCACTTAGTGCAGCAGGCCAAAACTTTGTTGTCATCTTGTCTGAGAACAGGCGTTTAACATTATTACCACAAATTTCTTATCAGTTTGAAAGTATGAAAGCTAATCGTGACAAAGCGATTGATGTCGAAGTAACTTCAGCTCAGACATTGGATGCTGCGCAGCAGCAGATGTTGACTGAGGCGCTGAGTAAGAAATTAGAACGTAAAGTAAATATGCAGGTTAGTTTAGATAAGAGCCTGTTGGGTGGTGCGGTTATCCGCGCCGGGGACACCGTTATAGACGGTTCCATTCGCGGTCGTTTGACCAAACTCGCCGAGTTACTAAATTCCTAAGGATTGAGGCCTAAGCATGCAACAACTGAATCCATCAGAGATCAGCGAAATTATCAAGAGTCGTATTGACAACCTTGATGTTTCATCACAAGCCCAAAATGAGGGCACCATTGTTTCCGTATCGGACGGAATTATTCGTATACACGGCTTAGCCGATGTGATGTATGGCGAAATGATTGAATTCGATGGCGGAGTTTACGGTATGGCACTTAACCTTGAGCGCGATTCTGTCGGCGCCGTGGTTTTGGGTGACTACCAGTCACTGGCTGAAGGCCAAAAGGCGCGATGCACTGGACGAGTACTGGAAGTGCCCGTTGGCCCAGAGCTGGAAGGTCGTGTCGTTGATGCCTTGGGTAATCCAATTGATGGTAAGGGGCCGGTTAATGCCGCTCTTACCGATGCCCTTGAGAAAGTGGCTCCCGGCGTTATCGAGCGTCAGTCAGTTGATCAACCGGTGCAAATTGGCCTGAAGGCGGTTGACGCTATGGTGCCAATCGGCCGTGGTCAGCGAGAGCTTATTATTGGTGATCGCCAGATCGGTAAGACGGCTATCGCGGTTGATGCCATTATTAACCAGAAAGGTTCGGGCATTAAGTGCGTTTATGTAGCGATCGGTCAGAAAGCCGCTTCTGTGGCAGCTGTGGTTCGAAAGCTTGAAGAGCACGGTGCGATGGGGCATACAATCGTAGTGGCAGCGACAGCAGCAGATCCGGCGGCCATGCAGTATTTGGCGCCATTTGCGGGTTGCTCGATGGGTGAATATTACCGAGACCGCGGGCAAGATGCGCTAATCATTTATGATGATTTGACCAAGCAAGCTTGGGCTTATCGTCAAATTTCACTGCTCTTGAAGCGTCCACCAGGACGAGAAGCCTATCCGGGTGACGTGTTCTATTTGCACTCTCGTCTCTTAGAGAGAGCGGCGCGCGTGAATGCTGCTTACGTTGAGAAATTTACTGGCGGTGAAGTGAAAGGCCGAACGGGATCATTGACAGCATTGCCGGTTATTGAAACCCAGGCGGGCGACGTGTCTGCATTTGTTCCAACTAACGTAATTTCGATTACCGACGGGCAGATTTTCCTTGAGGCAGACATGTTTAATGCGGGCGTTCGGCCAGCGATGAATGCGGGTATATCTGTTTCACGTGTCGGTGGAGCAGCGCAAACCAAAATCATTAAGAAGCTTTCTGGTGGTATTCGTACTGCGCTGGCACAGTATCGTGAATTAGCAGCCTTCTCGCAGTTTGCATCTGATCTGGATGAAGCCACTAAAGCACAGCTAGACCACGGCGAACGCGTGACTGAGTTGATGAAGCAGAAACAGTACTCTCCTCAAAGTATTGCTGAAATGGGCGTCATGATCTTTGCCGCTGATCAGGGCTTCTTGAGAGGTATTGAAGTTAATAAGATTGGGGATTTTGAATCCGCCCTTCTCTCTTACATGAAAGCGGAGCATGGCGATCTTATGGATCAGATTAATCAGTCTGGCGACTACAACGATGAAATTGCCGCAGGATTTAAGGCGGCGCTGGAAAAGTTCATCGCAACTCAAACTTGGTAAGTCGGCTAGGGTAAATAGGCACAAGAGATGGCAATCGGCAAAGAAGTTAAAACCAAAATTGCTAGTATTGGTAGCACGCAAAAAATTACCAGCGCGATGGAAATGGTTGCTGCAAGTAAAATGCGTCGAGCCCAAGAGCGCATGTTGCTGGGGAAGCCCTATGCTCAGCGCATTCGAAATGTCGTTAGCCATATTGCCAATGCGGCGTCTGAGTATAAGCACCAGTATTTAGAGCAAAGGGATGTTAAGCGGGTTGCTTACATTATTGTCGCCACTGACCGTGGACTGTGCGGAGGCCTAAATATTAATCTGTTTAAGGCGGCTCTGCGATCAATGAAAGAGTGGTCTGACCAAGGTGTTCAGGTTGATATCTGTGTGGTAGGTAACAAGGCGGCGAGTTTCTTTGGTGCGGTCGGCGGTAACGTGGTTGCGGCGATTAAAGATGTCGGCGACGAGCCTCTCGCTCAGGATCTGATTGGTGGCGTCAAAGTGATGCTAGATTCATTCGAGCTGGGACGTATCGACAAACTGTTTGTGGTTAGTAATGAGTTTGTTAACACCATGACCCAAACGCCACGCGTTAATCAGCTGTTGCCTTTGGCTCCGGCTGGCGAGGAAAGGCTCTCTCACCATTGGGATTATATTTATGAACCAGATGCTCAGGAATTATTAGACGGTCTTTTGATTAGATATATTGAGTCTCAGGTGTACCAAGGTGTTGTTGAAAACAAAGCCTGTGAGCAAGCAGCGCGAATGCTTGCAATGAAAAATGCCACCGAAAATGCTGGTGAGTTGATAGATGAATTGCAACTGCTTTATAACAAAGCGCGTCAGGCAGCTATTACACAAGAGTTGTCGGAAATTGTAAGCGGCGCGGCGGCGGTATAAGGCCAAACGAATTTTAAAAAGTTTAGTGAAGAGGAACCGGAAATGAGCAGTGGAAGAATCGTACAAATTATTGGTGCTGTGATCGATGTGGAATTTCCGCGAGATCAAGTGCCCAGGGTGTATGACGCACTAGTGGTTGATGGCAAGGGTCTAACCTTAGAAGTTCAGCAGCAGCTAGGTGATGGAGTCGTTCGAACTATTGCTATGGGTTCTTCTGAAGGAATTAGTCGTGGACTGAGCGTGGATAATACTAAGGCGCCGATCTCGGTACCGGTAGGAATTGAAACCCTTGGCCGTATTATGGATGTTTTAGGCAATCCGATCGACGAGAAAGGCCCGATCGGCGCCAAAGAGACCATGGCAATTCACCGCAAACCACCAGCGTATGATCAGTTGGCAGCTTCTGATGAATTACTTGAGACCGGCATTAAAGTGATTGACTTAGTTTGTCCTTTTGCTAAAGGAGGAAAGGTTGGGTTGTTCGGTGGTGCCGGTGTTGGTAAGACGGTAAACATGATGGAGTTGATCAATAATATCGCTACTGAGCATGCAGGACTTTCAGTTTTTGCCGGTGTTGGAGAGCGAACGCGAGAAGGAAACGACTTCTACTACGAGATGCAAGAATCAGGCGTTGTTAACATTGAAACACCTAGCGAGTCAAAAGTAGCGATGGTTTACGGCCAGATGAATGAGCCGCCCGGAAACAGACTTCGCGTAGCATTGACGGGTCTAACCATGGCCGAAAAGTTTCGTGATGAAGGTAAAGATGTACTATTGTTCATCGATAACATTTACCGGTATACCCTGGCCGGAACAGAAGTTTCTGCATTGCTTGGACGTATGCCATCAGCGGTTGGCTATCAGCCAACGCTAGCGGAGGAAATGGGTGTTCTTCAGGAGCGAATTACTTCAACCAAGACTGGATCGATTACCTCAGTTCAAGCGGTCTATGTGCCAGCAGATGACTTGACTGATCCGTCCCCTGCGACCACCTTCGCGCATTTGGACTCTACGGTTGTATTGAGTCGAGACATTGCCTCTAAAGGTATTTATCCTGCGGTTGACCCTCTTGATTCAACCTCACGACAGCTCGATCCTTTGATTATCGGCCAGGCTCATTATGAATGTGCCCGTGGCGTTCAGTCAGTGCTGCAGCGGTACAAAGAGCTTAAAGATATTATTGCTATCCTTGGCATGGACGAGCTTTCTGAAGAAGACAAGTTAGCCGTGTCAAGAGCGCGAAAAATTGAACGCTTCTTGTCTCAGCCGTTCCATGTGGCAGAAATCTTTACTGGTTCTCCTGGCAAGTACGTTTCTTTGAAAGATACGATTGCTGGATTCCAAGGAATCTTGGATGGTGAATACGATAACCTTCCTGAGCAGGCATTTTATATGGTTGGCTCTATTGATGAAGCGGTTGAGAAAAGTAAAAACCTTTAAAATTAAGTAATCAAGGTCAAGAGAAATGGCTAGAACCGTTCATTGTGACATCGTAAGTGCAGACGAATCTTTGTTTTCAGGATCTGTTGAAATGCTCGTTGCCACGGGATCTCTGGGAGAGCTAGGGATCACTCCCGGTCATGCTCCGCTGTTGAGTGATTTGCGCCCGGGGCCCGTACGGCTCGTCAAAGAAAATGGTGAAGAGGAAATTTATTACCTCTCTGGTGGTTATTTAGAAGTTCAGCCTGGCAGTATAGCGATTCTTGCGGACACGGCGGTTAGAGCGGGCGACATCGATGAGGCTGCCGCCGCTGAGGCGGTTAAGTCTGCTGAACATGCTATAGCTAATCGATCGGGTGAGATTGAATATTCTAAGGCGGCAGCAATGTTAGCTCAGGCGACGGCTCAGTTGAGAACGGTACAAACACTACGGAAAAAGCTAGGCGGCTGAAAGTGGCTAAATAAAAAAAGGGCAGCTAAGCTGCTCTTTTTTTTGTCTGCAGTGAAAAGGTCGCTGTTTCCGCGATGCTGTTTATGGCGCTCACTTGAACGGCATATTCTGGTCAAAAATGCCTACGGATCTAATAGACGGGGCTTTTTAGAAGAGCATTCATTTCAATAGTACCGACGATGGCTTGAAAGCTCAGGGATAAACCAACTAAAACTATAGAAATTGTAGTATTCTTTCAAAGATAGAAGCTCTGCGCCAAAAAAGAGCAGCGCCGTTTAATGTATAGGGAGGGTCAGCGTATCATGTTATTGATTTTAGAAAGATTCGGACAAATCCTGTCGCTATGACTAAAAAACCTGATACTGAGGGCACTCTTGAAATTGCGGTGAGAAACACTGAACGCTTACTTGAGGTAGATCCAAAATTAGCGGTCGAGCAGGCGAATGAGATTCTAAATGCTGTCCCCAATTATCCGCCAGCACAGTTACTGTTGATCAGCGCGCAACGCAAGTCTGGCAACTATTTACTGGCTTTAGACCTGATTGAGAGGTTGTTGCCAGAGCAATCACGTTGGGCTGCAGCGCATTTTGAATATGCCTTGTTGCTAGCCGTGCTGGGCCGTGGCAATGACGCAATCGCGGCTCTCCGGACCACGGTTGCTCTCAAGTCTCAGCACCCTGAAGCCTGGAGACTGCTTGCCGACCACTTGATGGCTATAGGCGAATCTGATGGCGGCGATGAGGCTTATGCTCGCCACATTCGAAGTTCAGTTAGCGATCCACAGTTGCAGCAAGCTGCTAGCGCGATGATAGACAATGATATCCCTAAGGCGGAACGTCTTCTTAAAGCGCAGTTGAAGAAAACACCGACTGATGTGCCGGCTATCCGCATGTTGGCGGAGGTGGCAGTGCGTTGTGGTAACAACGATGATGCTGAAAAACTCCTGGTGCGTTGCCTTGCCTTGGCACCTAGTTTTACTGCCGCCAGATATAATTACGCCACATTGTTGCATCGCCTTAACAAATCCTCTCAAGCGCTCGTTGAAATTGAACGCCTGTTACTGGAAAGCCCCAGCAACCCAAGCTACCGAAACCTGACAGCGGTTATTCTTAGCCGAGTCGGAGACTACGGTCGCTCCAGTCTCATTTATAGCCAATTACTAGAGGAATACCCTTCTAACGCCAAGATATGGCTTAGCTACGGGCATGTATTGAAGACTGAGGGTCGCCAGGAAGACTGCATTGCGGCCTATCGGCAGAGTATCCAGCATAATCCGAGTTTTGGAGAAGCCTATTGGAGTCTGGCCAATCTGAAGACATTTCGTTTCTCGATGGAAGACATGTCGGCAATGAAGCTGCAGATCAGAGGCAGTGAGATCACTCAAAACGACCGAGTTCAGTTTGAGTTTGCGCTCGGCAAAGCGGCTGAGGACGCTCATGATTATGCTTTATCATTTCAGCATTACAATCAGGGTAATAGTCTTTATCGGGAGAGCACGCGCTACGATGCAGACGGAAACAGTGCCCGAACAGAGCGATTGAAACGCAAATTTACGGCGCAATTTTTGAAAGACCGAATCGGGTCGGGCCACGACACCGCCGCGCCCATTTTTATAGTGGGGATGCCCCGGTCAGGGTCGACGCTGTTGGAGCAAATTCTGGCCAGTCACTCTTTAGTGGAAGGCACCACAGAATTACCCGACATAATCAGCATGGCGCTGGAAATGAGTGGGGAGGGTGAAACTAAAGAAATCAGCCAGTACAACGATGTCTTAGCGACTAAAAGCCTTGAGGAGTTGCGGGAGTTGGGTGCTCAGTATATCGAGCGAACCCGAGTCCATCGTAAGACCGACAGCCCATTTTTCATCGACAAAATGCCTAACAACTTTTTACATATAGGCATGATTCATCTGATCCTCCCTAATGCAAAGATCATTGATGCGAGGAGACATCCGTTGGGTTGCTGCTTCTCTAATTTTAAACAGTACTATGCTCGAGGCCAGAATTTTAGCTACAGCCTATCGGATATCGGCCGGTTCTATCACGACTATGTTGGGCTAATGACCCACTTCGATGAGGTGTTGCCGGGTCGCATTCATCGAGTGATTTATGAAGACACGGTCGAAGACACTGAGGCACAGGTGCGTAAATTATTAGCCTATTGCCAGCTTGATTTTGAACCCGCCTGCCTGCGCTTCTTTGAAAACCAGCGAGGCGTTCGCACCGCGAGCTCAGAGCAGGTTCGTCAGCCTATTTATAGACAAGGTATGCAGCAGTGGACCAACTATGAGCCGTGGTTGAAGCCTCTCAGAGAGGCATTGGGCCCAGCTCTAGACGCTTATCCTGATATTCCTTAGCAAAAACGTTGTTAGGGAGAGGCCAGGGCCAAGTACAGGCCAAGTGTTGAGCGAGCATTTAATGCTCGCAATTTCAGGTTTTATTGAGTAGGCTTCGCCTCAGGAGAATGTATTTTTAAATAAAATAATAAATCAGGGAGAAAACCATGAAATTATTAAGTGCTAAAAAAATAGCGCCACGGTTTGGGCGACTGCCGCTTGCGGCAGCAATCTTACTAATGAGCCCGGCGTTAATGGCTCAGCAAAACAAAGGTATTGAAGAAGTTGTCGTTACTGCGCAAAAGCGTGCCGAGAATTTGCAAGATGTGCCTATCAGTATCCAGACGCTGGGTAATGAGTCAATCAGTGAGTTGGGCATTCAAAATTTCCAAGACTACGCAAAAATGCTGCCAAGTGTCGCCATGACCCCTTCTTTGGGTGCAGGCTCTAGTTTTACACTAGTTTATATGCGTGGTATCGCTACAGCGGGAGATGGGCAAGCCACAACATCTCAGCCTAGTGTGGGCATGTATCTTGATGAACAGCCAATAACCACAATTCAGGGTAACCTGGATGTGCATATGTATGACATTGCTCGTGTAGAGGCATTATCTGGACCGCAGGGCACTCTTTATGGTGCTAGCTCCCAGGCCGGTACGATCCGCATTATTACTAACAAGCCTGACTTGAATGAATTCTCTGGCGGCTTTGGCTTAGAAGGCAATAGGGTTGATGGCGACGACACCGGCTATGTAGCAGAGGGTTTTGTGAACATACCTCTGGCTGACAATATGGCAATACGGCTAGTAGGCTGGAAACGCAGTGATGCTGGTTATATTGATAATGTGCTAGGCAGCCGTACATTTCCTGGGGTAGCCAGTACAACTGCTGATGATATTATTGTCACTAATACAGCCACCGCAGAAGATAATTACAACACCATGGATACAATTGGCGCGCGCGCATCACTGCGGATTGATTTAAATGATAGCTGGACGGTAATGCCCCAGGTCATGTATCAAAAACAGGAAGGGCGAGGATCTTGGGGTGAAGATCTCAGTGATTTTGTTTCGAGCGACAACCAGGTTACCCACTTCCAGAATGAATTTACTGATGATGAATGGTATCAGCTAGGATTGACCATCGAGGGAACCATTGGCAATTTTGATGTCAGCTACACAGCCTCTTATCTTGATCGTCAAGTTGATGGGTCATTTGATTATAGTGACTACTCCTACTGGTATGACACCGCATACACCACGGGTTATTACGCTGATCTTCACTTTGCCAATAGTGGTAACCGGGCAGTACCAAATATGTTCGTTCCAGATTATTTCGATGGGGACGACGTTGGAACGCGGGTCATGGGTGGCGCTTATTTTACTAACGATGATGGGTATAAAAAGACTAGCCATGAACTGAGAATCAGCTCTCCACAAGAAAACCGACTGCGTGGCCTGGTCGGTCTTTTCTATCAGAGCCAGAAACATGACTTTCAGCAGCATTGGAAAGTTGATGGGATCGCCGATATCATGGAAATGAATCAGGATAATCCGAATCCACGTTTTGACAGTACGGTCTATATGAATAGTCTGGATCGTGAAGATACGGATGAGGCGTTTTTTGCCAGCCTCAGCTACGATATTTCCGATGACCTTGAACTGACTGTTGGTACACGCTTCTTTAAGCCGAAAGTAACGGTGAAAGGGTTCTTTGGTTTCGGCTTGGGCTTTACCCCAATGTGGTCTTCCAATGGCGAGAACAGGTGTAATCTCTTCCCCACCGGGCAGGCCGATTATAAGGATAAACCTTGCCTCAATGTTGACAAGGGCATTGAGGAAAACGAAAACGTAAGCCGAGTTAATCTTACTTGGCAGGTTTCTGATGACCACATGATGTATGGCACTTGGTCAGAAGGTTACCGTCCGGGTGGTATTAACCGAGCGCCCGGCGCGGGGAACTACACCTCTGACTTCTTGACTAACTGGGAGTTGGGCTGGAAGACGCAGTGGATGGACAACACCTTGCAGTTTAATGGCGCGGTGTTCAAAGAAGAGTGGGATGATTTCCAGATTTCATTTACGGGTGCTAATGCTATCACTCAGGTTGCCAACGGACCCTCTGCACAAGTATTGGGCTTAGAAGGCCAGCTACTGTGGGTCCCCACTGACAATTGGACAATTTCAGGCGCATTTACCGTTATCGATTCTGAGTTGCTGAACGATTACGCTAACTTTGATGCTGATGGTAATGTGACTAAGATTTTGGCCCCCAAGGGAACTCCATTACCGGTGACGGCTGACTTCAAAGGGAATCTTGTTGCTCGTTATACCTTCGAAACTGGAGGCTATGATGCCCATGTTCAGGGCGCGTTTTCCTATGAGGGTGAACGAGGCTCTGATATGAATCAGGCAGATAACGCAATTCGAGGAGATGTGCCTTCTAATACCTTCCTTGATCTTAGTGCGGGTATTGCCACGGGCTCATATTCTTTGGATCTCTTCATTAAGAATGCTACTAATGAGGACGCTCCACTGTTACTGACTAGTCAGTGTGCCGCAGGAACTTGCGGGGCGCAAAACTACGGTGTTCGTGCCAGACCACGCACTATTGGCCTGCGTTTTTCTAAGGACTTCTAATATCTAAGGACGTCTAATAAGACGTGGGGACCAACTGCCGGTGCAGTTGGTCCCCTTTTTTTGTCCGTAATACCCCTCTTTAGCGATCTAATAAAAATTGGTGTTGGAGCTGTCGAATTTTAGACAACACGTCATCTCGATCAAGGTATGTACCGCGCAGTGCCCGTTCCCCGGTGCTTGGATAGAACTTTGCGCGGCCATGTAAGATCCGGCGATTGTCAAAAATAATGAGATCACCCGCCCTAAAAGGAAAGCTCATTTGATATTTTGGAGAGTTGGCTTTTTCCATGTAGCATCTTAAAGCGGCATAGGCGTTCTGGATGTCCTCGAAGCTTCCTTGCAGTGGCGCCCGAGAAAATGGAAGCATTCTTATTTCTAGCAACTTCCCTTCATCATCTAAACCAATCGTTGGCGCCTCCCAGCGATAGTCCTTGGGTCCTGCGCGATTTGCATAACACCATTTTGTGGAAGTAAGTGTCTTATAATGCTCAGGGAATTCTTGTTCAATATCTTGTGCCACTTTGAACCCGTCAGTCATCAAGCTTTCGCCGCCTTTGGCCTCGGCAACTCGCGAGTGAAGTATTTGTATCCCGGGGGGGGATTCTCGTGTCGGGATGTCAGTGTGAGCGGCCAGGTTTTCGCTGGTATAGGCATTGCTGTCACCGTCGGCCTTTGAGATAACGTCGAAAATTCGATCAAAATGGGTCTCGCGGATAGGGCCTATACGTAAGGCAAAGTCTTCAACGAGCTGTATATCCGTGGGCAAATCTCTCAGGCGTGCTATTCCGTGATGACACACGGACAGAAGGACCTCATGTAAAAGTTCGTCACTGATCAGGCCATTATCGGCATAAAAAGTCGGTGGTTCAGAGAACTGCGCCGTACCCCACAACGCAGCACTTATAGGGGACGCTGGTTGAAGGCCGCTATTGGCATAAAGCCAGGCGGGATTAAAGCGACTTACATGGCCGCTGCCTAACCAGGTTACACAAAGCGCACCTTCGGCATCAACCTCAACAGAGGCGGCTTGAATATCTTCAGGAATATCGCGCAAATCTAGTAAATTCTCTCTAGTAACTTGATGCAGGCAAAGGGCGCAGCTGCAGTTGTCTCGCAACCACAAAGGATGCAGTTTAGAGTGGTTGCCATTGTCCCACCGCAGCATCACCGCATTGTCAGCGATCTTAGCGGATGTAATGTTCTGGCTTGGCGGCCAATAAAAATTGTCGGGCGTTGGAATGAGCGTAGATGAGTTCATTATTATTTCCTTGGTTGGCAGGTTGTCTAATTCAAGTCCGCTAAAGCGGCGGCAACGGAGTCCATTGGCGGACAAGATTTGCGAGACTTCAAATCAACGTGCAGCAGGAACTGCGAACAGGTTGCACAAATATCACCTTGGGAATTTTTCATCTCATGGGATAGCTTTAGTTTTTTGCCATCGGCTAGCGTGATCGATGTAAAAACGGTAATTACATCTCCAGCTAGGCATTCGGAGAGGTAACTAATTTGCAGATCAACCGTAAAATAGCCGTACCCACGGGCAACGTATTCTTGATCAGCGCCTATACCAAGCAACAACACATCGCTGGCCTTAGAGAACACCTCGCCATAGTGGCTGTCATTCATATGCCCGTTGTAATCTACCCAGCTAGAGGGGATAACGCGGCGTGCGGTTCGAATAGCATCACCGAGACCTGTTGGTACAGCGGGCAATTCCGTTTCGACACTAAGGGTTTGGTCAACCTTATTTAGTAAGTTACCTGCCCCCCAATCCTTAACCTTTAATGCTCTCATCATGGCAACCAAATTGTCGTCGCGGATACGCTCCAGCTCTCTGATTGAATACTGTCCCGACTGCTGATCAGATTGGCTGGCTATCTTGTTGATTAGCTCGTCAGTGAGATCTGGTACATTCATGAGTTTGGTCCAAGGCCATTCTAAGGCAGGGCCAAACTGTTCGATAAAGTGCGCCATGCCAGCTTCACCTCCGGCTATTCGATAAGTCTCAAACATGCCCATCTGTGCCCAACGTAAACCAAAGCCATAGCGAATGGCATCATCAATTTCCTGGGTGGTTGCAATACCATCGTTAATTAGCCACAGTCCTTCCCGCCAAACCGCTTCCAACAAGCGATCAGCAATATGAGCATCAATTTCTTTACGCACCCTCAGGGGATGCATTCCTAGTTGAGACAACACCATTGCGGCATGTTTAGTTGTTTGCGGGTTTCCCACTAGCTCGACTAGGGGAATCAAGTAAACGGGATTAAAGGGGTGCGCAACAATAATTTGCTGTGGACGAGAGGCATTTTGTTGCAATTCCGAGGGCTTAAAGCCAGAAGTGGAGGAAGCAATAATCGAATCTTCCGGGCAGTGTGACTGTATTTCTGCATACGCAGACTGTTTGATGTCTAAACGCTCAGGAATGCTTTCGCTTATCCAATCGGCATTAGTAACAGCCTCAGCAATGCTCGAACAAAATACAAGTCGTCCCTCTTGGGGCAAAATATGCTCGTACAAACCAGGCAGCGACCGACGAGCATTTTCAAGCACTTCGTTTATTTTCCTCCTCGCCTCGGGGTCTGTGTCAAAAACATTAACATCAAAGCCCATCAGTAAAAAACGAGCGACCCAGCCACCACCAATAACGCCGCCGCCAATGACCGCGAACTGCATTCTCTTGTTAAGGGAAGTCTTTGAGGTGACATTCGGCTCAATCATCGCGGTGCTCTTTTAGTTAGGCCTAACTTATCGCGCACCTGCTGCGGAGTCATAATGCTAGAACCCATAGCGTCTATAATAGTGACTGCTCTTTGAACTAGCGCTTCGTTAGTCGCAAGTACGCCTTTCTCTAACCAGATATTATCTTCCAAGCCGACGCGCACATTGCCGCCAGCCAATACCGAGGCCGCAACGTACGGCATTTGACTGCGACCTATCGAGAAAGAGGACCAAGTCCAATCATCAGGCACATTATTCACCATCGCCATGTAGGTGTTTAGATCATTAGGAGCTCCCCACGGAATTCCCATACACAGTTGTACTAACGCCGGGCTATCGAGAACGCCCTCTTCCACTAATTGTTTTGCAAACCACAGATGTCCAGTATCAAAGGCCTCAATCTCAGGCTTAATGCCGAGTTTAGTCATCATGGTGCCCATAGCGCGCAACATGCCGGGGGTGTTGGTCATTACATAGTCGGCTTCCGCAAAATTCATCGTGCCACAATCCAAAGTGCATATTTCAGGCAAGCAATCGGCCATGGGCGCGATCCTGCTTTCAGCGCTGCCCATATCCGTGCCCTTTTGCAATGGCAAAGGTGCTGATGAGGGGCCAAAAACCACATCACCTCCCATTCCCGCAGTCAGATTTAGTACCACATCCGTAGCTGAATCCCGAATCCGCTCAGTGAGCTCTCGGTAGAGCTTAGGGTCTCTTGAACCCACCCCTGTTTCTGGATCACGCACATGGCAGTGCACAACGGCCGCCCCAGCCTTGGCTGCCCTAATCGCACTATCTGCAATTTGTTTTGGCGAGCGAGGCACCTCGGAACTGCGATCTTGGCTGCTGCCCGAGCCGGTAACGGCACAGGTGATAAAAACGTTAGTATTGATATTTAATGGCATGAGGGGCCTCAGAGATCTAAGTGATTGTTGATAGTTTAATCATTTTGCAAAACCAGTAAGTAATGCACCACAATATACGAAACATAATTAGCAAGCTATGTAATGCTGCAAAACAAAGAAACAACTACAGTATCAATTTTCGTGCGACCTGAGTAGTCAGCGAAAACTTTATTGGCATTAGTGATTCTTTGCGGGCAGCCAATAGGTGCTCTCGACTACCCTTGGTGGAGTGGATTCTTTACTCTTTTGGTGGTGATCCCATCGACCTATCCTGCGATATCATTCGTGTTGTTGCCAACTGTAGTCATTAAAAGCCTGTTCCGACCCCAGGTAGAGCTAGCTTACGAAGAGTCGCCGCATGGCATAATCTAGTCATTTCTGTTGGAGTCGACATCTAGATTATTGCAGCAGACAGCATTGCCAGAAGAGCTGAAATTACTACGCTCTGGAAAGACTTGGGAAACTTAGGCATTGCGTAACTCAAGAAGAGCCGAACAGCAAAGTGACGAATGAGTATCCCGCGCTTACCGGCCGTAAAAAGGGCATAAAACCGAAAAGCAATGCGATGCTGTCTACATAAGACATATAATGGGCTTGAGTTACGGTCTCATTCACAGTACCGTAAAAGTAATGAATCAGCCATTAAAGTTAGACTGTAATTGATACTACTATGACTAAAACCAATATCATCATCCTAGCCGCAGGTAAGGGAACGCGAATGCGTTCTGCGCTGCCGAAAGTGCTACATAAATTGGCCGGCCGCTCAATGCTGAGTCATGTGGTGGCAGCGACAGCGACCATCGCCGAGGCAAAAAGGATCATAGTCACGGGCCACGGCGCGGAAAAGGTCGAGCGAGAGTTTGCCAATACTGAGCATATTTTTGTACAACAAAAGGACCAACTTGGCACTGCCCATGCAGTCCAGATGGCTGTGCCCCATCTAGGTGATCAGGGTAAAGTATTGGTTTTGTATGGTGATGTTCCGCTTATATTGCCGTCCACTATCAACGACATTCTAAATACAGTAACTGATCGGTCCATGGGCTTGCTGACTATCCATCTTGACCAACCAGACGGCTATGGGCGGATTGTTCGCGGCCAAGATGGTGCAATAGCGT
Organism: Porticoccaceae bacterium UBA4026; assembly: GCA_002382445.1. Classification (GTDB taxonomy): domain Bacteria; phylum Pseudomonadota; class Gammaproteobacteria; order Pseudomonadales; family Porticoccaceae; genus HTCC2207. The sequence continues at coordinate 5,233 of DGAQ01000063.1, read as the reverse complement.
CTATAATCGAACAAAAAGATGCGACAGCTGAACAGCTAAAAATTACTGAGGTCAATACCGGAGTATTAGCCTTAGAGGCCTGGCAGTTAAAGGACTGGTTGCCACAAATAACCAATAACAACGCGCAGGGAGAGTACTATCTGACGGACCTAATCGCTATTGCACGAGATAATGGTGTTGAGGTTTGCAGTGTTCATCCTAAGTCGGCTACTGAGGTAGAAGGTGTGAATAACAGAATTCAATTAAGCCAATTAGAACGAGCGCACCAGAGGCAGCAAGCAGAAATATTAATGTCCTCGGGCACAACCCTTGCCGACCCAGAGCGTTTCGATCAGCGCGGTGAGTTGACCGCCGGCACCGACAACTTTATTGATATTAACTGCGTATTTGAAGGTAGCGTGGTGATCGGCAGTGGCGTATCGATTGGGCCCAATTGCATAATTATTAATAGTACTCTCGGTGACGGTGTTGAGATTAAAGCCAACACGATTGTTGAAGAGTCAATCGTGGGAGACCGTGCCATAGTGGGCCCTTTCGCGCGGCTGCGCCCCAGGACTGTTCTTGGCAGCGACACAAAGATTGGCAACTTTGTTGAGACTAAAAACACAGAGGTTGGCAAAGGCAGCAAAATTAATCATCTCAGTTATGTTGGTGATGCCGAGCTGGGTGAAAATGTGAATATTGGCGCGGGCACGATTACCTGTAACTATGATGGCGCCAATAAACATAAAACCGCCTTAGGTGATAATGTGTTTGTTGGCTCCAATAGCACTCTAGTGGCGCCAATCACAGTTGCCGACGGAGGGTTTGTCGGCGCGGGATCCACCCTCACTGGCGACGTTCCAAAAGACGCTTTAGCAGTAAGTCGAGCAAAGCAACGAAATATTGGTGGATGGAAGCGGCCAACCAAAAACAACAAGGGAGATTAAAGAATGTGCGGAATTGTTGGAGCTACCGCTCAGCGTAATGTGTATAAGATTCTTATTGAAGGCCTTCATCGGCTCGAGTATAGAGGCTATGATTCTGCCGGACTCTCCATTCTCGATAGTGACAACTCGTTACAGACACGTAAAACCGTTGGTAAGGTCGCGGACTTAGAGGCTGTTTGCAAGGACAACTTTGTGTCAGGCAATGTCGGCATTTCGCATACTCGGTGGGCGACCCACGGTGCGCCGAGCAGTATAAACTCTCACCCGCATCTATCTTCTGGTGTCTCGATAGTACATAACGGCATTATTGAAAATCACGATGCGCTGCGAGAAGAGCTGCGCGTGGCGGGCTACGATATTCAGTCCGACACCGACAGTGAAGTCATTGCACATCTTGTTCATCAGTACCTTGGGAGCAGCACAGACCTTAGAGACGCCGTAAACAAGGCTATTGCGCGCCTTGAGGGAGCCTATGCATTGGGCGTTATATCGGATGAGTATCCTGGCCTGATAGTCGGCGCTCGAAGCGGCAGCCCCTTAGTGCTTGGTGTTGGCATAGATGAGCACTTTATAGCGTCAGACCAGATGGCCTTGCGGCAGGTAACGGACCGCTTTGTGTACCTTGAAGAAGGCGATGTGGTAGAGCTTTCCAGTGAAACTTACACCGTATTTAGCGCTAATGGCAAAGTAGTTCAGCGAGAACTTCACCAGCTAAGTGACGCGGATCAAGTCGCCGATAAAGGGCAGTATCGTCATTTCATGCAAAAAGAAATGTTTGAACAGGCAACTGTGTTGGCAAATACATTTGCGGGGAGAATAGGCAAAGACCATATTTTGGAAGCAATCTTTGGCCACCAAGCAGAGGGCCTGTTTGCCCAGACAAAGAACGTTCATATCATCGCTTGCGGTACCAGCTTTCATTCTGGCTTAGTTGCAAAGTATTGGCTTGAAGACATGGCCGGCGTGCCCTGCCAAGTTGAAGTCGCCAGCGAGTATCGCTATCGCAAGGTTGCAGTGGCCGAGGGAACCTTATTTGTCAGTATCTCCCAATCAGGCGAGACCGCAGACACCTTGGCCGCACTCCATAAAGCCAAAAAAAGTGGTTACCTTGGGTTTTTGGCTATTTGCAACGTGGCCAATAGCTCACTTGTCCGAGAGTCTGACATTTCGCTTATGACCATGGCGGGACCCGAGATTGGCGTGGCCTCGACCAAAGCCTTTACTACTCAGCTAGTGGCCCTGCAACTCTTGACGCTTGCACTGGGACGTCATACTGGGTTGCCACCAGAGGTGGAAGCTGAGCTGGTTAAGAATTTGCATCAGCTTCCTGAGCTTTGTCAGCGCGTACTCGCCCTAGATTCGGTTATTGAAAAGATGGCAGAGGCATTTGCCAATAAACACCATGCCTTGTTTTTAGGTCGTGGCGAACAATATCCCATTGCCCTTGAGGGAGCGCTAAAACTTAAGGAAATTTCTTACATTCATGCTGAAGCCTATCCTGCCGGAGAGCTTAAGCATGGCCCCTTGGCGTTGGTTGACGAAGACATGCCGGTGGTGACCGTTGCTCCCGACAATGCGTTACTGGACAAGCTTAAGTCTAATCTTCACGAAGTACGCGCTCGAGGGGGTCAGTTGTTTGTTTTTGCTGACTGTAATGCTAACTTTAAAAGTGAGCCTGGTATTACCGTGATTGATATGCCTCCGACTCCAAAGAGTCTTGAGGCGATTATCTATACCCTTCCCCTTCAAATGCTCTCATATCATGTGGCGCTACTGAAAGGTACGGATGTAGACCAGCCGAGAAATTTGGCTAAATCCGTCACAGT
>DGAQ01000063.1:1908-2409 GCA_002382445.1 Porticoccaceae bacterium UBA4026 | reverse complement strand
ACCCTGTTGGAACAATCGGATACGGTAGAGTAGTCTTCGTATAATATTTAATGTGGATGTTTATACGAAGGAGCTGTGCTATAACACTATCAATCCAAGACGAAGTGAACTGAGAGATATCATTCTTGGATTAGTTAAAAAGGGGTATTCCAATAAGGATGTGTCTGAATATTTGAATGAACGACAGATCAAAACTCCTCGACACAGATCCTACACCCCCAAGTTGATTTGGGTCACTCTCAAGAAATGGGGGGAGAGGAAGGAACGGTTGAACATTCGCATGACAGATATAGGTGAGATAACAATTAAATTCTATCTGTGAAGACCCTAAGGATTTGCGAGATGAGTTGCGACTCCCTGTGTCACTAGCTGGCATGTTTGTAACAAAGTCTATGAAGTCGAGTATTAGAATCACGGACTGTAACACAATCCTTTTTATCCGCACCCGTTAATCAGAGTTTTACTCGTTGAACTACCTCCCACTTTTATTCAGAAGGGACT
>DGAQ01000063.1:0-1771 GCA_002382445.1 Porticoccaceae bacterium UBA4026 | reverse complement strand
CCCACTTTTATTCAGAAGGGACTCCTGCTACTGCCTAGTATTACTAATACACGTGAATGAATTGATTCAATGGTAGTTCATCTGTGGAGGAGGAAATTGAATTTGTGATTTGCAGTAATCGCATCCGTTTGTAACTTTCTTTGTAAAACCCCCCGTTTATGAGGTGGTTTGTAACTCGCAACTCCTTATAAATCAATGGGGAACACCTGTCCGACTAGTCACACTCAATAGTAGAGCTAGTTTGTAACTGCTACGGAGGAATGGAGTTTACAGAGGAGTTTGCAACTACTCTTAGAGTGCTAAACCTATATAGAATGGTGCTATAGGTCGACAAAATACTCCCAAACAATACCTCTTTGCTGCCGACTGTCACGGAAATTTCATATTACTGACATGCTGGCGTCATCTACCTCATCTATTTTACTAGCCTGAAATAATCAATCCATCTGGGGAGAAGTATGAAAAAATTAGCATTAAGTATTGCGGTAATGTCGGCTATCAACGTTATGGCTGCCAATGTCATGGCTCAGGATGTATCTGGGATCGAAGAAATCATAGTAGTCGGCACAAAGGCGACCTTAATCTCGGCGATCGAGAAGCAACGTGAGTCGAATAACCTGATATCAGTTGTCGATTCAGATGCTCTGGGTAGTTTCGCCGACACCACTGCCGCGGAAGCCATTAGAAGACTGCCGGGTATATCGATTGAAAACGACCAGTCGGAAGGGCGTTACGTGACCATTCGTGGCCTAAGCTCTGATCTCAACTCTATTGCGGTGAATGGCGCATCAATGGTTGCACCGGAAAATGGTCGCAGCGTAATGCTTGATGGTTTGCCTACAGAATTACTTGACTCAATTACGGTAGCCAAGTCGCTAACTCCTGAGATGGATGCTGACTCTATTGGTGGCCGTGTTGATTTTAAAACCAAAAACCCCTCGGAGCTAACCAAGCGTTTACTAACGCTAAAGGTGCAGAACAACTTTAGCGAATATGCCGATGAACAGATCAATCCAAAACTGGCACTGACCTACGGAGACCAAGTCACCGATACAGTAGCCCATGTTGTTGGCCTCACTTACTCAAGTAAAGATATTGTTGCCTTTAATAATGAGACTGGCTTTGGCTGGAACAATGGCGTAATGAACGACGACTACGAGATGCGCTATTACGAGCTAACTCGCGAGCGCTACGGATTTACGTATGATGTCGACTTTGCTGTGGGCGATGACAGATTGTTCGTCAATCTATTTTGGAATCAGTACGACGATTCGGAACTGCGATGGAAGGATGAGTACGGCGATCTCGGTGACCAGGTACTGTCAACGTCGGACTCCGGTATGGTGGTGAACGAAGTCAAACATGACGCTGAAACTCGTGTTCGCGAGGAAACTCGCACTATCGCAGCCTTTAATCTCGGCTATGAAACAGAGCTGTCTGAGTGGGCCATAGATAGCATGGTCAGCTACTCTTTCGCGGAAGAGGACGACAGCAATAATGCGGAAGCAAACTTTCGCACCAAATACAGAAATGGCGATAAGGTAACAACCATTAATTGGTCAAACCCACAGCGCCCCTATCTGATGCCAGCAGATGCATCACTCTATGATCCAGCAGAGATGGACTTCGATGGCTTTGAAGTCACCTCCAATATTTCTCAAGACTCTGAAGTGGCATTTGTCTTTAACGCCGAAAAGGAGTTTGATTTCGGTGTGCTCAAGACGGGTGTCAAGGTCAAGAGCCGCGAGAAAGATGTGGATGACTATATTAT
>DGAQ01000027.1:3086-3238 GCA_002382445.1 Porticoccaceae bacterium UBA4026 | reverse complement strand
CCACGACGTGAATGGTGATCTTTTTTGTGATCGCCAAAATGGCCCTGTAGCTTATTGATATTTACGGTGAGCAATGCAACCTGCACTTCAGGTGAACCTGTATCATTTTCACAGGTAGCATGTTCCGATACGATTGCTGCTTTTTCTTCTGC
>DGAQ01000027.1:562-2872 GCA_002382445.1 Porticoccaceae bacterium UBA4026 | reverse complement strand
TGCTGCTTTTTCTTCTGCACTTAGTGCCATGATGTCTTTCTCCAACATGCGATTTAAAAAATTCAGGCTTGTCCGCGCATATTTACAGACAACCTAACTTGAAATCTGACGCTAGTGCGTCAGCCCTTAAAAGGTAATAGATTTTCTACTACCTAAATACTATATTCTTCAATGACTAACTTTAAGGTTCTTGCGATGGAGCTCTAAGCCCCCTCAACCACCAAACGTTTGGGTGCTACTTTTCCATCTTCGGTCACTTCACCAACACCTAAAAAGTCCCCGCCTTCGCGAAAGACGCGCACTATATCTCCTTCTTGGCCATTACGAAAGGCCTGCGGCGACATTACTGCTTGCCCTAACTGAAAATAACTGGCTACAATTGGAGATAAATCAACCGCCATTCTGTCTGCAACAGCAATATCCATCGGTTTTAGCAAGTCATCTAGCCCGCTGGGTTCTATATTTTCTCGCATTATTTCCAACGCATCAAGGGTCACCGTCTGATCATCGGTAAAAGGCCCGGCAACATGCCGGTGTAACGCGCTAACATGAGCGCCACAGCCTAGTAGCTCTCCGAGATCTTCCGCCAAACTTCGAACATAGGTGCCCTTACTGACATGTACTTCAACATCCATCTGTGCCGTTCGACCTGGCCGGAACGCCAGTATTTTATAGCTAAAGACATTGATGGTCCTAGCTTCTCGCTCTACTACAATACCCTGACGAGCCAGCTTATACAGCGGTTGCCCATTATGCTTAAGAGCTGAATACATAGAGGGTATTTGCCGAATCTCTCCTCTAAAAGTCTCAACGGCATTTTCGATTTGGCTGAGCGTGATCGAAGAGGCATCCCGCTCTCCACGAATCTGGCCATCACTATCACCTGTCTCTGTACTAACGCCCAAAGTGAAAGTACTGAGATAATGTTTATCTGAATCTAATAGAAACTGACTAAACTTGGTCGCTTCACCTAAACAAATCGGCAGAACGCCCGTCGCCAAAGGATCAAGACTTCCAGTGTGCCCCGCTTTATTCGCGTCAAATAGATTCTTAACTCTCTGTAGTGCCTGATTGGAGGACAATCCCAGAGGTTTGTTCAGTAAAAATATACCATTGATTGATCGGCCACGATTACGCCTACGAGCCAAGCTCATTAACCCTCTTCGTCTGCATTAGATTGCGTTGAGATAGCATAATCAATCAACGCAGATAAATGCTGCCCGCGGCGACCGCTCTCATCGAATAAAAAAGTAAGTTTGGGCGTGATGCGCAGCTTTATACTGGAGGCCAGTAATTTGCGTAAATATCCAGACGCACCATTCAACGCAGCCATGGCTTCATCAATTTCTTTTTGAGTATGGTCGCCTATAAAGGTGACGTGGATTTTGGCATAAGCTAAATCTCGACTCACATCAACATCAGTGACGCTTACCATACCCACTCGTGGATCACGAACTTCATCACGAATCAACACTGCCAACTCTTGTTGGACAGCGTCTGAAACGCGCTCTGCTCGTGTAAATTCTCTTGGCATGGCAGTCTTTAATTACACCTAATTGAATGTCATTTAGGAAGCATCACTTAAAGAGAGCGCTTCACTTGAGTAACCTCGTATACTTCAATGAGATCGCCAGCCTTAACATCGTTGTAATCCTTGACTCCGATACCACATTCCATACCGTTACGAACTTCAGAAGCTTCATCCTTAAATCGACGCAAAGATTCCAGCTCACCTTGATAGATCACCACGTCATTGCGCAGAACACGTATTGGCTTGTTCCGAAAAACAGAGCCCTCGATAACCATGCAACCAGCAATAGCACCAAACTTAGGAGACCGGAATACATCACGAACCTGAGCTATACCGATAATCTCTTCGCGAGTCTCTGGGGCTAACATCCCTGAAAGAGCTAACTTCACCTCATCTAAAAGATTATAAATAATACTGTAGTAGCGAACTTCAACAGCTTCTTTTTCAGCCAGTACTTTGGCTGAGCCACCGGCTCTCACGTTAAAGCCTAAAACAATAGCGCCAGTTGTCAGAGCTAGGTTAATATCTGATTCGGTTATGCCACCGACGCCGGACGCGACGATATCTACGGCAACTTCATTAGTAGCAAAGTCGTTCAGCGCACTATTAATGGCTTCCAGAGATCCACGAACGTCAGTTTTCAATATTAAGTTTAACTTGCTTACCTGATCAGCGCCCATGTCAGTGAACATATTTTCTAGTTTAGCGGCCTGTTGTCGAGACATACGATCATGACGAGATTTAGTCATACGCAAATCAGCAATTTCTTTCGCTTTGCG
>DGAQ01000027.1:0-401 GCA_002382445.1 Porticoccaceae bacterium UBA4026 | reverse complement strand
TCAGCAATTTCTTTCGCTTTGCGCTCATCTTCCACAACAAAAAACTGATCGCCCGCATTAGGAGTCTCATCCAAACCTAATATCTCAACGGGTATTGAAGGCCCAGCATTAGTGATGGGATTTTTCATTTCATCTGTCATAGCCCTAATCTTACCAACACTTTCACCAGCCAATATGAAATCACCCTTGCGCAAAGTGCCTTGCTGCACCAACGCCGTAGCTACAACTCCTCTACCTTTGTCCACTCGTGCTTCAATAATAACGCCGCGTGCTGGCACATTAATAGGTGCTGTTAACTCGAGTAATTCAGCTTGCAGAAGCACTGCTTCAAGTAATTCATCAATGCCGTCTCCGGTCGCTGCAGAGACTTTAATAAACTGGGTATCACCGCCCCACTCTTC
>DGAQ01000004.1:127526-128126 GCA_002382445.1 Porticoccaceae bacterium UBA4026 | reverse complement strand
AATGACGTTTTACCATGATCAACATGGCCCATCACCGTCACTATGGGAGCTCTCGGCTCACCTTTAGTTTGGCTTTCAACGACCTCAAACTGCTTAGCTAATTCGTCTTCAACGGTGTCCTCAATAGCAGCCATCGGACGATGACCTAACTCTTCGACAACCAAAAAAGCCGTCTCCTGGTCGATCACCTGATTAATATTGGCCATAACACCCAATTTCATCAACTCTCTAATCACTAATCCCGCCTTAATTGACATTTTGAGGGCAAGATCAGATACCGTTAATTCCTCTGGCACTGCGACGTCCAGAATCCTTTTTTCAACAGGTCTTTGAAATGTGTGCTTGTTATCTATTTTTAAGGCCGCACCTGTTTTTCTAAAACGACCCCCTTTATTCTTATCGTCCCTGTCATCATCTAACTGCAAGCGTCCTTTCTTTTTATCGGGCTTGCCAAGAGGCTTTTTAGCTTTTTTATCTAATTTATCTTCATCATCAACCGACTTGCCGTGTCTGCGTACTTTATCTTGCACTGGCTCCGATGCGGGTGCAGCGACATGCTTAGTTGTTTTCCCCGTTTTTTTAGCCTCGTTACTTTCAAGT
>DGAQ01000004.1:126862-127341 GCA_002382445.1 Porticoccaceae bacterium UBA4026 | reverse complement strand
CGAGACTCCTCTTCGAGCTTTTCCTTAGCCTTTTGTTCAGTCGCTACTAGGGCATCATTTTCAACTTTACGTCGATTGGCAATGGCCGCAAGACGCTGCTCTTCAATATCATCCGTTCCAGAGCCCTTCCTCAATAATGACTCTTCCACTGCGGTTTGTGCCGCAGCCTCCGCTTCTTGTCGCGCTTTGGCTTCGTTCTCTATATCTACCTGCGCCTGCAATTCTTCATCGCTGCGTTTGACATAGGTGCGTTTTTTACGCACTTCGATATTTACCGTCTTTCGGTTCCCAGATCTCAGGGTACTAACCGTCTTACGGCGCAGAGTGATTTTTTTGGGCTCAGCGGTATTTTCGCCGTGGAGTCCTTTTAAATAAACCAATAAGGTCTGCTTTTCTTCATCAGAGACATTAGCGTCAGCAGAGATATGGTTAAGCCCTGCCTCTTTCATTTGCATAAGCAAACGATCGACAGATGCGCC
>DGAQ01000004.1:125115-126696 GCA_002382445.1 Porticoccaceae bacterium UBA4026 | reverse complement strand
AGCAAACGATCGACAGATGCGCCCACGGTTTTTGCTAATTCAGTTACTGTAACTTCAGCCATCAGTTATCCTCTAGTACCGCCGGATTAATTACTCACCTTGCTCTTCAGCAAACCAAGGTGCACGTGCAGTCATAATTAATGCTGCGGCTTTTTCTTCATCCATGTCTTCAACATCCATAAGCTCGTCAACAGCTTGCTCAGCGAGATCTTCCATAGTGATGATGTTTTTTGCAGCTAACTTATAGGCTAATGCTTTATCCATGCCCTCCATTGCCAACAAGTCATCCGCTGGTTCAGCGTTAGATAACTCTTCTTCACTGGCCAAAGCCCTGGTAAGTAAAGCGTCTTTCGCTCTAGCACGCAGTTCCTCGGCAATTTCCTCATCAAAGCCTTCGATAGCACTAATCTCTTCGAGGGGAACATAGGCCACCTCTTCAATACTGGTAAAGCCCTCTTCAACAAGAACCACCGCAACATCTTCATCAACATCCAGTGCCGTCATCAAGCTTTCAACAAAGTTGGAAGATTCAGCCTCTTGCTTCGCTAGCGCATCTTCGACAGTCATTACGTTAATTGTCCAACCCGTCAATTGAGAGGCAAGACGCACGTTCTGACCGCCCTTACCAATAGCTTGAGCTAAGTTGTCCGCTTGCACCGCAACATCCATAGAGTGAGTATCCTCATCTACGATCAAGGACTCGACTTCTGCCGGGGCCATCGCGTTGATGACCAGCTGTGCAGGATTATCATCCCACAAGATAATATCAACTCGCTCATCGTCCAAGTCATTTGAAACTGCCTGAACTCGAGCTCCACGCATACCGACGCATGCGCCAACCGGATCAACGCGCGCATCCTTACTCTTAACAGCAATTTTAGCCCGCTGACCAGGATCTCGAGCTGCGGCTTTGATCTCGATAATACCTTCAGAAATTTCAGGCACTTCAATCTCAAACAACTGGATTAGCATCTCAGGTGTCGCGCGAGACACTAACAATTGTGGCCCGCGAGTTTCTTCTCTAATACCGAGTAAAATAGCTCTAGTGCGATCATTGATACGGAATATTTCCCGCCCTACCAACTCTTCACGAGGCAACATCCCTTCGGCATTTTCACCGAAATCTACCACAATGTGATCGCGTGTCACCTTTTTAACAGTACCGCTAAGTAGCTCTCCAACACGGTCCTTAAAGCGATTAACAATCAACTCACGCTCAGCATCTTTTACCCGCTGAACAATAACTTGTTTAGCCGTTTGAGCAGCTATACGACCGAAAGCAATATTCTCAATAGTTTCCTCAAAAGTGTCACCCACCTTTAAAGTCGGATCTTTTTCGATCGCTTCTTCAGTAGTAAATTGAGTGCCGAGTTCCGCCATCACATCGTCTGCAACAACATCCCACCAACGGAAAGACTCATAGTCACCAGTCTCTCGATCGATCACTACGCGCACGCTAGCACCTTCTTCATAGCGTTTTTTTGTCGCTATTGCCAATGCTTGCTCAATCGCTTCAAAAATTATCTCTTTGCTCACACCCTTTTCGTTGGATACGGCCTCTGCAACCATTAAAATTTCTTT
>DGAQ01000004.1:124455-124984 GCA_002382445.1 Porticoccaceae bacterium UBA4026 | reverse complement strand
CCATTAAAATTTCTTTACTCATTTATTAAACTCCACATGCCTCAAAATCGAGGAACCACGTTAGCCTTTTCTATCGCTTCAATCGGAAACAGAAATTCATGATCTGTCGCCACCATAATAATTTCATCGCCATCAATTGCTGTTAAACGGCCCTTAAAGTTGCGTCGCCCCTCGTAAGGAAATCGCAATTTAAGTGAAATGTCTTCACCAATATACTTCTGGTAATGTCCGATCTCGTACAATGGACGGTCCATACCCGGTGAAGACACCTCTAAGATATATTCACCATTAATAACATCTTCAACGTCGAGAATACTACTAGATTGGCGACTGACTTTTTCGCAATCTTCAATTCCGATTAGACCATCCTCGCGATCAATGAAAACTCTCAACAATTTCGTCTTAGCCCCGGATTGCAAGTCAATGCCCCAAAGCTGACAACCCAAAGCCTCAATCACTGGCTGCAGTAACTCTTTTATCTTACCGTCGGCCGCAGCCATCGCACCCTCCTGACAAACAAAAAATGGGC
>DGAQ01000004.1:124046-124281 GCA_002382445.1 Porticoccaceae bacterium UBA4026 | reverse complement strand
CTCCTGACAAACAAAAAATGGGCCTTGGCCCATTTATCTTCTGCTAAAGAAAAGCCCCAATATGGGGCTCCTCGATTTGCGTCAGACCTGACGCGGATGTTCAGCGTAGAAAATGTCATGCTTAAAAAAACGAGACCCCTTTTTCTACTCACGTAATGCAAGCATAGACAAAAATCATCCTATTCACATTACTTTTGGTGTCAATTTATTAAAAATTGGTAGCGGGAGCTGGATT
>DGAQ01000004.1:94888-123802 GCA_002382445.1 Porticoccaceae bacterium UBA4026 | reverse complement strand
TTATGAGCCCAACGAGCTACCAGACTGCTCCATCCCGCACCGACACCGTGCTTTTAAACAACAAACCACCCTCCTTAAGAGGGTCGAGCATTATAGGTAGGCACTGCGGTGAGGTCAACAAAGCATTATTAATAATCGCACTTTTATTTTTAGCTAAATTAAGCTCAGGCCAGTTGTGGTGACTTAACTATGGTTCTTTGCGTTGTTTGACAATTAAATCATAGGCTACTTGAATCTCTTGGGTCTTCTGTGTAGCAAGACTAATCATGTCTTCAGGCATTCCCTGGCCAATTAATTTATCTGGGTGATTCTGACTCATCAGTTTTCGATAAGCCTTTTTGATCTCCCCACTAGAGTTACTAGCTGAGACCCCGAGAGCCTGATAAGCGTCTGTTAGTTGATCTTGCGAAGGCCTGCTTTGACCGGCTGAGCCAGAACCTGAACCTCTAAACTGAGATTGAGCTTTAATCATCTGGATAAATTTGTCAAACAAAGCAGATGAGAACCCAAGATGGCTTGCTACTTTGCGCAGCACATCTTGTTCATTTATGTGTAAATCACCGTCGGCCATGCCTAAGGATATAAGGCAATTCAGAAGCTGTTGCTTCAGATTATTATTTCTACCGCAGACCAACATAAATCTTTGCATGACGTCATCAACAGAAAAATTCGCTCCAGATCCTTCCTTAAATAGGTCAATGGCCCGACGTCTAGCAATTGGGTCCAAATTCATTTTGGCCATTAGGCTTTCCGCCTGAGAAACCTCTATGCTGGAAACGCGGCCATCGGCCTTAGCGACATTCCCTAATAAACTGAATACCGTTTCAAAAAAAGCCTCGCTAATACGTGCTTGCTCTGCAATGGAAACAGGACGAGCAAAGCCGCCCAGGCCACGATCAAATTGGTGTCCAACATACATTCCCAGTACTGCACCAAAAGGTCCCGCCGCCATAAACCCAAGGCTGCCGGCAATTAGTTTTCCAAACATCATAGAAATATCCTAGCAAGCATTTTTATTTGAGATGCTATTGTAAATAGTTTTCTGCCAATTGTATTCCACATCAACAGAAACCTCGAAACTAAGTCGCTTAAGAAATATTTTTCAACAATTTGAGGAGTAGTAATGTTGATATTGAGAAAATAGGATACCTAGTTGAGTACTCGGCCGGGGTTTAAAATACCCTTGGGATCCATCGTGCACTTGAGCATTTTCATAAGAAAAATTTCGCTTTCAGAGCGAGATTGAGATAAATAATCTCGCTTCAAAACCCCTATCCCGTGCTCTGCAGTAATAGCGCCGGAATATTCACCTATCATCAACATAATGTCATGATTGATTTTGAATTTATCTTCTTCAAGGCCAGTGTAAGCAACAGCATGCAAATTATTATCACCAATATGTCCAAACAATAACAAATCAATATTGGCGTACTTGGCGACTAAGCGCTCTTTTAAATCCTCAGCAAAAACACCAATTTCGCTAATGGGCAAACTAACATCTTGATTTGATACGGGACCCAGAACCTGTAAAAGCTCACCTATACCATCACGTATTTGCCAAAAAATCGCTGCATCTTGATGTGATTTCGCAATCACAGCATCTGCAATTACCCCTAACTCTAACTGCTGGAAGAGAGCCGACTCAAAACGCTCAGAGCCCAGCTCAGCATTATTATCTTTATATTCAACCAATAGGTAAAATGGAAATTTACCCTCTAAAGGGTCAGCTATGTCAGTAACCATTTCCAACACTTTGTTATAATAATTATCCCACATCAACTCAAAACCAGTGAGTCCTGACCCAAGACTTGCCTTTAGTCCAACGAGTAATCGGGTCGCAGATTCATAGCTATTGAGCCCGCAGAGTGCCGTATGAGAACTACCCGCCTTTGGTTGTAACTGCAGAACAACTCGAGTCACTATGCCTAAGGTCCCTTCAGAGCCGATAAATAAATGCTTGAGATCGTAACCAGAGTTATTCTTAACCATTTTATTCATTGCTGTTATCACCGTGCCATCAGCTAAAACGGCCTCGAGGCCCAACACCAAAGACCTTGTCATGCCATAACGGATGACTTCCGTCCCACCCGCATTAGTCGAAACATTACCCCCTATCTGGCAGCTACCGCGAGCGCCCAAATCTAAGGGCAAGGATAAATTATGTTCATCCGCAGCATCTTGCAGCACCTGTAAGGGGGTTCCGGCGAGCGCAGTCAAGGTCATAGCAAGGGGATCTATTTCTTCAATACCTTGCATTCTCTCCAGAGAAACGGCAAGTTCTCCGTCTAAGGGTGTTGCACCGCCAGCCAAGCCGGTTAATCCGCCTTGAACCACTACTGGCTGATCATACTGATGACACAGAGCCATCACTTTAGATAGTTGGTCGGTAGTCTTTGGTTTAACCAATACCACTGGAGCACAAGGATCTGCACCACTCCAATCAGCATAGTATTTTTCACTAATATCATCGCCTATAAAAAGCGAGGATGCACCCAGAAGGGCAGAAAGTTCGTTAATTAAAGTACGCATTAAGGTCTCGTCGCTAGCTTGTTAGAAAGCTGCCACAGTCCTATCAGCGTCAGCTATCGACCACTTATCATCATATGTTTCTAATCTATCAAAAGCATCACCGATAAGCACGCCTAATTCACGATCCTCGCCCTCTTTGAGATGAACAGCCGGACGCCCATGGGCAAAGCGATAATTACAAATAAGTCCGACATCACCCACTTTCCACGCGATAGGAATACCATAATCATCGTACACATCGAGGAATAGCTGCTTTTCCTCGTAGGTCATTTCGGAACCATCACCGAAAGTCATCTTCAGCGGACGATCATTTACTGGAATATGCTGCACCATAGGCCAAGTATCAAACCAAGCGCCATCGTCGGCCATGCTACTGTAGAGCAAATTTCTATCCAATTGAGGGAAATACTCAAACGCTGAAACAGTATACCGGGTCTTCAACAAACCATTATGTCCCCACTCAGCATTCAAACCACGCTTGCGTGCTTCTGCTATTGCCTCGTCTGGGTCTTCAGTCATCATCGACTGCTGCCAATGGTTATAAACACCTATTTCGGGCAGGCCTACAAATGCGTTACGGTCGGTCAAATTTCGGTGATAACAAATGCCAAGCTCTTTTAGTTTTTGCCCAAAGGGAGTCGCCAGGATGGCATTAGTGGCCTGCATATTGTCAGAAACATAGGTATAGCCGCCTTCACTAGGCATTTTATGGCAAAGAAACCCCAGCATTGTGGTGCTAGATCCTATATATGCCATTTCGTGATGATAATGTAGCCATGCCTCAAGAGGTGCGCCTACTTCGTAAACATTAGGCCCTATACTCTTCCGTGGGTTGGCACCACCTTCATACTTACGTTGAGTTTTGAGGACCTGGGTAGCAATGACTCTCATTGACTGAAGCTCATCCAAACCGGTATTGATGACATGAACAAGGCCGACATCATCAAAGGTTTTTTGCATCCGTTCAGACAAGGCTTCACTTGGCTCAAGTGGGGCACCCTCTACACGAAACTCGTTACCGTCAATGGTGAACAACTCCAGTGATAGTGCCGGAGTACCTGTCCACCATCTTGGCTCTGACAAGTTGGGCAAAGGGGCATAATCTGCGTTTAAAAGTGCACTGTTCATATGTCTAGATGTTTAGATGGCTAAATGAAAGACCATTCTAATCCCTAAATACTCTTTGGACAAGTAAATAAATAGATGAAAGAGATATAATAATCAAAATATAAGCGCTCAATAACCGTCGAAGGAGAAAGTCAGTATTGAGAAATTACCTATTCAGGCTAATATGTGGCTATTAAAGTCTAAGATTATTTTAACAAGGGGTCTTTTTTATAGCCTGATAGGCATTATTAAAAGCCTGACGAAAGACATAACACGGAATTATTTTAATCATGCGTCGCTTCTATTTAGACCCTGCGTTCCTCATCATGCTGTTATGCCCAGCGCCAATATGGATCTTTTTATATGTCCAAAGCGGCTTCTTAGACAGCATTGAAATCAAAATTTTCTTAACTTTAGTTTTGGTCTATCCAATAATAGAAGAGATATTTTTTAGGGGACTATTGCAGCCAACCCTGGCTAACTATTTTAGTCAGCATTGGTCTATATTTTCTGCAGCTAATTTATTAACAAGTCTAGTATTTGCTTTAATGCACCTCATTAACCACCCTCCGATCTGGGCTCTGGCAACCCTTATACCTTCTCTCGTATTGGGTTATAGCATGGAGCGAGCAAAAAACCTTAGCGCACCAATCACACTGCACTGCACCTACAATGCTGGTTACTTCTTGTTTTTTGTGTAACCTCTGGCTGCTAAAGTAGTTCGAGATAAAAAGCGCTTTATCTAATAAGGTATGATTTTAGTAACGAAACAACTACCGCCAAAAGTACTGTCAGAATCGTGAGCGCTCTACTAGTCCGCCTTATTTGTATACAAATAAGGCGGGTATTAATGCCGGATCCTCCCCAGAAGTTGCAGGAAAAACCATTATCTGCTGTCAATAATATGCACTGCGCCTGTTTCAGTTTTAACCCGGAAGTAGCGTAGGATTCAGCAAGGTCAACACCAGCATAAAGGCTCAAGAATAGCACTATTTAAGCGCTAGGCCTCAAAGGTGTACTATTCAGACTTGCGGGTGGCGGCATATAAACCTGCCGGATGGGAGTCAAACTTCAAAGTCTAGAAACTAGTGTATTTTTGTAATTTAAGATCATTAGCTAATCACAGTCCAACTGCCACTAATGTGCAATGCCAATGAACCTAAACGACGCCCCGAATACCGAGACTTTTGGCTTGCCAGAAAATAGTCCTGGTCTTTTGATTTGGTGCGGATGGGGGGACTTGAACCCCCACGACCTAAATCACCAGCCCCTCAAGCTGGCGCGTCTACCAATTCCGCCACATCCGCATTACTACATTTAACCTTGCTTTTTTTGTAAGTCATCTTGCTAATATTGAGGTAAATTAGCTAACTTAACGTGCAGACTCTAAAGCCCTTAAAGAGCGTGCATCTACCCATCACATCCCTGGGCTTAACCGCATTTATACAGTTACTCAGGAATCTCAGAGTCATCATTAGATCTTACTGCACCCAAACTAGGAAGTTCAGTTTCTGTAGCTTCCAGCGCAGGAACTGATTGCAGTTCAGGTAGAAAAACATCACCAATCACCACTTTGTTTTTTGCTATCAGCGCCAAACTGACGCTAGTGACAAAAAATACAGTTGCTAAGACAGCCGTCATTTTACTGAAAAAATTCCAGCTGCCGCCGCTGCCAAAAACAGTCTGTGAAGCACCAGAACCAAATGATGCTCCTGCTTCAGCGCCCTTGCCTTGTTGAATTAAAATTAGGCCTATCAGTGCCACTGCGATTAAAAAGTGAAAAAATAAAATATATTGTTCCATGAGTTCTGCTGTACCCTTATGTCATTAACTGTGCAATTTTTAAAAATTCGTCAGCCTCTAATGAGGCACCACCTACCAACCCACCATCAATATCACGTTGCGCAAACAACTCCGCGGCATTACTTGCTTTGACGCTACCACCATAGAGTAGTGATGTGCCTATGCCGCTAGAACCCAAAAGCTCTCTAATGGCTCGGTGGACTAGCTGAGCCTGCTCTGGACTAGCCACCTCACCCGTCCCTATGGCCCAAACGGGTTCATAGGCGATGACACCACGGCAAAGACTTTCTATGCCTACTTTTTCTTTAACTACATTAATCTGCTCGGCAACCACCGCTAGGGTCAATCCCTGCTGCCTTTGTCGCAGTGTCTCTCCAACGCAAAGAATGGGGACTAAACCCGTTTTCTGCGCAGCTTCAAATTTGTCTGCCACCGTACGATCAACTTCGCCGAACAATGTCCGTCTTTCCGAATGACCGACGAGGGTGTAACTGCAACCAACCTCTTTTAGCATGTCAGCGGAAATTTCTCCAGTGAATGCACCCGATCTATGCTCAGACATATTCTGTGCCCCCAATGCTATGGAGCTTCCAGATAATTCTGCTGCAACCAGACCTAAGTGCAACGTTGGCGGAAAAATAGCCATCTGCACACCAGCAAAACTCTGCTCATTCTCAACCAACTGCCGCGTCAAGGACCTCGCTTGCGCGACAGTACCATGCATCTTCCAATTGCCCGCTATAAGCGGTTTAGCCATCTCGGTCCATCCTTTTTGAGGTGCCTTGCAAAAGGGCGCAAAGCCTACCCGACAAACGGTTATTTTACAACTGAGAAAAGGGCTTTTCCTCCACTATATCTCAGCCAACTTGTTGCTCAACGATTTTAGCGATGGCTTCCACCTGCTGCCGCACCAAATCTTGATCTTCTCCTTCTACCATGACTCGGATCAAAGGCTCTGTCCCTGATGGCCGCAATAACACACGCCCTCGATTACCGAGCGCTTCCTCAGCTGCAGCCACGGCTGAATTAATGGCTTTATTATCATCAATAGCAACCTTGACCGGCAAACGTACATTAATCATAGTCTGGGGAAATTTTTGCATTCCTGCTTTGAGTTCTGAAAGTGACTTTCCACTCTCACATAAGGCAAGGATCACTTGGAGCGCACTAACAAGACCATCCCCCGTAGTATTAAGGTCGCTACAAAGGATATGGCCTGAGGCCTCACCCCCTAAGATCCACCCGTTTTCTTTTAAAGCCTCAACAACATATCGATCACCCACCTTCGTGCGCTGAAACGGAATGCCTAAGTCTCCCAGCGCAAGTTCCAGCCCAAGGTTACTCATTTGGGTTCCCGCCACTCCATTGCAACCCCTTGCAGATTGATGACGATAGCGGGCAATAATATAAACAATTTCATCGCCATCAACGATGTCACCATTAGCGTCAACGAGTAAAACTCTATCCCCATCACCATCCAAGGCAATACCAAGATCTGCCTTTTCCTCAACAACTTTGGCGCAAATCGCATCCATATGCGTTGAGCCGCACTTCTCATTAATATTGAAACCGTTAGGCATGTTGGCCATGGTAACAACCTCAGCACCAAGCTCTTTGAAAACTTTAGGTGCCGCGTTATAAGTTGCACCATTGGCACAATCTAATACTATCCTCAAGCCCGCCAAACTATATCCTGCTGGTAAGGATCCCTTACAAAATTCGATATAACGACCAGTAGCATCACTAATTCGGCGCGCTTTACCCAGACTGAAGGAGCCATTAGTGACCAGAGGTTGATCCATCAAGGCTTCGATTTCTAACTCTATCTCATCTGGCAATTTATAGCCGTCGGCGGAAAAAAACTTTATCCCATTGTCTTCCACCGGGTTATGAGATGCACTAATAACAATGCCCGCAGATGCGCGAAATGCGCGTGTTAAGTAGGCAATTGCAGGCGTTGGCATTGGTCCAAGCATATCAACATCAACGCCGGCAGCTATCAGACCAGCCTCAAGGGCGGACTCAAACATATAACCAGATACCCTTGTGTCTTTTCCGATCAACACGCGATTTTTCACCTTTGTGTGTTGCGTTAAAACTTTGCCTGCTGCCCAACCAAGTTTAAGCATAAAATCTGCAGTAATCGGATACTCACCAACCGTGCCACGAATCCCATCTGTGCCAAAATATTTTTTGCCCATAATCTAGTCTTGCTCCTCAATCGTCACCGCTTGCCATATATTGATGGCTTGCTTGGTCTCAAGCACATCATGTACTCGTAAAATTGCAGCACCGCGCTGAGCGGCCAACACCGCCATCGTTACACTGCCAATTAAACGTTGGTTAGAGCCCTCTATTCCGAGCATCTGACCGATCATCGCTTTTCGCGAAACCCCTACTAACACCGGATGACCACTAGCAACAAATTGATCCATTGCGTTAAATAAAGTGAGATTATGGATCAAGGTCTTACCAAATCCAAATCCTGGGTCGAGTATTATTTGTTCTGCGTCTATACCCGCATCGATACAGTCTCGTTTCCGATCCGCCAAAAAGGCCAAAACTTCAGCAACCACGTCTTGGTAAACCGGTTCAACCTGCATGGTCTGCGGTTGATTCTGCATGTGCATTATGCAGACCGGCAAGCCAGATTGCGCTGCAGCTTCTAGGGCCCCATCGTGACGCAAACCTCGCACATCATTAATCAGGTTCGCGCCTTTAGCTGCGGCCTCTCGCATTACTACTGCGGTGCTGGTGTCTACTGACACCAATGTTTCAAAACGACTTACAATTAACTCAAGTATTGGCAAGACCCGATCCAATTCTTGTTGCTCTGACACTTCAGCAGCCCCTGGCCGAGTCGATTCACCGCCTATATCAATGATATCAGCGCCATCTTTCAACATCTTTTCAACCGCAACCAGCGTTTTACTCTGACTTAACCTATTATCTGCGTAAAGTTGACCCCCATCAGAAAATGAATCAGGGGTTAAATTAACAATACCCATGATCGCTGGAATCGAGAGGTCCAGCCGTTTATCTCCGCACTTTAATGTCAGGCCCGACAAATTATTCCCCTCTTAAAACAAAAAACCCTGAGATCAAAAAGAACACTCAGGGTTTTTGCTAACCTATTATTGTTAGGCGTCTTCAACAGGCTTACCGATGGGGGAATCTTCCCCGGGTGAACTTTTTACACCATCCTCAGAGTTACCACCAGAATGATTGTCAGAGTCCTTTTTGTCCCAATCTCGTGGCCGGCGAACCTGACGACGATTCATTAGATCATCCACCTGATCTGCGTCGATGGTTTCATACTCCATCAATGCGTCTTTCATCGATTCAAGGACATCACGATGTTCTTTGAGTAAGTGTGTAGCTTTAGTATAAGCCTCGTTCAATATCGTTTTGACTTCCTGATCTATCTCTCTAGAGGTATCTTCCGAATAGTGAGTATTACCACCCCCTGGTGCCTGAGAGTCATCTTCGCCATACAAAATCGGACCCATCTTTTCGTTAAGTCCCCATTTGGTCACCATATTGCGGGCCATTTGGGTCGCGCGCTCGATATCATTCGATGCACCCGTTGTAACACCGTCAAAACCACCGACTAGCTCTTCTGCAATACGACCACCAAATAGACTGCAAAGTTGGCTAAAAAGTTGCCGGCGATTCATGCTGTAGCGATCTTCTTCTGGCAAGTACTGAGTAACCCCCAGAGCTCGGCCCCGAGGGATAATAGTGACCTTGTGCACCGGATCATGCTCAGGCACTAGCCGTCCAATGATAGCGTGCCCCGCTTCATGATAAGCCGTGTTAATTTTTTCTTTCTCAGACATCACCATTGAACGCCTTTCTGCACCCATCATGATTTTATCGCGAGCTTTTTCAAATTCTTCCATAGTCACTACGCGACGATTACCTCGCGCCGAGAACAGAGCCGCCTCGTTGACTAAATTGGCTAAATCAGCACCAGAAAACCCAGGTGTCCCTCGCGCTAAAATTGATAAATCAACCGAGTCATCAAGAGGCACCTTACGAGCATGAACTTTAAGTATTTGCTCACGACCACGAATATCGGGCAAGCTAACATACACTTGGCGATCAAATCGACCAGGCCTCAATAGCGCCTTATCTAACACATCAGGTCGGTTAGTGGCCGCTATAACAATGACACCCTCGTTACCTTCAAAGCCGTCCATCTCAACCAGTAGTTGATTTAATGTTTGTTCGCGTTCGTCGTTACCGCCACCATGGCCACCGCCACGATGACGCCCTACCGCATCAATCTCATCAATAAAGATAATGCAAGGAGACTGTTTTTTGGCTTGCTCGAACATATCGCGAACTCGCGAAGCCCCTACGCCAACAAACATCTCAACAAAATCTGAGCCCGAAATAGAAAAGAACGGGACCTTAGCCTCACCTGAAATTGCTTTGGCGAGCAAGGTTTTACCGGTCCCTGGAGGGCCAACCATTAAAACGCCTTTAGGGATGCGGCCACCAAGACGCTGAAATTTACTCGGCTCGCTTAAAAATTCAACCAACTCGGCGACGTCTTCTTTTGCCTCATCGACACCTGCCACATCAGCAAAAGTAGTACTGATCTGATCACCCGTCAGCAACTTGGCTTTACTTTTACCAAAACTCATGGGGCCACCCTTCCCACCTCCACCACCTTGCATTTGACGCATAAAGAAAAAGAAGATACCCAAAATTAACAAGATCGGGAAAGCAGCGACAAATAATTGAGATATTAGACTCTGCTGTTCTGGCTCTTTACCGGCCACTTTGACATTGTGATTGACCAAATCATCCATTAATTTCGGGTCTTGAATATTTGGACGAATTGACTTGAACTTCGACCCATCTTTACGTTCACCATAAATAGTCAGATCGGCAATCACAACCTCACTAACGCGATCATTTCTGACCTCATTCACAAAGGTAGAGTAGTCGATACTGTTATCTTCAGGCTTGGGTGAAAAGCTATTAAATACAGACATTAATATGGCCGCTAAAATCAGCCATACAATTAAATTTTTTGCCAGATCGTTCAAGTTCTACTCCTCATATTTTGGCTTTTAAGCCTTTGGCGACCAGATAGACTTCCCTCGATCGAGATCTCGAGGCATCTGGTTTAATAATAGACACTCCATTAAACAATGTTCTCACTTGTTGCACAAATGGATCAAATCCTTGCCCCTGAAAAAGCTTGGCGATAAAAACTCCATCGTTCGACAGAACTCTATTAGCCAGATCCACCCCCAGCTCAGCCAGATAAATCATTGCCGGCTGGTCAACTGCCTTGTTACCACTTAAATTGGGGGCTATATCTGAAATTACAAGGTCTACCGTTCGCTTTCCAATTAAATCTAGCAACTGAGTGAAAATCTCTTCTTCGGTAAAATCACCTTGAATAAAGTCTACTCCCGCAATCGGATCCATCGGCAGTATATCTAAAGCATGCACCCTGCCGTCGTGGCCAACTAAACGAGCCGCCACCTGAGACCAACCCCCAGGGGCAGACCCTAAATCTACGACAGTCATCCCAGATCGGATTAACCGATCTTTCTCGACGATCTCAAGTAATTTGTAACTAGCACGAGACCGATAACCATCACGTTGAGCTTGTTTGACGTAAGGGTCATTAACATGTTGTTTGATCCAACTACGATTTTTAGATTTCACGATGGCATAATGTCCGCTAAAATGGCAGCCTTAAAAATTGAGCACTATATTATGACAAGTTCCGCTGAAGATAAGAAACATTTACGTCGTTTAGGCCACAATCTTAGACCAATAGTGACTATTGCTGGTAAGGGGCTGACAGAAAATATCGGCGCCGAGATAAATCGAGCCCTAAATGATCACGAGTTGATCAAAATTAAGCTCTCTTTGGGTGATCGGGCGGCAAAAAAGTTGCTTTGCGATGAAATCTGTACATCTTATGGCGCCCAACTAGTCCAGTCTATCGGGCATGTTCTGCTAATCTACAAAAAAGCAAAAAAACCAAATCCAAAATTATCCAATTTATTACGCCAATAGGCCGGAAGTTTTGAGCAAAAGAATCTTTGTCTGGTAGATGGTTGTGACATAATTAACGGACGATAGAAGAGGTGTGCGTGAAGGAAACCAAAAATAAAAAGATTGTAATCGAATACATTGCCAAGCCAGTGCTAGTTGGCTTGCTTGTGGCTGCAGTTCTTATTTTAGCTTTTCCTCAATTTCGACCAAATACAGATCATGACGCTGCTGATTTAATGACGCTTCGTCAATCCAACGTAGGCATGGATTGGATCGGTCCTGTTTCTTATGCGGCCGCCGTATCCCGAGCAGCACCTTCTGTAGTTAATATCTATACGCTTCAAGCAGCTAGGTCAAGAAGCGACCCGTCCAATAGGATATCGCTTGGGTCTGGGGTCATTATGCAATCGGACGGTTTAGTATTAACTAACCACCACGTTATCGAGGGTGCGGTAAAGATTCTAGTGCTTCTCTATGACGGGCGCGAATTGCCGGCAACTGTTGTGGGCACAGATCCTGAGATAGACCTTGCGGTTTTAAAAATTGAGGCTGATAATTTGAGCCCAATCGCTTTGGGCGAACCTTCTCAAGCACGAATTGGGGATATTGTACTGGCCATTGGAAATCCATCCGGGATAGGCCAGTCAGTCACTCAGGGTATTATTAGCGCCAAAGGCCGAAATGGCCTGCGCTTAAATATTTTTGAGAATTTTATTCAAACAGATGCCGCCATCAACTCTGGAAGTTCAGGTGGCGCACTGATTGATGCCTACGGAAATTTGCTCGGCATTAATACCGCAACGCTCAATAATGCAGGGTCAACAGGTATAAGTTTTGCGATCCCCGCCGATGCTGCTGCAAAAGTATTATCTGATATAGCTCAATATGGCCATGTTGTAAGGGGCTGGCTGGGCATTAGTGCCGACCTTGGACTACTATCAAATCAATTATCATCTGAGCTGGGAACTACTAAGATTTTTGGCGTGACTTCAGTGGAGCCTGGCGGTCCGACGGCAAAAGCCGGGGTTAAACCGGGGGACGTTATTTTCAAAATTGATGGGCGACCGGTCACCGACCCGCACGCCAGCATCAGCCAAATCACTCACGTCACTCCTGGACAACCAGTCAAGCTAAGTATCGTTCGTCAAGACGCGATCATGGAATTTACAGTGATTGCTGGCAACCGACCTCTGCAATAACTAAAGTTAACCCCCTAACAGGGTGGTTAGAGTATTAACCAAACGTTCATTTTGCTTTTCAGTGCCTATGGTAATGCGTAAAAATTGCTGGATGCGCGACTGCTTAAAGTGCCTCACAATGATGCCATTTTGGCGCAAACTTAATGCAAGTTCCTCTGCTGCTCTCCTGTTGTGTCGAACAAAGATAAAATTGCCCGCTGAAGGCATTACTTTAAACCCAAGATTATCTAAACTATTTGTCAGCCAACTCCTACTAGCAATAACTCGCTGACAGGTGTCTTCAAAATATTTCTGGTCCGCAAAAGCTGCAATGCCAGCAGCGATTGGCAAATGTCCCAGTGGATAAGAATTAAAACTATTTTTAATCCGCTCCAAGCCTTCTATTAGATCAACTGAACCCATAGCATAACCAATCCTCATACCCGCTAGCGAGCGAGACTTGGACATAGTTTGAACGACGAGAAGATTAGCGTACAGGTTAATTAATGGTACTGCCGACTCACCGCCAAAATCTATATAAGCTTCATCTATCACGACAACCGAATCGGGGTTACTTTTTAATAGTTGCTCGATGGCATTCAATCCGAGCAATCGACCCGTAGGCGCATTAGGGTTCGGGAAAATAATTCCGCCATTTGGCCGACTATAATCTTCAACAGTTAAAGAAAAATCTTCAGACAGAGGTATTTTTTCGAAGACTATTCCGTACAGCTGACAAAAAACGGGGTAAAAGCTGTAACTGATATCAGGAAATAACAGAGGCTCTGACTTTTTAAGTAATCCGTTAAAGACATGGGCTAAAACTTCGTCTGAACCATTACCAAGAAAGACCTGCTTTGGCTCGAGTTGATAGTATTCTGCGATAGTCTGCCTCAATCCATCGGCATTGGGCGGAGGATAGAGACGTAAGTCCTCATTTAAAAGCCCTTGAATAGCCGAAAATACCCGAGGCGAAGGCCCGTATGGGTTCTCATTAGTGTTCAATTTAGTGATATTGGCGATGTCCGGCTGTTCTCCCGGGACATAGGGCTGCAGTTGGCTTACAAGATCACTCCAGTATTTACTCATTAGTTGGTCTCTCTGTAACGCTAAACTAAAAATTCAATCTTTAATACGATATTCTGCCGATCGTGCATGGGCAGTCAACGACTCACCTCGACCTAAAACGGAAGCTATCTTTCCCAGCTCAGAGGCACCCTGTTCAGAACAATAAATGAGCGAGCTGCGTTTTTGGAAATCATAGACTCCCAATGGCGAAGAAAAGCGAGATGTTGCTGAAGTAGGAAGCACGTGATTTGGCCCGGCACAATAATCTCCTAGAGCCTCGGCAGTATGGCGGCCCATAAAAATAGCGCCGGCATTGCGTACATCTGGCAACCAGGATTCTGGGCTTTCTACCGACAACTCCAAATGCTCTGGCGCAATACGATTGGATATCTCCACTGCCTGTTTCGAATCAGCTACTTGAATCAGCGCCCCTCGGTTAGCTAGAGATTTGGTAATGATGTCTCTACGCTCCATATCAGGTAATAGTTTGCTCATACTCTTATGCACTGCAGTGATGAAAGCAGGGTCCCAAGAAATAAGAATCGACTGCGCCTCTTCATCATGTTCCGCTTGCGAAAACAAATCCATCGCAATCCAGTCAGGATTAGTTTCGCCATCACAGATTACTAATATTTCACTCGGGCCTGCTATCATATCTAGCCCAACAGCACCAAAAACAAACCGCTTGGCCATCGCCACATAGCTATTACCAGGGCCTACAATCTTATCTACCTTAGGGACTGTTTCAGTACCGTAAGCTAAAGCCCCTATGGCCTGAGCTCCACCCGCAGTAAATACTCGATCAACCCCAGCAATCGCGGCCGCCGCTAAAACAAGAGGGCTAATTTCTCCATCCGGGGCGGGAACCATCATTATTATCTCTTTAACGCCTGCAACGCGGGCCGGAATGGCGTTCATCAGTACCGATGATGGATAACTCGCCTTACCGCCGGGCACATAGATACCAACACGCTCTATGGGCGTTATCTGCTGACCAAGCATAGTGCCGTTTAGCTCTTTGTATTGCCATGACTGCTGTAGCTGATGGGCATGGTAATCTTTGATTCTCTGCGCAGCCTGTTCCAAAGCAAGACGAGTCTCTATATCGATTGAGTCCAAAGCTAGCTGAAGCGCACCTGAAGTAATACACAACTCATCCGCGCTCAGGCATTCACGACGATCAAAGCGATTAGTGTATTCAACGAGCGCTTTATCACCATTCATACGGACATCACCCAATATCTCGGCGACAACTTTCTCAATGCTACTATTTTTCACCTCGTCCCATGCAGTGAGGGCATCCAGGGCATCCAGAAACCCATCATCACAAGCATTGAGTCTAGCGATCTGACAGAGCCCTTGGGGTGCAGTCATTCTTCAACAACCTCTGCAAGCGCATCTACAATAGCTTGAATCTCAGAAAACTTAGTCTTCATCGCGGCCTTATTGACAATCAATCGAGCACTAATATCAGCTATCTCATCTCGAGCCTCTAAACCATTGGCTTCTAAGGTATTCCCCGTGTCAACGATATCGACGATTTCATGGGCCAAATTCAGAATCGGTGCAAGCTCCATAGCACCGTACAGCTTGATAAGATCAGCTTGCCTACCCTGTTCTGCATAAAACTGTCGCGCCACATTGATGTATTTTGTAGCGACTCTTAAGCGCCCCCTTTGTTTTGAAGCCCCTTTCGCTACCGCGGTCATAATTTTACAGCGAGCAATGCCAAGGTCTAAGGGCTCATAGTAACCATCACCCTGATGTTCTAAAAGCATATCTTTTCCTGCAACACCAATGTCTGCCGCACCAAACTGAATATAAGTGGGGACATCTGAACCGCGTAAAATTAATAACCTTATCCCTTTTTGGTTCGTCTGAAAGACCAATTTTCGACTAGAAAAAATATCTTCAGCAGGAACAATGCCGGCTGCCGCGAGCAAGGGTAGTGTCTCCTTTAAAAGGCGCCCTTTGGTGAGCGCCAAGGTAATCTGTGTCATAATAATTCTTCAACTAAATAATGGGTTTGTTGATATTTCCCTAATTAGGTACTCGCCTTATATCGGCGCCTACCTGCTGTAATTTCTCTTCAATGCACTCGTAACCTCGATCTATATGATAGATTCGGTCAACTATAGTTTCCCCTTCAGCAGCCAAACCAGCAATAACAAGAGCGGCAGATGCACGCAAGTCTGAGGCCATTACCTGAGCACCTGTTAATCTCTCAACGCCGGTGATGATTGCCGAATTACCCTCCACAATGATTTTAGCCCCCATGCGGTTTAGCTCTTGAACTTGCATTAATCGATTTTCAAAAATGGTTTCCGTCACGATACTCAATCCTTCAGCCACAGCATTAACTGCGGTTAACTGCGCCTGCATATCTGTCGGAAAAGCAGGGTAGGGCGCAGTTTTGAGATTGATCGCTTTAGCTCTTCGTCCTTGCATATCAAGCTCTATCCAGTCGTCACCACAGGTGATAATGCCGCCAGTTTCTGCTAATTTAAGTAATACTGCCTCCAGTATTGAGGGGTCTGTCCTAGTGACTTTTATTTTTCCGCCAGTGGCTGCAGCGACCGCAAGATAGGTGCCCGTTTCAATTCGATCAGGCATTACACGGAACGAACCGCCTACCATTTTCTCGACACCTTCGATCACTAGTGTATTTGATCCAGCTCCTTTTACCCTTGCACCCCAAGCATTCATACATTGAGCTAGATCAACAATTTCTGGCTCTCTGGCAGCATTTTCTATAATAGTCGTACCCTCTGCCAGGGCCGCCGCCATCATCAAATTCTCTGTAGCGCCAACCGACACCAAATCCATAAGAATGTGAGCACCTTTAAGACGCCCGCTACTGCGAGCTTTAATATAACCCTTCTCAATATTTATACTGGCTCCCATCGCTTCGAGACCGCGTAAATGTAGATCAACAGGCCGACTGCCAATCGCGCAACCCCCAGGGAATGATACATTTGCCTCACCATAACGACTTAACATTGGGCCAAGCACCAATATAGATGCTCTCATAGTTTTTACCAATTCGTAGGGTGCCGTCAGACTATTTAGGGTCGAAGTATCAATCTCAACTAACATCTTCTCATCAACGCTAAGGGTAACCCCAAGCGTCCCTAATAACTCCATTGTGGTGGTGACGTCTTGGAGGTGAGGCAAATTAGCGATCGAAACTAATCCGTCACAGAGCAGCGACGCCGACAAAATGGGTAGAGCCGCATTTTTGGATCCAGAAATCCATATTTCACCATTAAGCGGTTTGCCGCCTTGAATAATTAATTTATCCATTGAATCGCCTTAAAATAGAGAACTTACACTACACCAAAAAATCCCGCCGACACCACTCCCTACTTCTATTGAGTTTGATCTAGCCATTCTTGTTGTGTAAACAACTTCATGTTGACCGCGTGAATCACGCCAGAGGAGATATGCTCATTTAAAACTGCATAAATTAGTTGCTGTCGCTGCACCGCACGCTTGCCTTCAAATAAATCACCCACTACAAGAATATTAAAATGACTGCCTTGACTATCCACTTCAATCCGACAATCAGGGAGCGCGTTTTCTAGCAGTGTTGTAATATCGTCAGAATTCATTCTATTTACTCATATCAAGCAGATGCAATGTCTAGTGACACTGCTTTAATCAGCACTTTTCAGCCAACTATCAATAACCTCGTCGAGATTAGCTGATGACTTTTGTGCCGCCTTAGTAAATTGACTTTTAAAAATTGATTCCAAATTGATGCCGTTTAGAACCACATTGATCACTTGCCACTCACCAGTCTTTTTACGTGCCACCCAATACTCCAGCGGATAAATCGCCGTTGCACTGCGAATTTGCTGTAAAACTTTAATTGCACGTATTTTAGGATCTAGGGCCTCTCTGTTAACCAGAACAATTTTTTCGTCCCCATAACTCATCAGGCCTCGCCCGTAAGTCTCCACTAAGCCTTCGCGAAATAGAGCAATAAACCGGCCACGTTGATCTGCAGAGGACGCTTTACTATGTACACCCATAACTCTGCCAGCAATGCGGCTAAAATCAACATATTCCCCCATTAATCGATCCAAAGCGTGAAAATACACTACTTCATTGCTAGGGTATTGATCTTTATGCTCGGCAATAATAGCAATGACTTTTGTGGTCATCTGCTCAATATTATCAAAGGGATTTTGCTCCAGAACCTCAGCACTTGCATTATGCGCAGCGCCTAGAATACTAAAACACAACCATAAACCACCTATGATCTTTTTAAATCTTGTCATAATGTCATCCATTTAAATAATCCTTTACGAACCTATCCCTTTTTGTAATTTAACCAAAAAATATTCTTATTAATCGCTACTGACTTTTACAGTCGCGCACTATACCATTCTCCAACTGTTGAATAAACATAATGCATGTACCCTTTGGAGACTTCATGTCAACCCTTTACCTCCCGATAATTGCTCTGTTGGCTGGCGTCTTAGGTCTAGTTTGGGGCGCCGACAAGTTCGTTACAGGCAGTGTAGGGGTTGCCCGTAATTTCGGTATTTCGTCAATGATCATAGGCTTAACCGTAGTCTCGATCGGGACTTCGGCACCAGAAATTATTGTTTCAATTAACGCCGCCCTTAATAACGCCGGCGGTCTTGCTGTTGGTAACGCCTTAGGCTCCAACCTTGCTAACATCGGACTAGTGCTCGGCATTACCGCGCTAGTTGCACCCCTTCCCGTGCAGACCCACTTACTCAAAGAAGAGGGCCCCGTTTTACTATTAATAACTCTCCTAGCGGGATTATGCCTCTATGATGGGCAATTAAACCGTGGAGAAAGTATCGCTCTTGGCTTGCTAGTAATACCTCTAATAGCCATTTTGGTGAAGTACAAAAAGAATCACCCCAATCCAGAAGCGGCAGAGGACACCATTGCTGCCACAGGTTTTTCGATGAAAACATCTGGGTTATGGCTGCTACTTGGACTGATTATCCTGCTACTGAGTGCTGAAATAACAGTTTGGGGGGCTACATCTATTGCGCGCTTTTTCGGCATTAGCGACCTCATTGTGGGTTTAACCATAGTTGCAATCGGCACTAGCCTGCCAGAACTGGCAGCCTCAGTGGTGAGCGCGACGAAGGGGCATCATGATATCGCCGTGGGTAATATATTCGGCTCAAATCTCTTTAATCTTCTATTGGTAATGACAACAGCGGGAGCTATTGCGCCAATGGCACTTCCTAATGAGGTATTCAGCCGCGACTATTTGTCACTGCTAGTTATGACAGTCCTGATGATCGGTTTGGTCGGCTTGACAATACGGAAACACCGGCACATAGGAAGCGTCGCATATTTGTCAAGATTTGTTGGCTTTGTCCTATTGACCAGCTATGGGCTTTACTATGTATTATTATGGTCCTCGCTGACCATTAGCTAATGCTTACTTGAGGACGAGGTTTCGTCCTATAATGAATTAAAATAGATTAATAAAACGATAACTATCGGACTCTTTGATGACAGATTTTATTACCTCAGGCCTTCGCACTGTTGAGATGGAAGCCCAAGCGGTTAGTCAATTAACTCCTCGGATTAATCAAAATTTTGTGCTTGCATGCGAAACTATTCTTGCCTGCCAAGGCCGAGTGGTTGTAACAGGCATGGGTAAGTCAGGTCACATTGGTAATAAAATTGCCGCAACCCTTGCTAGCACAGGTACGCCTGCATTCTTTGTTCACCCTGGCGAGGCCAGCCATGGAGACTTAGGAATGATCACGAAAACCGATGTCGTGATTGCCATTTCAAACTCTGGCAGCACCAGTGAAGTGACAAGATTACTGCCGTTAATTGTTCGCCTAGGCATCCCCTTAATTAGCATGACTGGGGATGTTAACTCTCCGCTATCCCAAGCGGCCTGCGCGCACCTTGACGTTTCTGTTACTACCGAGGCATGCCCCCTAAATCTAGCCCCAACTACTAGTACGACAGTTACCTTAGTTATGGGTGATGCGTTGGCAATAGCTCTTTTGGAGGCGAGAGGGTTTAGCGCGGAGGATTTTGCATTCTCTCACCCTGGCGGCACCCTGGGGAGGAAACTATTGCTGCGAGTTTGTGACATTATGCATAAGGATGACGACGTACCTAAAGTAATGATTGATCAACCGTTGCAAGACGCCCTGCTTGAAATGACTCAAAAAGGTTTTGGAATGACTACCGTTATTTCAAAAGATAAAAAGCTTCTGGGTATTTTTACAGATGGTGATCTCCGTCGTGCAATCGACAAAAAGGTCAATATATCAACAATTACTATGGCCGACGTCATGTCTCCAAATCCAAAAACAATTCGTCAAAATATTTTAGCTGTTGAGGCCCTGACCATAATGGAATCGGCAGCCATAACTGCCCTTGTCGTCGAAGACGAGAATGGCCATCCCACAGGAGTGCTGCATCTGCATGACATTCTTCGTGCAGGAGTTGTCTAGTGTCCAATATGCCGTATAAATCAATACGCTCTGCTGCAAAAAAAATAAAACTATTATTGCTAGATGTAGATGGCGTTTTGACTGACGGGCGGCTCTATTATGGCAATAGCGGCGAAGAAATGAAGGCCTTCAACATTCAAGACGGCTTGGGCATAAAGTTGCTTCAACAGGCGGGTATACAAGTGGGTATTATCACAGGTCGAGTGTCTGAGTTAGTGCAACGACGGGCGACCGAATTAGGCATAAACCCTGTGATACAAGGCCGAGAAGACAAGTTAACTGCACTTAATGAATTAATGCTTACTGCAGACTTAAGCTTAGATGAAGTTGCCTTTGTGGGAGATGACTTACCTGATCTTGCGGTTATCAAAAAAGTTGGCTTAGGTATTACTGTAGCAAATGGTAGCACCACGTTAAAATCGGCTGCTGATTGGCAAACCACTAAAAAAGGGGGTGATGGAGCAGTCCGTGAAGTTGCAGAAATGCTACTGACCTGCCAAGACAATCTTGCTCACCTGCTGGAACAGTATCAATGATACGTCAATCTTTTATAGGCACCGCCTTACTCATAATTGTTGGCTGGTTTTTGATCGTTTGGGACTCTCCTCCCGAATCCTTTATGCGTGACAGTAACACTTCTATTGTTCAAGAAAGACAGGTAGACGGCTATATGGCGTCTATTACTAGCCAACGATTTTCAGTAACGGGAGAGCAATTGTTTTTGCTCACCTCACCAAAAATGCAATTATTTGAAGGTGACTCGCGACTTGAATTGACTCAACCTCGATTTCTTTCGCTACCCAAGGGGCCGAACAATAAAGGCAAGGGTATCGCTTTTTCAGCTGACTTTGGCACGCTTTCTGGGGCTGGGGACCTTATGTTTCTAGAGGGAAATGTAAAGGCGATAATCACAGGAACTGAACAAAAAAAGACTCTAACAGCAGCCAGTCTAGAGTACCAACTAACTGAAATGATAGTATCAACAGATAAGAAGTTTACCCTCGAAACCGCACAGTCATTTCTCACCGGAGAAGGCTTAGTAGGCGACCTTAATAAAGACTTATTTACCCTTAAATCTAAGGTGCATGGAGTTCACGATGCTATTTAGAAGACTTTGTGCGGCCTTATTATTTGCACATTGCTGTGTATCGCAGGCTATATCACCTGATCACAACAAATCAATCGAGATCGATGCTGATTCTGCCGAATTCATTGAATCCTCGGGGCTGACAAAATATCGAGGAAATGTAATAATTAGACAGGGCTCTATTATCATTGCAGCCGACGAAGTCACCATTTATTACCAAAATAATAAGGTAAATCGGATTTTTTGTACGGGTTCCCCCGCAAGCTATACACAGGGCTCAGCTATTGATCAAACTCACGTATTCGCGCGCGCTGAGACGATTGAATATCAGCTTACTGAAGATATCATTAACTTAAAAACTAACGCCTCACTGACGCGTAATGGCACATTTATTAAGGGTGATTCCATCAACTATGACTTGGCAGATGGGACATGGAAAGCGAAAGGTGATGATTTAGGCGGACAGAAACGTATCCAACTGGTGATCCCCCCGTTCACCCAAAGCACTCGGCCTGTACTTCCTGTCTTTGAACCTGAAGAAAACACAGAGAAACAAGTGGAGAAAGATAAGTAATGGCTGTTTTAGAAGCTCGGAATTTGGCTAAGTTTTATGGTAAAAAACCCGTGGTTAAAGATGTTTCTTTATCAGTAAAGCAAGGTGAAATAGTTGGACTGCTTGGCCCAAATGGTGCCGGCAAGACTACCTGTTTTTATATGATTATAGGGCTAGTATCCCAAGATGGAGGGACCATTAGCATCGACCAACTAGATATTACAAATCTACCCATGCATGGTCGAGCACGAAAGGGTTTGGGTTATCTGCCTCAGGAACCCTCGATTTTTAGAACCTTAAGCGTCGAAGATAATATCTTAGCAATTTTGGAAACCCGCAAAGCACTCACTCGGCGTCAGCGCCATAATATTCTCGAAGAATTACTTAATGAGTTCCATATTTCACATCTCTCTAAAAATACCGGCATGAGCTTGTCCGGTGGAGAGCGCCGAAGAGTTGAAATCGCCAGGGCTTTAGCGGCTGATCCTCAATTTATTTTGCTCGACGAGCCCTTTGCCGGGGTTGATCCCATTTCTGTTAATGATATCAAAAATATCATTCGTCATCTCCGTGACAAGGGTATTGGCGTACTAATAACCGACCATAACGTCAGGGAGACACTCGATATTTGCGAACATGCCTATATTATGGGGGAAGGTCATGTCATCGCAGAAGGAACTACCGAGCACATATTGAACGATGAAAAAGTTAAAAAAACCTATCTTGGTGAGCACTTTATGCTGTAGAGGTCCCATTTTTGAGGTTTGGTGATTGCCAGACAGGGCACTTCGGCACTAAAATTGCATCTCCGAATCTATTCTAGATATTTTTTCTATGCGTCCAAGCCTGCAATTAAAGATCAGCCAGCAGCTGACTATGACCCCGCAACTGCAGCAGGCTATAAAATTACTGCAACTCTCCACAATGGAATTACATCAAGAAATGATCGAGCAGGTCTACAGCAACCCTTTGCTTGAAATAGACGACGACAATGCTAGTGAAATTAATTCCGACCAACGTCCTAGTTCATCAGCCCCAAACGATACTATCGCCGTTGATTTAAACGCAGACCATGGCAATCTGCATGAAACTGCGGTCGATGCCACGGATAAAGCTGTTACCGAGACTGAATTAGATGATATTTGGCAGAATGAAAAGACTCAGAATTTGCCCGTCGACGCTAACTGGGACGAAGTCTACAGTCCGACCATGCAGGTCTCCAGTGGCGCCGCTGAAAATAATTGGGAGCAGGTTTATCAGGTAACCGAGTCATTACAAGATCACTTGACCTGGCAGCTCAACCTCACCCCCTTCTCAGACCGTGACCGAGAGATAGCTGAAGCCTACATAGATGCTATTAGTCCGTCCGGGTTCATCAATGAAAATCTTGCTGATATTGTTTTTTATGCTACAAGTGAGAATACAGAAAATCCTGTCGAGGAAGATGAGATGATCGCTGTATTGCGTCGTTTGCAGCAGTTTGATCCTCCGGGAATCTTTGCTCGAGACATAAGTGAATGCCTCAACATACAACTTCATCAACTATCTTTGGATACACCATTCATATCTCAATCTATTCGAATAGCATCTGAATTCTTAAATGATATTGCCTCGATCGATTTAGCCAGTCTCTGCAAGAAAACTCGCTACAGTGAAGAAGACCTTCAAGGAGCCCTAAGGCTAATTCGTAGTCTTAATCCTCGGCCCGGCGAGGCTTTAACCGTTAACGAAGCTGAATATATTGTGCCTGATGCCTATGTAGAAAAAATTTCAGGCCGCTGGCAAGTCCGACTTAACGATGGTAGTGCGCCCCGCCTAAAAATTAACAGTCTTTATTCCAACTTAATAAAACGATCAGACGATAGTAAACAAAACCAGTTTTTAAAAGATAACCTTGCCGAAGCGAAATGGTTTCTACGCAGTCTAGAAAGCCGAAATGACACCTTAATGCGGGTCTGTATGTCTATTGTTGAGTTACAGCAAGGGTTCTTAGAGCATGGTCCAATAGCCATGAAACCAATGGTTCTATCGGATATCGCCCTCAAACTGGATCTCCATGAGTCAACTATCTCTCGAGTGACGACCAATAAATATCTTGCAACTCCAAGAGGCGTTTTCGAGCTCAAGTACTTTTTTTCAAGTCACCTTAGCACAGCAGCAGGAGGAGAGTGTTCATCGACTGCAGTTTGCGCTATCCTAAAGACTCTTATTAGTGCCGAAAAAACATCGAAGCCATTAAGTGACAACAAGTTAATGCTTCTTCTTGAAGATCAAGGTATCCAAGTCGCACGAAGGACTGTTGCTAAATATAGAGAAGGCATGGGTATACCACCCTCGAGTCGGAGAAAACGCTTCGAAAATATTAACTAGCCGAGGAGTAATAAATGCAAATGACTATAAGCGGACACCATTTGGATATCACAGATCCGATGAGAGACTATGTTACAAATAAACTATCCAAACTAGAGCGGCATTATGAGCAGATCACTAACACAGCCGTTATTCTCTCTATAGAGAACCTTCAGCATAAAGCCGAAGCAACAGTGCACGTCAGTGGATCAGAATTATTTGCCATATCAGAGCATCAAGATATGTATGCGGCGATAGACGCTCTGGCTGATAAATTGGACAGACAACTCATTAAGCATAAAGAAAAAAATAGAGGTCACTAGCTTTTCTAATGAAGATCACTGACGTACTAATTCCAGCGATGACACAATGTGATCTGGCTTGGTCAAGTAAAAAGCGCGTACTCCAAAATCTATCCTCCTTAGTCAGCGAACATTTAGGCGGTGATGCAGATCAAGCAGACAGTCTATTCCATAGCTTTGTAGCTCGAGAAAAATTAGGCAGTACGTCTATAGGTGATGGCGTAGCAATCCCCCATTGTCGAGCGGCAGGCTTTAAGCGCATTCATGGCTGTTTAATCACTCTTCAAAACCCCATTGATTTTGATGCCTACGACGATGAACCTGTTGACCTAATTTTTGCTCTAGTCGTTCCCGAGGAGAAAAATGACGAGCATTTAGCGACCTTGGCAAGCATAGCGGCATTGATGCAGAAAGATTCATCTCGACAGCTTTTACGGGAGTGCCAAAATAATGAGGATCTATACAATACAGCAGTAAAATTGGAGCGCTCACGCTAATGCCACGACTAGTCATCGTTAGCGGTAGATCTGGTTCAGGTAAAACGTCTGCACTCAACATTCTCGAGGATGTTGGCTTCGCTTGTATTGACAACCTGCCGCCAACTTTATTGCCTGATCTAATTAAGCAGTTGAATTCAGAAGGGATCAATGACGACCTGAGATTGGCCGTAGGAATGGACGCTAGAAACCTGACTGGAGACCTCGATAAATTGCCAGATATCCTAGCGCGATTGGAAGCCACTGGCATTGAGGTAAGTGTTATTTTTCTCCAGGCACGGCGCAGTGAATTAATTCGTCGCTATAGTGAAACCAGACGCAAACATCCTCTTAGCAGTGAAGCGGTTAGCCTACCCGAAGCAATCGACCTCGAAGCAGAGATCCTATCTCCAATCTTAAATATCTCTGATCGCAACATTGACACATCTGGACTATCACTACACCAATTAAGGGATCTTATAAAAAACATCATTGTTCGTAACAATCCAGAACACATGGCGATATTGTTTGAATCCTTTGGTTTTAAAAAAGGTCTGCCGGACGCCTCTGATTTCATTTTCGATGTTCGCTGCTTACCTAATCCTTATTGGAAACAGGAGTTACGCAGCTTAACTGGCTTTGATGAGAGTGTTATTGAGTTTTTAGAAAGCCAAGTTGATGTCGCGGCAATGCTGTCAGACATCATTGGGTTTTTGACTCGTTGGATACCAAAATTTCAAGCTAATAACCGTAGCTATTTAACGATTTCTATCGGTTGCACCGGCGGTCAACATCGTTCAGTTTATATTGCTAATCGATTACGAGAGCATTTTGCAAAAGAACAATCCTTAGTGCAGGTTGTCCATAAAGAAATATCCGCATGAAACAGATTGCGCCTATATGATTTCCCGAAAAATTATTGTTATCAATAATCTTGGTCTACACGCCCGCGCGGCGACGAAATTAGTCACTACCGCAGGACGGTACAAGTGCTCAATTAGAACTGGGATACAAGAACCACTTGTCGACGCTAAGAGCATAATGTCGTTAATGTTACTGGCCGCATCAAAAGGTACAGTACTTGTCTTCGAGCTTGATGGACCGGAAGAGCAGCTTGCCTGCGACGCAATAACCGATTTGTTTGCCGATTATTTTGGCGAAGGCGAATAAGCCTAATTTCACCTTAATTTTATCCTATTTTGCAGATCCCCCTATCGAACTCAAGCAGACAAAGTTAGAATAGAGACTCGTCCAGCACGCAGTGGCTCGACTAGGAAAGCAATGTATGAATATCGAAAAAGACTTACTGGCTAAGCTTGATAACGCGATTGATTCAGTTACCTTGAATCAAGTTAGGCATACCCTTAACAATCTATTGCCCCCAGATATTGCTCACCAACTTGAGACCGCGCCGCCCAAATATCGACACATCTTATGGGAGCTAGTTGATCCAGACATTTCAGGTGAAGTACTGCAGGATTTGTCTGACGAAATCCAATTAGAGTTCCTCAAGAACATGGATGGCGCTGAAGTCGCCTCGATGACCGAAGGGTTAAACGTTGACGATATCGTGGATATCCTGCAACAACTTCCTGATAAAGTCATTCCTGAGGTGCTTAAAGCGATGTCAGCACAGGATCGTCAGAGAATTGAGACTATCCTTACCTATGATGAAGACACCGCCGGTGGACTCATGGACACCGAGATGATCACAGTGCGCCCAGATATCAGCGTCGATGTGGTGCTTCGCTATCTGAGACGATTCGAAGAAATTCCTGATATCACCGACAACCTTTTTGTTGTTAGCCGCAGTGACACCTTTATGGGTAATTTATCCATTGGTAAGTTGCTGATCTCGTCATCCGCTACAACCGTTCGAGAGGTTATGAACAGTAAAGTTCAGGCTATCAATGTCAATCTCACTGATTCAGAAGTCGCACAAATATTTCAGCGATATGATCTTGTTTCCGCTCCCGTCATTGACGAGGATGGCAGATTACTAGGCCGAATAACCATTGATGATGTGGTAGATGTGATCGTCGAAGATGCAGATCACTCGCTTCTCGCTATGGCGGGCCTTAGTAGCACTGAAGACACGTTCTCTTCAGTTGCGAAAACAGCGCCGCGACGAGCTATTTGGTTAGGTGTTAACTTAATCACCGCCATTCTCGCCTCATCTGCCATCAGCCTATTCGAGTCGACTCTAGATGAGCTTGTAGCACTAGCAATACTAATGCCCATAGTAGCTAGCATGGGCGGTGTCGCTGGAAGTCAGACCCTCACTGTGGTCATTCGCGGAATGGCCTTAGGCCGGGTGGAACGGAGCAATCTTAACTGGTTACTGAGTAAAGAATTTTCCGTAGGAGCTATAAACGGATTACTTTATGCGCTAATAGTGGGCTGTGTTGTCTCAATCTGGTTTCAGAATTGGTTAATGGCCGTAATCATTGGCTTGGCGATGGCAATTAATTTAATGGCTGCTGCGCTT
This sequence comes from Porticoccaceae bacterium UBA4026, assembly GCA_002382445.1. GTDB lineage: Bacteria > Pseudomonadota > Gammaproteobacteria > Pseudomonadales > Porticoccaceae > HTCC2207. Next base: position 96,362 of record DGAQ01000004.1, on the reverse strand, counting down.
GCAGGGACCATCTTGCCCGTATTATTACGATCTCTAAAAGTAGATCCCGCGCTAGCAGGTCCTGTTATTTTAACCACCATTACTGATATTGTTGGCTTTGTCTCATTCCTAGGCTTAGCCGCAATGTACCTTATCTGATGGAAGACTCTGTCGACGACAATGGCTATGACGGGCCAAGTAAATCACAGCTCAAAAGAGACAGCCATGCTCTGCAAGAAATGGGCAGAAAATTAGTGGAAATGCCCGCTGGTAAATTACAGAAATTTACGCTTCCTGAGCCTCTTAAAGAAGCGATTCATGAAGCTCGTAGACTAAAGAGTCGCGAGGCCAAACGTCGCCATTTACAATATATTGGCAAGCTGATGAGAATTTCTGATATTGATGATATTCAAATCACCTTAGATAAAATGGATCATCAGTCTCAAACGTATCGTCAACATTTTAAGTCATTGGAAGACTGGCGAGAGCGATTAATCCATGAGGGACAAGCAGGCATCGATGAGTTTTTAGGATGCTATCCAAAGGCTGATCGGCAGAAACTGCGAAATCTTCAACGCCAGGCTAATCGGGAATTAGAACTCAAAAAATCACCGGTGGCCAACCGTAAAATTTTCGCTTATATCCGATCCTTAACAGAATAGTGTCCCTAACAGACAATTACAATTTACGATGTTGTCGGATTGGTATGTTACGGCGTTGCTGACGTATTACGTCAATATTAATATCAGCAATTGCAATGCCAGCCTGATTGCCTATGACTGAGTCAAGGATTGTTCCCCAGGGATCAACAATTGCACTTCCGCCCCAAAGCCCACGCTTAGGATGCTCACGATCTACTAAATTAGCCCCAACAATAAACAGCTGATTCTCAATAGCGCGGGCCCGCAACAATACCTCCCAATGAGCTTGGCCCGTATTGGCTGTAAAAGCAGAGGGAACTGTAATAATTTCAGCGCCCTGATCCGCCAACTTCCGATATAACTCGGGAAACCTCAAATCATAACAAACGGTTAAGCCTATTTTTGCAAAACTGGTAGGTACTACGCAGATACTATTACCCGCCGAGTAACGGTCCGATTCTCTATATTGTCTATGCTCGCCCTTAGATAACGATATATCGGCGTCAAAAAGATGAATTTTATCGTAATAAGCCTTTCTTTCACCCTGAGGATTAAGTAAAAAAGAGCGCGCATAAGGCCTATCTATATCGACTGGCTCAACACAACCCAAAACAGGGATAGTCCCTCCGACAATCCAGATACCTAACTCTTGAGCCTGGGTCCGCAGAAATGCGCCAGCCAAACCCTTTTCGTCATCCTCTCCCTTTATCAAAGCACTAATATTGGGCTGTCCGTAATAAGCAAAGTTTTCAGGAAGGACGGCAATATCAGCACCGCGACTCGCTGCTTCTCTTAGTAAGGATTGGGCATTTTCTAGATTCTTGACAGCCGAGTCCGCAGGCATTAATTGAATT
>DGAQ01000004.1:41338-94812 GCA_002382445.1 Porticoccaceae bacterium UBA4026 | reverse complement strand
CATTAATTGAATTGCGGCCACAGTGAAGGTATCTTCTGTACGATACGATTGTTGATTACTGCTCATTGACTTCCGCCTCAGGCAGCGGCTGACTCTCTAATTCACTAGCAAATATCTCATCAACAGAAATATTAATGTCATCCCAAGGTCCATTTAATTGGTAACTAATACTCGACAAACGATCCACCTGCTTGCTAACAATTTTACTGGTTATATACACACCGGCTGCCGCAGGAACACCTCCAAGTAGTGCGACCACCCAAGGTAAATTGGTTGCTACGGGAAGAGTCGCAACTAATTTAGCCTCTGCTGTTTCATCAAGCAAATTAAATGTTCCAGCCATACTCATTCGGCCAGAAGGCATTTTCATTTTTAATGGATCAAGCAAGCTAGCGTTACCTTGATCAAAATGAATAGTGCCCTGTAGGTTGTTATAGGGTAAGTTTTGACCCGCCACGTCAGAAAAGTCCAATTGAAGCCTCTTCAACCAATTCGCAAAGTTAAACAAGCTAACCAACTTTAAAGCGGCACCAGCACCCCCGGGGGATCTATAAAAGCTCCCATTATTTAGATTGATCTGAAAGTTTCCAGTAATGTTTTCCCTATTGATTTTCCACGGCTGATCTTGCCAAGCGAGGTCGAAGACAAATTTCCCCGACTCACTATCAGCCACTGGGGTAACTTTAAATCCACTAAAAACGTCATATATATTGCCAACTGAGACGGGTCCAGTAAGTCTGCTAGTATAGGTGACGCCGTCGAACCCCCAGAAAAAATCCGCCGACTTCTGATCGTCAACCATGCCAGGTTGTAGTCCAAGAAAATTACCTTTAATCTTCTTAAAAGCGGCCCCTAAGTCGTTAGGCCGCAACTGAAACGCCAGAGAACCCCAGAGTTCCTCACCAATAAATAAGCTTTCGACCGACAGATCAACCGCTAAAAAACGCCTGGGATCAATTAGCTGCTTCGCTATTTTAGCATCAAGTAAATCAGCAGCTATGTCTAAGCGAACCAAATTCATCTTAGGAGCCTGCGTTGCGTCAGTCGGCAGCGATATATGCCCATCGGCAAGATGACTGGAAAACTCGATATTAGTCGCACTGTCAGACAACCTAACCACCGCTGACAGATCTTTTAGTTCGATGGATGCCATCTCAAGACTATCAAATGTAAAATCAAAAACTGGACTCCATATAGGTTTTTTTGAATCTGACCGCTCACCAAACAAAGCTACAACCGGTGCCCATAAATCAATCTCGGTGGTCGGTAAATGGGCTGCTATTAAAACTTCATTTTTTGCGGGAAGCGATACCCTGCGATCGAAACTTACTAGGCCTCTTAGCAACCCCTGCTGGCTAAAACGCAGATCTGTAACCAGATTTTGCCCCAAAGTACCTTCAAACCTCGTCAAACCAGAGTCAAAATGGAGCTTCACCGCGAGATCATCATTGTTTCCAGCGGTCTTGCCTAAGGGCGGGGGTAAATGAATTTCATTTTCTTTTAGCTGACTTGTTAAGTATAAAGTAACCGCACTTTTATTCGGTTGAGTAGCCTGGGTAGGTATATCTTGTTGGACTAAGTTCCTCTGATTGATAGTTAATAACCCCTCTATCGGTATAGTGCCTTTTACCACCCTACCCCAGGGAAAGTCCACCAACTGACTAAGACTTGCTGGCTCCACTGCGGTGCTAAGCGCTATCTTTTGCTCATCACCACGCCTGAAGAGATGCGCGTTAAATGGCTGACCCCATAACTGACCATTAATATCATCCGAGTAGATTCCTTTTTCGACCGAAAAATGGATACCTCCGACCATATTAGTTAGATTAATTGATGTGTTGGTAATCAATAAACTAGCATCTGTCAGTTGACTATCGACGCGATAATCGCCTTTAGACGCATTACCGGTCGGTTGGACTAAAGGAACCTCCAGTGCCAACTGGGTCGTTGCTTGGCCGCTGTATTTCCAATCAGCCAAAGGTCCAATATCCTTATCGAATGGAGACTTAGCAATAATATTGATTGCCTGTGATACATCAGATTTTAGACTGCCATGCAAAAAGAGTATGTTTGCTTTTGAATGCCCCTCAGGATGGACACCATAAGCCAAATTGATCTTTTCAATCTTAGCGCCGCCCATCGTTGCTGAGCCGACAACTCCTTCTATATGGGTGTCATCAATTAAAAAAGTTGCTCTAACATCACTCAACCCAAGCCAGCGAGGATGGAAATTAATATCGGCATTTTCTGCCTCTATTAGCAACTGCGTGGTTCGAACGGGCTCCTTGTTAGGCGCTGCTCCTGAGCGATAAACCATACCGAATTGCTTTATGTCAGCCTTTGCAATTGAGGTTTTCAGCCAACCTGAAAAGCTTTGCGACATTTTGTAAGGTAGAAATTGATCTTTGTACTTTGCATCAATATTTTGACCCCCAATAATGAGGTTGACCTCTGGATTGGAATCCTTAACGGCTCTATTTTGCTCGACTGAGAAAATTATATTAGCGAGGCCAGCTTCAACTTCGGTCTCAATCACGGAGCTATACACACTGAGAGATCGGTTCTGGGAATCAAGCTCTAAATACACAGTGCCCTGCGCATCAAGAACTCTAATATAATCTTTATAGACAGCAGGAAAAAGCACCTCAAACCCATCACTGTCATTCAGGTGAAAAAGCCCCTCATTATTTTTAATTTCGAGATAACCAGTTAACCCTTTTATTCCAGGGACGCCTTTATAGGGTGAGAGATCAATATTAGTAAAGTTGGCCGACGCATAGTAGCCTGAGTGCTGTTGGCCAAAAGTAAGTACACTTAGTTGGCCACGCGGGCTCAGTGTATCTATCGCCTGTAGTATCTGATTATTTAAGACATCTGCCTGTTTGAGCAAGTCAGATAAAAGTGTTAAGTTTAAGTGACTAATTGACACATCAAAACCTTGCTGTTGCGCACTGAGGCGTTGACTAAAAACAAGATCTAAGGGTTCGATTTCAGTGTCAGACCATTCAAAATCGAGCCCCTGTAGACGTACACCCCAATCTAACTCAGGTGTATACCAACCTGTTATCTCAGTGGTTATATCTCTGACAGCTGGCACATCCGCCAGCCAATCAAGGGGCACCTCAGTAACAGATACAGAACCCTCAAAATCAACCCCGCCACCCTGATGAATATCAAACCATAACTCACCACTGGCATCGGTGGTAAATTGTGAAATATCAGCCAGTAATTCCGGCATTAGCGATTTACCCAACTCCACCAATGGCTGCGGAACAGAGAGATTTCGCAACTGTAAATAGGCCTCTGCACTAAAGGATTTAAGATTTAAGGGATCACCCTGACCTTCGATAACAAAATACGAAGGAGCATCTAGATTAGATTGATAGACGGTCATCTCAGTACGATGAAAATCTCTATCATTTTCAATTTTTACTGAGCTTCCATGGACTTTAATTGATTTTCCAGAAAAAAACTCGAACTCTATCTGAATCCTTTCTAAGTGTATCAAGCGACTATAAATAAGCGGCTCTAGAAGCACCCTCAAGTCGGTTTCATCACCGCCAGGAATACCCTTCAAACTCCACCGACCTGACCCATCTTCAGCAAATCTAATAATTAAATTATCAGCCACTAATTCATGCCAAATAGCATTTCCATGTCTAATAGTTTGAAATAGATCCAGCTCGGCTCTTACTTGATGCACTGAGATAGCTGACTTCTGATCAGCATCCATAATGTCGAGATTCTCTATCTCAATAATCGGTAACAATCTCGGCCATTCGCCCCTCAACTCGCCAAGGTTAACCTGCATACCGGTGCTTTGATTAAGTAAATTGACAAGAGAGGGTCTCAATCCGTCAATCGCGTTGATCGTTTGCCTGCCCACCAATACCAAAACAAAGGTTCCAAAAATTAGTAACACAGAGGTCCAAATAAACCATCGGCCAATTGACGTAATTGTATTTGTTACTTTAGTTACCATTCTGCGGTCTCAAACCGGGATAATGTCAAACTGTTCACGAGAATATAGTTCATCGTCACGAAGTTGGATTGTACAGTTAATCGACTTTTCGATCTCGGTCAGAACCGACCTTTCTTCAGTTGCCAAATATCCAGTCACTTCGGGACTCGCTTGGATTCTGATGTTCCGGCAATTATAGGCGCTAGCAGCACGAGAAATCTCTCTCCATATCTCACAACTAATAGTACTCAAAGATTTAATTGATCCCACTCCGTCACAGGTAGGGCAGTTATCACTCAATAACTCTCTTAGACTCTTATTAATGCGCTTTCTATTAACTTGCACCAGACCTAACTCAGTAAATTCAGAAATAAATGTAGCTACTGTATCCACTAGCAACGCTTTTTTAAGGCTGGCTAATACCTTTTTTCGATGGCTATCATCATCCATATCAATAAAATCAATAACAATAATTCCACCTACATTACGCAGCCTTATTTGCCTTGCGATAACCTTACTTGCCTGCATATTTGTATTAAACGCCGCTTTCTCCAAATCGCGATGGCCAATATCGCCCCCAGTATTGACGTCAACAGTTGTCATCGCCTCAGTCTGATCAAAAACAACAGAGCCTCCAGAATCAAGATTAACTCTCCTCTGAAGAGCTTTAGTAACCTCCTCCTCGACCTTGTAGTGTTGGAATAATGGCTTTTCACCGTCGTAATAAACCAGCAGGTTAGAGATACTCTGGTGATACCTCTCCATTATTTTTCCAAGCTGATCAAAAACGTCCGCGCAGTCGACTAATATACGAGTAGTTTTGTCGTCGACTAAATCTCTCATCACTCGGACCTGCAGAGCCATCTCCTCAAACACCCGGCCGGGCTTTTTTATAGTGACCTTCTCCAATTGCACAGCCTCCCAACAGTGCTGTAAAAAACTTAGATCAGATTGTAAATATTTAAGACCAATACCCTCTGCCGCAGAGCGAACAATATAGCTTCCAACTAACCTTTGCTGAGTCGATCCGACTGCTCCTTGTCTCTCATCCTTAGACAGCATTAGCGCCAGGCTATCCTGCAGACGCTGCCGCTCATCCCTCTTTCTTATGCGATGTGACACCTTATTGCCAATACCTGCGGGCAAATAAGCAAAATACCTAGACACCAGGGAAATCTCTGTTGTTAATCTAGCACCTTTATCATTTATAGGGTTTTTTATCACTTGAACCATAATTAACTGACCCTCATGCAGGGCATGACGAATATCAGTAGCTTTAGGGTTTTCGTTATTTCTCCTCTTGGAGACTTGGTTTACAATGTCACTGAGATGCAGAAATCCATTTCGCTCGATACCGATATCAACAAAGGCTGCCTCAAGCCCAGGAAGCAGGCGGGAAACCTTACCCATATATATATTACCAACCAAACTAATATTCTGAGGTCGCTCGATATAGACTTCCTGAACAACTCCACCATGCAACAAGGCCGCACGGGTTTCTCCCGGCGCAACTGTGATCAAAATTTCATTGCTCATTCTTTATTCACTTTTAACTGATAGTGTTTATGCTGACAGTGTCTGCCAGATAGGGATCTCAAAGCGACGAAGAAGACTACAGGTCTCAGCAATAGGTAGTCCAACAACCCCACTATAACTGCCTTCGATAGACTCTACGAAAATTGATCCAAAACCTTGTATAGCGTAACTACCTGCCTTCCCTTCTGGCTCGCCTGTGTTCCAGTAATTGAGACACTCTTGGTCCGATATAGTGCGAAATGTCACCAGAGTTTCTGACATCAATACAGCGGCCTCAACGCCATTGTTGATAGCGACCGCCGAGACTACCTTATGAGCCCGCCCTGAAAGCTGACTGAGCATTCGTTTTGAATCGGCATAATCTTTCGGTTTACCGAATATTTTTTCATCGCATACAACGATCGTATCGCCACCCAGCACGGCTTGGCTTCCCATTTGAGACTCATATCCAGTCTGCGACTTCTGACATGCCAAGCGGCAAACAAAATCAGTGGGTGATTCATTGCTAATTTGACTCTCATCAATATCTGCAGGTGCAACGATAAATCGAACCCCAATCTGATTTAGAATATCGACTCGCCTCGGAGAAGCTGAGGCTAAAATGAGGTCAAAACCTTCATGTTTCTTTCTCAATTCCGACGGCATGCAGAATTCCTAAGTTAACTTCGGTTAAATGAATATATTTCTAGACTTCTCTCTAAGCGCTAACGACGATTGTTATGTACATTAACCAAAAATTTATCCATGAAAGGCCATATGACGGCCGAGCTAATCGCACCCCAGGGGACATCTCGATAATCCACCGGCACCCACCAAACCGAGTACATAAAGTTACCTAACAGTTCAGAAAAAATAATGAGAATAAATACAAAAAAACAACGATGAATAACATTGAAATAAATTAACCAGCCGCTGAGTAAATAGGGCGCTGCACCGATAAAAACAAAAAGGAACACATGAAGTCCTAGGGGCGATCTAAACACTAAATCAGCCAGCAAACCAACAGATGCGGCAAACCCAATACCCCACTGGCTAGGTTTAAAAATAACCCACCCAATAACCATCAGAAGTAAAAAATTAGGTTTCCACGGCAACCAATCGGCAGAAACGGGAATTAGCTGCAACACCAAGGCTAACATCAACGAAAAGATAACAGTTAAGGCGTAACGCATAGATGTCACTGAGAATTTCCATTTCTACTGCCATCTTGTGAGGTGAAAACCAACAAAAGATGTTTACTTCTGTCAATCTCGGCCGCTGGCCGCACATTGACTTCAATAAAATTCTCACCTGGGATTTTTCCAATACTGAGAACCGAGCCCACGGGATAACCCGGAGGAAAGCGCCCTCCCAAACCTGAACTAACAAGCTCGTCCCCTACCCGTATGTCCGCAGTCGTCGACAAGAACCGTAACTGCAAATTATTGTAGTCTGAAGTACCCTCGGCAATGGATCGCATACCGTTTCGCAAAACCTGCACGGGAATTGCGTGTGTATTGTCAGTAATCAGCAGCGCTACACTATGGTTCTCAAAAACCGATATAATTTGGCCCATTAAACCCTCAGCATCTAGTATTGGTTGCCCAACATAGACACCGTCTTTAAGGCCTCTATCAATGCTCAAAGTATGGCTTTTCGAGCTAGGTGAAACACCAATAACCTCTGTCACCAAAATACTGTCGGTTAGCAACTCTGTGGCATTGAGTAAAAGGCGTAGGCGTAGATTTTCTGCAGCTAACTCAGCCATACGCTGTAACTGACCGCGATAAATAAGGCTTTCTTGTTTTAACCGGAGATTTTCTTTTTCGATAACAGACCGATCAGTTGAACTTAAATCTGCCCACTCCCCAATACGCGAAGGAATATTAGCAACCCAATAGAACGGACGAATCGATCGGTCAGCAAACTTTTCGATCGAACTAAACCAGTTCGTGTAATAATGAATCGTCATCATGCTAAATGCGATTAAAAAGAATATAACCACTTTACGAATGGTGGAGGATGACCTAACGAACACTTTGTTAATTGTTCTACTCCCGACACTTCAAAGACCCATAAATCCAATTGCCCAGAAACCGGGCTACAAAGTTAAATGATCTAGCCTCTTTTTGTCCATCATATCTAAAAACTCACCACCACCCCGCGCAACGCAAGTTAGTGGCTCCTCGGCCAATATAACCGGAAGTCCAGTTTCGTGGCTCAGCAAACGATCAAGGTCTTTTAATAAAGCACCGCCACCAGTCAAGACAATACCGGATTCCGCAATATCAGAAGCGAGTTCAGGAGGAGACTGTTCGAGCACTCGTTTTACCGCCTCAACAATACCCGCTAGAGGCTCTTGTAAAGCCCCCAAAATCTCATCACTAGTGAGCGTAAATCTCTTAGGAATTCCTTCAGCAAGATTGCGGCCTCGAACCTCAATCTCTCGAACCTCTTTGGCCAAAAAAGCGCAACCTATTTCCACCTTAATTCGCTCTGCCGTGGTATCACCAATAACACTGCCGTATTCTCGGCGTACAAAATTAACAATCGCTTCATCAAAACGATCGCCACCGATGCGCACAGAATCGGCAAATACAACACCACTTAGGGAAAGAATAGCGATTTCAGTCGTACCACCACCGATATCTACAATCATAGAGCCAATCGCCTCATCAACCGGTAGTCCAGCACCAATAGCAGCAGCCATAGGCTCTTCGATCAAAAAGACCTCTCGAGCACCCGCACTATAAGCCGACTCTTTAATGGCTCGAGTTTCGACTTCAGTGGCCATGCAGGGCACGCAGATAAGAACTCTTGGACTAGGCGGTATAAAACTTTTGATGTGCACTTTTTTAATGAAATGTTGCAACATTTTCTCAGTCACTTGGAAATCTGCAATAACGCCATCTTTAAGTGGACGAATCGCCGTAATATTTCCTGGCGTTCTACCCAGCATACGTTTGGCATCAGCGCCAACAGCTTCAACAATCTTTTGCCCAAGATGGTGACGAATTGCCACCACTGACGGCTCATTCAAAACAATACCCTTGTCACGGACATAAATTAACGTATTTGCGGTGCCAAGATCAATTGACAGGTCGCTGGAAAATAGACCGCGAAATCTCTTTAACATTTAGATGACTTCCTTAGTTACTTTTACTGCAATGGGCTTTGCAGAAAGCGTGTTGTTTTTCATTGTTTAATAGCATTAAAAAACTGCCAAACATAATATCTAATGAGTGAGTTTAGCTGATCTTGAGGCAAACTTCCTATAACTATAATTAATTTACTTAATTTACTTAAATTTACGTAGATACTGATAAAATAAAGCTTTTATGGGGTGAACGGCTTAACCTAATATGACCATTTATGTTAACTTACCGCACCTAGCTAGTAGAGTATTGGCTAGGAAAAAAAGGATACACTAAACAATTGTAATTCGCAGGCCAAAAAAATGATCATCGAACGACACGAAATTGAAAAGCTAGCGACTTTATCACGACTTTCCATTGACGAAAAAACCATCACTGATGTCACCGAACGATTGAGTAGTGTATTAGACTTGGTTGCTCAACTGCAATCTGCTGACACTGTTTCTGCGCAGGGAATATTCCGACCATTTCAAGTCGCCCAGCGACTGCGCGCAGACGAAGTCACTGAAGGTAATCACCGTGATGAATTCCAAGCGATAGCCCCGGCGACGGACAATGGGTTGTTCATCGTTCCTAAAATGATCGATTAAATGAGTCACTAATGCACAATTACACTATCGCCGAGTTGGTCAAAGGACTTCAAAGTAAGAAATTCTCAAGTGTGGAATTAACTCAACATTTCTTGTCTCGTATCAACCGATTTAATGGCCAATATAACGCCGTAATTACTGTTACCGCAGACCAGGCTCTGCAAGCAGCATATTTAGCCGACCAAAGACTGGCGTTTGGATCTGCACCCGCGTTATGTGGTGTACCTTTACTGCACAAAGATATCTTTTGCACTAAGGGTGTACGAACAAGTTGTGGCTCTAAAATGCTGGACAACTTTATACCCCCTTACAACGCTACCGTTGTGGAAAATTTCGAGCAGGCCGGCGTGGTGATGTTAGGTAAAACTAATATGGACGAGTTTGCTATGGGCTCTTCCAATGAAACTAGTTTTTATGGGCCAGTCAAAAATCCTTGGGCCACAGACTGCGTGCCCGGAGGGTCTTCAGGAGGTTCAGCAGCAGCGGTTGCTGCAAGACTAGCGCCCGGCGCAACAGCAACAGATACCGGCGGCTCTATTCGCCAACCGGCCGCGCTATGTGGTATTAGCGGGTTAAAACCGACCTATGGACGAGTATCCCGCTGGGGCATGGTTGCCTTTGCTTCAAGCTTAGATCAGGCTGGCCCTATGGCGCGCACAGCGGAGGACTGCGCACTACTTTTAAACTGTATGGCTAGCTTTGATGATAAGGATTCCACCTGTGTTGACCTCGAAATTCCGGACTACAGTGCCTCATTGAATAAGCCTGTAAAAGGCTTGCGCATTGGTGTTCCTAAAGAATATTTTTCAGAGGGCTTGCACCCTGGGACTGAGGAAGCAGTCAGGAAAGCCTTGGCCGATTTGGAAGCCCAAGGCGCTGAATTGGTTGAAATAAGCCTTCCTAATTCTAATCTCTCTGTTCCAGCATATTATGTCATTGCTCCGGCCGAAGCATCGGCTAACTTATCTCGTTTTGATGGTGTGAAATATGGCTACCGTTGCGAAAATCCAAAAGATTTACAAGATATGTATTGCCGCACTCGCTCTGAAGGTTTCGGTGAAGAAGTTCAGCGGCGCATATTAATCGGCACCTATTGTCTGTCTGCTGGTTACTACGATGCATACTATGGTAAGGCACAACAGGTGCGTCAACTTATCGAACAAGACTTTGTGCAAGCATTTGCCAAAGTCGATCTTATTGTCGGGCCCACCTGTCCCTCGCCAGCGTTTAAATTTGGCTCAAAAGGCGATGACCCCGTAGCAATGTATCTTGAAGATATTTATACCATTGCAACCAACTTGGCGGGCTTGCCGGGTATGTCAGTGCCCTGCGGAATGGTTGAAGGCAAGCCAGTGGGTTTGCAGATCATCGGTAACTATTTTGACGAAGCGCGCATGCTAAACGTTGCTCATCAATTTCAGCAAGTGACCGACTGGCACAGGCTGATGCCGGAGGGAATCTCATGAATTGGGAAACCGTCATCGGCCTTGAAGTGCATGTGCAACTAGCCACTAAAACCAAAATATTTTCTGCGGCAAGCACCAGTTTTGGCGCCGAACCCAACACTCAAGCCTGCGCCATTGACTTAGCAATGCCAGGCACCCTGCCCGCGCTAAACGAACAAGCCGTGCACTACGCGATAATGTTCGGATTGGCAATCAATGCTGAAATTGGGAAAATTTCTATATTTGAGAGAAAAAACTATTTTTATCCCGATCTACCAAAGGGCTACCAAACCACTCAACTAGAGAAACCCATCGTTGGACGAGGTGAGGTAGCGATTCAATTGGCTGATGGCAGCACTAAATCTATCCGTATCCACCATGCTCATCTTGAAGAAGATGCCGGAAAATCAATCCATGAAGGTGACTTACCTCATGGATCATCCGGCGTTGATCTCAACCGCGCCGGAACACCATTAATTGAAATAGTCTCTGAACCCGATATGCGTAACATTGAAGAGGCCGTCGCCTTCGCTAAAAAACTGCACAGCATCGTGACCTCAATTGGTATCTGTGACGGGAAAATGTCTCAAGGTAGTATGCGTTTTGATGTCAATGTCTCTGTACGCCCAATGGGTTCGACCACGTTGGGCACGCGAACCGAAACGAAGAACCTCAATTCGTATAAGTTCATGGAAGAAGCCATCGAAAAAGAAGTAGAACGACAAATTGATCTAATTGAAGACGGTGGGACTGTAAAGCAAGAAACGCGCCTGTACAATGGAGAGACGAAGGTTTCCAAAGCCATGCGTAGCAAGGAAGAAGCTAATGATTATCGATATTTTCCCTGCCCAGACCTTTTGCCGGTAATTGTGAGTGACGACACTATCGAAAAATTGCGACGCGCACTCCCAGAACTGCCTGATGCTAGGCAAGCACGGTTTGTAGAGCAGTACGCTCTATCTAAGTACGATGCAGGTATTCTTAGCAGTGATGCCAATACAGCAAATTTTTTCGAAAGCGTAGCCGCTAATGCTAGCCATCCAAAAATGGCCGCCAACTGGACAATGGGAGAGTTGAGTGCCGCGCTCAACCATGCAGATCTTAGCATTACTGAGAGTCCCGTTTCTGCCGAGTTACTTGCTGGAATGATCCTGCGTATTGCTGACAATAGTATTTCTGGTAAAATGGCCAAGCAGGTGTTCGAAGCTATGTGGCAAGGTGAAGGTAATGCTGATGAAATTATCGAAGCAAAAGGTCTAAAACAGGTCTCTGACAACGCTGCTCTTGAGAAAATGGTTAGTGATGTTTTAGAAGTAAACCCAGCCATGGTTGAAGACTTTATTGCTAGCGATGAAAATAAGCGTAAGAAAAAACTCGGCGGCTTTATGGGGCAGATAATGAAAGCATCAAGAGGTCAAGCTAATCCACAGCAGGTTAACCAAATATTATTGCAAAAACTCAATGAGCTTTTGTAGCCAAAAAAGTGTGTACCTATGAACGTTACTGCCTTTTCTGAAAATTGCGGCGCTGTTGTAAGTGACCTGCAGTTAGCAACGATGAGCAATCATGAGTTACTTGAACTGAGAGCGCTGTTTGCAAAATACGGCCTGCTCTTTTTTCGTGACCAAGACTTAACCCCAGATCAACACCTGAAATTTGCTAATCGCTTTGGCCGTATCGTTATCAATAAATTCTTTAAAACGACCGACGATTTTCCTCAAATAGCCGAAGTGCGCAAAGAGAAAACCCAACAAACCAATATTGGCGGCGGCTGGCATACAGATCATTCCTATGATGATATCCCTGCGATGGGGTCTATTTTAGTTGCCCGCAGGGTACCAGAGATAGGCGGCAATACTCAGTTTGCTAATCTTGCGGCGGCCTACGATGCTCTGCCAACAGAACTTAAGCAACGTATCGCAAACTTACGCGCTGTGCATTCAAATACTCATCTCTATGGTGAAAATGGTCTATATCGTCTGACTGACCTCTCTGAACAACTTGGTGGTATGGATCGTGTTGGTGATGCGACCCACCCAGTAGTGATTATTCATCCAGAAAGCGGTCGCAGGGTACTTTATGTGAACCCTGGCCACACTATCCAGATTGAAGGCTGGGATTTTACTGAAAGCCGCACCTTGCTAGACGAGCTCTATGCTCATGTCATTCAGCCCCAGTTTACTTGCAGCTTTAACTGGTTGCCGGGGTCGGTTACTTTTTGGGACAATAGATGCACCTGGCATCTAGCCAACAATGACTATCAGGGTCACGCAAGGCTTATGCATCGTATTACTCTGGCGGGCTCGGTCTTAACCGCGGCCTAAATCTACCTATGCCTGCTGTGCGTAAAAAAGCTAAGCTACTGACTCAAATTAGCTTAGCTTGCCAGCGTCCGTTTAACTGGCACAAGAAATGGGCGCGCTGTTGGAACGAGGTACAATTCTGCTCAATGCGCTGCAAAAAAGATTCATCCAAAAACTTACCATAAGACACAACCGATGACCTCACCTAGTTACAATCCAGATGTTTTAATTATTGGTGCCGGCCTTGCAGGTTTAAGCGCCGCTAATGAGCTACAGCTTGCAGGTTATAGAGTGCTAGTGGTCGATAAAGGTCGCGGCCTTGGCGGACGCTTAGCTGGACGTCGCATAGGTGGTGCTACCTTTGATCATGGCGCTCAATTTATGACCACTCGACAGCCGAGGTTTGTTGAACAGGTTAATAAGTGGGTTGATGCCGGTGTAGCTGAACCATGGTACTCCAGCGTTACTGGACAACCCAACAGCCACGTCAGATACAGGGGTGTCCCCACTATGACTGCCATTGCAAAATATATGGCGCAGGGCATAGATATTCTTAGGGCCACTAGGGTTACCGCAATTGGCCACGAAGATAACGGCTGGATAGCAATACTTGATAATGGCGCCTCTGTTTCTGCGGACTCTATGATTATTACCTCTCCAGCGCCCCAGACGATAGAATTGCTCGCAACGGGCAATACTCAACTGCCCAACGATAAGTGTGCCCGTCTAAATCGTATTGTTTATGAAAGTTGTATCGCGGTAATGGCGATTCTAGATGGTCCGAGTAACATTTCATCACCCGGTGCTCTCATGCTCGACGTGGGTCCCATAGCGTGGATCAGCGATAATCAACAGAAAGGCGTCTCTAGCCTTCCCGCCATCACCATTCATGGTAGCGCTGCGTTTAGTGCCAAGTACCTTGATTATGATCGCAACTTGGTTGCTAAAAAGCTGATTGCCGCGGCCAAACCCTATCTAGGCGCCAATGTGCTTGAATTTCAAGTCCACCGCTGGCGTTACAGTAAGCCAATCGTCATGGACGAGCATAGTTGCATGTTAGCCAGCGAGCACACATCCCTCCCTCCCCTGATATTTGCAGGGGATGCCTTTGCTGGCCCGCGAGTCGAAGGTGCTGTTTTATCTGGCTGGGCAGCAGCAGAGGCTCTAATAAATTGCTGACTCAGATGCATTAACTAGACCGCATGCCAGTATCGATGGTTATAATAAGCTACCAAATTAACAATAAAAGTATCCGCTTTATGGCTATAGACTCTGAACTACAGACCCGCAGCGATTCAAAGTGTGAGCTTTGCTCTGTCACAGACCCGTTGTGCAGTTACCCAGTAGCACCATACAATGACGAGTCTCCAGGCCATAATATTCTGGTCTGTCATGCCTGCAATGATCAACTGACAGACCACAATAAAACTGAAGTAAGCCACTGGCGTTGTTTAAACGATAGCATGTGGAGCTCAGTGCCTGCAGTCCAGGTTGTGGTCTGGCGTATCCTCAGTCGACTTAGGGAGGAAGGTTGGTCCCAAGACCTACTCGATATGATGTATCTGGAAGATGAGGTTATGACCTGGGCAACGTTGGTGAGCGGTGACTATGATGAACGGGTGACCGAGCATAAAGACAGCAATGGTGCTTTCCTTGTGGCAGGTGATACAGTCACACTAACAAAAGATTTAGCCGTAAAAGGAACGAGCTTTACCGCCAAACGCGGCACCGCAGTGCGCAACATCTCTTTGGTGCCAAACAATCCCAAACAACTTGAAGGCCGAGTTAAGGGCACACAGATTGTGATACTCACAGAATTCGTAAAGAGGGCAAGCTAAATGGACAAAACAGAACAACAACTTCGCGTAGAACTTGCAGCCTGCTACCGAATTTTCGATTACATGGGTTGGACCGAACTTATTTACAACCACATTACGGTTAAACTACCTGGCGACCAAGAGCATTTTTTGATCAATCCCTACGGACTTCACTATAGCGAAGTCAAAGCCTCTAATCTGGTTAAGGTGGATATCCAAGGTAATATAGTTGAAGACACGGACTACGCAGTGAACCCTGCAGGAATAATTATTCACACGGCCATTCACGGCGTAAGGCATGACGTAAACTGTATTACTCACACTCATACGAACGCGGGTATGGCGGTAGCTTGCTCCCAAGAAGGGTTGCGCAATGACAATTTTTACTCTGCACTGTTACACAATCGAGTGGCGTACCATGACTTTGAAGGCATTACCGTTATGGACGATGAAAAGTCGCGGTTAATTGCTAATCTGGGGGACAAAAGCATGTTGATACTCCGTAACCACGGTTTGCTAACCTGCGGCAGATCGATTCCCGAGGCGTTTCATAATATGTGGGTGCTGCAAAGGTCATGTGAAGTTCAAGTCGCAAGTGATGCTTCTGGCAAGGCTCTTATCCCAGTAGGGGATGAGATCATAGCCAAAGCCGAACAACTCATGTCTATGCAGTCTGTAGGCGGTCCAGCGGGAGAGTTGGAGTTTAAAGCTTTAGTACGCATTATCGATAAGATCGACCCAACCTACAAAGACTGAAGATTCACTAACCAACTTAAGGATAAATATCGTGAAGATAAAACTCATTTAACCATTCTGTGCACGCTTGTACTGCTGGCTGCTTGTGAAAATGCCTCTGTGCCGCAACAGGCAATTACCTCTGAAAATGGGTTTACCGATGTCTCCAGTGTAAAACTGCAGGTGGGTTTGCCAGCACCCGATTTTACCCTGCAATCCCTGAATGGTGACTGGGTGAAACTTTCCCAGTTGCGTGGCAACAAGGTTTTAATGATTTTCTATCGCGGCCACTGGTGTCCATTCTGTATCGGCCATTTACAAGATATTCAAAGCATGTTGCCGGAACTCGAAAAACGCGGCTATCAAGTACTGGCTATTAGCCCAGAGGACGCAGGCGGTATGCAGAAAATGGCTGATCGAATGGACCGGCCCTATCAGTTCCTGTCCGATGCCAATCTCGAAGTAACGGATTTATATGGCATTCGTCGCGATGAAGAACTACCCCACCCGGCCATGATATTGCTCGATGACCAAGGCGTAGTGCAGTGGTTCTATATTGGTGAAGACTATAAACAGCAACCCAGCTCGGCGCAGTTGCAACAAGTATTAGACCGCCTAAATCCCTAACAAAACCTTTTAGTAAAACGCCCCTGCAAAGGGGCATATAAAGTACAGCGAATTAGTTGTTAAAATCCTACTCGCTTTTAATCTACTTACTTCATTAAATCTCGCGAGATAATAAGCTTCATAATCTCGTTACTACCGCCATAGATTCGTTGTACTCGCGAGTCAGCAAATGCACGACAGACTGGATATTCCCACATATAACCCCAGCCACCATGGAGCTGAAGACATTCGTCAGCCACTTTACATTGCAGATCAGTGGTCAGTAATTTTAACTTCGAGGCGGTTACCGTATCTAACTTACCCTCTAATAATAGTTCGGTGCAGCGATCAGAAAAAACTTCAGCACTGGTAACTTCTGCAGCCAATTCAGCAAGTTTAAATTGCGTATTTTGAAAGGACGCCACGGAGCTACCAAACGCTTTGCGATCCTTGGTATAGGTCACGGTAGCTTCCATTATGGCCTGAGCATTTGCAACGGCCCCCACTGCAATAGACAGCCGCTCTTGAGGTAAATCCTGCATAAGATAGATAAAGCCACGCCCCTCTTCCCCAAGTAGGTTCTCTTTAGGCACCTTGACGTCTTGGAAAAATAGCTCGGAGGTATCCTGTGCTTTTAAACCCAGCTTTTGAAGATTTTTACCTTTGCTAAATCCAGGAAAATCGGCTTCTACTAAGAATAAACTAATGCCTTTTGAGCCCGCTGTTGTATCTGTCTTTGCAACCACTATCACTAGCCCTGCTTTCTGGCCATTAGTAATAAAGGTTTTAGAGCCATTTAAAATATAGTGATCACCATCGAGCACGGCTGTTGTCTTGGTCCCTTGTATATCAGAGCCAGCGCCTGGCTCAGTCATTGCGATCGCTGTGATCAACTCACCAGATACACACCGCGGTAAATATTTCTCCTTTTGATAATCACTGCCATAACGAACGATGTAGGGTACCGAAATATCATTATGTAATGTCCAGCCCAGCCCGGTACAGCCTGAGCGAGCGATCTCTTCATTAACGATGCAGTTGTAGCGAAAGTCTGTGCTTACTCCGCCATACTTCTCAGGCACCATAGGGCACAAAAATCCCTGCTCGCCCGCTTTCAGCCAGATATCATCGCTAACCATCCCGTCTTTTTCCCACTGCTCATGCTGTGGCATGGCTTCGGTCTCAAGGAATCTGCGTACCGAATCACGGAACATCTCGTGGTCAGAATCATAGAGTTGTCTTGGAATCATAATCTTTGCCCTTGTCAATTTGGTCGAAAGTTTAACAAGCAGAGCGCCTCAGCACATTAACTTTAGTGACTAGGGCGTTCTAAATAAACCTGTTGCCCAGTTAAAAATAGCTACCGCTTAAAAAAAACCCACAAAACCCGATGACTACCGTCCAATAAACATTGTTAGTTTTATAAGCAGCGATTGTCGCAGCGACGCCACCCCAGAGATAAGAATTTGACATAGCCCAGTTGGGTTGCTGGTCGTGAATAAAGATAATAGGTAGGCAGATAGCACTTAATACCGCCGGGGCACTATAACTCAATAACTGTTTTATGTTGGGTGCAAGACGCACTGGCAGTTTGCCCTCGAGAAATAAATAGCGGGTGGTAAAGGTGATGGCAGCCAGAAGTAATATCGTGGTAAGGGTCATTTTTTAAGCCTCCATTTTTGGGTAACAAAGCCGGCAAACATACCCAACAAAGCGGCGCTGACCAATCCTAGGTCGAATTCATACACAGAGAAAACTAAGGAACAGCAAGCTGAGACCAGAACACAAACAAAAGTGGCAAACGTTTTTATCTCAGGCACCACCAGAGCAATAAAGGTTGCCGCTATAGCAAAGTCGAGGCCAAGACTAGTTAAATCTGGTAGCCTAGAGCCAGCAAAAATACCCAGAGCAGTCCAAATATTCCATGCCAGATAAAAACTGCCGCCCGCGCCTAGGGCGTAATATAGACGAAACCTATTTTTGTAGGCTCTGCGATCACCCGACAGGGAAAATAACTCATCGGTTAACAAAAACCCTAGTCCCAAGCGCCACCGAAGCGGTTTAATTTTAAGCTTATCGCGCAGGGTTAGGCCGTATAAAAAATGCCGTGAACTGATCACTAAGGCACTCAATAAAATAGTGAAGAGCGGGGCGTCATCAGCCATTAACTCGACGGTAACGATCTGAACTGCGCCACCATAAATAACCGCACTAAACATTTGTGCTTCGATCCAACTGAAGCCCCGTTGTATGGCTAGAGAACCGAAAAGTACACCCCAAGGCAACACAGCCAAACTCAATGGCAACATATCGACAGCACCTTTTCCGGCCGCTATCAGTAGCGCTCTGCGACGACTAATCATTAATCTTGACATTGGATGTTAGATAAGCAGTGGTCAAACAAACTTACGAATCAGCCAGTTGGGAAGGATATAGAACATCCCCGCAACCACAGCCCAACGTTTGGTTATGTAGACATGATCTTTCTTGTTAATAATCGCCTTCACCATTTGGGCAACTGCCTTTTCAACTGGCGCTGTCCACATGGGCTTGGTCTCTAGCATAGGTGTGTCAATAAAGCCTGGCTCAACGGTAGTAATAGTGATGGGAAGTCCAGAACGGGCAGCTCGTGACCGCATGCCATTGAGATAACTGGAAACAAAGGCTTTGGTGGCATGATAAGTAAGAGCTAGACCACCCGAAAAATGTGCTGCTATAGATGAAACCCCCACTAAGTGGCCGCCCCCGCGCTGCACAAAATAATTCATTGCGTCCATCGACATGGCTGTGAATCCACGTACATTGACGTCAATCATTTCACTCTCTACAGTCCAATCAAGTTTCTTCTCGGACGCACCCACACCAGAATTAACCACGATTAACTCTACGTCGCCCATCTGTATAATTAAGCTGGCTAGTTGAGCTCGTGCGCTATTTGCGTCGGTAAGGTCAGTTGCTTGAACGAAATGGTCCCCTGGTAATAAATCACTCAGCTCATTTAACCGATCTTCTCTGCGCGCCATCAACCCTAATTGATAACCCAAAGCGGCCAGCTGAATGGCAAGTTCATAGCCAATACCTGAACTAGCCCCAACAATAATCGCTTGTTTCATCGATCTCTCCCTTTTTTAGATCACGCAGTCTAGCGATTAAAAGAGTCACAGGAAAGAGCCTATTAACCACGCTTTGAGTGAAGTCAGATAAGTATTGGTTTAAATAATGCTTTTGTCGCTTTTATCCGAGTCTCTGTTTTCAAATATTAAATATTCTGCACGACCTTCCGATAGCAACCGACCTCTGTCTATTTCAAAGTAGTCGACCAACCGATTAAGGTCTCGCTGGGAGCGCGGGTAAATAGTCCCTTGAGTGCCTGATCCACTATTTTCGATTAAGTTGCTTTTATCAACAATACCGTAGCGAAAAAAAGGAAGTTGATTGCGCGAATCGCGGGTGCCAATGACATAACCGCTAGTTGAGTGATTAATGTGTGGCTCTAGGGCTTCTATCAGCGCCCTGACCATAGCATCATTTAGATAATTGAAAAGATCCCAAAATAAACAGATATCAATCTTTGTATTGGCATCTAAGTTTAACGACTTAGTCACCTGAGCCACTAACTCTTCATGGCTTGAATCCACATCTGGGCAGACAATAAACTGTTCACTGTATATATCAACAAAACTGAGTCGGCACTTAAAATGATTGAAGAAACTAACGGTGGAAGATACTGCACGGCCCATATCGAGGACAATAATACGCTTCTCAAGGTCTAATCGCTTGAAGATTGCAGGTAATAAATTACTTTGTAAAACTGGCATCGCCTATGAATACTCTGCTGCTCTTCAAAGTGTTACACGCTGAAGAACAATTAATAGTTAGGAGGCTTTTTTTCCATGCTGTCTCGATCGGGTATTAAGACGGCGTACTTTCACGCTAGACAGCAACTCAACTTGCGTGGGCTGGCCAGGGTCCATTTCGATACTGCCTTTAAACTTAGCGCCGTCTCGCAAGGTGACCCTAGGAGATTCAATATTACCCATAATGTTTCCCGACGCTGAAATAACCACACTTTGGCTGGCGCAGATGTCGCCAGTAACTGACCCTTGTACCAAAATTATGCTGGCATGAATGTTACCTTTTACCACCCCTGAATCACCAACTAAAACCTGATGATCTTCCGCGGTTATGCTTCCCTCGATCAAGCCGTCAACAACAATATTTTCACGACTTATAATCTGACCCTGCATCTTTACACCTGCTCCAATGACAGCTTGAGGTGGCGATTGAAAGGATTGATCGGTGCTCATCACATCCATATTTTTTGGAGTCGATTTAGAATTATTCTTAGCTAAAGCTTGTGTTATTAATTTTTTATATTTATTGAATAACATCACATTTACCTATTGACTGCCTTTTTAGGCATTTTTTGTTTATCCTCGCCGGCCAACGATCTAAACACAGCTTTCTATGCTCTTTCATATTTTTTTCTGTTAGCCATTTACCTGTTCTAACTGCTCTTGATACTCTAGCCACTGCTCTTCACAGTTAGACAATCTTTGTTTCAAGTCTATCTGGACAGCAAGGCAGTCGTTGAGACCGGCTTTTTGATCCTCTTTGTATATATTCTCGTCAGTTAACTGATGCTCTGTTTTACCGAGCTTGGCTTGTAACTGAGTCATCAGAGTTTCAAGTTGACGAATGTTTTTCGTAATGGGTGCTCTTCTCTCTCGGTCCTGCGCGGCTTTTTGGCGAGCTATCTTCTTATCTTCCATGGGCTCAACCACCGGCGAAGGTTCGACATCGGTATTGCGCACAAAGTTTTTTAACCAAACTTGGTAATCTTTAAGGTCTCCCTCAAATTCTCTTACTGTTCCGTCGGCAACCAAATAAAATTCATCAACGGTATTACGTAACAGGTGCCGATCATGGGATATGACTAAAAGCGCACCCTCATAATTTTGCAGCGCCATCGTTAGGGCGTGACGCATTTCAATGTCTAGATGGTTTGTCGGCTCGTCAAGGAGTAATAGATTGGGTTTTTGCCAGACGATTA
Organism: Porticoccaceae bacterium UBA4026; assembly: GCA_002382445.1. GTDB lineage: Bacteria > Pseudomonadota > Gammaproteobacteria > Pseudomonadales > Porticoccaceae > HTCC2207. Next base: position 73,632 of record DGAQ01000004.1, on the reverse strand, counting down.
ATGCTAAAGCTAAACGGGCTTTTTCGCCTCCCGAGAAATCTTTAATGGGGTCTAGGGCCTTATCATTATGAAAATCGAAGCCACCGAGAAAGTTTCTAACCTGCTGATCAGTAGCGGTAGGGCTAATTCTTTGTATATGCAGTAAAGGACTGGCCTGAAGATCTAACACCTCTAGCTGGTGTTGGGCAAAATAGCCTATACGAACATTCTCTCCATAAACACGAACACCTTCAATTAACTCCAAATCACCGGTAAGACTACTAATTAAAGTCGACTTGCCCGCCCCATTGGGACCAAGTAACCCAATGCGCGTGCCGGGCTGTAGGTCAAGATTGACATGGCTAAGAACCTTTTTACCCTTGTGCCCAAGGGTTGACATGCTGAGATTAACTAGAGCGCTGTAGGCTTCTTTTGGCGACGAAAAATTGAAGTAGAACGGTGAGTCCACGTGGGCAGGTGCTATATCTCCCATGCGTTGCAGTTCCTTTAAGCGGCTCTGCGCCTGTTTGGCTTTAGATGCTTTGTAACGAAAACGAGCGACAAAGGCCTCTACATCTTTTTTACGTTTTTGCTGTTTTTCATAACTTGCTTGCTGCAATGCCAGGCGCTCACTTCTCACTCGCTCAAAAGCCGAGTAATTACCTTTATAGGTGATAGATTTTTGATGTTCGAGATGCACGATACGCGAGACAACGTTATCTAAAAAGTCGCGGTCATGGGAAATAATCAACAGCGTTCCGCTGTAGCCTTTTAGCCAGCTTTCAAGCCATAGGGTAGCATCTAAATCAAGGTGGTTAGTCGGCTCATCAAGCAACAGTAAATCAGATGGACTCATTAGAGCTTGGGCTAAATTTAAACGAATGCGCCAACCACCCGAAAAGCTATTTACCGGTCGATTAACTTCAGACTGATGGAAACCTAATCCATGGAGCAATTGCTCTGCACGATAGTGGGCATCGAACCCACTAATAGCGTCCAATTTCTCATAGGCATCTGCCAATTTGTGGTCATCACCACTGGCAAGAGCCTGTTCAACCATCCGTTCAATTTTTCGTAAGACGGGGTCACCGTCGAGCACGAAATCCAGGACATTGCGCTCAGAGGTTGCTAGCTCTTGAGCCATATGGGCGATACGCCATTGAGATGGAATAGCAAGATTGCCAGAATCGGGGCTTATCTCCCCGGTGAGAAGCTTAAATAAACTGGATTTACCACTGCCATTAGCGCCAATAATACCAATATGTTGACCAGGATGAATGGTCAGTTCCGCCTCACTGAGTAATACTTTTGTCCCGCGCCGCAATTCGACATCTGTTAATGAAATCATATTTTTAACTTAACCACTCTCTACTCAAATCCAAGAAAGCCGCCAGATTGATGACCCCATAATTTAGTGTATACGCCATTTTTCTTTATCAATTGCTGGTGAGTCCCCTCCTCAACTATCTTACCCTCATCAAACACAATTAAACGATCCATTGCCGCGATAGTTGAAAGGCGATGAGCGATAGCAATAACCGTCTTACCCTCCATTAATTGATAGAGGCTCTGCTGTATAGTCGCTTCGACTTCAGAATCAAGGGCTGAGGTTGCTTCATCTAGCACCAGGATAGGTGCGTCTTTTAATAATACTCGAGCAATAGCGATGCGCTGACGCTGTCCTCCCGATAGTGTAACACCACGCTCGCCAACATGAGCATCATAACCACGTCGACCTTCACTATCTATTAAATTGAGAATAAATTGATGAGCCTGGGCTTTCGTTGCCGCGCTAACCATTTGTTCTTCGGTGGCTTCCGGTTTACCAAACATAATATTTTCTCGAACCGAACGATGTAACAAGGAGTTGTCCTGGGTGACCACCGCGATATTCGATCGCAAGCTCTCTTGCTTAACCTGGTCAATATTCCAACCATCTATCGATATAGCACCACTTTGAATATCATAAAAGCGTAATAGAAGACTCACCAAGCTAGACTTTCCGGCACCACTGCGCCCAACAACTCCTACCTTCTGGCCTGCAGGAATAAACAAATTCAGCTCATCGAATACAGTCTCACTAGGATTATATCCAAAGCTAACATTGTCAAAATGGATATTGCCATCGGTAACATCTAGTGCGACCGCCCCATCACTATCCACTACCGCACTGGGCACCGAAAGCGTATTAATACCATCCTGAACCGTACCTATATTTTCGAAAAGACTACTAATTTCCCAAAGTATCCAGTGTGACATTCCAGTTAAGCGAATAGCTAAACTCATTACAATTGCTATAGCTCCAGGGGTTATATCTCCCTCAATCCAGAGATAAATCCCAAGCGCCGCGGTAGAAAAAACCAACAGCATGTTGAGCGTCCACAGACAGATATTAAGTTTTGTTACCAAACGCATCTGCGGATGCACTGTATCAAGAAATTCACCCATGCCATCGCGAACATACTCAGATTCTCTTGAGTTATGAGAGAACAGTTTCAAGGTGACAATATTAGTGTAGCTATCAACAATTCTTCCGGTCATTAAGGAACGTGCGTCTGCTTGAACCATAGCTATTTTTTTCATTTTGGGCACAAAGTAATGTTGGATTAAAACGTACAGGCCCAACCATATGACCAGAGGTGCACAAAGTCGCACATCGGCATTTGCCACTAAGACTAATGCGGTGGCGATATAAATAATCACAAACAACAGGACATCAAATAGCTTCATTACTGTGTCACGGACGGCAAGTGCTGTTTGCATTACCTTAGTAGCAATACGTCCACTAAATTCATTTTGAAAAAAACCGTAACTTTGATTCAATAAATATCGATGAGCCATCCAGCGCACGGTCATCGGGAAATTACCCATTAACGTCTGGTGAACCACTAAAGAGCGCAATCCGTTAGCCACTGGAATTACCACTAACATAAAGACAGTCATAGCCACTAGGTACCCGCCAGACTGTTGAAGGAAGTTTTCTGGATCGCTTGAGGATAGCCAATCAACCACCTGACCCAAAATGCCAAATAAGAGAGCTTCGGAAATTGCCGTGATCGCGGTTAATCCCGCCATTAACAATAACCAAGGTTCCATTCCACGTGTGTAATGGCGGCAAAATTGATAGACACCCCGAGGCGGCCGCTGAGCAAGCTGCTCTGGAAACGGATCGACTAGTCGTTCAAAAAAACCAAACATTAAATCTCCTTGGTGGGTCTGTTCTATTTTTGACTGGGTACTATGATGAAGGTTGCCATCATAACAATTAAACGCTCGAAGCTAGAGAAATAGATGGCTTATTAGCTAATGATTGATCAAGTTTTGAGTCTCTTTGCTTTCATCCCACACTGGATACTTAGTCATCACTTGCAGAAAGAGCTCAGAATCAAGAAAGTGCTGCAACCAATATTGCAGCAAGGGATAACAACTCTGGTCAAACCAGTTTTTATCAACAAACGCGAACTGCCTAATAAAAGGGAAGATTGCTATATCGACTAAGCTCATTTGGTCTGACAGTAAAAATTGATGGGATTCAAGTAAAGTTTCTAGCTGCTGTAAAAACAGCTCTCCCTCAGAACGATGCTGTTGTTGAGATTTCTCAGGAAATCCCTGCCCGTATTTATAGCCATCAAGTGCCCGCTTAAACTTACCATCGTTAATTTCAATTAAACTCTTTCCCGCCTCAGAGTCTTGGACAAAGACGCTAAGGTTCAATGTATTTGAATTGTGAGTGTCCTGATCCAAAGCCCATTTGATAATATCCAAACTTTCATCAAACACGGTGCCATCCGGTAACACCAGTACAGGGACAGTACCCTTTGCAGAGGCTGCCAACATAGCGTTGGGTTTATTTGATAATAGGACTTCTCGTAACTCCACCCCTATAACACAGTGGTCAATTACCATCCTAGCTCGCATAGAATAGGGACAGCGCCGAAAAGAATAAAAAACTGGTAAGTCATTAACTAGCATTGAATTATGCGCATTACTTAGTAAGATGATAACTATAAAACAGCGCATTGAGAAAACATACTAACAATGGTCACTAAATCGTTTGATTTAATTATTTACGGCGCTAGCAGCTTTGTTGGCCAAATACTCACTCACTATCTGGTTGAGCATGTTGGTGTTAATAAACAAGTTCGTTGGGCTATTGCTGGGAGATCTGAGTCGAAGCTGGAGCAGTTCAAAGAATCGCTTGGCGCTGTGGCCGCAGAACTACCCGTTATTATTGCCGATGCGGCGGATGCCCAGGCCCTAGACGCAATGTGCCAGACCACTCGAGTAGTAGTCACTACGGTCGGGCCCTACGCTCTCTATGGAGAACCCTTGGTTAAAGCCTGTGCAGAGAATGGTACCGACTACTGCGACCTCTGCGGAGAAGCCTACTGGATAAAGAAAATGATTGTTAAATATGCTGAGTCAGCAAAACAGTCTGGCGCCCGGCTTGTTAGCTGCTGCGGATTCGATTCGATTCCGTCCGATCTAGGCGTCCATTTCTTGCAGCAAAAAGCCCATCAACGCTTTGGCCTGTTTTTCGGTGATGTAAAACTTTCAGTTAACGCTATGAAGGGAGGAGCATCCGGAGGCACTCTTGCGAGCATGATTGAAGCGGTTAAAGCTGCAATCAGCGACCCCGCTCTGCGTAAAGAAATGAACAACCCTTATATTCTGTGCCCAGAAAACACTGGTCTTAAGCATTCACAGATCAGTATTAAAGGCCCATTTTTCGATCAAGATATCCAACGCTGGGTTGCCCCTTTTATTATGGAAGCGATCAATGCTCGAGTCGTTTTGCGTTCTAACATGTTGCTTGAGTTACCCTATGGCAGTGAGTTTCTCTATCGAGAACAAATGGTCACTGGCATCGGTATCAAGGGCCGACTTTCCGCATTAGTTCTGACTCTGGGTCTTGGTTTCTTTGCATTCAGCGTTGTGGTTTCACCCATTCGTAAGTTTATGCAGCGCTTTGTGCTACCCAAACCAGGCGAGGGGCCTAGCCCAGTAGCCCAATTAGCGGGGTACTTTGACGTCAGCCTACTAGGAAAGAACACTCATGGAGAGAAGTTGCAGGTACGAGTAACAGGCGATAGAGACCCTGGCTATGGCTGCACCGCCAAAATGCTCGCCCAGGCTGGTTTGTCCTTGGCGTTCGATTTCACTGAAGAAGAGAAAGTCGGTGGGTTTTGGACGCCGGCAACAGCGATGGGGGACAAACTAATAGACCGCCTAACAAAGCATGCAGGTATGACTTTTGAACTTGAATAACAGGTAATCTAAAAAGGTACGCATATAAAAAAAGGCCCGACTAATTATCGGACCTTTTTAGATTAGCAATCGCTATTGACTACTCAGTGACACGGTCCTTAATCACCATCAAAACTATCCCCAGAGCAGCTGCATTAACCATTACACTGAAGTTACCCATAATCGCGCTGACATACCCGCCGATGATCGGAAGGCCTCCAGCTGCGCCAGAAACAGTCGTTAGAGCTACAGCAAACACCAAAAGGAACATCCTGTTATCTTTGTCCGCCTGATCACTCAGTACACCCATAGATAGGCCTAGAGCGACATGCACCAATCCTACTTCAGGGATTGTCGCAAAGGCACCTATAACCGCCACTGCTAATACTAATAGTCTTACTATTTTTAATGTATTCATGTAATAGCCCTTATTTTATAATTGTAATATTAAATCAACCCAAAATGGTAGCGGTCTGATTTTAATGACAACAACTACAACAAAAAAAAGGCGCCTTTAAAGGCACCTTAATTTACTATCAACGTTTCCAGATATTCGTCAGAATCATCACTGCAACTATAACACCCAGACCTGCAGAACCTAGGGTATCAATAACCCCTTGAATGTTTGCCATGATTCCACCGAAAAATGGCACGTCGGGTCCAAATAAACCAGAGACAAGAACCGCAACGGCAAGCACTGCGGCTAAGATCTCAGCGGCTTCCCATAATTGTTTTTTTAATATTTCAAAAAGTTTAGACATGGTGCGACCCCTTTAAACTTTAGGGAAAAGGGGACCCTAAGAGTCCCCTTCACTTAACAACTATAAATCTAGTCCATCTTAGACATCAAGTATCCAGCAACAAGCAATCCTACTAAGCCGGCATCACCAAGTTCAGATACCAAGCCCACAACATTGCCTAGAACATCGCTTACGAATGGAACGTTACCACCGAAAACAACACCAGCTGCCACACCTAAAACAATCAGAGACACTATAAGACTAGTTAATTGACCTATTATTGCGCTTAATTTATCCATTTTTGTTACCCCTTTTTTTAATTGTAGTTGATTAAACTGCTGATTGCATGGTGTTCATACCAGCAAACATATGGAACATATCACGTTCCGAGCAAAAAATGAAACACTGTAATACATTGATTTCTACTCATATACACATATTTTTCAATTGTTTTTAGAACTTTTTTTATAAGATCCGATTCTCAGAGCACTCGGTTTCCGGTAGAATGGTCGGTCATCGCCCCAACAGACCATACTCTACTGTTAGATTTCACCCCCTACAACGAGTCAAAAATAACCCATGGCACAATACGTTTTTACAATGAATCGGGTGAGCAAAATCGTTCCGCCCAAGCGGGAAATCCTTAAGAATATTTCTTTGTCCTTCTTCCCGGGCGCTAAAATTGGTGTATTAGGACTTAATGGCTCTGGGAAATCGACCCTACTAAAAATAATGGCGGCGCTCGATACCGATATACAAGGCGAAGCACGGCCCATGCCAGGCATTAAGATTGGTTATTTGGCCCAAGAGCCTCTACTTGACCCAGAGAAAGACGTACGCGGAAACGTTGAAGACGGCATAAGGGAGGCCGTTGATGCCCTGAAAGACCTAGATCAAGTCTATTTAGATTATGCAGAACCGGATGCCGATTTTGAGCTTTTAGCCAAAAAACAGGGCGAACTTGAGGCTATCATCGAATCTTGGGATGCTCACAACCTTGATCACTCTCTTGATATAGCGGCGGATGCTCTCAGATTACCCCCTTGGGATGCTGATGTTACCTCCCTATCAGGTGGCGAAAAACGACGAGTTGCCCTCTGCAGGCTACTTCTTTCTCGTCCCGACATGCTATTGCTTGATGAGCCAACTAACCACTTGGATGCAGACTCCGTGTTTTGGTTGGAGAAGTTTTTGGAAGAGTATTCCGGTACTGTTGTAGCTGTAACACACGATAGATACTTTTTGGATAATGTTGCCGGTTGGATATTGGAACTTGACCGTGGTCACGGGATTCCCTACGAAGGTAATTATTCGGCCTGGCTGGAGGGGAAAAATAGACGTTTACAGACAGAGTCTAAACAAGAGGTCTCACGCCAAAAAGCAATTAAACAAGAATTAGAGTGGGTTAGACAAAACCCAAAAGGTCGGCAAGCGAAGAACAAAGCGCGAATCGCGCGATTTGACGAACTGAACTCTCAAGAATTTCAATCACGCAACGAAACCAACGAAATTTATATCGCCCCTGGCGAGCGTCTAGGCGACAAAGTCATTGTCCTGGATAAGGTCAGTAAAGGGTTTGGTCAAGAACTACTCATCGATGAACTTTCATTATCCATTCCTAAAGGCGCAGTCGTCGGGATTATTGGGGGTAATGGTGCAGGTAAATCGACCTTATTTAGAATGATCGCTGGAACTGAAAAGCCTGATAGCGGCTCCATAACGCTAGGGGAATCAGTAAAGGTTGCCTACGTAGAACAAAGCCGCGATTCTCTTGATGACAGTCATACGGTGTGGGAGGCTATATCAGGGGGTCACGATATTTTAAGGATTGGTAACTATGAAGTTTCTTCAAGAGCCTATGCTGGCCGCTTTAACTTTAGAGGATCAGATCAGCAAAAGCGTGTCGGCCAGTTATCCGGTGGTGAACGCGGCCGCTTGCATCTAGCTAACACCTTGAAACAAGGGGCTAACGTCTTACTTCTAGATGAGCCATCTAATGACCTTGATATAGAAACGTTGCGTGCACTAGAAGAAGCAATCCTGTCTTTCCCGGGCTGTGTACTGGTTATTTCTCACGATCGCTGGTTTTTAGATCGCATTGCCACTCACACTTTGGCTTACGAAGACAACAGTGAAATCGTTCTCTTCGAAGGTGGTTATAGCGAATACCATGAGGACTTTATTAAGCGAAAGGGCGATAACGCTCAACCCACAAGAGTCAAACACAAGCGACTGAAAAGCTAATCGCAAAGAATAGAAAGGACTATAAATGAGCAGTATTTGGCACCAGAAGCCTGACCTTGAATTAATCAACGGCTCTATGAATAAGGGTACTATTTCCGAGGGTCTCGGCATTCAAATTACCGAGGTCGGAGATGATTATCTAAGTGGCACAATGCCTGCTGATGCTAGAACCTTTCAACCCTATGGAATTGTTCATGGTGGCGCTAATGTAGTCTTAGCAGAAACTCTTGGCAGCATTGCTGGAGCCCATGTTATTGATATGGCCTCCACCCGATGTCTCGGTCAGGAAGTCAGCGCAACCCATTTGCGTCCCGTCTCCGCCGGCCTGGTTTGGGGCACAGCACGACCGATTCATTTAGGCAGGCGTTCCCATGTCTGGGAAATTCGACTGACCAATGATCAAGGTAAGCTGACCTGCATCTCGAAACTAATTCTGGCAATAGTCCCTAATTAACGACGCTCTCAGCGATTACTTCACTCGTTTCTGACTGCCAATGCAGTAAATTCATTTCGACAAATACAAATGCAACCAGCCACATAAAGGCATCCCAAAAATCAAGAAAGTCACCCAGCAACCCCCAATAGGCTGCCGCAACCAACAGTATGCTGTATAGAACCATCTTGATTATCTTGCTTACTGAGACAAGGCTACCTTGCAGACGCCCCCGCAGCTGCAGCCAGAGATCCATTTCCAAAATTACCACGATCGTCACCCAGGTTGCAGCGTTAATCACATCCAACCAGGCCAACCATTGGATATCAACCCAGTCAGAGGTATTACCCAATACCTGCTGACCATTGAGTTTAAAGAGCGCCTGATCGGCCAAAACTGCACAACTATCCGTATCTAGCAGCGGGTATTCATCAAGGCTGACTATGCTGGCATAGCCCTGCCCCATCATTGAGCAAAGATCATCAACAACAAAGGGAGAGATATTGTAAGTTAGGAGCATTTTATTGAAGTAACCATAAAGGGCATAGCCAACAAAACCATAGCTAAACACTCGTAGGCCGATAAAGGTTACTTTTATATTGGGTTTGCGTAATGTGTCATCTGCTAAAACTGAGGTTTCCAACTCGAACAACAGCAACAATAAAAGCCAGGCTGCTGTATCAATGGTGGCCGCGAAACCTTGAATAACATCAACCCAATTAATGCCCTGACTGAAGGTTTGCTCAGTGGCCAGCAGCTCTTCTTGAAAAAATAAAGCTACGTTGAACGTCAGTAACGCATAAACAGTGTACTTAAAAGCGTTGTATAGCATCGCCGGCTTTGATGAATAAGTAGATTCCATTCTTAGCTCCGTATTTTTTACGCTATATTGAAGGTCTTGATCAATAGTGTAACAAGCAATTAAAGGTGTGAAACTAAGATTTTAACTAAGTTCTCTAACCCTTCCTGATCATGATGAGCAAAGCGATCTATCTGGGGGCTATCTATATCTAAAACACCGATTAGCTCACCACCGACAATCACCGGCACCACTATTTCAGAATTAGACGCTTGGTCACAGGCGATGTGCCCGGGGAATTGATGGACATCAGCGACTAAAATTGTTGCTTTCATCGCCGCTGCGGTTCCACAGACTCCTTTCCCAAACGGTATTCTGCTGCATGCTGGCTTCCCTTGAAAAGGGCCAAGAACTAATTGATCCTCTTTGACTAAATAGAATCCAATCCAATTTACGTCATGTATTTCCAACCACAGTAGCGCAGCACAATTTGCCAAATTAGCGATTTGATCGCCCTCATCACTTATTAAGCCGGAAAGTTGCTGACCAAGACGCTCATAATTAATCTGAGAAACACTCATCGGAGTAACTTTTCCTATGTCATAACCAATACAGTTGTTTCTGGCTGATTAAACGAATTTACTTGCATTGATTCAATCAAGAATCACGAGTTCAGCTAAAGACTGCGGTGTGCGTAGCCAAAAGCTAACCTCAGTATCATTATAAAAAAAGCTTTTTGCTACCGCCATACCCTCTTCGTGCATAAAGGATGTCTCGCTGAGCACAATATAGGTAATCGTTCCTTTAGATCGCACAGGGACAATTCTCAGTTCCTGACTTAATGGAGAGTCCTCCAATAATAAAGCAGCATTAGCTAAACTCTGAAAAGCACCAAATTGGATAAGGTGGTTCTGCCTAGGGATATTGTCCAACCATACTGATAAGGCGACATTTCTTGCTGATGGTTTAGATGCAGGTGAGTAATCTTGACCTGTCTCCCCAAAATCAATTGCCAATAATGGTTCCTCTAAACTTAATGCTGGCTCTTTGGATGCCGCTTTAGGCTCAACCGATTGCGAACTGTCAGCAACACAACTCCAAATAATTTTATCTTCTGGCTCTCGCTGACAAGCCCAAGCAATATCGGCCGGAAAAACCTCTGACGCATAGAATATTAGCAATATTGTGACAAAAATTGATTGCCTACGCATGGGTGAACTCCATATTAACCAGATGCCATAAGAGGGTTAGATGAAATCTATATTACCTCAACTTCAAAATAAAAGGCCTACTCTCACTATTATTAAAGTGATTGCTGTTAATCAGACCATATCGAACTTGATAAATCTTTAGCCCTTCCGGTAGCTAGTAGTGATGATTATATTAGGTCAGAAACTGGCGCCAATGCATTAATTTAGTGCGTGCAATCAATAACGGTACAAATATTGCTTTATTTTTATCTCAAGGCGGATTTAAGCACTAGATCTGGATATAACAGCTATATCATGGTGCAAAAAATTCAATGACAACGATAATTTGCACCATTTTGGTGCCATCATTTTAGGGGAAAATTATGGATTCAAACAACCGATGGCTCAGAGTAGCCATGCTTGCAGTAATAGCTACTCTTCAGTCCACACAAGCATTTGCCGATGATTTAAATGCGGCAAACACGTCGTGGATTCTGACATCCACAGCCCTCGTGCTGTTTATGACCATTCCCGGCTTATCACTTTTCTATGGTGGCTTGGTCCGATCTAAAAATGTTCTTTCTGTGTTAATGCAGTGTTTTGCCATAACCTGTTTAGCTTCGATTATTTGGTTCGCTTTTGGTTACAGTCTCGCCTTTGGTAATGGCGGCTCCATGAATGCCTACATAGGTAATTTGGATAATATCTTCCTTGCTAATTTAACCGAAGATAGCATGACTGGCGATATCCCTGAATCGGTCTTTGCTATGTTTCAAATGACTTTCGCCATTATTACGCCCGCTCTTATCGTTGGCGCCTTCGCTGAGCGTATGCGCTTTAGCGCCATGCTACTTTTCAGCGGCCTATGGCTAGTCCTAGTCTATGCACCGATCACCCACTGGGTATGGGGCGGCGGCTGGCTAGGAGAAATGGGATTGCTAGATTTTGCTGGCGGAACTGTAGTGCACATTACCGCAGGGGTCGGCGCCCTAGTCGCCGCGCTAGTGCTTGGTAATCGAAAAGGTTTTCCTACTAAAGCAATGCCTCCCCACAATCTGACGATGACTGTCACTGGTGCCGGCATGTTATGGGTTGGCTGGTTCGGTTTTAACGGCGGTTCTGCGCTAGCCGCAAATGGCGATGCCGGCATGGCAATGCTAGTAACTCACATTTCCGCTGCAGCAGGCTCACTTGCATGGATGATGATGGAATGGACCAAGCATGGCAAACCATCGGTTCTAGGTATCGTTACCGGCATGGTGGCAGGTCTGGGTACTATTACTCCCGCATCAGGTTTTGTCGGACCCGGGGGAGCCTTAGTCATCGGCTTTAGTGCGGGTATTATTTGCTACTATGCCACACAGGCTATCAAGCAACGCTTCAAGATTGATGATTCTTTAGACGTGTTTCCCGTGCACGGGGTCGGTGGCATGCTAGGCACTTTTCTCGCAGGTGTTTTTGCCTCTGACGCGCTCGGCGTATTCAGCGGCCAAGGTTATAACGAAGGTATGGACATGCTTAGTCAAGTATCGGTTCAGATGATAGGAATTATTGCCACCGCAACCTACACAGCAGTAATCACTTATATCCTATTGAAACTGGTCGATAAAATGTTAGTATTGCGTATCGACGATGAAAGCGAGGTTAGAGGTCTAGATCTCGTTGAGCACGATGAGAGGGGCTACGATCTATAATAAGAAGATAATTATTGTACAGAAACAAGCTGGCACAGGACTGTTTTAATTAAAATAATATGCAGAGTGCGCAAAAGCATTAAGCCGCTGATACTTTCAGCGGCTTTTTTATTTCTTGAATAAATTTGGCGCCTATGATTTTTTAGATATATCTAACCCTTTAATCTCGCGCTATCTAGATGGTCGCACATCAACTCTGCCCCCTCGAGAATTCGTGCTGAATGGCGCTGCATAAGATCGGATGGAATCAAGTAAATCTGCTTTTTAAGAACCGCAGATATCCCACCCCATTGCTGCCAACTCTCAAACCACATAGGCTTATCTTCTTGGCTGCCACCGGCAATTATCACCTGGGGATCTGCCGCAATAATCGATTCAATATTCACGTACGGCACCAGCGGAATAGCCTCTGCAAAAACATTCACTCCACCACAGAGGCGAATGATATCACTAACCATATGCTCACCATTTAACGTGATTAACGGCTCATCCCATATTTGATAGAATGTTCTAACCAGTGACTTTCCAGCTTGCTCAGCACGCAGGATTTTCAAACGCTGAGTAAACTTTACGGCCCGCTGTTCGGCCTTATCTTGATGGCCACTAAGCTCACCAAAACGTCGGAATAAGCTCGGAATCGAATCAATTTTCTGGGTTTCCACTACAAACACCGGAATACCCAACTTGCGCAACGGGTTAATAACTTTATCACCATTGCCCGACTGCCAAGCAATCACTAGATCTGGCTTTAAAGATAGTATTAACTCGTAGTTAGCCGCCGCATAATTACTCACCCGTGGAATTTTTTTTGCCGCTTTAGGGTAGTTACTGTACTCATCAGCACCTATTATTTGCTCACCCGCACCTATGTAAAAAAGAACTTCGGTAATATTGGGGGCAAGGCTAATAATGCGCTTTGCAGGTTCCTTAAGGTTAACCTTCTGACCATTGTCATCAAATACGACAATCTCGGCTTCAACGGCCAGGGACAACCAAGCTAAAATAATAATCAGTGCGCGCATTAGGTAATCACCAAAGGTCGCTTTGTGATCGGGTGTTCAGCGATAATCGATTTCACACCAAAGACCCGATCGATCAATGGTTCTGTCAGTACTTCTTCAGGGCTACCTTGGGCCGCAATAACACCACTATCAATGACCACCAAATTGTCAGCACAGCGTGCAGCAAGATTTAAATCATGTAACACCATCACAACGCCAACGCCCTTTTGAGCCAACTGACGGACAATGTCCAAGGTGAGTTTTTGGTGGGAAAGGTCAAAGGCTGAGGTCGGCTCGTCAAGCACTAAAAACTGCTCACCGAAACGGCTAGGCTGCCAGATTTGCGCCAGCACTCGTGCCAACTGCACACGTTGCTTTTCACCGCCAGACATCTGCGTATAAAAACGTCTCTGAAGATAGCTGGCGTCCACCAACTCAAGCGCCTCAGCAATAATCTGGGTATCTTTCGCGATGCCGGTCTGGTGAGGGATGCGCCCCAAACCAACGACTTCATCAGCGGTAAATGGAAAATTAAGTAATGTGTGTTGCGGAAGCACCGCCAACATCTGGGCCTTTTCCAATAGCGGCCATTGATTTAATAAGCGGTTGTTAAGGTAGACATCTCCTTTAGTCGGCGACATATCTCCAGTCAGCACTTTGAGCAAACTCGACTTACCTGCACCATTTGGCCCGACAATCGCGGTTACTTTACCCGCTTTAACCTCAAGGCTGATATGTCGCAGGAGATCGAACCCCGATAAGTGCAATGAAATATCGCAAACTAACATAGTCATGAGCTACACATCCTTGCGCTGTTGTAATAACAACGCAACAAAGAATGGAGCCCCTAAAATAGCAGTGAGAATACCTGTGGGTAATTCTGCGGGAATGACAACAACGCGTGCCAAGCTATCGGCAACCACAAGGAGTATTGCCCCTGCTAATCCGGAAGCTGGAATTAGCCACCGGTGATCAGGCCCAATCATCAAACGGATAATATGCGGCATAATCAAACCAACAAACCCTACCAATCCAGCAACAGCTACCGAAACACCGACACCCAAAGCAGTGAGCACAATTAGTCGGCGCTTTACCCGCTGCACATTAACACCTAAATGACGAGCCTCAGACTCCCCCAATAATAAGGCATTTAGGGCCTTGCTATCACGCGGAAATAAACCCATCAAGAGCATGGCAACCAGACCCATAATGGTAACTTTTAACCAGCTAGCGCCACTGAGATTACCCATTTGCCATAGGCTAATCTGGCGCAACATATCATTATCAGAGAAATAGCTGAGCAAACTATTCAAGGCGCCGGCTAAGGCGCCTATGGCAATACCTGCTAATAACATGGTAGTAACGGATGTGCCCACTCCTGAGGTAGCCAGACGATAGACTAGTAAAGTCGCAGTGAAACCACCAATAAAAGCTCCTACCGAAACTAGCGAGAGCCCTACCAAAGCACCGCCTTGAATAAACCCACCGGCAGTCACAATCATCAGACTAGCGCCCACAGAGGCGCCGCTGGACACGCCGATTAATGAGGGGTCGGCTAAGGGATTACGAAATAACCCCTGCATCACTGCACCGGTGGTAGCCAATACCGAACCGACAAAAATGGCTAGAAGGATCCTAGGTAGTCGAATCTCAAACAGAATGGTATCTATTTGAGTATTGGAGGAATTTCCAAAGACAGCATGCAGAGTATCCATCCAAGAAATACTTACAGTCCCCACAGTCATGGACAAAAGCGCGACAACAGGCAACAGAATTACCAGTATCGCGATTAGCCTTCCCGCGGAAAGATGGCGCAATTAATAGTCCACGCCCTTGCGAGCCATAACACCTGAGTGATAGGCATGTTTGATATCTTTGACTTCAGAAACGGTATCCATAAGATCTCTAATGGCACTTCCGCCTCCTCGCCCTGTTACCACTACGCTCTGATTTTTAGGCCTATTTTTAATTGCAGCAAGCACTTTATCTTCATCGAGATATTTAAAACTTAGCATATAAGTTAGTTCGTCCATCACGACAAGATGATAGCGCTCATCTCTAAGCATTGGCTCAACAATCGCCCATGTTTTTTCAGCCGCAACTATGTCGCCTGACTGGTCTTGAGTGTCCCAGGTAAACCCAGTGCCCATCTGATAAAAATCTACTTCCGGTAAATTATTCTTTAGATAGAGTTCTTCACCGGAAAGCTGCTCACCTTTAATAAACTGGACGACGCCTACCCGATACCCGTAGCCCAACGCACGCAATACCATTCCAAATGCCGAACTAGTTTTACCCTTACCATCACCAGTCAATAAAATGGAGACGCCACGCTCTTCATTAGCCGCTGCTATATTGGCATCGATCTTCTCTTTTTGCCTCTCCATCTTTTTCTTGTGCCGCTGCTCTTTTTTAGTGTTTTCGTCTTCCATATTTGTAACCCTTAAGCATTTAGTTGAATTGCTGAGGGTAGCGCCTCAGGCAGATAATGAATGGCAGGATGTAAACTGTGGGCCATAATTTCAAGGGCATCCACCAACCGGGGTCCTGGTCGACTAAAGTAAGCGTTGCCGTCCACCAAAAACACCTTTGTGTTATTCTTCGCTTTCAGCCTAGTAAAGCCAGCAGAATTAAGAAATATAGAAGCGTCTTGCATAGATCGCTCAACATTAAACCCGCATAGTGCTATGAAAATAATATCAGGTTTCGCCTCAATTAACTCGGTCCAATTACGACGCTGAGAGGGCTCTTGTTTAACGCCGAAACAGGGTTCACCACCGGAGAGTTCAATGATCTCCGGACTCCAATGGCCGCCATCAAATAGTGGATCGAGCCAATCTAACAGGGCCACTTTAGGTTTGTCAGCGGTCGCAATAGTGGCGGAACGATTAGCGACCAGGTTAATTCGATCCTGTAATTCTGCCCTATAGCGCAGACCCTCTTGAACGCAATTAGCCGCCAATGCCAAAAGATCCACAGTATCCAACACATCATTAAGACAGATCGGTTCCAGATTCACCACCTGAGGATTATAAGGCAGGCTGTGAATCGCATTGGCTACATCATTACCCGACACAGCACATACATCGCAAAGAGCCTGAGCCACGATCAGGTCGGGCTCAAGGATGGTCAAGGGTTCCATTAACAGGTCGTAGAGGGCTTCATCATTTTTTAGCTGATCAGTGACTAAACGATCTATCTCGCCACTATCTAACCCTCGAGGAATACGTGAACTAGTCAGGATAGGTAGCCCAACGACAGAGGGTGGATAGTCGCATTCATGAGACACACCAACCAACTGATCACGCAGACCCAACCCGCAAATTAATTCGGTTGCACTAGGTAATAGTGAAACTATCTTCATAGTCAATGATTCAGCAGTAAATTAGCATGGATAACAGGATTCGAATGCAACTGATACAAAGTCCAAGCCGAGTCCTTTTCGCTACTCCACGACAGCAGCGCCCGCCTAATCTCTGTACCAGTATTTTTCATCAGTTCAACTCAATTCCTAGAGTCTGTAACGAACACCGACACTAGCGCCAAAACCAAGAGTTTGATAGCCAAAAACTTCTTCATAATCTTCGTTAAGTGCATTCTCTAGCTTAAGGTACATTTCAAGTTTATCACTCGCCGTGTAATTAAGACTGATATTCAGTAAGCTGTGATTCTCGAGCTTAACTACCTGTGACGGCTCAGGGAAAGACGGAAAGTAACCATCCGTTTGCTCGCCAGTAAACTGGACATTGGTGTTGAGATAAAGATTTTCAGCTGCCTTCCATCCAAGGTTTAGGCTGCCTGTGTGGCGTGGTCGCCTAACCTCTCGCATTGAATCCTCACCCGTTGAATCAGTATATGTGTAGGCTGCTGAGATCGATAACGACTCAGAAAGATCGCCTACCGCACTAAATTCAACACCTTTCCGCTGACTCTTTCCGTCCATATTATTGGAGGTATAGGCGTAGGTCGCTGGATCGTACACAAATCCATTTATTTCATTATCCAACTCAGCATCATATAGTGTGGCAGATAAAGTCACATCGCCTCCCATCATTTGCTGATCAACACCCAACTCCCAGCTAGTGGACTCTTCAGGTATTAGGTTTGGGTTGCCAATAAAATTGGTGTAAAAGCCGAAACGTTCAGTAAAGGTTGGGTTTTTTACCGCTGACCCTATCGCACTGCGCAGACGAGTTTGATTTGAAAGCTGATAAATGGCCTCTGCTCTAAACGTCTTTGCACTGTCAAATTCAGAATTATCATCATGACGACCACTGACCGCGAGAGTGAGTCGATCAGTCATATCCGTCCGATACTCAACCGCTAAACTGTCGGTATCGCGTATACGGTCTTGATTCGGATCGTAAATGCCATAGGAGATTGCGCCACGCTGCATCCAATTCTCTGACTCACGCTCGGCTAAGAATGACAGGGTTTGAGCACCTTCGTACAACGATAGAGAGCCAACATATTGATATTGGTTCTTGGTAGAGGCGGTTACATTGCCTTTAACACCATCGGCAAAGGCAACGTTATCATTTTTTGCTCTCGCGACCAGAACCTTGTGCCGCCACAATCCGTCCGACGAGGAATAATCTCCCTGTAACCGCATGGTGCTATTGTTAAATTCTGACACTCTATCACGATCTTCAATAAGGCCGTCAAAATCGCTGTCGGCGTCAAATTGATTCATACCATCGGACTCCCGAGCAGCAAAGGAGATCTTTATTTGATCACTGACCTTAAAGCCGGATTTAAGCGTCGCTGTGGTATTCCGATAACCATCTTTTTCGTCTCCTGTACGGGCAATATTACCGCCCTCTGACTCGACATGGTTAAGTCCGAAACGAATATCAAAGTCACCCTGCTTATGGCCTAAATTGATACCGCTACTTTGAGTTGACCAGCTGCCAGTCTCGGCATAGAGGCCAGCGCTCGAGGGCGTTTCTGCGCTACGAGTGATGATATTAACCACACCTGCTATCGCATCACTTCCTCTAAGCGAACTCTGCGGTCCACGGATAATTTCGATTCTTTCGATATCGGAAGTCGACATTGTCGCCCAACTAAATTCATCACCCTGAGATGGATCATTTGCTTCAACACCATCAATCATAACTAAGAGATGATTTGCCTCTGCTCCACGGACTCGAATTTGAGTTTGAGAACCCAGCACACCAACGCGGCTGACTGAAAAACCGGGTACATCTCTAAGAAGGTCGCTGACATTGAGAGCAGCACGATTTTTGAGCTGCTCTCGATCTATAACGGTTACCGCATTCGCTGATCGAGATGCATTGATAGGCGTTAAGGATGCAGTGACAAGAATTTCTTCAATATTTGCAGTCGTTTCTGATATTACGGGAACACTAAACAGGGATGCTGACAACATTAATGCTGCAGCGAAGTTTGATTTTAATTTCATTATATTAAGTCTCTTACACTCTCACCCGAGCGGTAGAATTTAAAGTAAGCGAGGAATAAGATATAGGCGGAACGACAGAAACTGTCAATCAGCACAAGACCGCACCCCGCGGTTTGTCTGCGTAGCGACAGGCCGGTCTCCGGACTCATAAGTGAGCAATTGCTCTATTTGGCAACCTTCCCATGCGTATGCACAGTGGAACTACTACCAAACATTCTTATTTACCGTTGCGGGGGCAGTATCGGAATAGCTTTAGTACAAAGACTGTAGCGCACCGATTTCCCGTTTAACTCTATGCTAAAACGCGAAAAGTAGCGTTCAAACGTTGAGAACCTATTGCAGAAGCAAGAGTCGGAAATTTACCCCTAAGATGCGCCGATGTCAAACAACTTTACTAATAAAGCTGCATTGAGCATGATGCAGACATCGACACATTAGAAGGTATTACAAATGCTAGCGGTATTGATAAAACGAACATTAGCCTCGGAAATGGAAGCGACATACGAAGAGTTTTCAAAGAAAATCATTCAAGCCGCAGTTCCTGCTCAGGGCTTTATTTCCAGCAAGGCATTTAAAGATTTAAAAGACACTAAAATACGCTACACACTCATTCAAATGGAGTGCTTAGCCGACTGGAAGGCCTGGTATCAGTCCGATGAAAGACGTGCCGCACTGACGCAAATACAACCACTGTTGAGAGAGCCCGAACATATCTCCATTTTGACCACGGCTTAACCGCTAAAGGGCTTCTAAAGCTTCTGTGATCTTTCGAACGGGAATCACTCTCATCCCTTTAATGGGTTGTTTAGGCATATTCGCTGCCGGAATAATCGCTCGAGTAAAACCATGCTTAGCCGCCTCTCTTAAACGCTCCTGACCATTTGCCACCGGTCGAATTTCGCCCGACAACCCGACCTCCCCAAACACAACCAAATCTTTGGGTAACGGGCTATCACGGAAGCTAGAAATGACCGACAAAATTAATGCTAAGTCGGCGCTTGTCTCAAGCACCTTTACCCCACCAACCACATTAACGAACACATCTTGATCACCTACCATAATGCCACCATGCCTGTGTAAAACGGCCAGTAACATCGATAAGCGATTATGATCTAAACCAACGGTCACGCGGCGTGGATTGCCTAAATGACTATCATCCACCAGGGCCTGCAGTTCAACTAATAGAGGTCTCGTACCTTCCCATACCACCATCACCACGCTACCAGAGGAGACATCCTCTCCCCGCTGTAAAAAGATAGCTGATGGGTTCGGCACTTCGCGCAAGCCTTTATCCGTCATGGCGAAAACGCCTAATTCATTGACCGCTCCAAAACGGTTTTTGTTGCTGCGCAGTGTTCTAAATTGGCTGTCACTAGAGCCTTCCAACATCAACGAACAATCAATGATATGTTCAAGCACTTTTGGGCCGGCTAAGGACCCGTCTTTAGTCACATGACCCACCAAGATCAACACTGTGCCCGTCTGCTTGGCAAAACGCACCAACATAGCGGCACTCTCTCTTACCTGGGAAACACTGCCAGGTGCAGAAGCAACTTCTTCAATATGCATGACTTGAATAGAATCTACGACTAATATTTTTGGTCGCTTTTGCTCTGCAATGGCACAGACAATTTCAACCGACGTCTCTGCCATTATTTCAAGTTTTGTAGTGGGTAATCCAAGACGATTGGCGCGCATCGCAATCTGCTGTGGCGATTCTTCTCCGGTCACATAAAGCGCGCTATTGCTCTCAGCCATAGCGCAGAGCGTTTGTAACAACACCGTACTTTTTCCAGCTCCGGGCTCACCACCCAATAAAACACAAGAACCTGGCACAAAGCCGCCGCCGAGTACCAAGTCTAATTCACCGGAGCCGGAACTTATGCGGGGAATTTCATCAAGAGCGATATCTGCAAGGGTTTTTACCGCACCATCAACCGCACCTGCAAAACCGGGCCTTAAGATTTTACCCCCTCGAGCCGGACTGCCTAGGCGAATCTCCGAGAGCGTATTCCAAGCATTGCACTCAGCGCACTGACCCTGCCATTTGCGATAATCTGCACCGCAATCATTGCACACATACGCTGTTTTAGTTTTACTGACCACTGAACATCTCCTGCATTTTCTAAGGCTTATTTAAGCCTATTACTGGGGTTATGTACAGTATTAATAGTATTCAAAATAAAGCTCTCAAGCCTAAGATAGTTAAGTTGTAACTGAAATTGAGAGGATATAAAGACTAACTGACTCGAGGTTTATGTCGTCCAAGAGTTGTCTTTCTGATAGAGTATTGCTATGTCGTTAATTCCTGAAAAACCTATTGTTATTTCTCCCACCTTGGCCGCAACCATTGGTCTGGAGGAGACTGTGCTGCTGCAACTCATGCAAGAATGCATCAGCCATGGCAGTCCTGTCAGTAGCAGCGGCTTTGACTGGATAACGCTACCCGCGAATAAACTTCTCGGGTTGGCGCCCTTTTGGGGTGACGATGACTTTCGGCGTTTATCGGCAAGCCTGCATGAGAAAGGATTATTATTAATTGGTGGCGGCCCTTTTACGGCGAACCATGATTTTCGTTTTGCGTTTAACGAAAACTCCGTTGCTATATCATTACCCTCATCCAATCGGCTGGCTGATATCTCGGCGATCCCAGAAAGTAGCAAGCCACACTCCGCAAAAACCATTGGCGGAAGCTGGCGGCCCAGTGAAGACGCGCTTCGACAGCTTGCTCAACTAGGCGTCAGTAAAGAATTTGCCCAGCAGCAAATCCCTCAGTTTGTAACTTATTGGCGCGAACGGAATGTACCCCGACATAGCTGGGAATCAAAATATATAAAAGAAGTCTGGCGGCAATGGCAACAGTCTGAAACCACTCAAAATCGGCGCCGTAAAGAAATCTCAGTGACTGGAGAGTGGCGACCGTCACTGGATGCCCTTGATATCTTGGTGACTAAAGGTGGTATTAATACCAATTTTATCGAAGATGCCATTCCAGAGTTTATTCTCTACTGGCGAGATAGGGGTGACCTGTCAAGCACGTGGGACTCAAAATTCATCCAGCACATAAGACGGCAATGGCAGTTTTTTAACGGCATGATGGAGGAAGACTCTATGCCACGACTCATCAGTGCACAATGGAAACCTAAAGAAGCAGTGTATGATGTATTACAGATGGCCAACATAGATCGTCAGTTTGCGAGTAATATAATTCCCGAATTTGTGCTTTATTGGCAAGAAAACGGAACGCCTCAGTGCTCTTGGAGTACTAAGTTTTTACAATATGTGAAGCGTCAATGGGCGCATCAGAACAAATCTTCTACGGAACCGTCAAATGGCAAACAGCAAGGATATTCAAAAGGTCGCATCCGAGATCGCAGCTTCGTCGAAGATCTCACCGACCGTAGCTGGGCGTCCTAAATCTACCCCCGCGGCGAGCCCTGAACTGATTGATGCTATTAATCAGGTTTTTGCTCTTTTTCGAGCTAACTATCACAATCAGTATTACAGTGCTTTTGGCGATAAAAATGAATCTGTTGGCCTCGCCAAAAAGTTATGGTTGAGCAAGCTCAATGGCTTTGCTCCTGTGACGATCTGCGCGGCGGCAGAGAAAATTATCGCAGATAGCGAGTACCTACCAACACTACATAAGATGCTCAATGCGTGTCGCTATGTGGGCATGCCAACGGGTCTGCCTGCGCCCAGAAAGGCTTATCAAGAGGCATGTAATAAGCGCAGCCCAAAAGCCGAGCAGTCCTGGTCTCATCCTGCAGTTTACTTAGCAGGTAGAGATACTGGCTGGTATATGCTCGCCAACGCTATAGAAACAAAAGCATTGCCGGCATTTAGTGAAATCTACCAGCAGTATTGTGATCGTATCATCGCGGGTGAAAAGCTAGCAGTCGACCTACCCCCGGCATTACCAGAGGTCTCGCAGGTACCCGCCACCAAAAAATACAATCAACAGCAATTAGATAATCTAAAAAAATTGCTCGACTAAAGATCGGCGAGACCTATTTTTATGGCAATTCAACCTTTAATTCATAACTCTACCGCACGTCGTATGGCAAAAACCATATTGAATGGCTTTCGTAGTTATTTTGCTGATTATCTTAATTCAACATTGAGCGCGAAAGCACGATATGAGAAAGCTGACTGGCACGGAGTACGTCAGGCTAACGTAGAACGACTAGAACTCTACAAGGATAAAATCACGCAAACTGTTCAGTATTTAGAAATGGTGACTAATCAAGATATCGCTGATCTTTCACTGTGGAGCGAAGCAAAAATTGCCTATACTCAGCTAGTCTTCAACTTCCCTAATTTTGAGATCGCAGAGACCTTTTTTAACTCAGTGTTTAGCGATGTTCACAATCACGACAAAATTAGTGACGAGATTATCTATGTCCTATCTTCTCAGTTGATCGAAGCACCTGAAGCTGAGTACAGTATTTTTGTTCGCTATAAAGGAGAGGGTTTCCGTGAAACCTTTCAGAGGATTATTGAAGAGTCTGAATTCTCGCTGCCCAAAGAAGACTTAACCTTGGATCTTGATTGTATTATGGGTGTGTTTAACCAGGAGGTGGTCCCTCACATCCAAGGGCTTCACTCCGAGGTGAAATTTGATCTTTTAGAATCGACTTTTTATAGGGGTAAGGCTGCCTATATGGTGGGGCGTGTGGTCGACGGTGATAATACTTTCCCTATGGTGCTAGTAATCTTAAATAATGAAGAGGGTGGCTTATACGTTGATACCGCCCTATTTACCGTTGACGAACTGAGTGTCGTATTTAGCTTTACTCACAATCATTTTATGGTCGATGCGCCACTACCCTATCAGTACGCTCACTTTTTGAAAAATTTAATGCCTAACAAGCTCGATTATGAGATATATAACGCACTGGGTTTTCCTAAACATGCTAAAACAGAATTTTATCGTCAGCTAGTCGGACACCTAGATAACTCAGATGACCAATTTATTATCGCGCCAGGTATTAAAGGTATGGTCATGACCGTGTTCATGCTTCCATCCTACAATATCGTATTTAAAATCATCAAAGATAAATTTGCCCCTCCCAAGGAAGTGACTCATCAAATTGTGAGAGAAAAATATCGCTTAGTTTCTCGTAGTGACCGCATCGGCCGAATGGCAGATACCCAGGAGTTTGATGACCTAATTTTTCCCCTAGATCGTTTTTCAGATGCCCTTGTCAAAGAACTGCAGGAGGTGGCAGGATCCCAAATAGAAATACGTGGTGATAAATTATTAATTAAGCATCTTTATACAGAGCGATACATGACACCGCTCAATATCTACCTGGAAACTGCCAGTCAGGAAGAAATGGAAAGCGCTATGGAGGAATATGGAAACTGCATCAAACAGTTGGCTGCGGCAAATATTTTTCCCGGTGACATGCCGCTTAAAAACTTTGGCGTGACTCGCCATGGTAGAGTGGTTTTTTATGATTATGACGAAATTGCCACGCTGACAAAATGTAACTTCCGTAAAATTCCCGAACCAAGGACTGAACAGGAAGAAATGCAGTCTGGTACCTGGTACACCGTCGGCCCTGACGATATTTTTCCCGAAGAATTTAGACTGTTTTTCTCAGGTAACATGAAAGCCCGAAAAATATTTGAGGAAATGCACAGTGACCTTTATGACATGAGCTTCTGGCAGGATTTACAAGCTCAGATACGCGACGGTTACGTCGTTGACGTGTTTCCCTATAGGCGCGCTAAACGCTTTAACCGCGGCAAAGATTCAGCTCTAGAAGTCTTTGCCGACTAGCGATAAGCTAATATTTCAGTGCTATCACCCGCGCTAATAATAAAGTGGTCTGGCTTAATAGATACTAGCGTCCACTCCGAATTTATTTTATCTCCCTCTCGGTAGCTGCTCTGCCCAATAAACAATCTATTCGACGTCGAGCCCTCTGCAATAAACATATGCCCAGCAATGATAAGCTCTGGCACTGAAGGTGCGGCCACAATAATAGACTGTTCCGTCAAGGGACGCAGAGTCGCAGAAGATTCAGGCTCAAGTGGCTTAACTCTATCCGTCGCCAGCGATAAAGCCGCGGCTTGAGGTGACGCTGGAGTCGACACTGAAGGAGCACCAGATGGGGGGGTAATCTCCCAGCCTTGAATATAAATTCCCACCCCAAAAACAATTATTATCGCCAGACAAGCCAGCATCCAATTCCGTGGGGCTAGCGATGAAGGAACTTCTTGATAGGGGTCCCAATGGGCGCTCGCAAAATCATCCAAGTTTTTAGGATCTCCTCGCAAACGATCTCGTTCCGCTTTTTTTAGGGCATCGAGAATAAAAGACATTAGTTGGCTATGCCTCTTAATCTGGGTATTTCATCATCGAAAAGTTCATTTAACCGCATCAGGGTTTGTCTTCCAACAATACCATCGGCATCTAGATTATGTCGGCGTTGAAATTCTATGACCTGGTCTTTCACCGCTTCGGTATAGCGGCCACCAGTGATAACTTTCTCGATACCATCACCACCCAAGCTAAGCCTCTCTTGCAACCAATGCATGGCTAACTTATCACTATCACCTTGCATAAGAAGATCAATCCCTTTATAGGGTCGCCACAGGTACAAAAAACTGCCAGTCCAACGATTCAAAAACTGTTCGAGGTCAAAATATATCTCACCATCCTTAGTTATCAGGGTCACAGAATCTTCATTAAGTTGCGCCAATAGGTAGCTTTTCGGCAATCCATCACCCTCATCCAGTACCACCAGCCCCGGCCTATCTATAGCATTTAAAATCCACGGCGCTGCCTTAGTAACGTTTTCTGACTGCAAACCGAAGGTTGCTGCTATTCCAGAAAAGACTTCAGTAGAGTACACCTCAGAACTTTCGATAGACCAAGCAGCGAGCAAATTAACCAAGGGATTAGATGTATCAGTGAAGACTAAATCAATCATTTCCCCTTCAGTAGCCGTCAATGGACTAATATTCTGCTCAACCAAGTCAGTGGCTAGGTCCTCAATAATTAACAGGTCATCATAATTTTTTGACTCATTGATAGCGATTAATTCACGCCATGAATCTATCGTATTCCGCGGGAGAAACACAAAGACTGAAACTAAAATCAAAACAACCAAAAGACCCGCTATCAGCGGATTGTTTGACCTGTTCGGCTTGCCATTATCAAGACCACTTAGAATTTCTACTGAAGCATCCTTCACTAAGTCTGGCGAGACGTTCTTGACGCCTAGAGAGTAAGCTGCCAACAGAGATTGATGGCAAATCAGGTTGATCAGCCGCGGCACACCTTTAGTGAGCCTAAATAACACCAGACTACAGCCCCGATCAAAAATCGGTCCTGCCGCACCCGCATGATGTAATCGATGGTTAATGTAGTTGGATAACTCAGACTGATCTAATGGTAAAAGATGAAAGCGCGATACTACGCGTTGATTAAGTTGCCGTAGTCCCTTTTGTCCAAGTATCTCCAATAGTTCTGGCTGCCCTACCAGTAGAATATGCAGTAATTTATGCGTGTTAGTCTCAAGATTACTGAGCAGACGAAGTGTTTCAAGAACATCGGCACTGAGATTCTGAGCCTCTTCAATGACGATTAAGGTCTTTTGACCTTTAGCGTGACTGGCGAGCAAATTTTGATTTAAAGCATCAATACAGGTTTTCGAAAACGACAGGTTTTTGCTTTTTGGTAGCCTAATGGCCAGCTCATCACAAATGCTGGCTAAGAGATCAGTTTCATTAAGCTTGCTGTTTAACACATAGGCCACACGCACATGGGCGGGAAGACGCTGCAACATAGTTCGGGTAAGGGTGGTCTTGCCAGTTCCAACTTCGCCAGTTAACAGGATAAACCCGCCCTCGCGATCGAGGCCGTATTTTAGATGCGCAACTGCTTGCCGATGTTGGTGGCTCGGATATAAAAAGTCAGGATCAGGAACAATCGAGAACGGCTCTCGCTTTAGGGCAAAATGCTGTAAATAAATACTCATCGCCTGCCGTTACTCTGTTGTCTCTAAATCTCGCCCTTGGTTTATAAACTCTTTTAGTTGTTTAGTTACAGTACCTTCCTGTTCACCTTCAAAATCTCGAGTAATTAAATGCTCAAACTTAGATTTTGATAACGCCTGTGCATCTTCCGGCGTGCGAATAATGGTCGGACGAATAAACATCATCAGTACTTTTTCACTATCGCTTTTATTGGAGGATTTAAACAGATTACCTATTATCGGAATATCACCCAAGAACGGTACTTTCGACGCGCTATTATCAGTTTGTCCCTCTATCAGCCCCCCTAGAATCAATAGCTCGCCATCTTGAATCATGACATTAGTTTGCATAGTGCTTTTGGTGGTAGTAGCGCCAAACTGAGAGTCAGCGCTGCCAGCTTTAACTTTAGAGGACTCCTGCTCTATTTCCAGTCTTACTGCATTGCCCTTGCTAATTTGCGGTTTGACCTTGAGCATTACCCCGACGTCTTCCCGATTAACGGTAGTAAAAGGATTAACGCTATTGGAATTATTGGTGCTGGCATAGCTACCAGAAGGAAAGGGAACCTGTTCACCCACCGAGAGGGTAGCCTCTTCATTGTCTAAAGTAATGACTGAAGGTGTTGATAATATTTTAGTCCGACCATCGGTTTTCAATGCCTGAACTAACAAACCGATACCTCTCTTTTTTTCAGGATCAAAATCGCCAACCACACCAATGACCGTCTGTGGTAATGCAGATGCAATTTGAGTTGAATTCACACTGGTTGCGCTACCAGCACCAAAAGCTGTGCCCAGCAGACCTGATAAGACACCATCGAAATTAGTCAGGTATCCACCGCGATCTCTACCTGTAATAACTAATTGGGAGCTAAGGTTTCTTGCTTGACTCTCTGATAGTTCAGCAATTACCGCCTCGATAAGTACCTGAGGACGAGCGATATCTAGCTTGGTAACGACACTCTTTATCTCTCGAATAACTGCGGAAGGCGCTGCCATCACCAACGCATTGTTAAGTTCATCTATTTCAATTTTATAGCTCGATGAAGCTTTAGATTTTCCGTCACCGACAGATTCGCCAGCGAGACGCAAAAAAACATCTGAACTAAGCATACCATCAATAATAGGTTTGATTTCCGCTGCGCGTGAATAATCGAGATAGATAACTTCCACGCTACCTTTTTTAGTCGATGGCAGATCCAGCAGTGTGAGCATGTTTTTAAAGGTCCTACGAGCAATACCCGGGCCACTCAAAATAATGCGATTATTGAGCCCATCCTCTACCAGTGATAACTCTTGTTTTTGTAATTGTTTGAGCTGGCCGGCAATGTGTACCGCCTCACCCGCTGAAATATGCTTAAGGTCAATAACCTCAATCGCAGTTTGATCCGGATCATCCATTTGTGAAATAAGCCGTTTCACTGCTAGGACATTACTGCGAATATCAGAGATAACCAAGTAATTATTCTGCGGGAAGGCCAGTAATCGCGCACCATTACTGAGTAAAGGCTTCAACACTGGGACCAAGGTGGCTGCCTGTACATGTTCAATCTTGATAATCTCAGTCTCTAAGGTGTTGTCACCATTGCCGCCAGCAAAATTAAAAGACTGAGTGAACGGAATAATTCGAGTCACAGCACCATCTTCCACTGCTTGGAATCCCTGCACCTGAATAGCGGACAAAATCGCTTGATAGAGTAAATCGGAATCTATCGGCTGCGGTGATATTATCGTTACCTTACCTTTGACCCGAGGATCTAAAACAAAGGATTTACCGGTGATTTCGGCAACACTTTCAATAACACTGCGGATATCTGCATCACGGAAGTTAATCTGCACAGTCTCTGAGGCCATACTCTCGGCCATTAAGCACCAGCTTAAACAAAACACAGCACCTAATTTACTAAGGTGATTCATTCTCCCCACCTGTCGGGACCAAGTCATTGTCATTGCTTTTTTCCACTGTGTTATTGAAATAATCATGTCAGGGCTTTAATCCTAGAGTTGGTAATATTTTAGCCGAGAGGCTGGCTGCGTTGACATAAATA
Source organism: Porticoccaceae bacterium UBA4026 (assembly GCA_002382445.1). Classification (GTDB taxonomy): domain Bacteria; phylum Pseudomonadota; class Gammaproteobacteria; order Pseudomonadales; family Porticoccaceae; genus HTCC2207. Next base: position 44,841 of record DGAQ01000004.1, on the reverse strand, counting down.
ATTTCTTCCCGACCTTCGCGCACAAGGGTTACCGGAAGGCTACTTGAGTTACTATAGCTCATCCACTGAACAGGATCAGACATTAAATCTTGCACCGAAAGGCCGTCAATCTGTACCACCACATCACCATCTCGTAGGTCTGCCATTCCCTGCATATCAGCCGATAGATTGTTAATTTTGAAGCCCGTATCACCTCCAATATTCACAGGCACGGCACCAAACATATTGGCCAATGCAAAGCCCTGCGCTTGGGTATCAACATTCTCATCTTGCAGTTGTGACTCTATAATGACATCTGATTTTTTCATTAACAGTTGTTTGTTAATACCATTATCACTAATCACAATACGGTAAGCCTCAATATCAATAAGCTCCATCTTTCCATCAAGCTTGTCACCCTTCTGATAAACCTGTTCCGGCTTGCCATTAAATTTAAGGGTTGCCGATGAAGCAGCGCCGGCCAGCATAACGCCAAGCAATTCAGCATTGATTTGCGCATTGGTCAGTTCTTTTTGAATTTGCACTGGAGCAACCACTCTTTGGCGACCAAACCAATCCCAGCCCACCACCACGCCTGATGCTACTCTCGCAATGACCAAAGAAGGTGTCTTAGTGGGTTGCAGTTGAAACCCGATCAAGACAATCAAATAGATAGAGAGTATCGCCATAACTACGATTGCCGCCAAGCGAGACCACTGTTGAGGGTTTTTAAGTTCAGTTTTCAACATAGATTATCTCCATGGATCCTTCAAATATCTCTGATGAAGAACTCTCAATCTTGAGAGACTGCACCTTAAATCCGGCACAGGCGACCTGATGCGTCAAGCGCAACATCCCATTGGCGTTATCACCACTAAACCTTAACTCAAAGCCGTTATTTAAGTCTCGAATCTGACTCAGCCGCAACTGGTTACGCCTGACTAATTTAGTTAGATTTTCCCGACCAGAGCCTTGCTGAAACCCTTGATTGCCACAACCGTTAGCTAACCTCGATAGCACCGCACTCTGTTGTTGTAGCCACTGCAAATCACTTTTCAGCTGATTTGATTGGCTAATTAATTGATCATGTTTTGTCATTATGGGAGTCAAAGCTACATAAATAGCGGTAAAAAATAATAAGACTAACCCTATTAGCAGCAGCTGTCTCTCACGAGACTGGAGATCCTTTAAGCGGTCTCTTAGACTGTTGATAAATACTTTCATCGGCCAGACCCTTGATTTTTCAACCCGGTGACTGATAATAAAAAGATATCAGAGCCGGCAGCCTTATCCTGGTTGAGGCTAAATTGGTAGCCTTTCATTGCCAGCGATTTTTTAGCTAACTCAGCACCCCCACGAAGAGTCAGATTTAACCCGTCCTGATTTGCAGAAAAGCCCTCAAGTTCGCACTGACAGCCGGCCATAATCTTATCAAGTGCAAGGAGCGCTGCCATAGGTTGGCCTTGTAGGCTTTGTTGCTGTTTAAATAATTGATCGACCTGACTCTCACCGGTAGCTTTAAGTGTCTGAAGACTAGGCTTAGAACCACTAAACAAGCGGGTGTAATTGGCGAGCACGTTCTGCTGTAAGCCTGCAACTTCGAATTCCAGCGCCCGATTTGCGGTCTGCAGGTATCCTACCCAAAGCGCTAAAAGTAGGCAGGCCGCAGCGGCAACTGGCCACCAAAAAGACAGTATAGTTTGCTTTGGAGCCGGCTTAAAGGCTCCCGTCATTAGGTTCAAGCTAGGATCAAAATGAGAAAAATGCCAGTCAATGACTGAACTATTGATGTTGGCATCTTGGGTCAACTGTTTTGGCACCATATTAAGATCGGGCACAGATAGGGACAATCGCGGCGCTTGACTCGAGTCCTGCACAAGAGACTCTAAGATAGTCCAGCCTACATTAGGCTCAGCAGCAAACCCGGTGTTCTGAGACTGCCTGACCAACAACATGCCCTCTCGCCAGCCAACGCTAATTATTCCTGGCTCCCAATGTAGCGCCATAAAGTCAGGCACCATAGCAATAGCAGTGACCCCTGCATTATCGGCAATTCGCCTCCACTCTTTCATATCTTGATGACTAACCGCCAGGATCTGTAATTGACTATTACTACGCCCTGCCACTACAAAATGCATCTCTTCAATAGGCTGTAATATTCGATCTTCTAACATCCAGGGAATGAGTTCAGCCCACTTGCGCTGGGGTGCAGATGGAATATCTACCCAATGCAGACCAACTCTTTCGCTTGGAATCCATAAACTCATCGTCTCAGTATTAGTGCCCGCCACAGAGTGCAAAGGATCCTCTACGCTGCCGACCCGTTGATCGAGATTATAAATATGCTCGACACTCATTTAAGTGATTTCTCCCATCAGACCCATAGCGACGCAGGCCGGCTGTACTAGTTTGTTTTGTGGTAAAGACTCTTCGTCAGGTTCATCATTATTGTCGCTCTTTTTGGCAAATAATTTCTCAGCATCGGACAAATCTTTTTCATCCGGCAGGCTAGCTGGCACAATAATAATCTCTCTAGCAATGATAACCGGTTTAGGCCTGTTTTTCCTGTCCATTATACTCTTCACTTGAATTCGGGCCTCACCCAAAGTGACTTCAAGATAGAGTTGGAAATAATCTGAATTTACCGAGACTAACGCTTGTGGCCAACGCTTTTTAATATCATCCATAGGAATCAGAAAATAGGCCTCTAGGTCTTGGTGAAAAACATTTATATCACTGAACGGCCTACCTTGATTCACTATATCTAGAAATTGCTGCCCATCTTCTCCACCAAGGGCGAGAACCAATCGCTCTGGCGCGGTGTTAATATTGATGGAGGTTGGACTAGGTAACGCAGTTACCCAAGGCAAAAGCATCTGAACTTCCTGTACAGAATAACCCTTAATCGCAGCGAGTTCAGATGTGTCAGAGATAAGATCATTAGCCACCATTCTAGGAAATGTGAGCCCCTCATAATCCGGCTGCTCCGCACCCCAGCTATTAATCACAGAAGAATCTTCATCTACCCAATCAATAATGGTAGCTACTCGATCAAGGCTAGCGAGAATTTGCAGTGTTTCCATAAGATTTAGCCAAGCTTTAGCCACACCCATAGTACCAAAACTATTAATCTCCTGATTAAGTGACGCACTGTTGTAGACGCTAAAACTATTAAGGTTTACCCTACCCTGTAAGTCGCTGATACAGCCCTTTAGAGTGCCCCCTTCGACGGGGAGCAATGGCATAGCCTGGGCCCATATCTCACCATAATCGTCGGTATTCCTGTTATCATTTTTAGTCGATAACAAATCACCCGCCCAACCCTCTGCACTCATAGCTATTAATAGCGCTTGATCACCATGTAAAGACGCAGAGGCTTGAGTAACGTCAATCTGGTGGCGATAAAAAATGTTAGTTAAAATAAGCACTACGGCCAATATTAAAATTAGTGCTGCCAAGAGAGCGACACCGCGCTGCTTTTGAGGCATTCTTTTAATCACGAACCACTCCAGGGAACAAGCGAG
>DGAQ01000004.1:0-41266 GCA_002382445.1 Porticoccaceae bacterium UBA4026 | reverse complement strand
TCCAGGGAACAAGCGAGAAGTCTCGCGATCATCGTCTAATGTAATCGTTACCCTAATCATCTTCGGCAATGCTTTTTTAGTTAGCGTCGCGTTAATTGGCGGCCAGTCTTTAGAGTAGCCCGTCGGCCCAAGATGCTCAAAAACGATATTTTTAACGCCATCGATAAGGGTAAATGTATTGCCATCACTAAGTCGCGGTGACTCAGTAATAGCCCAGGATGTCCGCTGCAATTGCCGCTGATCATTAAGCTTGTAGTCTATCCTGCGAACGCCACTGGGATTGGACCTGACCATGGGGCCACCACCACGACTAAAACGAACTCCGAACTCGCTGGGATTAGTCAAATAGGCGTCCTCAATTTCTCCCAATCCATCGGCAAAACGACGAGGCCTGATATGTAGTAAATCGCGTCCAATAATTTGCCATGCGCGCTGTAATTTTACTTCCTCGGCAAGATCTGTGCGACTGCGTTCATTGGCGCCCAACACCACCTCCACCGCCTGGTAGGACATCACTGACATTACCGCCAATATACCCAAGGACACCAGCACCTCAATTAAGGTGAAGCCAGCTTGGTGATTAGAGGAATAAGGTTTGGGCATCTAATCTTCAACCAGATAAACAGCTAAGGTGGCTTGGTATGATTTACTACCAACTGACCCCGACTGGACTTGGTAGCGATATAATTCTTGACCCATAGCCTTTTCAATTTTCATTTCCCAGCGCCAGTCCTGCCCAGCTTGTACGTCAATACCTTTTATTTTTAAGTCCGGACTAACTGACCATTTCTGAGAATGCTCATAACGCTCAAGGAGATGATTCCAAGCCACTTGATTAGCGAAAAAACGCTCTCTAATACGCAGTCGTTCATCACTGTATTGATGCACCATTTGCACCGCACTACTCAACACCAAGCTCAGTATAAACAGGGCGACCATCACTTCGATCAGAGTAAAACCTCTGTTTTCGGTCGCACATCTCATAAGATGTTCGATTCTAAAATCATCATTGAGACCTCATCATCCCAGACAAAGGAGTAGGTTAATTCAGAAGATTCAAAAGACAACTGAATGGCTCCTTGAGGCTCTATGTAACCATCAGGTAAGAATGCCATTTCTGGTAGTAAAAATTCTTTTTCTGTTGCTTTTAATCCATCGCTATCCATCAAGCCCAACGCCTGCGGTTGGCTTTGAGGTAATAGCTCCTCCTCCTGCATATCCATGTCCCAGTCAACATTAGATTCCGTCCCAAGTACAAAAGGCTCCGGCGACGTCACTGCGATCCATCGATTGTTAAAGTAGACCAGGGCACGAAGCTGGGTAGCCTCTCGCCGATCATTGTCTGTCTCTGTAACAACACCATAGGCGGCACCCTCAAGTGACGAACGCTCTGAGAGTTGCTGCATCCAAATAAGTAGTTTGTCCGCTTCTGCTGAATAGCGGCGATCAAACGCCTGATTAATAGCCAAACCGCTAATGGCTGACAAAATCACAACAATGGCGACGACAATGAGTAACTCGATTAGGGTAAAACCCTGAGATCGCTTCATAAAGCCTAAGTAGGCATTCGAGTTAGCTGGCGAATAAAGCAATATTTAGTCAAGATTCCAATTACCCCAGTCTTTATCCGAACCCTCTCCACCTTCAACGTTATCTACACCCAAAGTATATATCTCAATCTGCTTGCCGTGAGTGCCTGGATTTAAGTATTGGTATTGAATACCCCAAGGGTCTGTGGGTAGTTTATCTAAATAAGGCCCGTTCCACTTCCCTGCGCCTGATCCTGAGGGCGATGAAACTAACGCCTCTAGACCTTGAGACTGGGAAGGATAGCGATAGTTATCCAGTCGGTAAAATTTCAAAGCACTCTCAACTTGGCGAATATCTGAAGCTACCCGCGTAGCCTCTGCTTTCACAACATTTCTAAACAAATTCGGTGCAATTGCCGCAATCATCAACGCCATAATGGTCACTACGATCATCACTTCAATCAACGTAAACCCGCGCTGCTTTTTGTTTGACTTCATCTTATTAACCTCTTCTTTAATCGTATTTATCTCCATTTGAATCGTCTTTCCGAATAATTAAATCGCATTGTTCATATCCATGATCGGCAACATAATTGCCGCAACGATAGCTAAGATCATCGCACCCATAAGAATGATCAAGATTGGGTTAAGCAACTTTAAAAACACCTCAACAGCGTTATTTAACCTAACCGAATAATACTCAGCCACTCGCAGCAACATTTTATCCAACTCACTAGAGGCTTCGCCACTGCCCACCATATGAACTAAGAACCCACTGCCGTCCAGGTTATCTTCCAGCGCCTTGCGGAGGCTAGAGCCCTGACGCATAGCTTCAGTAACCTTTTTGAATTTGCTTTGCAGCGAAAGGTTACTGACTACCGCCGATGATATATTGAGCGCTGCCAATGCTGGAACTCCGCTATTTAAAAGAACCCCTAAACTACGTGCCCAGTCTGAAATATCAGCCATGCGTAGCCAGCGACCCACGCCCGGCAGGGTCAGTATAAAAGCATGCCAACGTTGTTTTCGCTCAGCATTTTGCATCGCTCGGCGGAAACCTAAAACGAGTAGAACAATTAACCCTAAAAGATATAGACCGTAGTCCTGGGTAAAGTCACTCAAACTAACCACCACTTTGGTAATCAAAGGTAACTCACGGTTTGAGCTGGCGAATACCGCAGTGATCTTTGGCACCACCCAAACCATCATCATTGAAATCATAATGATCGAAACGCTAATCAATGTCATCGGATAGACCAATGCGCGCGTGATGGTTTTACGGTTTTCGGCGCTCGTTTCAAGTTCTTCTGCAAGGCGTAATAAAATCTTGTCCAGATGCCCGCTCTCCTCACCCACTCCAACACCTGCGATAACACTATCGGGAATCTTATAGGGCGAACGGCGCAAGGCTTCAGAAAAACTGCGACCCTCCGTAATTTCGCTGCGCCAACTTCCCACCATGCGCCGCTGTTTATCGGTCTCCGCCTGCTCGATAGTCATACGCAGAGATTCTTCAAGGGGTAATCCTGATTGAATCAGAATCGCCTGCTGGTGAAGCAGTAATGATAGGTCGAAATTATCAACCTTGGCCTGACGTCCAAAGTGAGATCCCTTGTGCTTACTAGCCTGACTAACTTTTGAGAGAGTCGAGGGTAATAGCTTTTTATCCTTCAAAAGACGTCTCGCTTGACGTTCAGAATCAGCCGTTATTACGCCATCTACAAGTTTACCATCTGTATTATAGGCTGAGTAATCAAAAGCAGGCATAGTCAGTTACACACTGGTGACGCGAAGAACTTCTTCGATTGTGGTGACCCCATCACAAACCAACTTAAGTCCCGCTTGGCGAATACTAGGCACCTGTTGACGAATCGTAGCTTCCAGCTCAATTTCTCCAGAATTTTCATGAATTAGTTTTTGCAGCGCCGCGTCCACGGTAACCAATTCAAACAGAGCTTGGCGACCTGCATAGCCGGTGCTGTTGCATTTAGGGCAACCGCCAGCCTGGTAAATAGTCTTGCCGACATCTAAATTCAATAACTCCCGATTAAATTCATTGGGCTCAACTGGTTGACGGCAACTAAGACAAAGCCTACGCAGTAATCGTTGAGACAGGATGCCTCTGACGGTAGATGCCAGTAAAAAGCTATCAACGCCGAGGTCCTGCAGCCGAGTAATAGCGCCCGCCGCCGTATTAGTATGAAGAGTGGACAGTACTAAGTGACCTGTCAAGCTTGATTGAGTAGCGATTTCAGCCGTCTCTCCATCGCGAATCTCACCGATCAAGATGACATCTGGATCCTGACGTAAAATAGCTTTTAATCCCCGCGCAAACGTCATTCCAGCGCGCAGATTTATTTGGGTTTGACTAATGCCAAGCAAATCATATTCCACAGGATCCTCAACGGTCATAATATTGCGACCCTGTCGATCCATTTTCTGTAATGCGGCATAGAGGGTTGTAGTTTTACCTGACCCTGTGGGACCGGTGACCAAAATAATCCCATGGGGACGACGAATTAAATCGTCAAGCTGGTCAGAGGTATCCTTAGGCATACCCAGGTCGTCAACCTGAAGCTTACCCGCATCTTTATCCAATAGTCTCATTACCACTCTCTCACCATGGCTTGAGGGCATAGTGGAAATACGCAAATCGATGCTACGCCCCCCAAGCTTGACACTCATGCGTCCGTCTTGAGGTAATCTTTTTTCTGCAATATCAAGTTTTGACATCACCTTAATACGAGAAATTAGTAGAGGAGTAATCTGCGTTGAGGGTTTTAACACCGTGCTGAGAACGCCGTCGAGACGAAACCGCACCAAGGATTCCTTCTCATAGGGCTCAATATGAATATCCGAGGCATTTTCTTTTAACGACTCGGCCAAAATCGCATTGAGAAGACGGATAATGGGCGCATCATCTTCAGAGTCTAGGAGGTCGCCAGTATCTTCCAACTCTGCCGCTGCAGACTCCATGTCGACAAAATCCTTAATATCTTCCATTACTGATTCTGAGGAGTTTTCACGGCCGCTATAGATGGACGACAGCATTTTTTCGAAAGATTCACCATCAATACGCGTAACTGCGGAAAAACTGCTACTAGTTCGAATAACCTCTGAGATAGCCCACTGACTAGCTTCGGGAGACAATACCAAGTCACCCTCTAATTCTCGAAGTAACAGACCATTACTTCGAGCAAATTCAAATGGCAATAATTTAATATCCGATTTTGACATTGTTAGTACTCGTTGAAGTCTTGTTATAGCAATGCTAATCAAAAACGTACACTAAATGGAAAAGTAAAACAGTATTAAAAACATCCAAAACAGGGCAGCTCTTAATCCGCGGAAGGTTTTATTTTAGCCATAGATGGAAATGGAAATGGACTAACATTACTGCCACTTGCTGCGGTAATTTTTCCTGTACCTTCCTTTTCAACCTCATCGATACGTACAATCGATTGCATAGGAATAAAGCTGCGCTTTATCCCGGAAAATTCATTTTTTAATTTCTCCTCAGCAGGATCCACTATCATTTGCGAGCGCTCTCCAAATATAAATTCTTCAACTTCAAGAAAGCCCCAAAGGTCACTTTGAAAAACATGCCGAGCATAGATCTCATACACATGACCTTGGTTGTGAAAGGTTATTCGATAAATGGGTTCGCTCGCCATAGGGTGCCACTATTATTGGTATAAAACTAAAGAAGCGAATAATACCACAAGCCAGTTTAATCGCACTGCAAAATGTTGCGGATTACCGGCTCAAGGCTATAATGCGTGTCTATTTAAAAAGAAATTTGTAGCCCATGCATCAAAAGCCCGTTAAGAAACTACATATCGTCACTCATGGCTGTCAAATGAATGAGTATGACTCCGCCCGCATGCGGGATTTACTCGGCGAAAGTCACCAAATGGTGGTCACTGATAACGCAAAAGATGCAGATGTAATACTGCTCAATACTTGCTCAATTCGTGAAAAAGCCCAAGAAAAAGTCTTCCACCAATTAGGCCGCTGGAAGCATCTAAAAGAAGCTAAACCTGATTTAATTATTGGCGTTGGCGGCTGTGTTGCCAGCCAAGAAGGCGAAGCAATTTCAAAGCGCGCGCCATTTGTTGATTTGATTTTTGGCCCTCAAACCCTGCATCGATTGCCGGAGATGATGGAGTCAAGAAAAGCTGGCGGCACGGTTGTTGTCGATATCAGTTTTCCAGAAATCGAGAAATTCGATCGACTACCAACCCCAGAAGCAGACGGCGTTAGCGCCTTCGTTTCAATAATGGAAGGTTGCTCTAAATATTGTACTTTTTGCGTGGTTCCTTACACCCGTGGAGAAGAGGTAAGTCGCCCAATCACTGATGTCCTCGCTGAGATAAGCTCTCTGGCCGAACAAGGCGTTCGTGAAGTTAACCTACTTGGTCAGAATGTTAATGCCTATCGCGGGGACATGCCCGACGGCTCAATATGCGACTTTGCCGAATTAATCCCATTTGTTGCCAGAATTGATGGCATTGATCGTATTCGCTATACCACCTCTCACCCAGTGGAATTCTCTGACGCCCTTATCGACGTTTACAGCAAGGTCCCAGAGTTAGTAAGTCACCTGCACTTACCTGTGCAGAGCGGCTCGGATCGAATCTTGATGGCGATGAAGCGCGGGCACACGGCTATTGAGTACAAGTCAAAAATTCGTCGCCTGCGAGAATTACGCCCTGACATAAGCATTTCCTCTGATTTTATTATTGGCTTCCCAAACGAAACCGAGGATGATTTTGCAGCCACTATGAAACTTATAGAGCAAATTGGGTTTGATACCTCATTTAGTTTTATTTACAGCGCTCGGCCGGGTACTCCCGCGGCAGACTTGGCAGATACTGTGAGTGACGAGGTAAAGAAACAACGTCTTAAAATTCTCCAAAGTCGCATCTTGCAGAATGCTAGTGAAATTAGCCGTCGGATGGTAGGCAGCACACAGCGGCTTTTAGTGACCGGCATTTCTCGAAAAGACCCCGGCCAATTACAGGGTCGCACGGAAAATAATCGAGTGGTTAATTTCCGTGCCAGCGACCATAGCCTTATCGGTGAATTTGCTGATGCAGTCATTACAGAAGCTCTACCCAACTCGCTCCGAGGAGTCTTAGCCTGAAATTTTGCGACTAATAACTCCTTAATTTGGGCCTTGAATTTGTAAGAACTGGTGTTATTTACAATAACTGTGTAATAAAAAGAGTTTACCCTTCTCTTAAGATCAAGCTATGCTAGCTATATTACATAATGGTAGAGGTTTTTAAACACCCCTTGAAACAACTGGAAAGCCATCTTGCTGCCCTTAACATTACCCTTGAGCCGAATAAAGCTCATCGTCTTGCCTCACTCTGCGGGCAGTTTGACGGTAATTTACATCTAATTGAACAGCGCTTAGATGTGGAAATACGTTCACGGGATAACTTCTTCGCGATCTACGGCGATGCAGAACCTGCTCAGCATGCTGCAGATGTTATCTATAATCTTTATCAGCACACAGCGCACTATGACGATGTATCTCCCGAAGAGGTGCATCTCCACCTGCGACAATATGAGAGACGAACGCCTATGGATCAAACCGCTAAGACCATCCCTGTCCCCAGTGATATCGAGAATTTTTCAGTTATCCGCACCAAAAAAGGTAATATCAAACCCCGCGGACTAAACCAGCAGCGCTATGTGCGCGCCATGCAAACTCATGATATTAATTTTGGTATAGGGCCTGCCGGAACGGGGAAAACTTACCTCGCTGTCGCGTGCGCAGTGGAAGCCTTATTGAGAAACGAAGTTGAACGTATTCTGCTGGTTCGACCCGCCGTCGAGGCTGGAGAGAGGCTTGGTTTTTTGCCTGGCGATCTGGCACAAAAAGTTGATCCCTATCTGCGTCCCCTGTATGACGCTTTGCACGAGATGCTTGGCTTTGAGACAGTCGCCAAATTTCAGGAACGCAATGTCATTGAAATAGCGCCTCTCGCCTTTATGCGGGGTCGTACTTTAAATGGTGCTTATATCATTCTTGATGAAAGTCAAAATACCACCCGAGAACAGATGAAAATGTTTCTTACCAGGATTGGCTTTGGTTCCACCGCGGTTATCACCGGTGATATGTCACAGATAGATCTTCCTCGCGGCGTTAACTCAGGGCTAGTGCACGCTTGTAGCGTTCTAAAAAATATTGAAGACATTAGCTTCACTCATTTTGAGTCTCGAGATGTTGTCCGCCATCCTATTATTCAAAGTATCGTAGATGCCTACGATGCGCATGAAAAAGAGTCCTGACTCTCTAATCTATGACTATTTCCACCCACATTCAGAGGGCCTGCAAATCCGAAGAATCTCCTGACGAAGCGAGCATTCAGCGCTGGGTTATGGCGGCACTAAAAACAACCGATACATCAGAGGTCAGCATAAGGATTGTAGGTGAGCAGGAAAGTGCTCTACTCAACAACCAATATCGTGGAAAGACAGGGCCTACAAATGTTCTCTCATTTCCCTTTGACGCTGTTGCGCCTGAACCTCTGCCGATACTGGGTGACCTTGTGATTTGTGCGCCCGTCGTGGCACGAGAAGCAAAGGAACAACATAAATCAATCGATGCGCACTGGGCACATATGATTATTCATGGTGTTCTACATTTGCTAGGATATGATCACAGCGATGAGGAAGATGCAGAAATTATGGAAAGCCTAGAAACTGAAATTTTACTCGGCCTGGATTTTCCAGCGCCCTACCGAGAGTCTGTAAGCGATAATCAGCCTAGCGGAAATAACTGAGAAAATCATGCCCGACGAATCATCCAACCCAAATTCTACTGAACCCTCTTTCTTGAAAAGGATGTCTAGGGTCTTTTCAGCTAATCCAACGAGCAGTGATGAAGTCGCTGACATGCTGCGAAGCGCAGAGAACGAATCAATTATTGACGCTGGCGCACTGCAGATTATGGAAGGGGCGCTAAAGGTGTCTGATTTACAGGCGCGGGAGATTATGATTCCACGCTCGCAAATGAAAATGATTGAAGCTGACTTATCATTGGAGAAAATTCTTAACATAGTTATTCAATCACAGCATTCTCGCTTTCCTGTGGTAGGAGAATCTTCCGATGATATTCAGGGTATTCTGTTGGCCAAAGAATTACTGCCGTTAGTTCTGTCTGGCAAAGAGACCTTTGATTTAAAGAGCCTATTGCGGCCAGCCAATATTATCCCGGAAAGTAAGCGAATTAATATTCTCCTACAAGAATTTCGAGAGCACCGCTACCACATGGCGATAGTGGTAAACGAATATGGTGGAGTATCTGGGCTACTAACTATTGAAGATGTCTTAGAGGAAATAGTTGGTGAGATTGAAGATGAGACTGATAAACATGGGCCAGAGCTAATTCGTAAACTAGGCGACAATCTCTATTCGGTGGATGCGATTGCTGAAATAGCGGACTTTAACGAATATTTTGATGTCGGCTTACCGGATGATGAATTCGACACCGTAGGTGGAATCGTTGTACACGCCCTTGGCCGACTACCCACGGTGGATGAAACAGTCAGTATCGAAAGTTTTGATTTCACCGTGATCGCAGCAGACAAGAGAAAGATAACCTTGCTTCAAGTCTCTAAAACGATCTAATGAGCGGCGTCGGAAAACTTCAACATTACGGGGGCCTACTTTTTGCTGGCGCCATATTTCCGCTTGGCTTAGCGCCTTTTCATTTTTGGCCGGCGGTGCTCATTAGTATTGCCCTGCTGTTCAGAGCCCTGCAACATAAAACCATCAAACAAACACTTTTGGACACTACCACCTATGCTTTTGGTTTGTTTTTCTCCGGCGCCAGTTGGCTCTATGTCAGCATTCATGAGTATGGGTTTGTCGCCGCACCCCTAGCCCTATTGGCGACAGCATTGTTTTGTCTTTTTTTAGCTTTTCTATTTGCCGTGCCCTACGCCCTGAGCGCGCTTATCCCTCAAACGCCTATTAGCTGGATACTCGGACTTCCTTCCATCTGGGTTCTTAGTGAATGGATAAGAACCTGGTTTTTGACCGGGTTTCCCTGGCTATTTGCCGGTTATAGTCACACCGAAACCTGGCTTAATGGCTGGGCTCCTGTTGGCGGCGTTTTATGGCTAAGTCTTATTGCTGCATTTTCCGGGGTACTTTTAACGCTAATTTGCCAAGGACACATTAAAGTCTCTGCAGTGCGTCAGTCGATGGTAGCCCTGCTATTTTTTGTGGCCGCAGGCTATTGCTTACAGCAATATGAATGGACCGAGAAAAGTGGCGTGCCTTTATCAGTAACACTGATCCAGCCCAACATCCCACAGGGTGAAAAATGGTCTGCAGAAAAGCAATCAGCGATCCTTAGGCAGTTAACCACGCAAAGTGAGAGTCACTGGGATAAAGACCTGATCGTCTGGCCAGAAATGGCTGTGCCTGCTATTCCAGAGCGCATCCCTGACTTCATGCAAGACCTTCAGGAAAAAGCCTTAAAAACAAATACCAGCCTACTGTCGGGCATAGTGACCTACGACAACGAAACCCGCCGCTACTTTAATTCGATGATTGCTCTCGGTCTATCCAGCGGACAGTATAATAAAACACGTCTGGTGCCTTTCGGTGAATATGTCCCCTTTGAGCCGATACTGCGCGGACTGATAAAGTTCTTCGATCTACCTATGTCGTCAATTGCAATTGGCGCGGCCAACCAACATCCGTTTTCGGTACAGGGGCACTTTATTTCAGCGGCTATTTGCTATGAAGTGGTCTATCCAGACCTGGTCGCTCGTAATAGTACCAAGTCATCGGTTATTATGACGGTGAGCAATGATGCTTGGTTTGGTCGCTCTATTGGCCCCAAACAACATATGCAAATGGCTCAAATGAGAGCGCTGGAAAATGCTAAGCCTTTAATACGCGGCACTAATAATGGCATTTCTGCACTGGTTGATCATAGGGGTCTAATCTACCAAAAAATTGAGCAGTACGAGACCTCTGAGCTATCAGGCATTGTGCAACCCAGAGTCGGTGTCACGGCATTTTCTAAGTTTAGATCATGGCCGACCCTTGCTATAGTTTTACTTATTTGCATCATTTTAATTAGGACAAAAAATAAAATTGCGATCGAGGAGGTCCCAAGACATGACAGTTAAAAAAACATTACTTATCCTTTTAATCGGCTTAACAGTTTCACTTTCAACAATTGCTTTAGAAATAGGTGATCAGGCTCCCGGGTTCACATTGGAAGCGACCGATGGCAATACCTACACGCTAGAGCAATTTCGCAACAAGCAAGCGATTGTGATTGCATGGTATCCCAGGGCATTTACGTCGGGGTGCACCATTGAGTGTAAATCCCTAGCCGAGAATGGTCATTTGCTCAAAGAGTTAGATGTGACCTATTTCATGGCTAGCGTTGATTCTCTGGAAACCAACAAAGAATTTGCCGCAGAGAATGGCGCTGACTTTCCCTTACTGAGCGACCCAACGAAGGAAGTTGCAACAGCCTATGATGTGTTGGCCTTTTACGGCGTTCCAAACCGCCATACCATCTATATAGGTAAAGATGGCAAAATCCTCTACATTGACCGCGATATTCAAGCTGCAACCTCGGCAGAGGATATGGCCGCTAGGCTCAAAAAGCTTGGTATACCCGCCCGTCAAGCCAGCTAAAACCTGACGACAACGGCTTCGTCGTCCTCGCGATGAATACTCTTCTGGATATTCGTCGCGAGTGACTGTTAGAGCGGGCAGCATTCGCCTATAATTCATGCTTAATTCGTAAACCCTATAAGCAGTGAATATTGATGACTTCAGACGTAGTATATAACCCCGCCCAGATAGAACGAGAAGCCCAGCAATTTTGGACAGACAACAAGACCTTTGAAGTCACTGAAGATCCTGATAAAGAAAAATTCTATTGCCTCGCTATGTTTCCCTACCCTAGCGGAAAGCTTCATATGGGTCATGTGCGTAACTATACAATAACCGACGTGATTGCTCGGTATCAGCGCATGCAAGGAAAAAATGTTCTTCACCCCATGGGCTGGGACGCCTTTGGCTTGCCGGCTGAAAATGCTGCCGTTGAAAACAAAACCGCACCGGCTAAATGGACCCATGAAAACATTGCCTATATGAAGGCGCAGTTAAAGTCGCTCGGCTTTGGTATCGACTGGTCGCGAGAATTAGCCACCTGCGAGCCCAACTATTACCGCTGGGAACAATGGTTTTTTACCAAGTTGTATGAAAAAGGTCTCGTTTACAAAAAGACTAGTGCAGTTAACTGGTGTCCTAATGACGCCACTGTACTTGCCAATGAGCAAGTGATAGACGGTTGTTGTTGGCGCTGCGACACCCCTGTAGAGCGAAAAGAAATTCCCCAATGGTTCATCCGTATCACCGACTATGCTGAGCAGCTATTGGACGATTTAGATGACCTAGACCAATGGCCTGAACAAGTGAAAACTATGCAGCGCAACTGGATTGGCAAAAGTCGCGGCATCAATGTTACCTTTGATCTATTACAAAGCATTGGCGAACATCAAAACTTCGAGGTGTATACCACGCGACCTGACACTTTGATGGGCGTCACCTATCTAACATTAGCAACCCAACATCCAATAGCGTTAGAAGTGGCTCAAACTAATACTGCCTTAGCCGACTTCATAGAACAGTGCCGAAAACAACAGATGTCCGAGGCAGAGATGGCCACGATGGAAAAGCTTGGCATAGATACTGGAATTACAGCCGTGCATCCATTGACTGGGGAAACTGTCCCCCTGTGGGTGGGAAATTATGTATTGATGGACTATGGCTCCGGAGCAGTAATGGCAGTGCCCGCTCATGACCAGCGTGACCACGAGTTTGCCAAAAAATATCGTCTACCGATAAAGCAGGTTGTGGCTCCAATAGACAACCAAAGCTGTGATGTTGATGTTGATGCTTTTGTTGATAAAGGAATATTAATTAATTCAGGCCCATACGATGGGCTTGATTTTTCTGCCGCCTTTGATGGCATGGCAACTGATCTTGAGGCGACTAACCATGGCACAGTAACCACCAATTATCGTCTTCGTGACTGGGGTGTTAGCCGTCAACGTTACTGGGGAGCGCCTATCCCAATGTACAACTTAGCTGAGGGTGGTGAAATTCCAGTACCTCTAGATAAATTACCTATAATTTTGCCCACCGACGTTACAATGGACGGTATCCAATCGCCGATCAAGGCAGACAAAAATTGGCGTATGACCGATTTGAACGGCCAATCAGTTGAGCGTGAAACTGACACTTTCGACACCTTTATGGAGTCCTCTTGGTATCACGCTAGGTTTACCTGCTCCGATCTGGACAGCGCAATGCTCGACCCAGAGCGAGCCAATTACTGGCTTCCAGTAGATCAATATGTGGGGGGTATAGAACATGCTATTTTGCATCTGCTATATGCTCGGTTTTATCACAAACTACTGCGAGATGAAGGGCTAGTGAGCAGTAGCGAACCTTTCAAGAGCCTGCTATGCCAAGGTATGGTCCTGGCAGAATCGTTTTACACTGAGAATGCGGGCAGGAAAGTCTGGCTGTCTCCCAGTGAAGTTAAGGTCGATCGAGATGCCAAAGGTCGCGCCCTGACTGCCACCGAAATTAAAACCGGCATGCCAGTGCAGAGTGGTGGCATTACTAAAATGTCTAAGTCTAAGAATAACGGTATAGACCCACAGACTGCTATTGACAAGCATGGTGCTGATACAGTGCGGCTGTTCACAATGTTTGCAGCGCCTCCAGAGCAAACCCTAGAGTGGAGTGACGAGGGCGTTTCTGGCGCCTACCGCTTCTTGCGTAAACTGTGGAAGATGGTTCATGATCACCTAATCCTCAATACCCTCGACCCGCTAAATGTCGGCGCCCTTAACGAGGCGCAAAAAGACTTACGACGCAAGACTCACCAAACTATTGGCAAAGTTAACGATGATTATGGTCGGCGCAATACCTTTAACACTGCGATTGCGGCAGTTATGGAATTATTAAACGACGTAGCTAAGTTAACTGAGTTAGATGGGCAATCTATCGCGGTGAGACATGAAGCTTTGACCTGTGCTATTTTACTCTTATCGCCTGTGGCGCCGCATATCTGTCATAGTTTGTGGGCGACTCTGGGCAACTCAGAGTCAGTAGCAGATGCAAGCTGGCCTGCTGTCGATGAGACCGCATTGATTCGTACATCAATAACCTTGGTCCTTCAAGTGAATGGCAAGGTACGCGGGAAAATCGATGTGTCTGCCAATATTTCCAAGCAAGAAATTGAAGATATTGCCCTCAAAGATGATAACGTTTTACGCTTTATAGACGGTTTTGTCATTCGTAAAATAATTATTGTGCCCGGCAGGTTAATTAATATAGTCGCTAACTAAGAGGCTGATGATGAAACAAAAAATCTTACTCATGACCCTTACTCTCATAATCTCTAGCTGTGGGTGGCAATTGCGGGATGCGCAAATTGTCCCCTCATCAGTGGGCAGTATTTATATTTCTTCAAGCAATCCTAGTAGCGCCCTGATCACAGAACTAAAGCGAGCTCTGAGCACCTATGGTGTCAAGGTCGCAGCTACTTATGCAGGCGCAGACTATACTGTAGTAATTGTCGACTTTCGGCAACACTATGGTACCGCAAGTCTTAATGCCAGCGCCAGAGTCGCTGAGTACCAACTTAATGAAGAGGTTGATTTTTATATTAGCGACTCTGAAGCTAATCAAATAACACCTTTGTTCACTGCCTCGGTGGAACGTGTTTATGAATTTAGCGAGGACGATATTCTAGCCTCAGATAATGAGGAAAGATTTGTTCGTAACGGGATGCGCGAGGATATAGTGCGTCAAATATTAGAACGATTACGCATTTTTCCTCAGTGAAGGGAGCTCTAATAAATCCTAAGGAAAAGAGATGAAAATACGACCAGAGCAACTTGGCGCTCACCTTCAAAGAGACCTATTGCCTGCCTATATAATTAGTGGGGATGAACCCTTACTCGCGCAAGAATCCGCAGATGCTCTGCGCTATGCCGCTCGGCAGCGGGGTTTCTCAGAAAGAGATGTTTTTTATGGCGATGGTAAATTTGATTGGGACCAATTGTACAATGAAGCTAACGCACTATCATTGTTTGCTGAGAAAAAAATAATTGAAATCAACATTGGTAATGGTAAACCAGGCGATAAGGGCAGCAAAGCAATTTGCGAACTATGCGCTAACCCAAACCCCGATAATCTATTGCTAATAATAGTACCTAAACTTGAGCGTGCAGCACAAAATAGTCAGTGGGTTAAAAGCATAGAATCATTGGGAGCCCATGTTCAAGTTTGGCCTATCACTGCCGAGCAATTGCCGCGCTGGATTAAACAACGTTTGCAAAATTCCGGGATAGCCGCAAACCAAGAGGCAGTCCAGATCCTTGCCGAGCGCGTTGAGGGTAATCTCTTAGCCGCCACTCAAGAAATAGAGAAGCTTAAATTATTATCAGTAGACGGGAAGGTTGATGCCATAACTATGTCCTCCGTAGTGGCTGATAGTGCGCGATACAACCTGTTTGAATTTGTTGATAAAATCTTGATGGGGGACGCTCAGTCTGCGGCAAGATCATTACGCGGATTACAGAACGAAGGCACCGACGCAGTCCCTCTGCTTTGGTCTATCACCCGTGAATTACGTATTTTAGTTAAAGCCAGCGAGCAGGTAGCTCGAGGTGAGCATAGCGACTGGGCGCTAAAAAATGCTGGGGTTTGGGAAAAACGCTTACCCCTATTTCGTCGCGCACTGAAACGATGCAGTGGCGCCCACCTTAGAATGTTAATGTATCAAGCTGGGGCCATTGATCAGGCGATTAAGGGCATTCGAAAAGCAGACGTTTGGGATGAGATGACTACCTTGGTTCTGTCTTTCGCTGGTAGTCAAATCCTAAAACCAAGCAACGTTAAGTTGCTAATAGAAAACTAGTACAAATTCTTCAGAGCGGGTTAATTTTTAATTTTTCTACCCGCCTAACCAGAAATAAACCACGCAAGTAATCACCAGAATCCCGATTAAATTGAGCATTAGCCCTTCTCTTACCATTTGTTCAACTGTAATTTTGCCAGTACCAAAAACAATCGCGTTGGGCCCAGTAGCCACTGGCAACATGAAAGCACAGCTTGCAGATAGTGCTGCTGGCAACATTAATAATGCGGGTTCAAAGCCGGCGCCTAAAGAAGCCGCCGCAAGAATTGGCATTAATAAGGCTGTTGTTGCGGTGTTGCTGGTTATTTCCGTGAGGAAGGTGACCGCCATAGCAACAACGGCTATCACCACAATAATTGATAAGCGAGTCACACCGGAAAGCGCATCACCGATTGCCGAGCTAATACCTGTGATCGCAAAGGCTTTCGCAATGGCTATGCCTCCGGCAAATAACAGCAAAACCCCCCAGTGAATGGTGGATGCCGACTCCCAATCCAACAATTTGCCTCCGGAGCCATTAGGTATGACAAACATTAGTACCACTGCCGTTAAGGCAACTGCAGCATAATTTGCAGAAGGTACGCCGAACCAGGTAGTCCATCCACCGTATGGCTCACGCAGGGTAATCCAAGCTAGAGCAGTCAAACCAAATATAATTAACACGCGAATTTCTTCGGCACGCCAATCGCCAACTTTAGGTATTACTAATGGTGAGCCATTTTTTAGATGACGTGTCATCCATAAGCCAGCCACAGGAATCATAATCACGACCACGGGTAGGGCCCAGGCCATCCATTGACTAAAGCTCGGCATAAAACCCGTAGTTTCAGCATACACTTTAAGAAAAATAACATTAGGCGGCGAGCCTATGGGAGTACCTAAACCACCAATACTAGCCGAGTAAGCAATGCCTAGAAGAAGAGCCACAGCGAGCTTTTGGCTTTCCTCAGAACTTTTTACACTGTCTATCACGGCATAGGCGACAGGGAGTAACATAAGCGTAGTTGCCGTGTTTGACACCCACATACTCAAGGCTGCAGACGCAACCATAAAGCCAAACACTAATCGACTCTGATTCTCGCCGCCAAACAGATTCACTAGCCCCAAAGCAATCCGTCGATGAGCGCCGCTTTTTTCCATCGCTTTTGACAGCATGGCACCACCCATTAATAAAATAATAAGTGGGTCACCATAAGCCTGAGCAACTTGCTTCCCATCGAGTATACCCAGCAGAGGCATAACGCCTAAGGGGATCATAGATGTTGCTGGAATAGGAATGGGCTCAAATATCCACCACAGTGCGCAAAGAACCGTCAGGCCAGCAGTTAGAGCTCCCTCAATTGCCCATCCGTAAGATAGCATTAAAGCCGAGACACAGGTGCCCGCAAGAGGGGCAATCCAGAGCATCAGGTGCTTAATTTGATAACTCATTATTCGTCCTCTAAAGTAAAGTCGCCACGCTCGTAGGCCATCACTACGTCTGCCGCCTGGGACTGATCTCTTTCATTGACCATGATCGACAGGTGACCCATGACCGCGGCCTCGCCCAATCCACCCTGCAATGAAGCTCCGTGGAGAAAAACCTGAACACCGGCTTGTTCGATTAAGTCTCTTAATAGCTGAGCTTCAAAATAATCACTACCACGATACACTGAAATCATGACCTCCGTCCTCGCAAGCTATATGCAATACCGACTAAAAGGATGCCCGAAATATTGGCAAGGAAATCAAGTGGATCCCCGTAACGATACGCCGTCATGGACTGAGCTATTTCCATAAGTAAACCAAAAAGTGCTAGAACAACACCAATTCTCCAAAGCGTAAATCGATACCCATAAGCACAGATAGCTAAGAGGAAGAGCAGCCCATAAGCTACGGAATGATGCACTTTATCCTGCCAGCTGACCAGTTCGTGAGGCACAATAATAGGCAATAGGGACAGTATTGCCACAGCTAAAATAGCCGTCCAGAAAAAAAATTTAAACCTCGCCTGTAGCGACATTTTAGCCCTCAGTTATCGGCTTATGTAACTTATTATACCGTTGTAAAGTCCCAACATCACACCATTCCCCTGAATAAAGGGTGCCGCTTATCCGATTGGAGAGAATCGCTGGTCGCAGTACATTTCTCAACGGGAAAACGTTCTTCTGCGCATCAATATCATTGAACAACTCAGGGCTTAATATGCTGATGCCACTATAGGTATGTCGTTCTGCCTCAAAGCCTACTCTACTATGTTCTAGCGAAAAGTCTCCCATAAGGTTGTGCTCAGGATTATCTACCAACACTAAATGCGCTAGATTTTTCGATTCCATCGGTTTTATCAATAGCGTTTCAATCGGGAAATCAGTCCAAACATCACCACTGATTAATAAAAAAGGGGCTGACCCTAAGGCCGGCAAAGCATTAAAAATACCACCCCCAGTCTCTAAAGGAATGTCTTCATGCGACCAATTAATGTTCACTCCAAAGTCGCTACCGTCAGAAAAATAATCTTCTATTTGATCCGCTAACCAAGAGATATTGATGACAATTTCGGTAATACCAGCGTGCGACAACCTTTCAAGATGATATTCAAGCAACGGTTTCCCGGCGACCTTAAGCATGGGCTTGGGTATACTGTTGGTTAGTGGCCGAAGTCGAGCACCCAATCCAGCGGCCAAAATCATTGCCTTCATTGCAGAGCACTCCATTCCTTATACCAACTTTTTTTGAGCAACCAGGGTGTGATTTCTTGCTTAAACCAATAGCCAAATTCCCGGGTCTCTGGGTAAAGATTGGCTACCTCCAAGCTATAGGCAATCACGAGAGAGAGATCATTCAAATAATCAACTTTTTGATCTCTTAAGGCCAACCTAGAAAATATACCCATCACTTTTAAATGTCTTTGTAACCCCATAAGATCGAACCAACGTAAAAAATCCTGGTCGCCAACTCCCTCTACTAGTCCTAACTGCTCTAATTTTTGTTTATACTTTAGCGTCCTTTCTTGGACTAACGCCATAGGCCAGCGCACATAGCAATCCCTTAAAAGAGACACTAAATCGTAGGTAATAGGGCCGTAGACAGCATCTTGGAAGTCGATCACTCCAATGCTGTCATCATTCAAAATCATTAAATTACGTGAGTGGTAGTCTCGGTGAACAATAACCTTGGGTTGCTCTAAAGCGCTACAGATTAAATCGCTGTAAAGTGTTTTAATCATAAGCTGTGCCGCAGAATCAATCCTGATACCGAGTAACTCTTTTACAAACCACTGTTGAAATAAATCGAGCTCTTCAGACAACAGATCTGCGTCATATGCTTTGAAAACCTGAGGGTTAATCGGTAATTGCTGAATTGATAGGAGCGTCGACTCCGCTTGCTGATATCGATATTCAACGGTCTTATCGGTGAGAACTGACTGTACTAATTGATCACCAAAGTCTTCTAACAGTAAAAAGCCTCGACTGAAATCAACCGCTCTAATCGAAGGTCGCCTTATGCCAGCAGTTTTAAAGACTAAAGAGATATCAACGTAAGCCTCGTTCTTTTCCTTGCTTGGAGGCGAATTAACTGCAATAAGGCTTGGCTGGGTATTTAATCGATAATAACGGCGAAACCCGGCATCACCTTTAAGGGGCGATACAGTCAGCGGCTCGGCAAGCTTATTGCCAGCGGGCACATAAGCCAAAATCCAATCTGTAAAACCCTGACTGAGATCGTTACTCATCCGTCTTTATTCCTCCAAAGGAGGTTGGCTTATCAGCGGCAACCACTGTCTCTATTCTCCCTTGGCAATAAAATTTAAT
Source organism: Porticoccaceae bacterium UBA4026 (assembly GCA_002382445.1). Taxonomy (GTDB): domain Bacteria; phylum Pseudomonadota; class Gammaproteobacteria; order Pseudomonadales; family Porticoccaceae; genus HTCC2207. The sequence continues at coordinate 21,956 of DGAQ01000004.1, read as the reverse complement.
TTTAGCTCATTTAAGTCATTTGATCGCGTTAATAGTCGAATATATCAGGTAAAATGTTTCGGTATTAATATGACTGTTGGACTCTGGCTCTGATGCTAGCAAATCAATACATTGTTACCCGACTTCGTCTGCGTTGTATAACAGCGGCGGCCATCATTCTCGCATGGCCAATAACCGCCGTAGCGACTGAAAGTGATACCACACCACACAGCCTTGACTGGATTAAAGCCCAGGCTATGACCGACGAGCAACGCAGCAAACTCCCGTCTAATTGTTGTGGTGGCTATGTTGAACCTCAATATGATGGTCAAGACGCTGATTTGAAGATGGAAGATGCACCTCTAAGGATTAAAGCTATCTCCACTGAAGCCCCATCTGATTCAGTAGCGATCTTAGAGGGTGATGTTGAGATATTTCACGGTAACCGTGAGGTTCGCAGCAGTCATGCCAGAGTGGATAAGGCGATCGGACAGGTTTCGCTGAAAGGCAATGTACAATTTCGTGAACCGGGGTTGTTGCTGATTGGCGATGAGGCCATCATTGATATGGCTACCCAAAATGTACAGGTCAACAATGTCACTTATGTCATTCATAAGGCTTCAGTCCGCGGCGTCGCCAGGCAAGTAAACCGGACAACCGAAGATATTATCGTCATCTCTGATGCTTCATACTCGTCCTGTGAACCCGGCGATTCAAGCTGGCAGTTAGTGACTAAAGAAATTAAAATTGACCAAGATTCTGGTTTCGCAACAGTGAGAAGCGCCCGCCTAGAAGTCAAAGATGTACCAATTTTCTACCTACCCTACATGAAATTTCCAATCGATGATCGTCGCGCATCAGGCTTACTGTTTCCCTGGATCGATATGAACCAAAAAAATGGCTTAGACTTTACCCAGCCAATTTATTGGAATATCGCTGAAAATTACGACGCCACAATATCTCCGCGCTACATTCAACACCGCGGTTTCAGCCTAGAGACAGATTTTCGTTATTTGAATAGTTGGTCAAAAAGTAAGGTTTCTGCGGCTTTTTTGAACAACGACAAAGGTGGAAATGATGCTGAAAAAATTGACCCCCTGACTGGGCTTTATCTGAATGAGGGTGAAGATCGCTATAAGTTTAATCTCAGCCATCTTGGCGGCGAAGGCCTGCCTTGGTCCACTTTGATAGATTACAGCAGGGTCAGCGACATACAATACGTTCGTGATCTTGGCAATATGACGCTCGATGAGACTAGCAGAACCCACTTGCAACAGCGAGTCGATGCTAGCTATAAAACTGATCATTGGAACTATCGCATCGAAAGTCGGGACTATCAGGTAATCACAGAAGGGTTAGATGATCAGTACTCAGTCTTACCTAATGTGGTTGTCGATGGATATTATCGTTTTGCTAATAATATGGTGATTGACCTTAACACCCGATACACCATATTTAACCACAGTAATCCAGACATGGTTGAAGGTACTCGCAGTCGTGTTGATTACGGCATAAGTTGGGATCAACGCTGGAACTGGGGTTATTTCAAACCTAAAATACAATTGAAGCACCTTGCCTACAGCCTCGATTATCCAGATGATCTTTCAGCCCAGTTGACTAATAGAAGTCCCGAAATTACCGTTCCTGTATACAGTCTTGATACTAGCGTCTTATTCGATAGAAATTCAAGTTGGTTGGCCGGTTATACGCAAACTTTTGAGCCGCGACTGTTTTATCTCAAATCAACCTACAGAGATCAATCGTCTTTACCTGACTTTGACACGAGAGAACTCACTCCCTCTTACGAAAAACTGTTTCGCGACGGTCGCTTCGTTGGCGGCGATAGAATCTCTGACGATGAGCGTTTGACGGTAGGTTTTACCACTCGCTTTATTGACCAAGCATCCGGCCAAGAACGCTTCAGAGCCAGTATTGCGCAGTCTGTGTACTACGCAGATCGACTAGTCACGTTGACAGCCGTGCCCACTGCCACAGAATTATCCAATATTGGTCGAGACAAATCTCTCATCGCGATAGAATTAGCCGGTCGAATCAATAAAAAATGGCGTTTCAACACAGACCTCGTCTATAACGATTTCGATCGCCAGCTACAAAAAAGTAGCCTAAGCCTTCGCTATAATGACCAAGAAAGACGACTATTCAACTTCACTTATCGATATACTAGCAGGGCTGCTCGGTTATATGATGTCCAGTCAATCGACCAAGACATAAAGCAAGCTACTGTGTCGGCCTTCATTCCGGTATCGAATAATTTTAATCTTGTTGGGCGCTGGAGTCATGATTTTACAAATCGCAGGGAACTTGAAGTGTTCGCGGGGTTCGAATACAACAACTGTTGCTGGAGAGCATCCCTTGTCGCTCGCAGGTGGTTGGACAGAAATGATAAGGTATTGTTTCCCGAGCAAGAATTAAGAGGCAAAAATGGTCTCTTTTTCCAAATAGAATTTAAAGGTCTGGCTGGCAGCAGTGGCCGGGTAGATACACTGTTAAGTAATGGTATTTATGGATATGAACATACAGAGAACTTCTAAGCAAAACCTCGCTGGATTAATCTTAGTTTTTAGCATGCTTTTTTTACCTAGCATGGTTAATGCTCAGATTAAGGTCTTGGATAAGATAACCGCCATCGTCGATGATGATGTGGTCTTACAAAGCGAGCTAGATCAAAGAATGATGGCGGTACTAACTCAGATTCAGGCTTCTGGTACTCAGGCGCCACCAGAGGATATTCTGAGGCAACAGATACTCGAGAGACTAATCTCTGAGCGCCTGCAACTTACTATGGGTTACAGCGCAGGCATCCGCATCACTGATGAAGAACTCAATCAAGCTATAGCTCGAATCGCCACAAACAACAAACAAACTATGGATGAGTATATTGACGAACTTGCCCTGCAGGGTAGTAGCGTAGGTATAATTCGAGAAGAAATTCGCAATGAAATGACAATTCTTAGGGTCCAGCAAGGAAAGGTGATGCGTCGCATCAGAATTAGCGAGCAGGAATTAGATAATTTTTTGAGTTCCGAAGAAGGTCGTTTTGTCACCTCTCCCGATGTTAATATTGGTCAAATTTTGCTTTCAATATCCAGTGGGTCTAGCAAGCAGGAGGTCGATGAAATACTTGCGAAGACCTTAGAATTGTTAGATCAAACTAATAAGGGAGAAGATTTTAGAGCGCTAGCCATTGCCAACTCTGCAGATCAATCCGCTCTTCAAGGTGGCGACCTTGGTTGGAGAAAAATGGCGCAATTACCCGGTGTATTTATTGATGCTGTGGAGCAACTAAACCTCGGTGAGGTATCCAAACCTATCCGTAGCGACGCAGGCTACCACTTAATTAAACTCTATGAGCGTCGTGGTGGCGAAAAGCAATTGATAGAGCAGCACTTCGCACGGCACATTCTAATTAAACCCAATCAAATTCGCGATGTAAGTACTACTATTGCTCAACTCAATAATTTGCGCTCTCAGATTATCGCAGGGAAAGGCTTTTCCATTCTAGCTAAAGAATTTTCAGAAGATCCGGGCTCTGCTTTAAATGGCGGCGAATTAGGCTGGTCCACTCCAGGAATGTTTGTTCCTGAGTTTGAGCAAACCATGAGTACAATTGCAGTCAATGACGTAAGTGCGCCGTTCTCATCTCAATTTGGTTGGCATATCCTGCAAGTCACCGAGCGTCGAGAACAGGATTTTAGTGATGAGATCTTGAGGAACAGAGCACAAAATATGCTCCGACAGCGAAAGTATGAAGAAGAGCTACAAGTCTGGCTTCAGGAAATACGTGACGAGGCCTTTATCGAAATTAAAGAGCCCACTCAGTCATGACACTCAATCTGGCATTGAGCCCGGGGGAGCCCTCCGGGATAGGCCCTGATGTACTAGTCCAATTGGTCCAGCAAATACAGCAACAACAATTTATAGCGTTCGCCGATCCAGATATGTTGGCCGCACGTGCCGCGCTGTTAAATCTGCCGCTTAATTTAGTTGAAGTGAAAGACGACTTTGTCTCATCAATCCCAGGTGAACTTGCTATTGTTCCGATTAAGGTGGCGATGCCAGTTGAACCTGGCGTGCTAAATCGAGCCAATGCACCCTATGTGCTCAACTGTTTAGATGCCGCGATCGCTTCCTGTGAACAAGGTATATGCCACGCGATGGTGACGGGGCCTGTACAGAAATCAATTATTAATGACGCTGGTATTAGATTTAGCGGCCACACTGAATATTTAGCTGAAAAAACAAAGAGTGGTACCGTGGTAATGATGTTGGCAACAGAGCAGTTACGTGTTGCTTTAGCGACCACTCACCTCCCTCTTCGTGATGTCCCTGACGCTATTTCTGCCGAACTACTCAGGTCCGTCATCGATGTGCTATACAAAGGCCTTCAAGATAAATTCGGCATAAAACTGCCTACAATTTTGGTCAGCGGCCTTAATCCTCACGCCGGAGAAGGCGGTCATTTAGGTCGAGAAGAGATTGATATTATAGAGCCTGTAATTAGTCAGTATCGCGAGGCCGGCTTTAATCTGGTGGGGCCGCTACCCGCTGACACTCTATTTACCCCGAAATACCTTAGGGGTGCAGATGCAGTTTTAGTCATGTACCACGACCAAGGATTACCTGTACTGAAGTATCAGGGCTTTGGCAGAGCCGCCAACATAACCCTTGGCCTGCCTATTATCAGGACATCAGTTGATCACGGTACAGCATTAGATTTGGCCGGTACCGGTTCTGCTGACATTGGTAGTTTACAGACTGCAATAAAGGTCGCCGTGCAAATGGCCAGCAACCAGATATGAAGAAGGACCACCAGCCTCGCAAACGATTTGGCCAAAATTTCCTTATCGACCAACGGGTAATAAGCCAAATAATCTCTGCCATTGGTCCGAAAGTAAGTGATAACCTTATAGAAATCGGTCCTGGTACTGCTGCGCTGACTGAGCATCTAATAAAACGATGTCCCAGTATGTCGGTTTTGGAATTAGATCGTGATTTGGTGAAGTTTTTAGCCACTAAATTTGCTGCTTATCCTGAATTTACTATTCACAGTGGCGATGCCCTAGAGGTAGATTTCAGCCAATTTTATGATGGCCGAGATTTGCGACTGGTAGGGAACTTGCCCTACAATATTTCCACTCCAATTCTCTTTCATCTACTTCAAGTGGGTCATCTGATCAAAGATATGCATTTCATGTTGCAGCGCGAAGTGGTTGACCGTTTGGGCGCGAGCCCTGGCAACAAGACCTATGGAAGACTGTCTGTAATGATTCAGTATCACTGCCAGGTGATGCCGATTATCCCTGTCCCTCCCGAATCCTTTAGGCCAGCCCCAAAAGTTCAATCTGCCGTTGTTAGATTAAAACCCCACCGACAAAAGCCCTTTATTGCTGAAAATGAAATTTTATTCCGGCAAGTCGTTAATCTGAGTTTTCAACAGCGTCGAAAGACCCTCCGAAACTGTTTGAAATCGCTAACACACTGTTTGGGTGACTTAGAGGGACAACTGGACCTTTCATTGCGGCCAGAACAACTGGCCGTCAGCGATTTTGTCGCAATTGCAAATCACATTAATCAATCAATGAGCGAGACCTAATGACTATTAGCAAGCACCCTATTATGGTTACAGTCATTACTGAGTATCTAGACGAAGAATCCCGTCCCGAAGAAGGTCGCTATGTATTTGCCTACCATATAACGATTAAAAACCAGAGTGTGCGTTCAGCGAAGCTACTTACACGGCATTGGATTATTATCGATTCTAACCAAGAGCGGCGGGAGGTGCATGGAGAAGGTGTTGTCGGAAAACAGCCTATCATCCTGAGTGGCGACCACTATGAGTACACTAGCGCAGTGGTTCTAGACACCCCTGTGGGGACCATGGAAGGCTCATACCAGTTTGTCGATGATTGTGGTGTGGCCTTTAATGCGCTAGTCAAGCCGTTTCTCCTCTCAACTCCCAACCTAGTCCATTAGATGACTCATTATGCTGTAGGCGATATTCAGGGCTGTTTTGATGCCTTGACGGAGCTCCTATCTAAGATTCAGTTTGATCCCAATAAGGACCATCTAATAGCCGTTGGCGATCTCGTTAATCGAGGACCAAAATCACTCGAAACCTTACGTTATTGTAAAAATCTCGGTGATTCATTTACCACTGTATTAGGAAACCACGACCTCCACCTGCTGGCGATAGCTCATGGAATAAGAAATCCTACGTCAAAAGACACGCTCAACCCGATTCTTGAGGCATCAGATAGAGATGAAATACTTGGCTGGTTGCAGCAACAACCTCTTCTATTAAATATTAAAGGCTATACGGTTGTTCACGCGGGAATTCCCCCTCAATGGTCCATTGCGCAAGCAGAGGAGCTTGCCAGTGAGGTCAGCCGAGCACTGACCTCAGAGAATAGCGGTGATTATTTCGCCGCTATGTACGGCAACCTTCCGCTGCTTTGGTCAGATAATCTAGAGTCGCCCGACAGACTAAGAGTCATCACTAATTATTTAACACGTATGAGGTTTTGTAAGGCCCAAGGGGAGCTAGAGCTCGACTCTAAAAGCACCATTAATCCACCTGCCGGGTATAAAGCTTGGTTCGATCACGCAGGCCGAAAAAGCCGTGGGAATAAAATAATCTTTGGCCATTGGGCCGCTTTAAAAGGGCGCGATTGCGGCGTCAATCTGTTTCCTTTAGACACTGGCTACATATGGGGTGGTGCAATGAGAATCATGAACCTGGATACCCAAGAATACGTCCACTTAAATACCTAGGCGACGCCAATTATGCTCATTTAAATAGACACAAAAAAGCCGAGCAAGAACTCGGCTTTGATTGTTCGGTAGAAACCGCTACTCAGCTGCGGTTTCCAGGACTTCGCCCGAAGATTCACCCATCTTGCGACCCACAAGCTCAACATAAGCCATAGGAGCCTTATCTCCAGTACGATTACCACATTTCAAAATACGTAGATATCCACCCGGCCGCTCGGAAAACCGCGGTCCAAGATCAGAAAATAACTTTCCAACTGTTGCTTTATCACGCAGCCGATCAAACGCCAACCGACGATTAGCAACGCTGTCTTCCTTTGCTAGCGTAATAAACGGCTCAGCAAAACGACGGAGCTCCTTTGCTTTGGGCAGAGTAGTCTTAATTAGCTCGTGCTCAACCAAAGACGCAGTCATATTTCGGAACATTGCCCTTTTATGAGTGCCTGTTTTGTTCAGCTTGCGGCCACTATAGCGATGACGCATGATTCAATTCCTTAATTCGTTGCTTTCTCAGCAATGCTTTCTAAATAAAATAACTTAACCTAAATCGCGTTCACTTTTAAGACTCGCCGGAGGCCAGTTCTCTAGGCGCATGCCCAATGATAAACCACGTGAGGCTAAAACATCTTTAATCTCTGTAAGCGACTTCTTACCTAAATTTGGCGTTTTCAATAACTCAACTTCAGTACGCTGAATTAAATCACCAATATAGTAAATACTTTCTGCTTTAAGACAATTTGCAGATCTTACTGTGAGTTCAAGGTCATCAACCGGACGGAGCAGAATAGGATCAATCTGTTCTTCTTTCTCTTCTGGCTCGGCTGTTTTCTCACCTTGTAGATCGACAAATACTGCCATTTGCTGTTGCAAAATAGTCGCGGCGCGTCTAATCGACTCCTCGGGATCAATAGTACCGTTAGTCTCAAGCTCCAACACTAACTTATCAAGATCGGTGCGGTTCTCAACTCGAGCACTTTCAACGCTGTAAGACACCTTAGATATCGGACTAAAAGAAGCGTCGAGCTGCAGACGGCCAATAGTGCGACCTTCCTCTTCACTAACTCTAGAGTCAGACGGCTGATAGCCTCTCCCACGCACTACCTTAAGTCGCATATTTAGTGAGGTTTTACCTGAGATAGTAGCAATTACATGGTCAGGGTTAATGACTTCTAAATGGCTGTCACACTCAATATCGCCAGCTGTCACTACACAGGGTCCTTTTGCCTTCAAGGTTACTGTCGTCTCGTCTCGACCTTCCATTACCACTGCTACACCCTTAAGGTTAAGCAGCATTTCTATAACATCCTCTTGAATACCCTCAATCGTACTGTATTCATGTTCTACACCGTCAATTTCGACTTCGACAATGGCGCAGCCAGACATTGAGGACAGCAAAATACGACGCAGCGCATTGCCTAATGTATGACCAAAACCACGCTCAAGAGGTTCAAGAACAACCTTAGCATGGGTGGAATTATAAGCAGTTACATCGATATTTCGCGGTGTAAGCATTTCAGTAGCAGAATTTTGCATATTATTACCTGTAAGAGCTAACAGCCATTATTTGGAGTAAAGTTCCACGATCAGATTCTCATTAATTTCTGAAGGCAAGTCGGAACGGTCAGGATATCGAGTAAACGTGCCTTCCATTTTATTACTATCGACACTGATCCACTCAACTTCCCCTCTCTGCGCTGCAAGCTGCATAGCAGTCTGCACACGGAGTTGCTTCTTAGATTTCTCGCGTAGCCCAACCAAATCACCTTCTTTGACTCGGAATGACGCGATATTAACTTTTTCGCCATTGACTAAGATAGAGTTATGCGCCACCAACTGCCGCGACTCGGCACGAGTAGCACCAAAACCCATTCTGTAAACAACGTTATCAAGACGTGACTCAAGCAAGGTCAATAGGTTTTCACCCGTATTACCTTTAATTGAGGCTGCGGCCCTGTAATAGCCCCTAAATTGCTTTTCCAAAACGCCATAGATACGACGTACCTTTTGCTTCTCGCGCAACTGGACACCATAATCTGACAAACGCCCGCGACGCTGGCCATGCTGACCTGGTGCGCTGTCTGCTCGACATTTTGATTCTAGGGGACGCACGCCGCTTTTAAGGAACAGATCTGTCCCTTCACGACGTGATAGTTTACAAGTTGGTCCAAGATATCTAGCCATTATTGTTCTCTCTTACACGCGGCGTTTTTTGGGAGGACGGCAGCCGTTATGTGGAACTGGCGTCACATCCGTAATGTTAGTAATTTTGTATCCGGCATTATTGAGCGCACGAACTGCTGACTCTCTGCCTGGACCAGGACCCTTAACTTGAACGTCAAGGTTTTTCAACCCGTAGTCCTTGGCGGCTTCACCAGCACGTTCTGCAGCTACCTGCGCTGCAAAAGGGGTACTCTTGCGCGAACCACGGAACCCAGACCCACCAGAAGTCGCCCATGAGAGGGTATTACCCTGACGATCGGTGATAGTCACAATAGTATTATTAAACGACGCATAAATATGCGCCACCCCGTCAATGACGGTCTTCTTTACCTTTTTACGGGCTGGTTTAGCTGCTGCTTTTGCCATAACAAACCGATCCTAATTATCGTTTAATGGGACGCTTGGGACCTTTACGGGTGCGCGCGTTCGTTTTGGTGCGCTGTCCACGCACCGGCAAATTACGTCGATGACGAAGACCGCGATAGCAACCCAAATCCATCAAACGCTTAATATTCATGCTCGTTTCTCTACGCAGATCACCCTCAACCTCGTTTTGCCCTACGGCAGTACGCAACTGATCAAGTTCACCATCGTTTAATGCAGAAATTTTAGTGTCCTCTGCAATACCCACTTCCGCACAGATCTTTCTGGCGGTAGGGCGACCAATACCAAACACGTACGTCAGTGAGATCACTGCGTGCTTGTTATCAGGAATGTTGACACCGGCAATACGGGCCATTCACATTACTCCACTTATACTACGGGTTTACTCAGTACCCCGGCCTTGCAGTAACTGCAAAAAGGCGCGGTAGAATACCGATAGATCAATCAAAAATCAACCAATTATCCTTGGCGCTGTTTATGACGAGGCTCAACAGTACAAATAATACGAACCACGCCCTTACGACGGACAACTTTACAATTTCGACAAATCTTTTTAACCGATGCACGTACTTTCACAGCATCACCTCTCTATCGACGGCCAACGTTTTTAAGGTTGGCCTTTTTCATCAGCGAATCATATTGTTGTGACATTAGATGAGACTGCACTTGAGCCATAAAATCCATTGTTACAACAACCGCAATTAACAGTGACGTCCCACCCAGATAAAACGGTACATTAAAGTACACGTTTAAGAACTGTGGCATCAGACAGATCAAGGTAATGTATACACCACCTATCAATGTCAACCTGGTGGTGACACTATCAATATATTTAGCGGTGTGCTCTCCAGGACGAATCCCGGGCAGGTATGCACCACCTTTCTTCAAGTTATCAGCGACTTCTCTTGGGTTATACATCAACGCCGTATAAAAGAAACTGAAGAAAATAATCAAACTAGAGAACAGCAAAATATAAAGAGGCTGTCCTGGACCTATCAGTATTGCAACATCTTGCAACCAAGCTGGCGCATTAACTCCCTGCCCAAACCACTGACTTATAGAGGCTGGGAATAACAACAAGCTGCTGGCAAAAATCGCCGGGATCACACCGGCCATATTAACTTTCAGCGGCAGATGGGACGCTTGCGCATTGTAGGCTTGACGGCCCTGTCGCTGAGCATAGTTAACGGTCAAACGACGCTGCCCACGCTCTATAAAGACTACAAAATATACAACACCGACGGCTATTAATAGAACAAAAATCAGCATTAGAGGATTTAGGTCGCCTTGCCTAGCTGACTCTAAAGCCTGTCCAACTGCGCCGGGAATTCCCGCAACGATACCAGCGAATATCAGCATAGAAATGCCATTACCAATACCGCGCTCAGTGATCTGCTCACCCAGCCACATTAAAAATATCGCACCGGCCACCAACGATGAAATAGCAACCGCATAAAACATGGTGCTTACTTCATAAGCCAGTCCTTGAGAAGCAAATCCAACAGACATCGCAGTGCCTTGAATGGTCGCCAACAAAACCGTCCCGTATCGGGTATATCGGTTAATCGTCCTACGCCCACTATCACCTTCTTTCTTAAGCTGCTCAAGCGACGGCACCGTAGCAGATAGCAACTGCATTATGATCGAAGCCGAGATATAGGGCATAACCCCCAGGGCCAAAATACTTAATCTCTCAAGCGCCCCGCCAGAGAACATATTAAACAAGCCGAGAAACGTGCCTTGGTTCTGACCAAAAAGATCAGCCAGACGATCTGGATCGAAGCCTGGTACCGGAATGTGGGTACCGATACGGTAGATGATAATTGCCATGAACAAAAAGCGCAGACGAGCCCAGAGCTCACCTAATCCTTTTTGCTTGCCCACGGGCATACCACCTGGTTTAGCCATTATTGTTTACTCTTCTACCTTGCCGCCGGCAGCTTCAATCGCTGCAATGGCACCTTTAGTGGCTCCAACCCCTCGCAAAGTGACCGCTTTTGTCACTTCGCCCGAGCAAAACACCTTGGCCCGAAGAATATTACTATTAATCAATCCCGCCTTTCGCAGTGAATCCATATCAATAAGGGCACCTTCTACTAAATCAAGCTCAGATAACCGAATCTCTGCCGTAACCGCAGCTAATTTAGAGGTAAAACCATATTTAGGAAGACGCTTTTGGAGAGGCATCTGACCGCCTTCAAATCCAGGACGAATACTACCGCCAGAGCGTGATGACTGACCTTTATGGCCTCGACCGGCAGTTTTCCCTAAACCACTGCCAATACCACGGCCAGCACGTTTACGGTCTTTTGTACTGCCCGGAGCCGGGCTAAGCGTATTCAGGCGCATCTTAAGCCTCCTCAACCTGTAACATATAGTTAACTTTATTTATCATTCCACGAACTGACGGGGTATCTTCAACCTCAACAGTATGCCCAATCCGACGCAGGCCCAAACCCATCAAACAGGCCTTATGGTTCTTTAACCTACCAATAGAGCTCTTAGTTTGCGTCACTTTAACTTTTAATATTTTCGCATTAGCCATGATCTACATCCAATAACCGACGTGCCTAGTAGGCCGTCACTTAATTAAGAATTTCTTCTACAGATTTTCCACGTTTTGCTGCAACATCGTCCGGAGAACTCATTGCTTCTAACGCTTTAAAAGTCGCTCTACAACATTAACTGGATTCGTAGAGCCGTAGCACTTGGCCAAAACGTTTTGAACTCCAGCTAACTCTAAAACAGACCGCATCGCACCACCAGCAATAACACCAGTACCTTCGGATGCAGGCTGCATATAGATCTTAGACGCCGCATGTATTCCTTTAGTGGGATACTGGATCGTTGTCCCATTCAGAGAAACCTCAATCATGTTGCGACGTGCAGCTTCCATAGCCTTCTGAATTGCCATTGGCACTTCGCGAGCCTTACCGCGCCCAAAGCCAACCTTACCATTGCCGTCACCAACAACGGTGAGCGCCGTAAAAGCAAAAATCCGACCACCCTTAACCGTTTTTGCAACACGGTTAACTTGGACTAGCTTTTCCATCATGCCTTCAGCAGCAGCATCTTTTTGATCTGTACGAGCCATATCTTCTACCTATTAAAATTCGAGGCCGGCTTCACGCGCGGCGTCTGCCAGTGCTTTAACACGGCCATGATATTTAAATCCACTACGATCAAATGCTACAGAGGTAACACCAGCGGCTACCGCTCGTTCAGCAACTAACTTGCCGACCGCTGAGGCAGCGTCGATATTGCCAGTGCTTCCAACACGTAATTCTTTTTCTAGCGTCGAGGCCGTGGCGAGAACTTTATCCCCTCCAGCCGCAATAATCTGCGCATAGATATGACGTGGAGTACGGTTAACACATAACCGTGTTACGCCCTGCTCACGGATCTTCATCCGCACTCTCTTAGCTCTGCGCTGACGTGAAACTTTTTTATCGCTCATCGTTATACCCTGTTACTTCTTTTTGGCTTCTTTACGTCTTACATACTCACCAGAAATTCTAACGCCCTTACCCTTATATGGCTCAGGTGGCCGGAAAGCACGAATCTCAGCTGCTACCTGCCCTAATTTCTGCTTGTCTGAAGACTTTAATAGCACTTCGGTCTGACTTGGTGTCTCTGCAGTTACGCCATCGGGTAACTCATAAACAACTGGATGTGAAAAACCAAGTGTTAAATTAATTTTTGAGCCCTGCACCTGCGCCCTGTAACCAACACCAACCAGATCCAATTTCTTCTCAAAGCCCTGTGTTACCCCAGTGACCATATTGTTCACTAATGAACGGGTAGTCCCGGACATTGCGCGAGCAAATGCGTCGCTAGAACGAGCCGCAAAAGTAAGCATATTATCTTCTTGCTTAATTTCAACTTGCTCGTTGATCGGCATCGCTAAGATACCCCTGGCACCCTTCACTGATAGTTCTGTCCCACCTAAGGTAACTTCTACACCGTTTGGCAGTTCAACTGGATTATTCGCAACTCTAGACATTTTAATTTCCCATCAAAATACTGTACAGAGCACTTCACCACCGATACCGGCTGCTCTGGCGGCACGATCAGTCATCACGCCCTTGCTAGTAGAGACAATAGCAACACCAAGACCACTGCGCACTTTTGGCAAATCGTTAGTGCCAACATAAAGTCGCAAACTGGGCTTACTGATGCGAGTAATCTCTTCGATTACTGGCTTGCCTTCAAAATACTTTAGCTTAACCGTTAAACTCGGCTTTACTTCGTCTGTGACACTAAAGCCACCAATATAACCTTCGTCTTGCAACACCTTGGCCAAAGCAGCCTTAAGCTTTGAAGCAGGCATAGTCACCTCTGGCTTGCTACGGTGGTGCGCATTGCGAATGCGGGTCAACATATCTGAAATAGGATCTTGCATACTCATAGTGTTTGGCTCCTCAACCTACCAACTGGCTTTAACCAGTCCCGGAACTTCACCACGCATTGCTGCTTCGCGTAGTTTGTTTCGGCACAGGCCAAACTTACTGTAAACGCCATGTGGGCGTCCCGTGATACGACATCGATTACGCTGACGTACTGGGCTCGCATCACGCGGCAACTTTTGTAACTTCTGTTGCGCTTCCCAGCGTTCTTCGTCGCTGGCTGTAACGCTACTAATTATCGCTTTTATCGCAGCACGCTTCGCAGCGAACTTTGCAACTGTTTTGGTGCGCTTAAGCTCGCGCTGAACCATAGATGTCTTAGCCATTTATCTAAACCCTCAACTTTTCAACGGGAAGTTAAAGGCGCGTAGTAATGCGCGGCCTTCATCGTCGTTACGCGCTGTAGTGGTGATAGTAATATCTAGCCCACGCAACTTATCAATTTTTTCGTAATCAATCTCTGGAAAGATTATCTGCTCAGTGACGCCCATAGAGAAATTCCCTCTACCGTCAAACTGCTTGGGGCTTATTCCACGAAAGTCTCGTATACGAGGAATAGCTATTCCGACCAAACGCTCTAGAAATTCGTACATGCGATCAGCACGCAAGGTAACCTTAGTACCAATTGGCCAACCCTGACGGACCTTAAAGCCAGCAATAGACTTGCGAGCGTTATTAATCACAGGCTTTTGCCCTGAAATCAACGTTAGATCAGCAACCGCATTCTCAAGCGACTTCTTGTCACCAATCGCCTCACCAACTCCCATATTAAGGGTAATCTTGGTAATGCGCGGCACTTCCATCACATTAGCCAACCCAAGCTCTTTTTGAAGCTTTTGGGTTAACTCATTTTTATATACTTCTCTCAACCTTGCCATTAGTGTTACCTGTTTATTTAAGCGTCGACAGCTTCGCCGCTAGACTTAAAGACACGAATTTTTTTGTTATCATCCTGGACCTTAAAGCCTACTCGGTCCGCCTTGTTTGTGGCGCTATTAAAAATCGCTACATTAGATGCCTGTATCGGCGCTTCTTTTTCAATAATGCCACCAGGAATACCGGCATTTGGGTTCGGCTTCTGATGCTTTTTAATCATTTGCACACCAGAGACCAATAAACGACCATTGTCCAAAACCTTGAGGACTTTGCCGCGCTTGCCCTTATCTTTTCCTGTGACAACAACAACTTCATCATCACGCTTAATCTTAAGCATTACCATTTCAAAATCCTCGCTTACAGCACTTCAGGTGCTAGGGAAATAATTCGCATAAACCGCTCATTGCGCAGTTCGCGAGTTACAGGCCCAAAAATACGGGTACCAATCGGTGCCAAATTAGCATTCAACAATACCGCAGCATTATCGTCAAACTTAATAAGGCTGCCATCCTGCCGTCGCAAGCCTTTCCTAGTACGAACAACGACCGCACTCATTACCTGGCCCTTCTTAACCTTGCCGCGAGGTATCGCCTCTTTGACGGTAACCTTAATAATATCACCGACTCGAGCATAACGACGGTGCGAACCGCCCAACACTTTGATGCACATAACGCGACGTGCGCCGCTGTTGTCTGCTACATCAAGATAACTTTCTGTTTGAATCATTTTCTTACTCCGAACCGATCGTTACAGCGTTACTCTGCAGCAGCGCGCTCGTCAACATTAACCAATTTCCACGCCTTATCTTTCGATACTGGGCGGCACTCTGCGATCGTAACTAAATCGCCTGTCTTCGCATCATTAGACTCATCATGCGCTTTAATTTTCGACGACTTAGTCAAGATCTTCCCATAAACAGGGTGTTTCACTCGTCGCTCAACCAAAACCGTGATGGTCTTGTTCATTTTATCACTGACAATACGACCCGTCAGAGTACGTGAATTTGCTTGTAACTCAGACATAGTTATTCTCCTGCCTTCTGCGTCAACGCGGTTTTAATTCGCGCAATATTCCGCCGCGTAGTTTTCACCAGATGGCTCTCATTAAGCTGCCCAGTAGATAATTGCATGCGCAACTTAAATTGCTGCTTAAGCTCGGCACCCAGTGCTGTCTGCAGCTCTTCAACAGACTTACCATGTAATTCATTTACTTTCATCGCTACATCACCGTCCGTCTAACGAAGGTCGTTGCAATTGGGAGCTTGGCTGCACCAAGTGCAAATGCCTCACGAGCCAACTCTTCACTAACACCTTCCATCTCATATAAGACCTTGCCAGGCTGGATTAAAGCAACCCAATACTCGACATTACCCTTACCTTTGCCCATTCGAACTTCAAGGGGCTTATTAGTTATCGGCTTATCTGGAAATACTCTAATCCAAATCTTCCCGCCACGCTTAATGTGCCGGGTCATAGCGCGACGAGCAGCTTCGATCTGGCGAGCGGTCAGACGACCACGGCCAGAAGCCTTCAAGCCAAACTCACCAAAGCTGACTTTGCTGCCGCGCTGTGCGAGACCACGATTACGCCCCTTATGCATTTTGCGGAATTTTGTACGTTTTGGTTGCAGCATCTCGCTTTACCCTTTATCGCTTAATTCTTGCTTCGTTTTTCTTTAATAGGAGCCTTGACAGCCTCCTCACCACCTAGAACTTCACCCTTGAAGATCCAGACCTTTACGCCAATAATGCCGTAAGTAGTATTAGCCTCTGCTGGCGAGTAATCAATGTCTGCGCGCAATGTATGCAGCGGAACACGACCTTCTCTATACCATTCAGACCGCGCAATTTCTGCACCACCCAAACGGCCACCAACCTGAATCTTTACACCTAAGGCGCCGCCGCGCATCGCATTCTGCACCGCTCGCTTCATCGCTCTACGGAACATCACTCGGCGCTCTAGCTGCTGAGCAACATTTTGCGCCACCAGCGAAGCATCTAAATCTGGCTTGCGAATCTCTTCAATATTGATATTGACCGTACAGCCCATGTGCTTGGCTATCTCGTTGCGTAACCGCTCAACATCTTCGCCCTTTTTACCTATCACAATGCCTGGACGTGCCGTATGAATAGTGACACTAGCACTGTCGGCAGGACGCTCAATATCAATTCGACTGACAGAAGCATGCGCAAGTTTCTTACGAATGAAGCTTCTTACAGCCAGATCTTGGTTTAGCTTATCCGCATAGTCTTTATTACCGGCATACCAGGTAGAGCTATGCTTTTTAACTATTCCTAGCCGGATACCGGTTGGATGTACTTTTTGACCCATTACATGGTCTCCCGAACCTAATTCTACTTTTCAGCGACTTTTACAGTGATGTGACAGCTGCGTTTTAATATTCTATCTGAACGACCCTTGGCACGCGGTTTAATGCGCTTCATGGTCATACCTTCGTCAACAAAGATCGTTGACACTCTTAACTCATCGACGTCCGCGCCATCATTATGCTCTGCGTTAGCAATCGCCGACTCAAGCACTTTTTTAATGATATCCGCACCCTTCTTCGTGCTGAACTGCAATATCTCTAAAGCACCCTCAACCGATTTCCCTCGAATCTGATCAGCCACTAGCCGTGCCTTTTGGGCCGACATTCTAGCGCCTTTTAATTTTGCTACTACTTCCACAATAAACTACCTCTTTCAATCAACAGCAAGCTTAGCGCTTGGTCTTTTTGTCCGCTACGTGACCGCGATAGGTGCGCGTAGGAGAAAATTCACCCAACTTATGACCAACCATCTCTTCGTTGATGGTTACCGGAATATGTTGACGCCCATTATGAATTGCGATGGTCAAGCCAACAAAATCTGGCAGAATCATCGACCGTCGCGACCAGGTCTTAATTGGTCTGCGCTCATTATTCGCTACAGCCGCCTCAACCTTTTTCGCAAGGTGTTGGTCGATGAATGGTCCTTTCTTTAGAGAGCGTGGCACGTTTGCTATCCTCTTCCTATTCTATTCTGTTTTGTCAGCGCTTATTTGCGACGACGTATAATGTATTTATCGGTACGCTTATTCTTTCGAGTCTTGTAACCCTTAGTCGGCATTCCCCAAGGAGAAACTGGATGGCGACCTCCAGAGGTTTTACCCTCACCACCACCATGCGGATGATCGACGGGATTCATGGCAACACCACGAACCGTAGGTCTAATGCCACGCCAGCGCGATGCACCAGCCTTACCTAAGGAGCGAAGACTGTGCTCACTATTACAAACTTCTCCTAGAGTAGCGCGGCAATCAATAGGGATGCGACGCATCTCACCACTACGCAAACGAACCGTTGCATAGGACCCCTCTCTTGCTACTAACTGAACAGAAGCTGCTGCACTACGTGCTATTTGCGCTCCTTTACCCACTTTCATCTCTACGCAATGAACGACAGAGCCAACGGGTATCTTTCTCAATGGAAGACTGTTTCCTACCTTAATAGGAGAGTCTTCGCCAGACACCAAAGTATCTCCAGCCGAAACACCTTTTGGTGCAATAATATAACGGCGCTCACCGTCGGCATAACACAATAATGCAATATGAGCTGTACGATTCGGATCATACTCTAACCGCTCAACCTTTGCCGGTATGCCATCTTTGTTTCGCTTAAAATCGATAATTCGATAATGCTGCTTATGCCCACCACCAATATGACGGACAGTGATTCGACCGCTGCTGTTTCTGCCGCCCGTGCGCTTCTTCGGCGCCAAAAGCGGACCGTGAGGAGCGCCTTTGTGCAGGTCAGGATTAACGACGCTGACAACAAAACGACGGCCTGGAGAAGTTGGTTTTCTTTTAATGACTGCCATAACTAACCCCTTACTCCGCTACTGAAAAGTCAATGTCTTGACCTTCCGCAAGTCGAACATAGGCCTTTTTCCAATCACTACGACGACCTAATCCAGTCTTCGTGCGACGAGTCTTGCCCTTCATATTCACAACTCGAACACCATCAACCTGTACGTCGAATAACTGCTGAACAGCCTTACGAACCTCAAGCTTGGTAGCGTCGGTCGCCACTTTAAATACCACCTGTGTTGCCGCCCCTGACGACATTGCTGATTTCTCAGTAATGTGCGGTCCTAGCAATACTTTGAAGAGCCTCTCTTGGTTCATGCTAGATTCTCCTCAATTTTCTTAAGCGCGGCGACGGTCACCAAAACTTTATTGGAGTTGATTAGGCTAACCGGATCGATCGCATCGGCGTCACGTACGTCAACCTTGTGCAAATTGCGCGACGAAAGATATAGATTTTCACTGACATCTTCAGTAACAATAAGCGCTTCTTGCAAACCGTACTCTGCAAGCTTGGCAATCAAACCCTTAGTTTTCGGAGCGTCAAGATTAAAGTCTTTGACAACAATCAAGCGGTCTTGACGAGCCAGCTCGGATACTATTGATCGCATCGCCGAACGATACATTTTACGGTTTAATTTCTGACTGTGATCCTGAGGCTGAGCAGCAAAAGTAACACCGCCACCGCGCCAGAGTGGCCCGCGGATAGTACCAGCACGCGCCCGACCAGTTCCTTTCTGAGCGAACGGCTTGCGACCTCCACCAGAAACAGCTGCTCGGTTCTTCTGAGCGCGAGTGCCTTGACGGCCCCCTGCTAAAAACGCCACAACGGCCTGATGCACAAGATCTTGATTAAATTCTATTCCAAAAGCAGCTTCAGAAACCTCAACAGTTCCCTTATTACCCTTGGGCGTGGCAATCGCAAATTCCATGGACACTCCCCTTAAGCCTTAACTGCTGGACGGACGATAATGTTGCCGCCTGGTGCGCCAGGAACCGCACCCTTGATCAACAACAGGTTACGCTCGGCATCAACACGTACAATTTCTAAATTCTGAGTAGTACACTGCTCAGCACCCATGTGACCACTCATTTTCTTACCCTTAAAGACACGACCGGGCGTTTGGTTTTGACCGATTGAACCATTAGAGCGGTGAGAGATCGAGTTGCCGTGTGTAGCATCTTGCATCGTGAAGTTCCAACGCTTGATACCGCCCTGAAAGCCCTTACCTTTAGAAGTGCCAGTAACATCAACTTTCTGCCCTTCTTGGAATCGCTCTACAGTGACCGAACCGCCAACCTCAAAAGTTTCGTCGGAACCTTCAGATCGAAATTCCCATTGTCCACGACCAGCGTCAACACCCGCTTTAGCGAAGTGCCCTGCTTTAGACTTTGAAACTCTGGAAGCTTTTCGAGATCCTGTGGTGACCTGTATAGCTGAATAGCCATCGGTCGCCAAAGATTTAATCTGGGTAATATGATTAGGCGTTGCCTCTACCACTGTTACAGGGATAGACACACCGTCTTCGGTAAATATACGAGTCATACCGCACTTGCGGCCGACAATACCTATTCTCATTTTATAACCTCTTCAGTGCACGGGGCTCTTACCCGCTGCGGCCGCCTATTTCATGGCGTTACACCTTGGTATACGCTTAACAGTTATCTGCTAAGCCACTTCAAACCAAATCAGGTCAGACTGATTTGTACGTCCACACCAGCGGCAAGATTTAATTTCATTAAAGCATCAACTGTTTTCTCTGTTGGCTCAACAATATCAATCAATCGCTTGTGCGTTCTAATCTCATACTGATCCCGCGCATCTTTATTTACGTGAGGAGACACTAATATAGTGAATCGCTCCTTACGCGTCGGTAACGGAATCGGCCCGCGAATTTGTGCACCTGTTCGTCTGGCTGTCTCAACAATTTCCTGAGTTGAGGTATCGATCAGTTTATGATCGAAGGCTTTGAGCCGAATCCTAATACTTTGGTTTTGCATGTCAGCGAAACTCCGCTATCTTGTTTGTACTTTCGAATCCAGCTCTCTATTATGCTGACGCTAGCCCCGAAAAAGGAGCGCGAATTCTAGAGCCGCACCCGGGCACTGTCAAGTAAATAAACAGCTGTAGCCTGTTTTTTTTCTTTGTTTAGCGAAAGCATGTATTTCAATCACTAAAAATAGAAAAAGAGACCGGACAGGCCCCTTTTCCCGTCAACCAATATTATTCTATAATCTTAGCGACAACACCTGCGCCAACGGTGCGTCCACCTTCACGAATCGCAAAACGAAGACCGTCTTCCATCGCAATCGGATGAATCAATTCAACCGTCATCTGCACGTTATCACCAGGCATCACCATCTCAGTACCTTCCGGTAATTCACAAGCACCCGTCACGTCCGTTGTGCGGAAGTAAAACTGTGGGCGATATCCCTTAAAGAATGGTGTATGACGACCACCTTCATCTTTAGACAGAACATAAATCTCTGACTCAAACTTAGTGTGCGGCTTAACTGAACCCGGCTTAGCCAGTACCTGACCACGCTGAACGTCTTCACGCTTAGTGCCGCGCAACAATATTCCGCAGTTCTCACCCGCTCGACCTTCATCAAGAAACTTACGGAACATCTCAACACCCGTACACGTCGTCTTAGTCGTGGCAGCAATACCAATCAACTCAATCTCTTCACCAACCTTAACAACACCGCGCTCAATACGACCAGTCACTACAGTACCGCGACCCGCAATAGAGAATACATCTTCAATAGGCATCAAGAACGGCTGGTCAACAGCACGAACAGGCTCAGGAATAAAAGTATCCAGCGCTTCCACCAATTTCCTAACCGCTGTAGTTCCCAGCTCATTGTCGTCCTTACCTTCCAACGCCATCAGCGCAGAACCAACAATAATCGGCGTATCATCACCAGGAAACTCATAAAGATCTAGCAACTCGCGCAGCTCCATCTCAATCAATTCCAACATCTCTAAATATTCTTCTGACCCAAAACCACCACAATCTTCTGCAAGAAGGTCAGCCTTGTTCAAAAATACCAACACGTAAGGTACACCGACCTGACGAGATAGCAAGATGTGCTCGCGAGTCTGAGGCATCGGCCCATCAGTCGCTCCACAAACCAAAATAGCCCCGTCCATCTGAGCAGCACCCGTAATCATGTTCTTTACATAATCCGCGTGACCTGGGCAGTCTACGTGCGCGTAGTGACGAATCGCTGAATCATACTCAACGTGAGCCGTTGAAATAGTAATACCACGCTCTCGTTCTTCCGGCGCATTATCAATCTGATCAAAGGCCTTCATCTCTCCACCATACGCTTCCGCACATACGCGCGTGATCGCAGCAGTCAATGTCGTTTTACCGTGATCAACGTGACCAATTGTGCCGACGTTTACGTGCGGCTTTTTTCTTTCAAACTTTGCTTTAGCCATCTCAGTGTCTCC
>DGAQ01000006.1 GCA_002382445.1 Porticoccaceae bacterium UBA4026 | reverse complement strand
CTCGTAATTATTAGTTTGCTCTATACATTATATGAACGTGTGTTCTTCCTAAATATGCTGCCAATCAAAGTAGCTATAGCCAGTGGCTTGGAAATACTAATTTGGGGTGTTTTGCTTGTCACAATGACGTTACTAATAATCGCGGCGATAGACCTTCCCTATCAAATAGTCAGCTTCAATAATAAATTAAAAATGTCTCGGCAAGAAATCAAAGATGAGTATAAAGAGTCCGAGGGCAGGCCTGAGGTAAAAGCAAAAATACGGGAACGTCAGCGCGCAGTGGCCATGAATCAAATGATGGCATCGATAGCCGACGCAGATGTAATAGTAACAAATCCGAGTCACTTTGCTGTCGCGCTAGCCTATGAACCTGGATCATCGCAAGCCCCAATTGTATTAGCGAAAGGAGCAGATATTTTAGCGGCGTCAATAAGAGAGAAGGCCGGAGAAACTCAGGTTCCAATATTTGAGTCGCCTTATTTAGCGCGGGCGATATATTTTACCACTGAGATAAATCGAGAGATTCCTGTACCACTTTATAGGGCAGTCGCTGAGGTTATAGCGTATATTTTTCAGCTCAACGAGCTACGTAAGGACGGAACAAAACTGCGCAAGCCAAAGGTCAAAATTCCGAGCTCAATGTTATTCGATTCAACCGGTAAATTAGTAGAAGGCGGCACATCATAATTCATAATTTGTCACCCGTACTAAAATCTAATTTTTTAACATGATGTGCCGATTGGTTATTGAGCAAAGCAAGCTGTAGAATTTTCCATAATCAGCGTTGATAAATAAGTTGTGCGACGATTGCTAATTTAGCAACGCCTAATATTTGCGGGTTTACTACATGAGCGATGAGAAAAATATAGAGTTAGATGAAACGGAAAATGTTTCGGAGCCAGGCGATAATAGCCCTCCAACCGTAGACAGCGGAAAAGCTGAGGTTAAAAATGACTCTGAAGAGGTTTCAACAACAGAAGATACGCAATTGTCAGAGTCTGGTGGTGGAAATAACAATTCTTCAAGTCACAGGGTTATTAGTAACGAGGAATTAGGCGCACTATTTCATGATTTTTCGCAGGAATTCAACGATTTTAGCGGGAAGGTCTCACAGAAATTAGCTCAGAATAATGGCGAAATTATCAGGTTTAGTAAACGCTCGGCGATCCTAAATGGAATTATGATGGGGATCCTATCGGTTACGTTGATACTTGGGGGTTTGACTTGGTTATCAAATAATAAAGTGCAAAGTCTTGCCGATGATCTAAGCACTCGGATTAATTCTTTTGTTGTCATGGACTCTCTAATTGAGACGTTAAGTAATGATCTAGATCTCGCTGCGATCAGTGCCACTAAACTAGAGAGCGAGATACTCGGTTTTGAAGGGTCTCTCGATATTGCAACGGAGCAAATTTCATTAAGGTACGAAGAACAAAGGCTAGATTTGGAGGAACAAGTTGAGGCCCTTCGGAACACTGTAATGGAATTTGGAGAAGACTTTTCTGATGTAAAACTGAGCAACAGTTCGATGGAAGTAGAGCTTCGCCGAGTAATTCAGTCAACTGATCAATTACGAGAACTTGAAGGAATGCTTAACGCGATTGTCACTTTAGAGAAAGCGAAATACTATGATGCGATTACCGCGCTATCTAACGCATCACAGTCGAACAATGAAGAAGAATTAGATGACGTGGCAGCGCAGGAAATGATCGACAATGGTTATATATTTTTCGAGAGAGATTGAGCAAGTTGTAAATAGAAGCTTTAGATCAAACTGCCTCTTAATTTCAAAGCGGTTGCGCTTAAGAGTTGGCTAACGCGCGACTCGTTAACACCTATTACGGCGCCAATTTCTTTCATATTTAACTCTTCCACGTAGTATAAAGAAATAATTAATTTGGATCGTTCGTCGAGTTTAGAGATTTCGTTGGTTAAACGATCTGAAAGTTCTGCTTGTTCTATGCTAAGCATGGGATTCGATTGCTGGTCTTCGAAAGCGCCATCGGCTTCAATTAAATCGTTGTCTAGCTGTACAAGATTAAATTGGTTTGCATGCGAGCGTTTATGTTCTAATTCAGAGATAGAGACATCAAGGTAATCGGCAATTTCTACGTTTGTAGGCTGGCGCCCTAATGAATTTGTCAGTGAGTTTTTAGCCGATGAATACTCTCGATTGTTCTTAACAGCTAGGCGAGAGAGACTGCTGGCCTTTCGGACCTCATCAAGTATGGCGCCTTTGATCCTGCGTTTTGCGTATTCATCGAATGAGACACCTATTGATGGGTCAAAGTTTCTGCTGGCTTCGATAAGCCCTATCATTCCAATTTGTATTAAGTCTTCTGCCTCGAAATAATCTGGGATTCTCGCTTTGAGATACAGCGCAATTTTTTTTACAAGTTCAATCTTGCGCGATATATCAATGGATTGCGATTCAGAATCTTGTTCGGAACTATATCCTGTTTCGTTAGAATCCATACAACACTCCTAATTCACCTGAATCCCAGTTAGAAAGAACTGTAAGCTGTTATTATTAGGTGTGTTGAAAACTTGATGGTTTTCGATTTCACGAGCGATTTTATTAATCTCGGCACTTGCATTTGTATTCTTGCTTATGATTGAAGCAGGGTTATCTGCCTGCCAAGCCCGGGAATAGATAGGGTCTTCGGTTATAGACCCGATAAACTCAATGTCATGATTTAGGAACTTATTAGTTACGTAGTTTAGGTTTTCATATAATTTCTTACCGGTAATTGGTGATGAAACTCGATTTGGGATATAAACGAGGTCTGACAAGATTTGTTTCATTGATAGGACTTTGATTATCCCATAGGCGTCAGAAATTGATGAGAGCTCGTCGGTACCTACAATGATTTTAAGCTGTACTGATGCCATGAAAGCGATGACCTGAGAGGTTATTCCTGCAGACATATCGACTATCATATAGTCGTAATTGCTTTCCAACGAAGAGAAGCTTTGAACTATAGCGCTGCTTTCTAAGGCGTTTAGGTCGGCAAGTCGTTCTACACCGCTGCCACCTGAGATTAGGTCAATATTTTCATGGACATTTACGATTATGTCTTCGAGCGTAGCCCTACCATCAATGACATTAGCTAAACTCTTAGTAATGCTTTTGTTGAATGCGATGTGTATATTCGCCATGCCGAGATCAGCATCGAACAATAGTACGCGCTTACCCATTGCGGCAAATTGCAGCGCTAGATTGATAGAAAAAGTTGTTTTGCCAACTCCTCCCTTTCCGCTTGCTATACCTATAACGCGCGTATCCACGGTGTTCCTCTCTTGTGCCCGGTTTAATGTATTTTTGACGGGCTAGCTTAACTGATTGATTTATATATTAATAATAATTATTGATTGGCTTTGAGTTGATTAAAGCTGTGTGGATTAAGCCTGCTATTATCGGTGAGAGCTTCGTCCGAATCAAAGTTTTTTCTTAGCAGTTCCTCTGATCGTTTCGCTAGCGTCTCTTTGGTGACCCTTACTAGGCCATCATTGATATTCGCGCTCCTAGATCCCAAGGAAAGAGGGATTTTTTCACGTATAAGAGTCTCAATGATGGGCCATTGACAGGGGGCTAAATCGAGTCTGGTGATTATGAAGCTTGACCAATTCGCTACACTGATCAGGTGCTCTTGGGCTGCGGCATAAGAATCGCTTGCAGCGATCAGATGGAAATTGACTGACTGCAAATTATCTTTAATTAGAAGTATTTCCTCTGAGATATTTCTGGTTGCTGTGTCGACAATGAGAATGCCGTCACTCGATAGATGGCTCTCTATTAATTTAAGGGTATCGATGTCAGATACTTCAAAAATTGGAATCCCTAAGGACTTAGATATTGCTTCCATTGATGCAGAGGAGGGTGTTAATCCTTGTTTGTAGCTTACGAGTATAGGCGGCGTTTCGCACAATTCCAGTAGTTTGAGACCAAACTTGATCGCTATTGATGTTTTTCCTGAGCCGTAATTACCGCAAAGTACGTGAGTCTTAGTGCCGAGATCTATTTCAATTGTTTCAGGTAAAGATTCTGTCAGCTTGCTAATAACATGGTCAGAAATCTCGAGGCTATTTGCATCCGTACTTAGGTCGTTTGATAATAAGTTACTAAGTTCTCTAGAAACGCCAGATTGTCCAAAAATTCTTTTAGCGACACCACCATAATTGACTTTCCCATAATGTTCAGCTTCTGTCTCTTTTTTAAACTTAGCTAATTCATTTTTAACGAGATTAGTAATCAACTCATAGTCTTTTGCTTCACGCACCATAGTTGGCGGGACAACGTGGTTAACAGATTTGATGTCTCTCAACTCCAAGGTATCAGTTGCTTGAATTTTGGAGTCAAGTCCTACCAATAGCCGTGAGCGCGATCCAATTTTTCGATTCGAAAGAAGGACAACATTCTCGCCGTATTGCGCTATTGCTGAAGTCATTCCTGCCCGTGAATTAGGGGCCCATATTACTTCTATTCTCATGCCGCCACCTGGTTCTGTTGTTCATCTTGAATGCCTACTCTGCCAATCACCCTGATCTCTTGATCTTCGGGTATTTCTGTATAGGCGAGTACTGACAAGTTTCCAAGTCTTTGTCTGAGGATGCGAGAAAGCCAAGGTCGTATTTTGGGCGACACCACCATTACTGCGGGGTTGCCCCTTTCTTCGGCGTTTTGTTTCTCAATCGACACAGAGGCTACGATAGATTCGATTAGTTTTGGTTCTAAGAAAACATCATTAGTTGAAGAGTCATTTTGAATCGAATTGTTCAAAAGTTGTTCGAGCGGCTGCTCTAAAGTAATTATCGGTAATTCTTCGTTGACGCTAATTATGTCCTGAACAATGATCCTTCCTAAATGCGGCCTTATAAGGGCAGTAAGTTGGTTAGCGTCTTTGGTTTTTACGCTTTCAGCGAGTAGATTATCAATGATGGACCTGTTGTCGCGTAATGTAATTCCTTCTTGAAGGAGGTTTTTTAGTACCTGAGTAATTGTAGATACAGATAATTTGTTTGGAACTAAATCTTCAATTATTTTCGGTGACTTTTCGCTAATTAGATCAAGCAATTGCTGGGTTTCGTCATGTCCTAGCAGTTCATCTGCGTTATTCTTCAGAATAGAGTTCATGTGAGTCGCTATAGCAGTCGCGGGATCCACGACAGTATATCCTGCAGTTTTTGCGAAATCGCTTTGGCCTCGCTCCACCCAGTATGCCTCGAGGCCAAAAGCTGGTTCAGTGGTTCTTTGTCCGTCTAATGGCGTTGTAATATTTCCTGGGTTAATAGCGAGTTCTTTTCCAATCTGCACTTCGCCGAGTCCCCTTACCGCTCCGTTTATAACGATATTATAGGCGCTAGGTGATATGTCCAGATTGTCTCTGATTCTGATTGGTTGGATTAGAAATCCGAGCTCCGATGACAGCTTTTTGCGAATACCTCGTATTCTGGCAAGTAAAGTGCCACCTGAATCTTTGTTTACTAAAGGGATCAGGCCATATCCAATTTCAAGACCTACTTGATCAACTTGCTCAATATGCGACCAATCGAGATCATCCGATTCGGACGCTTTCTGAGTATTCTCTTCGACCTGTTTGGCTGCTGAAGTGGTTTCAGCTGAGTCGATCCTTGATTGATTTAAATAGTGTGAAAAAGCAGCTAAGCTAAACCCCATACTGAGGAAAATAAAATGTGGCATGCCTGGAATAAATCCGAGGAGAATCAGAATTCCCGCAGCAATTGAGAGTGCGCGGGGGCTTGACAGCTGAGTGCCTGCCTGAGTGCCCATTGACTCAGATGTCGTTACTCGGGTTACTATTATTGCAGTGGATAAAGACAATAACAGAGAAGGAATTTGGGCAACCAGCCCGTCGCCGATCGTAAGTAATACATATATTTCGCCTGCTTGTGAAAACGAAAGACCATGCTGGCCAACCCCGATTGCCAGTCCCCCAATGATGTTAATTAGTAGGATGAGGATGCCCGCTATTGCGTCTCCTCGAACGAACTTAGATGCTCCATCCATAGAGCCAAAAAAGTCAGATTCCTGTGAGACCTCTTCTCGTCGCTGTTTGGCTCCGGCTTGATCGATTACGCCAGCGTTTAGATCCGCGTCTATTGCCATCTGCTTGCCAGGGAGGGCATCTAGCGTAAAACGCGCTATTACTTCCGACACCCGACCTGCACCTTTAGTAACAACAATAAAATTGATAATCATCAGGATGATAAAAATAATGAAGCCAACAACATAATCGCCTCCGATGACAAATTCCCCGAATGCTTCGATGACTTCGCCGGCAGCGCCGGCTCCCTGATGCCCATTGACAAGTACAACTCGTGTAGACGCCACGTTTAGGCTCAGGCGCAACATGGTTGCTAAAAGGAGTATAGAAGGGAATGACGAAAACTCTAACGGCCGCGAGACGTTTACAGACACCATTATTATTATTAGGCCGGTGAGAATGTTAACTGTAAACAAAAAATCCAGCATTAAAGTCGGAAGGGGTACGATAAGCATCGACATTATTAGGAGCACGATAAATGGCATTCCTAAGCTGGCTGCGCCGACTCGGCCGAGGCCTTGTCGTAAATATGACAATGAAGTATTTTCCATAATAGTCTTTTTTATCAGTAATTTAGCGGAATATCGGCTTTTTGTTTTGCTCCAACACTAGTTCCGCTAATGGTTGAAGCAATTAGCATGCCAGCAATTGTGGTGATTCTGCATGGGACAAGTAAAGTTCTATTGGTCAGTGTCGATTGGTGGTTTATAGTTATATGGCTTCACTGATTTATAAAAAGTGAATGCGTGTCTCATAAGAGACTGATTCTGGGTAATACTGATGAACACAGGAAGGGGAATCTCGATGGTCCAAAGGACTAAAATAACGGCTATCCTGCTTTTAATTTGCACATCCGGGCTAGTCTCTTGCTCAAATACAGATGAAAAATTTTCAGAGGCTCTTGCTGTTCGATTACAGATGGAGGGCGATAAGTTGACTGCTACAGGTTATGCCGATATTGAGGCGCAGCTAGGGAATCCAAATCAAAAGCGTGTGCTAGCGATTCGGGCATCAAAAATTGATGCCTATAGATCTCTTTCGGAACAGATCTATGGCCTCTATATCGATTCATCCACGACTATCGGTGACATGGTCGTTCAGAGTGACGTAGTGCAAACACGTGTCGAAGGTATTATTTATGGAGCGCAAGTCGAGAGCATTAAGCCGTTGTCAGATACTACTTATGAAGTCACTTTGTCGCTGTCTTCTTCGGTCGTAGATAATCTGAAAAAACTTTATCTCCAAAATGTTGAATAGTGCGCCGCGAGACTAATTATCAATGAAATCGACACGCAGAAATCGGCCACTGTCCTCTAATCGCCTCGAATTAGCTTTGATTTTGTGCGCTCTTTTTAGTGAGATGCTGATGGCCCAGTCGATCGCTAATACGACGTCGCTTAAAGAGAGCGAGATGTTGCTTGATGAGCTCAAACAGTCCCTTGTGCAGCGCGCAGTAAATTCTGGGCTCTCCGTAGCTTCAGCTGGATTCATCGACTCAACAGGAAGGCTGGTCGAATCAACGTACTTCAATACCGGCACAAATATTGAAGCAATTAGAAACGTAGACTTGATGAAAGATCGCAGGCCTCAGCGTAATGAAATTACGAGACTACTGGATTCTGCGCGTAACAATGATTGCGAGAGGAAAAGTACCGCGAGATATAAGAATAAGATTGGAATTGTTTTTAAGGATGCTGCTTGGTCCCAGGATATAAGCGGGGCGGTCATAAACAGACTTGATGGAGTTATCGGCGAGCAACTGCGTCTAAACATTAACTCGACCTCCCAATGGTATGTCACCGAAGGCCGGCAAACCGCAAGTGTGCCGTCAAGTACAAGTTATTTTTCGCGGTTGAATGAAAGAAACGAAAATGTTGAAGCTGGACAGTATTTAGTGAGTGTCGATGTTTCTATAGATCAGAAAAAATTTGATATTGCGGATACATATCGCTTATCGCGTATAGTTGGTGCTGATATTGTTTCCAACATTTCTAGTTCCCGATTTCTATACAATCTCGCTAAGCCAAAGTATAGCGATAGCAAAAGGCTGCTAGTCACTTTGACTGCGAGTGACCGGGAAAAAAATGAGTCAATTGCCGTATCGCAATTTACGATTAATATCCCCAAAGCGGGCTACAACCTTCTGGAACAAGAAATAGATACTGAAAGCTATTTCCAGGTTCAAAGGGAAGTCGAAAAATTTTCTATGCTGCTGTCAAATTATAGAGTTTGCGGGCTTGAAGAAATGCCTGTTCGAGGGCTCCTAAGAAACGATTCACAAGCTAGCACTCTTCTTCGATTAGCTGTTGGTAGCACGGGTGGAGTTGCTTTAGGCGACAAGTTCATAGTGTCGCCTAATATTTTAAGTGACTACGATTCGCTATTAGATCCAAACGCACTAGACCGAATTGGTCTAGCGGAGGTTATTCGCGTTAACTATCATAACGCAGAACTAAAGATACTTGCTGGAGACTCGCTCGGAGTCTATCGATCTGCGACCCCTTTTTGATTAAATTATTTTTTGCTGTAGCGTCAGTGTTGCAATTTTTAAGCAGTAACGGAGTTCGTTAATGAAAATTTTTTTCGGTTTGAAAAAGCATGTATTGTTATGCTCTCTTGTAGCTGCTTGGGCCATAACGCCTTTAGCTTTCGCCGATGAAATGAATGTAGACAGTGCATTAAAATTATTGCTTGAGGATGTAGAGATACAGCGCTATTTGCGTGAAAGACAGGTCGATCAACTGAAAAGCGGCAGTTATCGAGTGCAAGTAGGGGACACCTTGGATGAGATAATAGAGTTAATCATGTCTGAATCAGGTGTCAAAAAGAGTTTCATTCGTCAGGCTTTCGTGCAGGCGAACCCTTCGGCATTCCGTTCTGGAAACCCCAATTGGCTTATAGCTGGGAGAGAAATTCGCGTCCCTACAGCTGACGATGTCCTTGCACTTATTTTCGTTACACCTCCAAAATCCATAAATGAGTCAACTAAAAACTGGGTCAAATACCCTTAATTTGGAAGGTTTCTATCTTATTTTCCACTGCGGCCCAAATGCTAGTCTTATTCCTCTTCTATCGTTTGCCATTCGGTTTGGGATAGCGCCTAGAGCCTCGATGTAGTGTAAAATCAGTGAATGAGCATGAGAAGCGCTCTGTGGCGCGGTTATAAGCAGGGCGAAAGCGTGTTATAACCACAGCGAATTTGTCCTCAACAAGCGATGTGATTGTGAGTCTTCTTTATGCAGGGAAAATCTAGACAAAGAGAGCTGGTGACAGGAATCAAGCGAGATTTTGATGACAACATTAGACCAGAAGGCTTCTATCTTACTAAAAGGGACCATCGTCTAGTCCGCCGCCTAATCCAGCACTTGCACTCTCCTACTCCCTTTGGCTTTATTCATGCCGAGAACAGTAAGTTCGCCGAATATTACTTTGAGCTAACAGTTAGTCGCCTTCATCTTATGGGCAAGAACTCCCTTATTTCTTTCGAATCGCTCAAAAAGCGCAGGTTAATCGACTTACTTAATACCGAGATTGAAGGTTTGTCACTTGAAAACGTCTCACTACCAGGGGGGCGAGATGAAGGACGTAAAATAGTCCTCGTGCCTTATTACGCTGAACTCTCGGCTGAAGACTGGCAAGATATCGAAACTCTCTGCCTCGAGTTGCCTGGCAGTAATATAGGGCTGCTTTGTGGCGCGGACCCTGGAGAGAAGTCTATTTTGAATAGTGAAAGACTTGCAAGAGATGTGCGAACTTTACACATCCACTTCGGTGCGCCGAGGCCGAGGGAGAGACTTATGCTCTCCGCAGTCGCTCGCAGTTCTATGAGATACAACCATATATTGGATATTTTAAAGCAATTAGACGTATACGAAACGAACACGTCCGACAGAACCAAAGTTTCTGACGTTAAAAGTGATGAGAGCGTAAATATGGCTCTATTTGATGGATATTTAGAGACAGCAAAGGAGGCTCTGGTCATTGATCAGGAAGCCATTCCGACCTCGGAACTCCCGCTCGAAGAAGGGAAAAATTTTTTCGGGCGGCATCTTGGCAAAGGCTTTTTGGCTGTTTTAGTGGTGGCGATGGGGGCTGCGGTTTTCTGGGCTCTTACTAAGATTTAGTAGAATAGTCAGTATGCAGGTTTTTTTATAGAGAAATTAGGGTTGGGAATTTATAAGCGCACCACATCAATATAAAGTCTGAGAGGTTGGTTGAGTCAGGTTGAAATGCCTCACTAGAGACTGGAGATGTGCTGAAAGTAAAATCTCACCGAATGGCCCAACACAATTTCCCGGCATCTTCTAGAGGATTTCTACATGTCCGCATTGAACTATCGTTTTACGCACTTAGCCCGCGGATTTGCTGCCTTACTATGCTCCATTTGTGCATTGGGTTGCCTACAACATTCCGGCCGGTGCTAGTGGATTGCCCCGAGGCATGGCTAGAGACGCCGAAATTACTGGCATAATTAGTCTTGAGGGTATGATTAACGGCGTTAACGGGCTAGGACGCACAGGTTACTTTGGTCCCAGGCCGCCGGCAAATGGGCAACTTCATGCCTACCATTTCCGCGTTTACGCGCTAGATGCTGATCTGGCGTTGGTGCCAGGCCTGAACGCCGAGGAATTACGGGCGGCGATGGATGGTCATGTGCTTGCATCTGGCATGTTGATGGGGCATTACGAGCGTAAATAAACCTTACACATCGCCAAGAAGCGGGTTAGATTAAGTACAGATTTCTCTATTGGGATAAGGTTAGGGTGTCGCTATCGCACAATGCGACTCGGCAAGGCGCCCGAGATGCCGGTGTATATAACGACCGACAAACTGGTCGTTGTTTCTAGGCGATTCACCACTGAGGTTGACGCGGGTGAGGTTACACCCTATACTCTCGCTCCTTATCTAGCTATGTCCGTCTTCGGACTAGCCGCCAGTATAGATTACCCATTTTGATGCGGGGTGGAGCAGTCTGGCAGCTCGTCGGGCTCATAACCCGAAGG
>DGAQ01000075.1:1662-21358 GCA_002382445.1 Porticoccaceae bacterium UBA4026 | reverse complement strand
GTCGAAGTTTCACAACCCCATACAAAATTTTTATACTTTGAGAGTGGAAAACGGTATCAATACCGTGATTGGTACGGCATGGGAAAATTTAGAGGATCCAGGTGTCGGTTGTAGCCTTTAAGTTTTAGATAGCACTGATTATCAAAACTAGAAGCGGACCAGTAAGGTTTGTCTCGGATGTCATTTCAATGGGTAGTAATGCTGCTGGTCGCATCTCATTTCCTAGTATGTTTGGCCTTGGCGTGAATGTATGGTTTTTTCTCAACTTGATTTAGCTCATCAGATAGATGTGCTCTTTGACCGGTGCGTTGACCTCGAATGCGATTCGGGGGGGGACTTGCGTGTTGTTCGTGGGACGCTTGACGCAAAGTCTGCCGTGATTGTTGCGTTTGATTTTAATATTGCCGGAGGGTCCATTGGTCCGTCGGAAGCGCATCAGCTGCGAGTTGCTATAACGACAGCCGACCAAATGACCTTGCCGCTGATTATGATGCTCAATACTGGAGGCGTTCGAGTGCCGGAAGGTGCTAATAGCCTAGGAGCTTTTCGGTTCGTCTTTAGAGACTTAATGGATGCAAAAGTGAGAGGCTTGCAAGTTTTATCCTTAGTGACCCAGCAATGCTATGGAGGCGGCAGCATGCTTGCGGCGGTTAGTGACGGTGTGTTGGTGAATGCGCAGTCGCAAATTTCGATGTCTGGCCCCAGGCTGATCCAAGCCTTGAATCAATACGTCGAAGGTGATGATGTAACGACTGATCAGGTTAGGTTGGTTTTGAGTGGGAAGAGTCGTGCTGCTACATCGGATCGATTTCAATTGGTTGAAGACGACGCAGAAGGTTACCGACGGGGCATCCAGCGGTTGTTATCGTCCTCTGACAATCTAGGGCCGTCTATCAATCAATCTCTGCTTAATCTGGAGCGTAGATTTGCGGAAAATGGAGTTATACCTTCTGATAGGTTTACCGCTAAAGAGTCTATTCATCCGTCAATCGACAAGAGTAAGTTCGGCTGCGGGAATTCCTGGTCTGTGAGAGCTTCATTATTCACGCAGGATACTCAGGTTGGCTCTGCAACAGCCGCTTACGCATTAGTGACGGATTCGTTTGCGGATGCTGAGAGTATTTATGATTTAGTAAAAGCCATTGATGCTTTGCCCAATTCAATCTCAAACATTAATATTTTTATCGATTGCCCCAGCCATTCCCCCAGCCTGATCGATGAAACGTTGATCTTGTCAGAGTACCTTGCGACATTGGCCCTGGGCGTGAGACTAAAACATTTGAGCGGAGTTAATGTTCATGTTTTGGTGATAGGTTCTTCGGGAGGGGGGATTTTTGCTGCATTATCTGCTGCGGCCTCACGCATGAGTATGCTATCGGCGGGGTCAGTTCAAGTATTACCGCGAGCAGCGCTTAGAGCAATGCGTCGGCCTGATGAGAATTTGATAACTACGAAACAATTGCTTGAGTCAGGAGCTGTTGACGATATGCTTGAAGATCTCTCAAGTGTTTTGAGTTAGGAATTCGAATGGATGCGGCTACAGTTCTGATACAAGCCATGAATGGCATTCAATATGGCCTACTTTTATTTTTGGTGGCCAGTGGTTTGACGTTGATATTTGGCATTATGGGCGTAATCAATATTGCTCATGGTAGTTTTTATATGATTGGGGCTTACTTAGCCTGGTCATTAATGGGGTGGGTTGGAAGTTTTTGGATTGGGCTCATCGTTGGTGTCACGGTCGCGTTGCTACTCGGGTTGGTTTTAGAGTGGCTTTTTATAAGGTTTTTGTATGACCGAGACCATCTCCAGCAAGTATTAGTTACGTATGGGTTAATACTTATTTTTTCTGAGTTGAGAAGCATGATCTGGGGAGATGATGTGCATAGTGTTCCTATTCCGGAACTCTTGAGTGGCTCAATACAATTAACGGAAAATTTAGCCTACCCGATCTATCGTCTTTGGTTGTCCGGTGTTTGTATCGTTATCGCGATACTGATGTTTTTGGGCATACAACATACTCGACTGGGCATGATGATTCGTGCCGGAGAATCTGATCGAGAAATGACAAAATCTCTAGGTATAAATATCGGATTGGTCTACCGATTTATATTTGCGCTAGGCGTCTCACTAGCCGCTTTTTCAGGGATGATATCCGCTCCCATTTCGTCAGTATTTCCAGGCATGGGTAGCCAAGTACTGATTGTTAGTTTTGTGGTCGTCGTTATTGGTGGTTTAGGCTCGATCAAGGGGGCAATGATCGCGGCTTTATTGGTCGGGTTGATAGATACCTTTGGAAAAGTAATTCATTTGGATATTTTTGGAGTAAACATTTTTCCGGAAATGTCGGGAATGAGTATTTTTGCACTGATGGCGTTGATACTGATGTTACGTCCTCAAGGTCTATTCGGCAGGGAGCATTGATTGAACATTATATTTAAAAATGCTCTTTTGGCTGCACTTCTCGTGATGCTAATCTTACTCCCAGTCTTTGGCGAACGTTTTTACATTCAATTCGTCTCGAAGATTTTGATCATGATTATATTTGTGAGTAGTCTTAATTTGTTGGTGGGCTTCACTGGATTAGTGAGTTTAGGACACGCGGCATTTTTTGGTTCTTCGGGCTACGTCCTTGCTCTTTTTAGTCCCATCGGGACATCAATGAATTTATTTGTAGCGCTGCTGGCTAGTGTGCTGTGTGTCGGAGCGCTAGGTGCCGTATTTGGGGCTTTAGTGTTGCGCACAAAAGGCATATTTTTCATCATGGCTACATTAGCTCTTGGTGAAATGTTATTTTATTTCTTACACGACACGGCTTTTGCAGGTGGCTCTGATGGCATCTACATCCACGACCGACCGGGTTTCAATCTGTTTGATTGGTGGCAACTTGACCTATCTAATGTGAGCCATTTTTATTATCTCGCGTTAATACTTGTATGTTTGGTTTTAATGTTGATCAAGAGAATTATGAACTCACCCTTTGGCCGGGTTATCTCGGGAATTCGTGTTAATGAACATAGAACCAAGGCTCTCGGATACCACACTTATAAATTCAAGTTGGTGTGTTTTGTCATTGCGAGCATGATTGCGGCTATCAGTGGGTTTTTAGCTGCGGTTCAGTTTGGTGTTGTTAACCCAGAAATGGTTGGGTGGCATGCATCAGGGCACGCTCTTATGATGGTTATTCTAGGCGGTAAAGGGTCGATATTAGGGCCTGTACTCGGCACAACGACACTTATGCTTGTTGAGGAAATCTTTCAGGTCGCAACTAAGCATTGGCAACTGTTAACCGGAATCGTGGTGGTTTTGGTTGCGTTGTTCTTTCCAAATGGCTTAGCTGGATTGAACTTCCCAAAAAAGAGATCTGAAACATGAGATCAGTGATTGAGGCTAGAGGTTTGACAAAATGCTTTGCCGGTTTGACGGCGGTTTCGGATGTCTCACTTTCTTGCGAGCGTGGAGTGATTCACGCTGTGATCGGCCCTAATGGAGCAGGGAAAAGTACATTAATAAATTTGTTGTCGGGTGACTTGAAGCCAACAAGTGGAAAAATATTAATTGATGGGCTCGATGTTACGGGCTCTGGATCGTCTCAGATGAGTCTGCTAGGGGTGGGTCGGAGTTATCAGCGCAGTAATATTTATCCTAGCCTGACCGTCGCTGAGAATTGTAATATTGCCGTTCAGTCTCGCTTTGAAATTTCTATGCGGTTTTTGGGAGCCGTCAGCGCGTATCCCGAAGTTGAGGTTGGCACTAAGCGTGTCTTGGAGCGAGTGGGGCTTGAATCAGTTGTGCACAAAAAAGTCAGTCAGTTGTCTCATGGGGAACAGCGGCAGGTTGAAATTGCCTTAGCCCTTGCAACAAACCCAAAGGTGTTACTTCTGGATGAGCCTTTAGCGGGGATGGGGGCGGAAGAGTCCTTAAGGATTGTGGAATTACTTCGAAGTATTCGATCCGAATTTGCAGTTATATTGGTTGAGCATGATATGGATGCGGTGTTCGCCTTAGCGGACACGCTGACAGTGATGTTAAATGGCCAAGTGATTGAAGCTGGGGTACCTCAAGATATTCGTTCTAGTGCCCGGGTTCAAGCCGCCTATCTAGGAGAGGATTTTAGTGACTGATGCGCTAGTAAATGTCACAGATCTGCACTCTCATTACGGATTGAGCCATGTACTCCATGGTGTGAGCTTGGACATTAAACGTGGTGAAACAGTAGCGTTGATGGGTCGTAATGGAATGGGCAAAACGACACTCATTAAATGTCTTATGGGTTTGGTGCCGGCTACTTCTGGCTCTATTCGGTTTCGAGGGCAGGATATTAAATCCTTAGCTACCCACGTACTCGCTCGTAGGGGCATTGCGTATGTTCCAGAAGGGCGTGGTATTTTCAAAAACTTGTCTGTTAAAGAGAACTTGCTGTTAGCTGCGCGACCGGGGTTTGAGGGCCGAATGGAGTGGACCTATGATCGAGTGCTTGATAGTTTTCCGCGACTTAAAGAGCGTTTGATTTATGGCGGACAGCAGCTCTCCGGGGGGGAGCAACAGATGTTAAGTATCGGTAGAGCATTGCTAACCAACCCTGATTTATTGATATTGGATGAGGCGACAGAGGGGCTAGCGCCGCTAATTGCCCAAGATATCTGGAGCATAATCGGGATCGTTAAAAGGTCTGGCATTTCAACTTTAATTGTCGACAAGAATTTTAAGGCGCTCTCAAAAATATCGAATCGAAGTGTCGTAATGGTTAAAGGTGGAGTTGTGTTTGATGACTCTCCGTCGAAGCTAATTGAGCAGCCCAAAGAACTTAAAAGTTGGTTGGGAATTTAAGGTTTCCAATCAGTCGGTAAATTTTTTTGAAAGAACTACAGTCATGAGAATTACGGATAGTGTCTTTGATATCGATGATAAGCGACTGGAGTATAGATGTATCGAGCCTGATGATGCGACTTTGACAACAGACGCACTTGTTATGTTGCATGAAGGTCTTGGTTCTATTGGCTTATGGAAGAGCTTCCCTGAGGACCTTGCGAAAGCAACGGGATGTCGTGTTTTCATATATTCGAGATATGGCTATGGTAGGTCCACACCTCTCTCCGAAAAGCGGTCAGTGGAATATATGCATGATGAAGCATTGAATATTTTGCCTAAGTTTTTAAAGCATATTGGAGTCGCGTCGCCCATATTGGTTGGGCACAGCGATGGAGCTTCCATTGCGCTTATTCATAATGGCGGTGGACATGACGTTAACGGTTTGGTGTTAATGGCTCCTCACGTGTTTGTAGAGGAGTTGACGGTGCAAAGTATTCAGCAGGCTCGATTAGCTTTCGAAAAAACGGAGTTGCCACAGAAATTAGGTCGCTATCACGATAATGTTGAATCGGCTTTTTGGGGGTGGAATGATATTTGGTTATCGCCTCAATTTAAAAGTTGGAATATCGAAACATACGTTGAGCGTATAAATTGTGAATCGTTACTTATTCAAAGTGATAATGACCCTTATGGTACGTTGGCTCAAATTGAAGTCATTGAGAAGTTATCACCGGCACCGACTCAGCGAGTAATTTTAGAAGATTGTGGGCATTCGCCGCATGCAGCCCAACCTACGGCTACCTTAGAGGCAATTGTTCACTTTGTTGGAGATATTTTGAATGAGACAAGGTATGAATAGACGAAAGGTCGTGATTGTTACAGGTTCTACTTCAGGCATTGGCCTAGGAATTGCTAGGACATTTGCATCGAACGGATATGACATTGGTCTTAACGGATTTGGTAGCCAAGACGATATCCAAAAGATCGAAGGCGATCTAAGGGAAAACTCTGGTGCCCGAGTGTTTTATTCGAATGCTGATATGTCTAAGCCGGATGAGATTGAGCGCTATGTGCATGATGCGAAAGAGGCGTTGGGTACCATCGACGTATTGGTTAACAATGCCGGAGTTCAGCATGTTTCATGTGTTGAAGATTTCCCAACTGATAAATGGGATTTGGTGTTAGCTGTTAATTTATCGTCGGCCTTTCACATGACGAGATTGATTCTTCCAGGCATGCGCAATCATGGCTTTGGTCGGATTATTAATATTGCGTCAGCCCATGGCCTGATTGCGTCACCAAATAAATCGGCTTATGTGGCGGCCAAACATGGATTGGTAGGCCTTACTAAGACGGTGGCTCTTGAAGTGGCGGAGTCCGGGGTGACTTGCAATGCTATTTGCCCAGGTTGGGTGGAAACCCCTCTTGTTAAGGCGCAAGTTGAAGCGTTGTCGCGTGACAAGTCGATGCCCGAAGACGAGGTGGTTCGAAATTTAATACTTGAACGGCAGCCTACTCGAAAATTTGTGCAAATAGATCAAGTCGCCGCTTTGGCGCTTTTTCTTGCATCCGATCAAGCCTCATCGATTACAGGGTCTGCGTACGCTATCGATGGTGGCTGGACTGCGCACTAGTTATACCTTCATCATTCATGTTGAAAATTAAAGTCATTAGAGATGGCCCCTTATCTTTTGATGGACTATTTACCTATCGTGACGAGCATGAGGTGTCTCGCAAGTTGGGAGGTGTTCCATTGAGTTTATGCCGTTGTGGTAAGACGAGTAGCATTCCATTTTGTGATCGATCTCATAATTCGTTTCTGTTTACAACAGATGATCACCTCAACATCGAATATAAAGTCAGGAACGAGAATATTGTTCCGTTAGATGGGGCCATACTTGTGAAGGCGATAGGGGGCGGACCTTTTTATATAACTGGACCAGTATCT
Source organism: Porticoccaceae bacterium UBA4026 (assembly GCA_002382445.1). Taxonomy (GTDB): domain Bacteria; phylum Pseudomonadota; class Gammaproteobacteria; order Pseudomonadales; family Porticoccaceae; genus HTCC2207. The sequence goes on along the minus strand of DGAQ01000075.1, from coordinate 14,598 downwards.
ATCGTCGATGAAAACCTTGCGAGTTGGGAGGGGGATCGAGTGAAGCTGTGTCGATGCGGCTATTCGCAGATGAAACCGTTTTGCGATGGTGCGCATAAAAATAAACATCCAGCTGGTGGGGACTAGTTAATGCATAGAGATCAGAGTTAAAGCATTTCGAATATTTCTTTTAGTCGCTCCCGGTCGTAACGTGTTCCTTTTTTTAAAGGTGTGATCGGCAGCCATGCGCCAGAAGCCTTAGCACCAATTGCGAAACGAAAAACATAATCTGGCTCCGATCCCATACGTAAGTCGCTGATTATCACATGATCTTCGATGATCTCCGTTTTAAGAAAACCGTGTGAAAACCATTGGAGCTTTTTATAACTTACGTATGTAGATACCAGATCTTGCGCTTCTGGGTCGACATCTACTTGTCGAAAAATGATCTCTTGATTAGGCTTCATCAAGGAGTAAAACCCCTCTTGATATCCTTCGGCATTCATCACAACGACGCGCCACAGTAACGTATTAAAGGGGGTGGGGACGGTAAAGTATTTTTGTGCCTCAGTGGTGTTCAGGTTTAGCGCCGAGGCCAGCTTGTGATTGACTACGATTTTTCCTACCCACGACCAAGCTAGATATCCGGAGCTTATTAGAAGTCCTATCACCAGCGTTGTTTGGATGTGTTTCCATCGGGGTGCCCATATCACGAAAACTGTCGAGAGGACGAGTGGAAGCGTGTACGCCGGATCGATAATAAAAATTGTGGACCACATTACCGGTGGCGTATCGAGAGGCCAAAGTAGCTGTGTGCCGTACACGGTATGGGCATCTAAAATCGGATGCGTTACCAGAGCGAGTGTGATTGAGGCTAACCAAGTATAGGGGTCGCTTGAGACGCAATTGGTGAGCTTCCTGGCAATAAACCAAATTAATAGCGATAGCGTAACCAGTACGAGAAAAGAGTGACTGAATCCTCGATGCTTAATGAAATTGTCGATGGGGTCAGCGTAACGTATCAGCACATCTAGGTCTGGCAGTGTGCCCAGCACAGCACCGACTACCGCCGCGCGACGCTTATCTTTTGGGGATACGCATATTGCGCCGACAGTAGCTCCAAGAGCAATTTGAGTCAGCGAGTCCAAAGCGGCAGATTTAGTGTGTTATATGGTGAAAATTTTTCCGGGGTTCATGATGTTTTTTGGGTCTAGTGCCTTTTTAATACTACGCATGACAGACACAGCTTCACCGTGCTCCGCGGTTAAAAATTTCATCTTCCCAAGCCCAATGCCATGCTCTCCGGTGCAGGTGCCGTCCATAGCAATAGCGCGCATGACTAATCGGTCGTTCAATCTTTCTGCTTCTTTGAGTTCGTGTTCCTCTTCTCGCTTAATCACGAAGCCAAGATGAAAATTCCCATCCCCAGCGTGGCCGACAAGTGGTGCTATCAAAAAGCTATCGGCTAGATCTTTTTTGGTTTCTAAAATGCATTCGGCAAGTCGTGAAATGGGGACGCAGACATCGGTTGCCCACACTTCAGCTCCGGGTCGTAGGGCTTTAGTGGCATAAGTAACGTCGTGCCGTGCTGCCCATAATTTATTTCTATCTTCTGGTTTGGTAGCCCATTTGAATTCTCCGCCAGAGTTCTCTGCGGCAATGGCCTGCACCGTTTCTGCTTGCTCCTGAACACCAGCTTCACTGCCGTGAAATTCTAGAAATAAGGTATCTTTCACTGGATAGTCGAGCTTTGAAAAAGCGTTAACCGCACCCATTTGAACATCATCCAGTAATTCAATTCTAGCGATGGGGACACCTAGTTGTATCGTTTGTATCACGGTATCAATTGCGCCCTCAAGTGAATCAAAAGAGCAGACGGCTGCTGCCATGGCTTCGGGGATTCCGTAGAGCTTTAAAGTAACTTCTGTAATAATCCCAAGGGTTCCTTCGGAGCCAACAAACAGTCGAGTTAAATCATAGCCGGCAGCAGACTTACGCGCTCTTCTTGATGTGCGAATAATACGTCCGTCTGCTAGGACGACGGTGAGCGCTAATACGTTTTCTCGCATCGTCCCATATCGAACAGCGTTCGTTCCTGATGCCCGAGTGGCCGCCATGCCGCCTAAAGAAGCGTCCGCGCCAGGGTCAATTGGGAAAAATAGGCCTTGGTCTCTAATGAATTCATTCAGTTGCTTCCGAGTCACTCTTGCCTGCACAGTACAATCCAAGTCCTCGGCATTGACACGTAATACTTGATCCATGTGCATGAGGTCGACGACGATGCCCCCGTTATGCGGAATGACATTGCCTTCGAGGCTCGTGCCTGTTCCATAGGCAATAACGGGAATTTCGAATTCAGAACATATCTTTACAATTTCTGAAACTTCTTCTGTCGTTTTTGGGAAAACCACGACGTCAGGTCGATGTGGATGGTGCCACGATTCATCTTTTCCGTGTGTGTCTCTAACCGATGGATTGGTTGAAACCCGATCGTTGAGCAAACTGGATAATTTATCGAGTATGGTCTGTGAATATTTTTCTGGAAGAGCCATGTTTTATTAAACCTGTAATCGAGTTGTGAGTTAGTTTTTACGTGCGAACTTCATCTGTTGGTATTGAGCCTCAGAAAATCCAATGTGAACCTGCCCAGAGTCATCAACCAAAACCGGTCTTTTTACTAATGAAGGATATTGTTTCATTAGTTCACATGCTTTTTTTTCGTCAACGTTGGCACGTTCGCCATCATTTAGTTTACGCCAAGTGGTACCCCGAGTGTTGAGTAGGGAGTCCCAGGACGCCAACTTACACCAAGCCTTGAGCCATGCTTCATTGACCCCTTCTTTTTTGTAGTCGTGAAGATCGTACTCCACCCCGTTTAAAGAAAGCCAATTCATGGCTTTTTTCATCGTACTGCAGTTTTTGATACCAAAAATTTGGATGCTCATTTTGTTAGTTTATTTCAAAGGACCAAATAGTGCTCGACGGCTTTTTCGTCCCATGAGATCCCGATCCCTGGTCGGTCCGGCGTTATTGCCATACCATTGATAATTTTGAGAGGCTCTTGAACCACACTGGCTCCCCAGTCCATGTATTCGAGCCAATGTCGTGTGGGTGATATAGAAAGTAGGTGACAACTAATTTCTGGGAATAAATGACTGGAGAGGTCTAAAGCGTTTGCTTGGGCTAGGGCTGCCGCTCTTAGCCATCCGGTGACGCCCCCGATTCTTTGCACATCAGGCATATAAAAATCCCCTGCCTCTGCATCAATTGCTTTTTTCATCTCTAATGAGTTTAGTAGGTTTTCTCCGATTTGAATCGGGGTGTTAATCGATACGCGGATTTTCGCGCAACCTTCGTAGTCATCATGACGAATTGGATCTTCGATCCAGTAAAGGCCCTCATCATCAAGTGCTTGACAACGTTTTATGGCTTCATTCAATGAGAGTGATTGATTAAAGTCAGCCATTAGGCCAATGTCATCGCCAATTTCTTTTTTGACAGATCGAATGGCGTCAAGATCTAAGTTGAAGTCAGGTCGTCCAATCCGCATTTTTACAGCTTTGTAATCGCCGCTGCTGATGAGTTCCTGTGCTAATTTTGGCAGAGTGTCTGCAGTTTCATTGGTCCAAAGCCCACAGCTGTTATAGGCTTTGATTGAGGTTGGAGTACCGCCAAGTGCGGCGGCCAGCGGAAGCTCTTGGCTTTTTGCGAGGATGTCCCAAGCCGCCATGTCAATGCCTGCAAGTACGCAACCTAAAATCCCGTGGGTATCATATAAAGTGAAGTGTCTCCTGAGTTTGCTTTCAATATCCAAGGGAGACACGGTGTCTCCGACGATAAGCTCGCAAACGGCATTAAAGCAGTCCACAGTCGGCTTGAGCATGCTTTTGGAGAAAGTGAATAAGTACGTGTGTCCCGTGATCCCTTCATTAGTTTCTATGTCGATGAGAACAAGGGCGGCTGTATCGATCACACCACTCGCAGGACGAGGTGGGTATTTGATTGGGGCGGCTACGGCTCGAGCTCGGAACCCTGTGATCGTAATGGGCATGGTTATCTCCTCTTTCGACTTTTAAATTTGTATTAGGACTTAAGTTTGAGCTTCTTCGGGTTTTCCATCTTCAAAGAGTTTCAATGCTGTATAGACGAATGCATTCGCAGGAGTCGGGATGTTGAGTGACTCTCCGAGTTTTGCTACCGTCCCTGAGAACCAAGGCACTTCGAGTCGGTATCCTCGTCGTAAATCACCACACATTGACGCGACCATGCTCGGCGGATAACCGTCGATGATGGATAACTGATCGTTAACAACGTTGCCCCCAAATGTTAGCCCCTTAGCTTTGGCGACTTCGATAATTTCTGAGAGTATTTGAACGAGTAGATTTCTTGTCTCGGTGTCATTCCGTATTGGGCCAATGGGCATTCTGCATAGCGTCGTCATGGCTGACATAGTGACTAAACGTATATATTTTTCCCAAATTGCAAGATTAATATCTTTGGGTATCTCGACTTTGATATTCGCGGCCTGACAAGAGTTAAACAACAATTGCGCTCGTTCTGATGTGGAGTTGTCCAGCTCCCCAAAAATCAGACTCGCCATGTTTCCGTTATGTCGAATGACCCCTGGCTCTTCTATTAATGCGGCAATGTTGGCGACTCCGCCCATGACATATTTTTCAGGGTAGGTTTCTTTTAATTTGTCTTCCGCTAAGATTCCGTTTTGAAGTGAGATGATCCCCGTTTTAGCCTTCAGTAGAGGTTTGGCAGCCTGTATGGCTTCATCAGTAGCCCATAATTTCACTGCGATCATTACGATATCTACGGGTCCTATTTCGTGTGTGTTATCGGTACATTGGACGTTAGTCAAGTGCATGTCGCCGAGGGCTGAGTAGATTTTTAGGCCTTGGCGCTTCATCGCATCTAAATGCGCACCTCGAGCCACAAATACAACATCTTCCCCAGCCTCGCTAAGCCGCGCACCAAAATAACCTCCAACGCCCCCGGCGCCAATCACTGCTATTCGCATTCTTTTCCCCAGAAAAATAGAACAATATGTGTTCGAATCTTAGATTAGTGCTATCGACGAGTACAATTATATATTTGAAGTGAAAAGATGATGAATATGGACCATGCGAAGGCTTTGGGCAATGAATCACAGTTAAAAAAAGCATCAAGGTTAGGGCATATCGAGCCGTTTTATGTGGTGGGCGTCATCACGCGTGCCATGGAACTTCAGGCCGCAGGAGTGGATATAGTGAATCTGGCGGTTGGTGAGCCTGATTTCGCAACGCCTCATCTGATTGTTGATGAGGCGGTTCGTTCGCTCCGCGCGGACCGTATGCGTTACTTACCTTCGCTTGGCAGTGATGAGTTGCGCTCAGCAATATCTCAATGGTACCGAGACAGATACGGTCTCGATATTTCTAAAAAACGTATTGCGGTCACAACGGGGTCATCTGGCGCGTTACTGCTCACCATGGGTGTGCTTTTGTCGCCAGGAGATGAAATTCTCATGCCGGATCCAAGCTACCCGTGTAATCGCCATTTTGTCTCGGCTATGGAGGGCCGATCCACATTGATTCCTGTTGGCCCCGATACTGATTATCAGTTAACTGCAGAGTTGGTCGAGCGGTATTGGACGGAGAGAACCGTGGGGGTTATGGTCGCCAGCCCTTCTAATCCGACAGGCACCTTGATTAAAAAAGACGTTTTGCGAGATATTCATCGCGTGGTTCAAGTAAATCAAGGGGTTTTAATTGTTGATGAGATTTATCACGGACTTACGTATGGGGAAGAGCTTTCATCTGCGCTTGAATTGGGAGATGATTTATTTGTGATTAATAGCTTTTCTAAATATTTCGCGATGACGGGTTGGCGATTGGGTTGGGCCGTTTTGCCAGAGGAGTATGTCGATGATTTTGAGAAACTTGCCCAAAACTTATATATTTCAAGTCCCGACGTTGCTCAGAGGGCTGCAGTCGCCGCATTTCATCCCGAAACTATTAAAGCGTGTGAGGAGTATCGTATACGCTATCAAGAGCAACGAGATTTTTTATTGGCTGAGCTTAAAGATATCGGCTTCACGATCCCTATTGATCCAATGGGCGCGATATACATTTACGCTGACTGCAGTAAATTCACGAAGGATAGCTTCGGGTTTTGTCAGGATTTACTCGAGAATGCAGGTGTGGCTGTGGCCCCTGGGCTAGACTTTGGCGTTAATCGAGCGAGTGAGCATATTCGTTTTTCTTACCCCAAGCCGATAGCTGTACTCGCTGAAGGAGTCCGTAGAATAAGAGCTTATTTGGGTGGCTGAAGTTAAATGAAGTGTGTGAGTACAATTAATGCTTAGTAATTACGAGAGAGATCGGGATGTCTGATTTTATGGTGGGAATGAGTCGTTCAACGGTTCGTGCTAACGGTATTCGAATGAACGTTTGGACGGGAGGCGATGGTCCTACTTTGGTTCTGCTGCATGGGTATCCACAAACAGGGCAGATGTGGCATAAGGTGTCGTCACATTTGATGAAGAACTTTAATTTAATTATTCCTGACTTGAGAGGGTACGGAGACTCAGAGAAGGCACGTTCTGGATTTGACAAAAAAACGATGTCCAAAGATATCGCCTGTTTGGCCACTGAACTAGGGCATGAAAAATTTTATGTTATGGGTCATGACCGAGGTGCTCGAGTTGCGCATCGTTTGGCATTTGATTTCTCAGACCGAGTTGAAAAACTAGTGGTCTTGGATATCGTTCCGACCCACACAGTTTTCAGCCAGATGGGGCGAGAGCTAGCGGCTGCCTACTGGCATTGGTTTTATTTTCAAGCGCCAGATCTTCCGGAAATTATGATCAGAAACAGTGCTGAGCCGTTTCTTCAGTCGATGTTCCTCTCGCTCAGTTGGCGCCCAGATGCGATCGATGATGCGTTATTCGCTGAGTACTTAAGAGCATTTACTTTGCCTGGAACCATTCGTTGTGGGTTAGAGGATTATCGAGCAGCAGCAACGATCGATTATGAGGATGATGAAAAAGATCTAGGAACTAAACTCTCTTGTCCGGTCTATACCATATGGGGTCAGTTTGGCAAGATGGACTCTTTGTTTAATGTGGTGGATACCTGGAAAGAAAAAGCGGACAACGTCATTGGTAAATCTCTGCCGTGTGGTCATTTTATCCCGGAGGAGGCTCCCGAAGAGTTGCTCGAGGAGGTCGTGCCATTCTTTCTCGGCTAGCCTGTTGTGATTTGGAGTATGAATTAGACTTTAAATGAGGAAAGATATGAAGCGTAAATATTTTGTGATCGGCCTGCTGAGTCTTTTTCTTGGGTTGAGTTCTGGATTACACGCGGATGAACTCTCGCAGCCCCGAGCTGAAACCTTCACGGATATCGAGTCGAATAAGGATATGCTTGACCCACACAATCTGGGCCTGCTTGTGGAGCGGGGGGACGTGAAGGCGATGAATAATGTCGGATTGTTGTGGGCTACAGGTTACGAGGGGAAGCAAAGTTTTGAAGAGGCGGTGACGTGGTGGACGGCAGCGGCTAATCGGGGCTATCTCCTTGCTATGAACAATCTTGGCCTGGCATACGCCAATGGACAGGGAGTTGAAAGAGACATTAAACAGGCTTTTGATTGGTGGCTAAAGGCGGCAATAGGAGGTAATGCCTGGGCTATGAACTCTGTTGGTGATTGCTATGAAATTGGAGATGGTGTTACGCAAGATTATATTTTGGCAATGACTTGGTATAAAACTGCAGCAGATGCGGGAGACCCACTCGCTCATTATAATGTTGGGGCACTTTATCAATCTGGCCTAGGCTTAGATCAAAGTTTTGAATCCGCACACGAATGGTTCTTGTTGGGTTCTGAGTTGGGCGACCCCTACTCAATGTTGTCTTTGGGTGGATTGTATCGAGACGGCTCGGGGACTAAGAAAGATCTTGTTGAAGCGCTGGCGTGGTATCAGGTTTCGAGCCTGATGTTGGACCCGCAAGACCAGGATAGTCTTGGGTTTTCTGAGCGGGAAGCTCGCTCGATCGTGAGCCAATTAACGGATGCTCAACGACAGGAAGCCATCGGTCGTTTGGATGTCCTGAAAAAATTTACAGCACCTCAAGAGCCTCAGAAAAGCCTGGATGAAGGCGAGTCGCGTATCTAGTGTTAAGAAAAGATAACATCTTGTGACATCAGTCAGATATCGACGGCTTGGTGCTTGGTTATTGACGGGCTTGTCTGTTATCGGATGCGCTATATCGAGCGCGGTGGCGGCAGAGGAGACGACGTCCCAAATTCCGGGTGTCTACAGTAATTATCCTTCCGATGGCGGGCGAGATCTGAGTCAAACATTGGGCCAAACGGAACATATACCTACCGATAGGCTTGTGTCGGATCTCCTTGCCGCGCTTGATCAAATCACCAAATATCGGATACCTGAGACACATCCTCTAATAAGAAAGGTTCCGGGCTCTTTGGTGCAGCAATATGCTTGCCAGAAGCCATGCGGCGCCCTTGCGGTTTATCGGGCGGGGGAAGGTGTTTATCTTGATGAATCGATGGAGCCTGAGACGAATGTCTTCGCACGTTCAGTGTTATTACATGAACTTGTTCACTATGTGCAGGATATGAACAAAGAGCTGGTAGACGTTAGGGAGTGTGAACGTTGGTACCGACGTGAGCAGGAGGCTTATGCGCTTCAGAAACGTTTCTTAGAAATTGTTGGTAGCCAAATAAGAGTGGCTTACTCTCAGGGTCAGGCCTGCGATTCCGATACGGGCGAATAGTTTGTTGTGCGCTTGCTTGCCAGCAAGCTCGGCGACATAGCGTTGTTCAACGATTAGAAATCGTCAACATTTACTCGTTATGCACCTTATCCTGCTTGTCGTCAGTTTTTTCGGGAAGGACTTTTCGTTAAAATAACTCTTTTTGAATCTTGGGATACATCCATATGCTCAATAAGCTGCTGACACCATTTACGCTTTCGGTTCCTGATGAGGTTTTAACTGACTTGAGGCGGCGATTGGAGAATACGCGCTGGCCAGATGAAATCCCCGATAACAATTGGGCCTACGGGACGGATTTGGGATATTTAAAAGACCTTTGTGCGTACTGGGCCAATGAATATGACTGGCGAACGCATGAGGGGGTCATCAATCGTTTTAAACAATACAAGGCCAGGGTCGCTGGTATTGACTTGCACTTCATATATGAAGAGGGGAAAGGGGAAAACCCCTTGCCATTGCTGCTGTCGCATGGTTGGCCAGGGTCTGTATATGAGTTCCATAAGATATTGCCGATGCTTACTGACCCTCTGTCGCATGGCGGATCTGCGGCGGACTCCTTCACAGTTATTGCGCCGTCTTTACCCGGCTATACGTTCTCGTACCAACCAGGCCAAGCTCGTTTTTCAGTAGAGCAGATTGCAGATGCGTTTGCTGAGTTGATGACGAAAGTATTGGGCTTTGACTCTTTTGTTGCGCAAGGAGGAGATTGGGGTGGCTTTGTAACCTCCCGCATGGGTTTTGCCTATCCGGAATTGTTGAGAGCGATACACCTTAACTTTCTTGCTGTGCGCAGGGATTCAAGTATTGTCGAGAATCCGACTCCGGAAGAAGCTATTTTCCTCGCGCAACTGAATAAGTTTTTGAAAGATGAGACTGGTTATCAGTGGATTCAGGGGACGAAACCACAGACGCTGTCTTACGGCTTGACCGATTCCCCTGTCGGTTTGGCGGCTTGGTTGGTTGAGAAGTTTCATACCTGGACTGACCATCGGGGTGATCTAGATGGTTATTTTGGTCGTGACACAATGCTCACTGACATCATGCTTTACTGGATTACGGGCGCTATTGGTTCTTCGTTTTGGCCCTATTACGCCAGAATGCACAGCCCATGGCCTATTCCAATCGGAAAAACTGTTGATGTGCCTACCGGATATATCGAATTTCCAAAGGAAATCCTATCTCCGCCGCGTTCGGTAGCCGAGCTGTTTTATTCTAATATCCAAAGTTGGACTAAGTGCGATCAAGGGGGGCACTTCGCTGCCTTAGAGCAACCAGATCTGCTTGTGAAGGATATTCGTCAATTCTTTAAGCCTTTCCGATGAAAGATTGGGTATGCTAGGGGTTGCTTTCGCCGTGGATGCTGGGCGAAAAAACTGTGCTAGAGTCTTCGCAAATAAGACTGGTTAATAAGCGGCGGGTCCACTTTCGGGGGTTTGTGATTGTAGATTCCATCAAGACATTAAATCGATTCTGGGAGAAATAATGCAAAAGTTTAAATGGCTCGCGTACTTGCTGTCTTTTGTTATGACGGCAGTGATCAGCGGTTGCGGTGGAGGCGATTCGGAGGATGTGCAGTCTGCGGCTTCGGACGGACCCAAAGTGCAAAAAAAAGTATCTCTGAAAATGGCCAGCGCATTTCCTGGCTCTCTCGAATTGATCGGAAAGAATGGATTGCGCTTCTCAGAAACCATCAAGGAAGTCTCTGCTGGTTCTTTAGAGGTGAAGTTTTTTGAACCTGGTGCCCTCGTCCCTGCGTTGGAGGCCATTCCTGCGGCTTCTAAAGGCTCCGTCGATGTGGCTTGGTCAACCTCCGGTTTTTATGCGGGCAATGATTTAGCGTTTAGTTTTTTCACATCGGTTCCCTTTGGCGCTTCAGCCGATGAGCTTTTGGCGTGGCTTCAATACGGCGGTGGTAATGAACTCGCAGATGAGATGTACGCCGAGCATAATATAAGGGCGGTGCCCTGTTTTATTACACCACCAGAAGCGTCAGGGTGGTTCAGGAAAGAAATCAACTCTGTTGATGATCTCAAGGGCATGAAGATGCGCTTCTTTGGTTTGGGCGCCAAAGTGATGGATAAGTTAGGTGTCGCGACGCAGCTGCTTGCGGGTGGAGATATTTTTCAAGCCCTACAATTAGGCACCATTGACGCTACGGAGTTTTCGGTGCCGTCGGTCGATGAGAGTGCGAGTTTTTACCAAGTCGCTAAACATTATTATTTTCCTGGTTGGCATCAGGCGACAGCACTGGGACACTTGTTCTTTAATATCGATGTCTGGAATTCATTGTCTAGCCATCATCAAAAACTTGTGGAAGTCACCTGTGGTTATATTTTGAAAGAAATGATTGCAGAGGGTGAGGCTACTCAGGCGCCGGCCATGCGACGCATGATGGAAAAACATGACGTCAAAATACATTACTGGTCAGACGAGATTCTTAATGCGTATCGTACTGCTTGGAATGAGGTGGTTTTGGAGGAGTCTGCAAAAAATCCTAATTTCAAAAAAGTTCATGATTCCTATACGAAGTTCCGAGAGGATTACAAGCTTTGGGGTGATAATGGATATTTAAGATAGGTGGGCTCGAAGGGTTTTCATTTTGTAGTATGAAACCGCCACTTGGTCGAGAGGCTGAGTCATGGTAGTGTCGCACAAAGAGTATAGAATGATTTTAGTACGGTTAGGTCTCAAGTGAATTGTTTGCTGTGAGTTAGTTTCGATTCAAATAGGCCTAAAAGACAAAGTTAAAAAGCACTCAAAAGTGCATGGGGGAGATTATGGTTAAATTTAAAGCTGGTCTGGCTGCGGCTTGTGTTGGATTGTTTATTTTGACAGGTTGCGGTGGGGGAGATGACGTCGCGACGACCGCAGCTGTTGACGCGGGATCGGGCGCTCCGGTTGAAACAGTTAAGTTAAAAATGGCCAGCGCGTTTGCGGCGTCCTTGCCACTTCTTGGTGATGGTGCTGTCGAGTGGACCGAAACCGTTAAGGTGTTGTCCGGTGGGTCTTTAGACATCAAATTTTATGAGCCTAATGCGTTAGTGCCAGGGTTAGAGGCTATCCCAGCGGCATCTAAAGGCTCCGTCGAAATGGCTTGGGCTAGTTCTGGGTATTACGCAGGTTTCAATAATGTCTTCAGCATGTTTACCGCGGTGCCTTTTGGCCCGAATGCTACCGAGTTTTTAGCTTGGTATTACTACGGTGATGGTTCCAAGTTCGCTGATGAGTTGTACGGCGCACATAACATTAAGTATCTTCCGTGCCATATGATTCCACCTGAGGCGTCCGGTTGGTTCAAGAAAGAGATCAATAGCGTTGACGATCTAAAGGGTTTAAAGATGCGCTTCTTCGGTTTGGGTGCGAAGGTTATGGATAAAATGGGCGTATCTACGCAGCTCTTAGCTGGTGGTGAAATCTTCCAAGCTTTGCAAATGGGAACTATCGACGCGACAGAGTTCTCGATGCCATCCATTGACCAAAGTTCGGGCATGTATCAAGTGGCGAAGCACTACTATTTTCCTGGTTGGCATCAGCCTTCCTCGTTCAATGGGGTTTTCATTAATATCGATATTTGGAATAGTCTTTCCGCACATCACCAGAAGGTGATAGAAGTGGCTTGTGGCGATAAAATTAGAGACGGTCTCGCCCAGGGCGACTTTGCGCAACCAGCTGTGCTCGCCAAATTGGTAGAGGAGCATGGCGTTAAAATTCACTATTGGAAACCTGAGATTCTAGCGGCCTTTAAGAGTGCTTGGGATGAGGTGGCAGCAGAGGAAATGGCGATTAATCCGGAATTCAAGCGAGTGTATGAAAATTACATGGCATTTCGTGAGGAGTTTGCTGTTTGGCGAGATAATGGTTACCTTAAGTAAAGTCGCGCTGACGGCTTAATATTACGGGCGGGCTCATGCCCGCTCTTTTTATATGGTTTTTTATGGTGTGTGGTGATTATGGAATCAATGCTTAATGTGAGTGACCGGATTGACAGATTGCTTGATCGCGTCTCAGGCGCTGTCGGTTGGTTATTTATAGTAACAATGCTTGTCATTGCCTTCGATGTTCTGACACGAAAAATCGGGTATCAAATGCCCGGGATGGGGTCGACCAGATTGCAAGAAGTAGAGTGGCATCTGCATACAGCTTTATTTGCATTCTGGCTTGGGGCGGCATA
>DGAQ01000075.1:731-1607 GCA_002382445.1 Porticoccaceae bacterium UBA4026 | reverse complement strand
TATCCATAATTCGCACGTCAGAATTGATATTGCTTTTATCAATGCCAAACCACGAACAATCGTTTTTGCAGAACTCATTGGTTGTTTGGTTTTTGCGATCCCATATTGTTTGCTTGCGCTATATTTTAGCTTCGACTTCACGTGGGAAGCGTGGGTTGTTGGTGAGGCATCGGCATCCTCAAATGGCTTAGCTTTCAGATGGATCCCTAAGGGCTGCATGACCGCTGGATTACTTCTATTATTTGCGGGTGTGATCTCGGTTTCTATGCGTTCAGTCGTCTATTTATTTGGTGATCCAAGTCTTAGGAGGCGAGCAACGCCGCCAGTGATTGCGGATAAAGTGGAGGCCTTGTCATGAGCTGGATTACCCATCACGTTTCACTATTTTTGTTTCTTGTTTTGGCGATATCACTCTTTTGTGGATTTCCGGTTGCGTTTGTCCTCGGTGGCATCGCTATTCTGTTCGGCGGCATCGGTATGGCACTTGATATCTTTCAACCGATACAATTTTTCAATTTGATGCCTCGTGTCTGGGGATCCGCTGCTGCGAATCCCATTATCGTTGCCGTTCCTATGTTTATTTTTATGGGGACCATGCTCGAACGGAGTGGTGTGGCGAAGGATCTATTGCAGACCCTTCAAATTGTTACTCGACGTATACCAGGGGGCTTGGCGATGTCCGTCACGTTGATGGGTACGATCATGGCGGCAACAACTGGAATCGTGGGAGCCTCCGTTGTGATGTTGACGATGATCGCATTGCCGTCAATGATGGAACGGGGTTACTCTAAGGAGCTTGCAGTGGGCACGATAGCGTCTGCGGGCACTCTTGGTATTTTGATTCCGCCTTCCATTATGTTGGTGATTATGGGAGAT
>DGAQ01000075.1:0-517 GCA_002382445.1 Porticoccaceae bacterium UBA4026 | reverse complement strand
TTGTTCGCGGCGTCAATTTTGCCAGGAATGCTGCTGGCAGGACTCTACCTCCTCTATATTGGCATCACGAGTTATAGGAATCCCGATCGGGCGCCTCCGCTGCCAGATGATATCGGGCCGAGTTCCAACGCAGAGCTAATGCTGCTGGTGATTAAGAGTTTCTTCCCGCCTGTTTTGCTTATCACGTTAGTTTTGGGATCTATTTTTGGTGGATTTGCAACGCCAACGGAGGCTGCAGGTGTAGGTTGTCTTGGGGCAATATTCCTCGCGTGGACGAATAAAAAACTCAGCATGAAGACGCTTCGAGATGTGATTCGCCTTGCTGGCTTAACTAATGGCATGGTGTTCTTCATATTTTTTGGTGCGACGTTGTTCAGTTACGTGTTTAGAGCACTTGGCGGAGACGATCTGATTCTCGAATTATTAGGTGTCATCGGTATTGATACAGGATGGGAAATTCTTACATTTATGTTGGTGCTTACCTTTTTGCTCGGATTCTTTTTTGATTGGATTGAAA
>DGAQ01000018.1 GCA_002382445.1 Porticoccaceae bacterium UBA4026 | reverse complement strand
TAGAGGCAGATGTCTTGGCTCTGCAAAAACAGTGGGCCGAAGTCAACTATCAGATAGCAGGTAAAGAGCAGATTAGTGCTTTTGAAAATTTGGTCATAAATGCCGATGCCGTTGTAGTCGCCAACCCCAAACAGGCAGCTCCATTAATTTGGCGCGGTATTATCAAATCAACCCTAGCAGGGAAAAAAGGTGGGCTAGGCGCGCTGGGTTTAGCTAAATCTGCTAAAAAAGATCTAGATAAATCACTTATGTTAGACGCCACTGCAATGCAAGGCTCAGCACTGACCAGTCTAGGAACCCTGTACTTAAATGTTCCGGGCTGGCCGGTTGGTTTCGGCAGCGATAAAAAAGCAGAAAAGCTTTTACTTAAAGCTATTGCAATAAATCCTGATGGCATTGATAGTAACTACTTCTATGCAGACTTTTTGGTGGCGAAAAAGCGAAGTCAAGAAGCTGCGGCCTACTTCAAAAAGGCTCAAAATGCAGCGCCGCGTCCCAATCGACCTTTGGCTGATGCTGGTCGTCAAAAAGAGATAGCTACTGCACTGGAGTCTATAAACTAAATTCTGAGATTAGCACTACGCAGATGCATATTTTATTAGTTGAAGATGATACGTCTCTTGCCGCAGCGCTATGTAAAGCTCTGCGGCAAAAAAACTATGCAGTGAATACTGTCGCCACCGGCCGCGAGGCCCTGCATGTCATTCGAACCGAGAAGCCAGATATGACTATTCTGGATCTCGGGTTACCTGATATGGATGGTATCGAGGTACTTAAAAAAGCCCGTCATTCTCAGCCCGAAATTCAGATTCTTATATTAACTGCCAGATCTGGTACCGAGGAAAAAATAACAGGACTGGATAGTGGCGCGGATGACTATCTGGCTAAGCCCTTTGAAGTAGACGAACTACTAGCCAGACTCCGAGTATTGGAGCGCCGTCTAGGCAGCGCTAAAACGTCTCTGGTGGCTGTGGGCGACGTGGTCCTCGATACCACAACAAACATGGTATCCATGAGTGGTCAAAATGTTGAACTGTCACGCCGCGAATACAGTTTATTGCGCAGCCTGATGGAAAACGTCGGCCGAGTGCAAACTCGCTCTGTTCTGGAGAATAGGCTGTATAGCTGGGGCGAAGAAGTCTCCAGTAACGCACTGGAAGTGCATATCCACAACCTGCGCAAAAAGCTAGGCAGTGATTTCATTAAAACTGTGCGCGGCGTCGGCTATCGGGTCAATCAACTGTGAAATCGATTCGCGTATTTTTGGTCACAGTAATTCTCGCAGTCGTTACACTATTTAGTTTTATTTCTGCCTTGCGTGGTTATGAAACCAGCCTGCAGGAAGTCGAGCGAATGTTTGATAGCCAGTTGGTAGAAAAAGCCAAACTAATCGCTAATATAAATGTTCAGAGTATCGTTCGTAATGTCGACAGCAGCGATACCGCATTTCAGGTCTGGCAGGGCGGCAACTTAATAGGATCTTCTGACAATGCTTCGCAAACTATCCTAGGTAAGTTGCAACCTGGGTTTCGCTATCACAACTTTGAGGGTTATCGTTGGCGGACTTACAGTTATTACAACACCATTAACGCGCAGTGGATAATAGTCGCTGCACGTCAGGATATTCGATTTAGTCTCGCCGAAAATATCGCTCTGAAAGCTGTGCTCCCAGCCGTGATTGGCCTGCCAATTCTGGCAGTATTAATATGGATCGTGGTGAGCCGCGGATTGCATCCCATGCGCCGACTAGCACATGAGTTAGGCGACAAGCAGGCAAATGACTTGAGCCCATTATCAATAGCCGTTAACAGCCAAGAGTTGGCGCAAATTGTCAGCTCGTCTAATGATCTTCTAGCGAGGTTAAAATCTTCTTTGCTACGAGAAAAACAATTCGCCTCAGATGCAGCTCATGAGCTACGTACCCCGATTAGCAGCTTAAAAGTACAGCTGTATAATATCAGTCAAGAACAACCCGAAAGGAATAAGGCGTTCGGCGAACTGCAGAAAATTACCCATCAACTCGAGCATGTTGTGGAGCAGATTTTAGCGCTCTACCGCACCTCTCCAGACGAATACCATACTCGCTTTGAGGCTATTGATTTAACCAGCCTGGCGCAACAAGTTATAGCTGAAGAATATGACAACTATGAACGCAAAAACCAACAGATTGAATTTTTTGGTCAAAGGCAGCTGATTCTAGGGGATAAATTTTCATTAACCACATTGATCCAAAATTTACTTAGTAACGCGAACAAATACACGCCCAACGGCGGGCATATTATAGTCAAGATCAAGCGAGAAAATGATCAGGTGGTGTTGCTTGTTGAAGACTCGGGCCCGGGAATCCCAATCCATGAGCACGAGAGGCTATTCCAACGATTCTACCGCGTCGGTGGCGATCGTCATACTTCTGGAGAATCCGGCTGCGGTCTTGGCTTGGCTATCGTTAAACGGATTGCAGAACTTTATAACGCTGAGATAACCCTCGAGCCATCATCATTCGCCTCTGGCACTGCATTTACATTGCACTTTTCAGCCATCATCCCAGTCACTTTGGATAGCAAGCAATCATGAACCGGCTAATCATAAAAAGAATCCTCTTCTATTTTGGCCTTCTACTGGCAATTGCTCTTAGTCCGATTTCGCAAGCAGCGCCCATCATAAAGATCGAGATCAAAGATCATCTATTTTATCCATCGGAATTTAGCGTGCCGGCCAATACAAAAATAAAGCTTCTGATAATTAACAATGACCCCACACCAGAAGAATTTGAAAGCTATGAATTAAATCGTGAAAAAGTAATTATCGGTAATAGTAAAGCAGTGATTTTTATTGGCCCTCTTAGTCCCGGCACCTACCCATTTTTTGGTGAATTCTATCCAAAAACGGCGCAAGGTAAAATTCTTGTCAACTAACCAGAACTTATTATGCTACCTAACGCTGTTATTTTAATTCTTCAAGAAACATTAGAAGCTGCACTACTAATAGGCGTACTGTTAGCAGTCAGTACTCGAGTGCATGACAGCAAACGTTGGCTACCAATAGCGCTAATCTCTGGCGGCTGTGTTGCCGCGATACTAGCCAACCAAATGGGCATTATCTCTGAATGGTTCGACTATGCAGGTCAGGAACTACTAAATGCGCTCTTCCAAACTATCATCTGCCTGACAATTGCCTTAGCAGTGTGGCTCACAGCAACTATAGACCCGCTAAACCCCCAGCCAGGCAAAGTAGCTGCCTTTAGCCATTGCGCAATAATCATCATTTTTTGCGCCGTAGTGCGAGAAGGTCAGGAAATCATTCTCTACCTTAGTGGCTTTATGTATACCGAAAACTTTCAAAAAGTGCTCACTGGTGGTGCCTTAGGGTTTAGCATTGGCGCGAGTATAGGCATACTCTTTTTTTATAGCCTGGTCGACCATGCTGGTCGCGAAAGACGCACTGCCTGCCTAGTTTTACTAGCCCTGTTCGCTGGCAATATGCTCTCTCAGTCCACCCTTTTACTGATGCAAATTGACTGGCTGACCCAAAGCCCTCCTATTTGGAACACATCAACACTTGTTGCAGAGACCTCAATATTCGGTCAGCTCCTATATGCACTCGTAGGTTATGAGGCTACTCCTTCGCCAATTCAGGCGGCCGCGTATATACTGGGGGTGACACTGGTTACTGGTGCAAATTTAATGCCTAGATATTATCCAGATAAGAAGAAACAACAGGTGCAACCAGTAAGAGGGAATGATGCGTAGCGCACTGCTTTTACTATCATTAGTATTCGTATCATTAAGCTCCCCGTTACTCGCTGACGGAATAGTGATCGATAAGATCTACCACCCCTACGTTCAGCCCCTTGAGCAAGAGCTAGAGATACGATTGCTGCAACAGAATAACCAATCTGGCATTGCTGATAATACTCGACTGTATCGTTTAGCCTACGGCCGATCGCTTAGTGATCGCTTGTTTATAGAGGCTTATTTGGTTGGCCAAGGATCAAGCAGCGAGAGTTTGGACCTGCAATCGATAGAGATGGAAATAAAATGGCAGCTCACCGAACAGGGTGAATATTGGGCAGACTGGGGAGTTCTTGCAGAACTTTCTAAAGGCATCGGTAACAATATCTATGAAGCCAGCATTGGACTCATTGCCGAAAAAGAATTTGGCCACTGGAGCGGCACAACCAATTTTATTATTGAGCAGGAATGGGGCAGCGGTATTGACGACGAATTAGAATCTGTCTTTAGCCTACAAACACGATACCGCTATAGTCAAACACTCGAACCTGGCATTGAGTTTTATGCGGGTCAAAACAGCATTGGCGTCGGCCCAGTTCTGATGGGACAAGCTAAATTAGCGGGACCAAAAAAACTCAAATGGGAAGCCGGTGTTATTTTTGGCTTGGACTCAAAAAGCCCAGACACGAGTGTTCGTTTGTTGTTTGAATACGAGTTTTAGATGACGTAAAAAGAAATGTAGAACAACAGCTATGTCACCAAAGCCACAACAACTTGTTCTTCCGCGGCTACAAACAGCTAGGTCGCCTTGTAGGGTTCATGAGATAACGAGATTACGATTAGACAGCAAGCCGGTGACACACTCAGTTAGCTTGTATTGCTTTGCTTTCACAACTGCTGTTGTTGTTGACTTAGACATAAGATTTTACTTGCCAATGTTGACGGTATAAAAACCCATTAAATATAAAATACCACAATTTGTACCATCTTTATTAGGGATTGTACCCGATTTAAATGAACACCTATGGACTAAGTACAAACAAAAAAGCCCTGAATAACAGGGCCTTGAGGACATCAGCGGATACTAATGGATTGATATGTGGTCGGGACGGCAGGATTTGA
>DGAQ01000060.1:53747-59238 GCA_002382445.1 Porticoccaceae bacterium UBA4026 | reverse complement strand
GAGGTACTCTCTCACCGCCATATACATTAATTAAACCTCTGTTTTAACAGGTTTTTTTTATTATCAGTGTGCTTGGTAAGTTTGAGTTACACTGTAGCGGATCACTACCTTATTAAAATAGCGTTTTTTTGTAGGGATGTTGGACTTAATAGCTACGGGTTGCCGCATTCAGATAACAGGGCTCTATCATTGCTTTTAAACGATACTTGATCTTCACGGCCTGATATCTCCCAGCATAATCACACCACCGCACGATCTGATAATCTAGCCCCTTACCATCACTAGAGCACATCAAAAAGTCTTTAGGTGTAGCTGAACTCTTAGAGCGATTTACCGGGCCACATGACGGCACATGATTGATCTGATCATTGGCAAAGGTTCTGTTCTTAGACTTCCTTCAACTGGCCGCACCGCTCTCGTATGCGTGCTTTAGGCTAACTATGTGATCTATGTTGATAAAGTCGCAGGTTTTGCCAGTGTAGAAGCCTATGGAGGTGTCGGGTTTATAGCTGCGGTAGCTGAAGTCTAAGCGATTGTAGCCCTCTGAAAAAGACTCACAGATAAATCCAAGTGAAGTTATTGCTAAGAAAAATTTAATCATAAAAAGAGATTAACTACCGCTAACTCCGTCATGATAGTTATGTCCTGAATCTGGGCTCGCGCTAGTGCGAATAAAATTGTTAGGGAAAATAGAGCCTTTTACATGAAATGAAAGGGCTGAGTAAATTCCAAGCCTCCGAATTTCCGACTTCAAAATGGTGCTGTACAAGTCCGGCAAGCATAACACTAGTAAGTGATCTATTTGTATCTAGCCCGTCACATGGGGTTTATTTGTAAGAATACGCTTATTGATAAAGATAAAATAACTGCTAGTGCAACGGATGCCCCCTTTTAGCTTTACCATTAGGAAAGATTAACGACCCTGACGATCTCCAGATTGCGCGGCTCCAGAAATTTGACCCCTCTATCCCTAGGAGTTTTGGCGCCTATCAGCACCTACCTCAAAAAACTTAGCCCATTAGTGCGACATGGCTCACAAAATGAGTCTTGGCATGTTTATTGTTTATTGTTTGGCGTGCACTATATAACTTTCGCGATGACTTGAAACTCCCAGTCAAGAAGGATCATAACGATGAGCAAACAAGTAATGACTAATTTAATTGCAGTAACCTTAGTTTTTTTTAGTAGCGTATCTTTTGGCTTTGGTAGTGAGGTATCCACTCTTAATGGGATGCCCATTTATACTTGCTACACCGAGCAGTCATCCTGTTTGACTGCTGTTAGGATGAAAACTAATAACTTATACAAGAAAGATAAAACCGAATATCCCTACGCTTACTCGATGAATGTTCAAACAACCGAACTTATTCGTTACAAATTAAGTTATAACTCTGAAGATTTTTTTAGGCCCTCAGCAATTTTTATCCGGCGTATAGGCCTTGATGCTGGCACCCGGGTCCACTGGGAATTTTTTGAAAAAGCGTTTAATGACTATAATTTGGAAGTAGGACAAGCTGTCGACAGTTTTAACAACTCAAATAATTATGCAGCTAACTCTTCAGAAAAGACTTTACCGTTGTCATTTTTGATGTCATCAGCATATGCATATGCTGATGACACATCCTGCTCGGACATACCTTATGATGGCACGTATGAAACTGCGTCGGCGCCAGATTTTGCTGATGACTCCAGATTAAGAGGCGTCCTTTTTGACAACATAGGTAATGTCGCCTTTGCTCATTATGCGATTGTTGAAGTATGGAATGGAGTCGTGAGTCAGCTTAATATTAAAATTAAAGGTCAGGAGTTTGGCTTGGCTGCATTACGGTATCCGGGGCATTGGTTGAATTTTAATGACGGCAGTAGATTAAGGATAAGAATCGACGCAGTAGCGTGGACATTCAAGGTTGTACCTGGGTCTATCAGGGACTGCAATGGTAATTTTTACGAGGCAGATCAAGAGTTGGAAGTGGGTTCCATATTCTCATTTACAACTGAAGCGTCGATGGACCATTTTTTTCAACATCATAATTTACGTAATACATATGACTGGATAGGTTTTGTCTGGTTCTATTGTTACACTCCCCGTCCAGGTACCGTCGAGTGCGTAAGAATGTCGTTTAATTAGGAGAGACTCATGGAACCTACCACGCCTTCTATTATCATTAGCACTCTGATGTTTTTGGGGGTTCTATTATACTTCTCGTTTGTTATTGGCGGTAGTTACGTTCTAGCAAAGCGTAAAACGAATAATCCGATTTTGGGTACTATGCTCGGGATCATATTAAGTTTCGCCCCTCCTTTTGCACTAATCTATCTTGCTTTTCTATTATTCAAAAAAGATCTAGAAACCGAGTAGGGTTGTAAGAGAAAACCTTAGATCACCAATTCAAACCAAGGCCGCAATGGGGGTCCGCTTGAAAACGCAGTGATGGTGCTTGAATGTATTGTTGTTAGCTTGGCTACTAGTAATAACTTTGCTACCTTGATTGTAAATGTTGGCGGAAGCTTCATTACCGTCGCTGATTGGTACGTTGACTATGGCACTCAGAACTGTCTTCTACTTCATGAAGCCAGCGCACTTTCGAAAAGCGACGCTTGTGAGTACGTCGCTGAGCAAAGACAAGCGGCATGCAACGGGGACCTTTAGTGAAAAATAGAGTCGCTTATTTTACTCTCTCGCTATGCGCAGTAGTATTAGCATACTTCGCGTTAAACCAGACATCGCCGAAGACCATGGATACCGACATCCAGGATAGATATTTATGTATAGCTCCCCAAACAAGATAAATATCACTTTCCCCCCATAATGGGGGTAATTCCCACATAAAGAAAAAAGTGCCATAACCGTGATAGCTAGTCATCATGTATCCAGTGACTGGAATTGCTAGCATCATGAAATACAATGTAATGTGCGCGCCATGAGCAAGTTTTCTCTCTTTAGCTGTAAGTGAATCTGAAAGAGTGGGTCGTTTTGAAAAACTATTCCATGCCAATCTAAAGAGCACTAAAAAGAACACGCTTACTCCTAAGCTTTTATGAGCAACATAATAAGCCAAGCGGTACTCTGTGCCTTCTGGAATCATAGATGCAAAAATGCCCATTGGAATAAGAGAAAGAACAAGAATAGCGATTACCCAATGAAGCAAACGTGAAACCCTTCCATAACGGTCTTGTTCATTGACTGACGATAAAACAAGAATATTATTACTTTTACTTTTACTTTTACTTTTACTTTTACTTTTACTTTGGCCTCTCGCTATAAATAAAAGGAATAATCCAGATGCTAGTGAAATAAGCGCTTGTGCCCATAGCAATGATGGCTTTGCAGAGTCTAATGGCGTTTGATTAGGCTTGGGATTTTCTAACATGCCAGAGCTAGTTACAAAAAAGAAAAACCAAGCAGCAACTGCAAAACAGCCTAAAGCTGCAAGCAAGGTTCCAAAAACCCTAACCTTAGGGGCGCTGTAGTTTAATGCCCAGGCAGTTAGGATTGATGTAAGGATTATTGCTAAAGCAATCCAGCTACCAGAATTTTCAATGTACATGGTTTTGTTCCTTTTGCATTATTATCTAATAAGAAAACATCAATCATTTAGGTATATTATGTTATGTACAACTAATTAAATAGGTAGGCAATATAATCATACTGTTATAGAGGTACACAGTATTAATCAATGCTCAGATCCAATTAGTGATTCTCTCAAGCTGGTAGGAGGCCAATGGCAAATTGGCATAATTTATAAACTACAAAAGGTCCGAGCAGATTGTGAACATTAAAAAGAGCCTTTGCACCCACAGCACATTATGATGCGCACCACTTTCCTAGACATTCGCTTGGTTCATCAAATAGTTTTTTTGAAACTTCATGGGTGACAGGTCATCTTTATTTCCATGGCGTCGTGTAGGGCAGTAAAACAGCTCAATATAATTAAACGCATCATTTTAAGTAGAATATCAAATGAATAGGCTCTTTCATGAGGGGATATTTGATATATGGCCTTACTCAGTTATCATTAGAGAAACAAATTAGGAGATCAAAAAATGGCCAGAATAATCTTATTCGCTTTTACTCTGATAATATTGTCAGGTTGCATCGTAATTAATGATGTAGAAATAAATGATGATGTCCGCTCACCAAAAACTACGCCAATTCAGACTATTGCTCAATACGTTGAAGACTTCAATAAGATGGATCTCAACGCACTCAATGATAGTTCAGGCTCGCCGTTCTTTTGGCTTATGGGGGACGACAGAGATATCTATGATCACTATGAAGACTCAGTAGATTTTGAGGGATTAAAACGTAAAGGTTGGAGTTATTCCAAAATTAATTCATTAGAGCTTGTGTATGAGGATGATAGAACAGCAATAGTTTATATGAGCTTCTCTAGATACAACGTAAGCGATGAAATAATTTTGACTGCTAATGTTAATTATCTTTTGGTAAACAATTCTAATCAATGGAAAGTAAAAGGTGGCTTCGCTCCAAATAAAGTAACCACTGGGAAAGATTAAAGCGAAGTCTCAACATCACAGCGCAAAAGTCATCATTGGCCATGACGTATTGTGAATTTTGATAGATGGAGTAATGCTTTTAGGATATTTTCTTCACTAAAAAAGAATGACGTTTGAATGCATCTAAGCCAGCTGTCGATCACAATTTTAACTATCATTTTTTTCGATTAGTAACAGCGCAGGTAAAAAGATTAGATAGGCCTGTGATTATTGGAAAGTAAGAATTCGATCTTTGGGACCGAACGCGAAAGGTCAAAGTCGATTCCCGCATAGCGATCAATTTTTGGAAGAAGACTCGAATCAGTTACGATTAACATTGGCAATTAAGGGGATCGATGATGGCTAAGAAAAAAGATACTGATTTCCAGCTATCCGATAACATTTCACGCAGAGATTTTATCAATGGCACTTTAGTTGGCTTTGGTGCTGCCTTACTGAGTTCAAGCTTACCGGCCATCGCCAAAAGTGAAAAGATAGTTGGCCTTTTTAATGACCCCTGGACTGGTTTTGGTGGCGTTGGTGATTATGCTAATTCAAATGGCAATATTGCCTCGGTGCGAGAAGTCGCGCATTTAATCCGTGATGGCTTGACGCCAAAACTCATGAAAGATGTCCAAGATACTGGCGAAGAATATGACATGGTCATTATCGGCGGTGGGTTTTCAGGGATCGGCGCTGCTTACCAATTTCATAAAAAATATGGCAATACTAAAAAGTGTTTGATTATAGAAAACCACCCTGTGTTTGGCGGTGAAGCCAAGCAAAATGAATTTGAAGTCGATGGTTATACACTCTACGGTCCACAAGGCTCTAACGATTTTGGTCCGCCCAATAAGGATGATAAAGGACTTATTGCAGAAATTTATCGCGCAACTGGCTTACCTTTTGAATACAAATTTGTTACCCAAGATACCCAAAAAACCAAAGTTAAAGCGCCAATAGAAAACTATTATGGTGTGTATTGGGATGAAGA
>DGAQ01000060.1:49466-53514 GCA_002382445.1 Porticoccaceae bacterium UBA4026 | reverse complement strand
CGTTTTGATACCGGCTACTTTTTAGGTAAAGACGCGAAAACGCCTTGGGTTATTAACCCTAGGGTTGATAAACTCGCCCGTCTACCCTGGTCTGACGAGGTTAAAGCCGATTTGAACCGGGCTTTTGAAGACCTTGAAGATAAGTATGAAGGTGAGGATCTTGACCGCTGGCTAGACAGTATGTCCTATAAAGATTTACTGGAAAAAGTCTATGGCTACAGTCCGAAAGTGACTGAATATTTTGACCCTATCATTGCCATCTCTATGGGAGGCGTTGGTTGCGATGCTTACTCTGCTTATTCAGCCCGGGAGCTGGAAATGCCCTGTACTCGTGCCCGTTATGTTTACGATAGCAGCATCGATGAAGTAGAGATGGGGGCATTAAGTTTCCCCGGCGGCAATGCCGGGAGTTTTAGGCATATTGTCAAATACCTCATACCTGAAAGTATCACTGGCGGAAAAACCTTTGAGGACATTTTGTTTAACCCCATTAATTTCGCGGCTTTAGATAGGCCCAGTAATGCTATCAGTATTCGATTAAATAGTACGGCTATCGATATTAGCCATGCAGGCCCAGCCGATACCGCTAAACATGTGAATGTTAGCTATCAAGAAAATGGGGTAGTAAAAAGCATTAAAGCCAAGACGGTTGTGTCGGCCATCGGTGGCTGGGTGGGGCGTAATATTATTAAAGATTTACCGCCTGCGATTAGTGAAGCCTATAAAGAATTTCATCATTCACCCATCTTGGTAGTTAATGTCGCAGTGCGCCATTGGCGTTTTCTTGATAAATTGGGAATTTCTTCTGCTCGCTGGTTTGAGGGCTTTGGCAATTTCTTTTCCATCAGACGCCCCATGGACACCGGCGAAAAAAATCAGCCTTTTGAGCCCAACAAGCCTGCAGTGATGACTTTTTATGTTCCTTTTAATAATCCAGGGCATGCTATCGCAGCACAGGGTGCTTTAGGGCGCGCAGAGCTTCTCAGTAAGTCGTACCGGGATTATGAAAAAGAGATTGTCCAACAAATGACCCATATGTTTGCTGACTATGGGTTTAACGCCCAGCGCGATATTGCTGGCATTGTGCTAAATCGCTGGGGCCATGCTTATATCTCACCACAGCCAGGATTTCATTTTGGTAAAGATGGTAGTGACTCGCCCAAAGATATTGTTAAAAAAGCGTATGGCAGAATACAGTTTGGCCATTCAGAATTAGATGGTTATATGAGTCATACCAATGCATTGACCGAAGGGTCTAGAGCGGCCATAGCCGCAATGAAATTACTCTAGCTATAGGTCACCAGTCCAGTCGAGATGAAAACATAGACAGCCAAGGTATTGATGTGAATCTTACATAGTAAAGGTATGATGCTTGCCTCAAAAACGGAAAGGAAAACTAAAGTGATAACTCTCTACGGCTTCACCTTAAGCAACTATGTCAGTATGGTAAAAATGGCGCTGATTGAAAAAGAACTGGAGTTTGATTGGGTGGGCGTGAAACCAAGTCAAGAAAATGATTACCTCACTAAAAGCCCAATGGGTAAGGTACCTTGCATAGAAACTGAACAGGGTTTTCTTAGTGAAACCAACATTATTTTGGAATATATCGAAGAAACGGGTAGCGGTATTAACCTGATGCCAACCAACTCATTTGAACGCGCTCGCGTTCGCGAGCTGATGAAAGAAATCGAGCTTTATATTGAGCTTCCTGCGAGAACACTCTACTCAGAAGCTTTCTTCGGCGGCACGGTGAGTGACGAAGTCAAAACGACAGCAAAGAAAAACCTTCAAAAGGGTATAGCCTGTTTAAAAAGAAATGGAAAATTCGCACCTTATGTCGCCGGTAGTGAATTTACCTATGCCGATATTTTGCTTCAATATTCTCTAGGGTTGGCTAGTCTATCTGCTAAGCGTGTTTTGGAGATGGATCTATTGGCAGATTTACCTGAAGCAAAGCAACTGATGGCTACAATTAGTCAACGACCATCGGCGATCCAAATAGCTGCAGAGCATAAAGCCTAGTTGAGGTTGCCATTTAGGGCTAATGGATAGAAATCCCGTCTAGGCTTTTGGGTGCCTTAGTGATCTGTCGTCAATGATAGAGCGCCTAGTACAGCAGTAAAATACGGGCTAGATTTTCCATATACTGGCCAAATAATAAAAAACGGCGTGGAATAAGGAATGTCATGAAAAACACAATTAAAGCTATAACGTTTAATTTGGTTGTTCTGTGCAGTCTTTTGATATCAGTGATTGGCAAGACCCAAAACAATACGACTGAACCTCAAGAATACCCAAAGGAGCAATGGTCGCTTAAAGATTCTGGGGCATTAAATATTAACCAGCGCAAAATTGATAAATTATTTGATCTTTCTTTTAGTGACCTATCAACTCAAGCGGTAGTGCTTATTAAAGACGGCTTTCTTGTGGGCGAGCGCTATGCCGAGGGTTACGATGAGAATAGCCAGGGTACATCTTGGTCTATGGCTAAAAGTTTTTATGCCGCCTTAATTGGTATTTCCATTGATCGGGGCGAGATTGACAGTCTCGATAGCCCGGTAGCTAAATACCTGACGTATTTTAACGATGAACGTCGTGATATTACTATTCGGCATCTTTTGGACATGACCAGTGGGTTGGAAATGCCTGATCATGAGCATGAAAATATGTTTTTTGCGGCAGATCATCTGGAGTATGCCAAAGGTGTTGGAGTGGAAAAGAAAGCGGGGCTGGTATTTGAGTACAACAATGTGAACTCTATGTTGTTGGCGGATATTTTACAGCAAGCCACGGGTCAGGCTGCAGATGTATTATTGCGTGAGCGAATCCTCAATAAAATAGGCCTTACTGACGTCACATTGTGGCAGGACAGTGTCGGCAATCCATTGACCTATTGCTGCATTGATACAAGTGCACGACAGTATTCCCGCTTTGGGCTACTTTTCGCAAGGGATGGAAATTGGAACGGAGACCAAATCATCTCTGCAGATTACGTTAACGAGACATTCACACAAGTTTGGGACAATATCGGTAGTGGCACGATTACGCAGAAGCGCGGGTATTCAATGCATTGGTGGGTTTCACGTTACGATGATCAATCGGTTATCTTTAATGCCAGTGGTAAGTTTGGTCAGTATATTTTTGTCGACCGAGCCAATGATATTATTTTCACACGCATCACTAAGTACCACCCGCAAGAGGGCCCACGACAGGACTGGGGACTTTTAAAATATATTAACTGGATAGGGAGCGTTGACTTCCGCATAGGCTTAGCTGAATTTTTAGATTCTGTCGGTTTGATTAAGATCGAAGGTGATATTAAAACCCCAGTGACACTCGCCGACGGTACTTCAAAAGAATTTTTTACCGACTACCAAGCTATTATTGATGCCCTCGTTGATGTAAGCCAGCCATAATTCGGAGAAGGTGGTTACAGTGAGAGCAATATAACAAGTCTCTGGAATTCTGTTAGTTTAAATGCTTGGTGAGCCTGAGGTTGGCTTTCGTACATCAGTGAACTAGTCGGCTTTATAGAGAAATTAACGAGTTATTCATAGCCAAAGAAATAGGAATATTTATCATGGGACTCTTCCAACTCTCTAGTAATGTGGGCAAAGTAATCTTCGGATTATGCTTGGTTATTATTCTCTGGTTTCTAGGGGTTAATATGAATTTATCGAGTAGTTCAGATAAGGCCGCAGCCAGTAAAGTCGTGCCTGTGCAGACAGGCGATATCAGTGCGGTAAACGCTGAAATTCAAAATAATATCTCTATGTCAAACGTAAAGAAAATAAACAACACTTCGGACATGCTCTCACTTGAGATGGGGGCAAAGTTCTCTCTACTCACTGAGTTTAATGGTGAGAGCAATGTAATCATATTAGAGGTCTTTGACGTCGCTCAAAATCCTAAGTTCACTCAAATACAAGGTAAAGGTCCTAACGACAGTGTTGCGGTCATAATACTTACCCCTACCTTGACCAACATTTTACTAAAAACCTCGTACAATATTTTTGAGTACACTGGGGGTGACTTTAAAGGAATTCTT
>DGAQ01000060.1:38632-49225 GCA_002382445.1 Porticoccaceae bacterium UBA4026 | reverse complement strand
CTGAGATTGAGGCTCACCTTGAAACGTTGATGCCTGTTTTATAACAACTAACCTAGAGCCTAGCAGAGCTATTTAGAGAGGGGGTTTTAGACGAAAAGATCGTTGATAACATCCTTTGTAAGGGTTTTTTTTTGTGGTGTATCTATTTGCCTAGTGATACAGTTGAGTCATATGTTTTTATTTTATAGACCAAGAGGTTCAATACTGTGTATAAACTTTTAAAACTGCTGTCTAATCGTAACGCGACATTGATGACTACGATGCTCTTTCTTGCTGGTGCAGCTTCGGCACAGGTGCAGACCGTCACTGGTAGTTTGTCTGTTGCAGAACTCTCTGCGGGGCAGAGTACTGATTTAACTATCATCTACAGCGCGACTGATGAAGCAAAATTAACCGGCTTGGGTCTTAGATTACATTACGATAGTTCTGTATTGGAAATGGGAGCTTATTCTGAGCGCTTGAGAGAAAGCGCCCAGCCATTTCAGTTTAAGGATGATACTGAAGACTTTGATAATGATGCCAGCACGGACAAATATTACCTTACCTCTTGGGCGGATACCTCTGGAGATGGATGGCCCTTTGATGCGGTACAGCCAACAACTTTATATGTAGTTCCATTGACCGCGATCAGCGGGTTCAACGGTAGCACCTTAAAATTTACCGCATCTTCAACGGCGGCGGGATATACGCTCTCAGCGACTGACGTTGCAGTTAGCAAGATACCCGGAACGGTATCGACCCTATCCAGCTTAACTGCGTCACACTCCACCACTACTAATATTCCGTTAACGCCGACGTTTGATTCGGCGACAACAAGTTATACTGCTGCCGTCGCGTATCCTGTCAGTAATGTTTCACTAGTACCCGTATTAACCGATAGTTTTGCAGCAGTTAGCGAGTACATAGCAAACGATGTTGCGGTATCGAATAACGCATTTGGTCTTAACGTGGGCAGCAATCCAGTCAGCATTACAGTCCTTGCTGAGGACGGGGCTGGCACTACTACTTACTCTGTCACTATGACCCGCGCAGAGGCCTTGGCGCTTGCGCTTGCAACCCCTTCAGTAATAACAACGGCTAATCAGGAAGCTTACGGCCTTTCGGGAACTTGTAACATGGCAGGCGTTTCGGTTGTCGTCACTTTAGCGTCGGGCAGCGCTTCTGCTTCAACCTCTGCGGCAGCATGTAATGACGGCACCTGGAGTGCTACCGCTGATGCAAGTGATCTACCCGATGGCACGGTTACTGTTAGCGCTACTGGTACCACAACGCTAGAGACTAACTCGGTTAGTGCTTCAGTTAATAAAGACACGACTGGCCCAACAGTCAGCGTCCCTGCAAACATTACAGTTGATGCTGCGAGCGCAGATGGAACGGCCGCAAGCAATGCAACTATTGTCGCATTCCTTCAGGAAGCAAGCGCGGCTGATGCGACTGATGGTAGCGTCGCTGTTACTAATGATGCGCCACTAGTGTTCCCAGTTGGTCCAACAACCGTGACATTTAGTGCTACTGATTCTCTTGGTAATGTTGGCTCTAATACAGCAGTTGTGACAGTAGAAGATCAGTCTCCTCCAGTTATCACTCCGCCAACTTCTACAACGGTTGCCGCTACTGACGCTAACGGAACAGCAAAGACTGATGCTGCGATTGTGGCGTTCCTTGGGTCAGTATCCTCTCTAGACAATGTAGATGGTGCTGTCACCGAAGGAATCGCTAATGATGCTCCTGACGTATTCCCGATAGGTGCAACAACGGTTACATTTACCGTCGCCGATAGCTCTAATCTTACTGGAACTGCCACAGCGGTACTTACCGTTGTGGATCAGGCGGCGCCTACAGTGACTGCGCCAGCGGCGATCACCATAGCCGCAACAGATGCGAATGGAACTGTTGCCACCAATAGTGCCATTGCTGCTTTCTTAGCCGGCGCATCAGTAACTGATAATGTTGATACTAGCGTAACGATTACTAATGATGGTGTTGCCACGTTCCCGCTGGGTGCGACTACTGTAGTATTTACCGCGACTGATGCTGCGGGTAACACTGGTACGGCCTCAGCTGTAATTACGGTCAGGGATCAGGATAAGCCTGTTGTATCTACTCCAGCAGACATAACTGTAGCGGCGACGGACGCCAACGGGACTTCCGCAACTGATGCTGACATTACGGCATTCCTTGGTGGAGCAACTGTTAGCGACAATGTGGATGCAGATCTTACGGTTTCCAATAATGCGCCCCCGGTATTAGTGTTAGGTCCGACAACCGTTACGTTCACTGCAACAGATGCTGCGGGTAATGTTGGTAATGCGACTGCTGTAATTACCGTTACAGATCAAACTGAACCGGTAATTAATGCGCCAGCTATACTTGTGGTCCTAGGTGATGAAAGCGGTTTGGCCGCTAGCACTCAGGCAATCGTAGACTTCCTAGCTGGAGTTACTGCAACTGATAACGTTGATGGGGATGTCGCAGTCGATAATAATGCGCCGACTGAGACGTACCCATTTGGAACTACAACCGTCACCTTTACTGCGGTTGATGCTGCAGGTAATCAGGCAACAGTGACAACAGTTGTTAATGTTAGCTTAGACCCAATTGCACCAGAGCTTACTATCGCTGATTCGATCAGCATCAATGTTGATATGCCAAACAGTGTCTTAGCCTCTAGCGATCCGGCTATTGCGGAGTTTATTGCCGCGGCTGTAGCGACGGACAACAAAGATGATGATTCGACGTTAATCATTACTAATGATGGCCTTGATGAATACCCGGTTGGAGTGACTGTAGTTACCTTCTCCGTATCAGATGCCGCAGGTAATACAACGACTGATTCGGCGAGTATTACATTGGTTGTTTTAGATACTGATGGCGATGGTCTGCCTGACTTTTATGAAACTGCGAATGGCTTAGATCCAGAAGATGGATCTGATGCTGCGGGTGACTTAGATGGCGACGGCATTAGTAACCTTGACGAATATACTGGTGGCTCAGATCCTACTAGGGACGAGTTGGCTCCAGAACTAACGATCCCTGCAGATATAAGTATGGCCGCTACTGGTCGTATGACAGATGTTATCTTAGGTGATGCCTCCGCTGTGGATAATAAGGATGGCGCTCTGTCACCA
The DNA here is from genome assembly GCA_002382445.1 of Porticoccaceae bacterium UBA4026. Classification (GTDB taxonomy): domain Bacteria; phylum Pseudomonadota; class Gammaproteobacteria; order Pseudomonadales; family Porticoccaceae; genus HTCC2207. Next base: position 46,097 of record DGAQ01000060.1, on the reverse strand, counting down.
ACCCCAAGTGCCATTGGGCCGTTTAAGTCGGGTCTGTACGCAATCACATGGTCGATTTCAGATGCTGCGGGTAATAGCTCGAGTGCAGTGCAAAGTGTTGAGATTATGCCTTTGGCGAATCTCACGCCATCATCTATTACGGTTGAGGGGGCCACGGTTGATGTTAGTGTTGAACTGAGCGGTCCAGCGGCAGCTTATCCAGTAACAATTCCAATAAGTCTAGGCGGTACTGCATCTGCAGGTGACGTTACGGCTAGTGCTGACTCCATTGTGATTGCTGAAGGCACTAAGGGAATGGTTACTTTAAGCATTACCGCGGATGGCCAAGCGGAGTCTGAGGAAACAGTGATAATTACACTGGAAACTCCGACTAATGCGGCTCTCGGATCGGTTATTGAGAGAACAGTGACTATTGTTGAAGAAAATGTTGCGCCAATGTTGTCATTGGTGGTTACTCAGAGTGGCAGAGCCGGTCGTATAGTTTCGTCTGATGGTGGCCTGGTCACTGTCACTGCTAGCTACACTGATGTTAATGTCGGTGATACACACACCTTTGCATGGGCGACTGCAGTTTCTGATATGCCTAGCGCTGTTATTGATGGCGCCGTGGCGACCTTTGATCCTGCTACTCTAGGGGACACGATTGTTAATGCTGGCGCCTCTGTTACAGATAGTGGCACTACATTATTGACTACCTCCGATACAGCTTCGATTAAAATATTGGCGGTAGCCCCAGTTCTTGGAGATACCGATTCCGATGGGGATGGTGTTAGCGATGCCGTCGAAGGCTATGGCGATAGCGACGATGACGGCATACCAGATTATCAGGATAATATTGTAGAATCTTATCTTGCGCCAACCAGTGGTGAAATGGTTATGCAATCTTCTGTGGGAACCAAGATCTCTCTTGGCGACACAGCTCTTGCAACAGGCAATAATGGGGTCGGCATTTCTGAAGAAGACGTTGGATCAGCTGAGGCTGACTATGATTATCTTGGCGGCTTGTTTGATTTTGAGGTTTCAGGTGCTCAAGCTGGAGCCTCGTATAACATAGTACTTCCGCTGAATATTGCTGTCCCAGAAAATGCCGTAGTGAGGAAGTTCCTTGATGCTAATATCGGTTGGCAGGCGTTTGTAGAGAATGCGACCAATGCTATTAGCTCTACTACAGCGGCAAATGGAACATGCCCAGAGGCTGGCAGTGCAAGCTACACTGATGGATTAACAGTAGGCGCTACCTGCGTACAGTTATTGATCGAGGATGGTGGTCCAAATGACGCCGACGGCGTAGCAGATGGAACTGTGACAGATCCAAGTGGTATTGCTACCCTGTACTTTGGCCCCCCAAGTAGTGACAGTACGATTACTATTAGTGTTGCTGAAATCAAAGCTGGTGGATCTGAAACTGCTGAAATTACAGTGACAGCTGTCGATTCTGATGGACGTAACCTAGAGGGTATGACTATCACAGCGACGGCTAGTCTGTCCGACTCGACTATTGGGAGCTTTTCAGAAGCCGGTGAGGGTGTTTATACCGCGACGCTAACGCCAGGTAAGTCTGGAGGTGATCTAACGATCACGGCAACCATTAGCGATGGTACAGACTCTACGTCTATTACCTCTAGTGTCGTCACAGTGAAGAAGTCCGGCGGCGGTGGTTGTACTGTAGGTGAAGGTCAATCTGATTTATCTTTGATTTTATTGATGCTAGCAGCCCTAATGTTGATGGCGCGACGCCGATTGCTTAAAACTTATGAAAACATAAGTGAAGCGAAATAAATTTACAGGGGCTTTGAGCGTCGCGACATTTCTATTGGCCCCAGCATTTTTGATGGCGTCGGATACGCCGCATGAATCAAGTTATGCTGAAGTCACTCGCACAGTGGAGGTGGGTGATTTTGATGCGATGGCGGCTACATATCACAAAGACGCAATTCTTGTGACAGCACAAAGTAGCAGTCCAATCAGTGAAGCGATTGCCAAGTGGCGGCTTGATGGTGTGACATTGGCCGCAGAAGGTAGTGCAGCAACAGTTGCTTTCAGATTTTCAGAGCATAGACATGGTGAAACTACTTCTCTCGAAACGGGCATCTTTCGATATAGCATTACCAATAGAGCAGGCGAAGAAACAGCTTACCTAGTTCATTTCGAAGACTTGCTCATCAAGCAAAATGGTAACTGGTTGACTATAATGGAACGTCAAATGGAAGACGCCACCCAAGTCGAATGGGACGAACTGACAGAATAACCATTTGAAGTGAAGAGAAAAAAGTGTGGCACGAGGGAGGGGTGAACCATCGACACAAGGATTTTTAAAGTTATTATCTAAACATCTAGCAAAATATGCTTGTATAGCTTATGAAATTGAACCCAAGTAGTAAGCTACAAACCGGTGTTCGTCAAAAAGGGCAATCAGAAAACTGATTGCCCTTTTTGACGATTGGAGTCGAACTTACCTCGCGGACCTACCACTATTTTTGTTTTTGGGCTGTAGTGGCAGTCGTGATTAACCTTACCCCTATTCCAAGTATTCTTTAAAATACTGCAACCTAATCTCTAGGCCGCATGGCATGGTATCTGTAACTATGCTGTAGATGATATCCAGTAATAAATGCTGATTGAAGCTGGTTGCCGTAAATGGTTCGAGTAAATTTGACGCCATTACACGTCAACTAGAGATGTCGCGGCTAAACCAAAAAGAATGATTGGGTAAAATTAAGCATAATAAGCCAAGGAAAATATAGCTTAACATCTGATTAACAGAAGACCATTCTTGTAAAATATAATGACCGAATAATAAACTTAACATAAAAATAAACCAGCCATAAACAGCGTAGACCTTATTTTTATTGCTTAGTAATGCCAAGCCAAGAAGTATCTCAATAAAGGGGATTAGCTCTAGATAAAAATTGACCAGGAATGGCGCCAAATTAATCCTTAAATCTCCTTGGAATAATTGAGAGTAATACTCAAAAAATCCACCCTGGCTAAAAAACTTACTGGTACCAGCAGTTAACAGTATTAGTATCATCGTAATTCGAACGATACGCTCAGCATCTTTTAACTTTGACTCTGAAATCATTTAGCTTATCTACCTATTGTTACTAGATGGCTAAGGCGGTTCTGCAGAAACTCTCAGGTATAAGACAGTTACTCAAGCCAAATATTGTCACTAATTTGAACTCACTCTGCCGGTTTTTATTATTGATTTCAACTTTCCGTTTTCGAGGCTCTTTAGAATACCCTTACCTAAATTACTTTATGGTATATAAATGACGCGTGATCTCGGTGAGAAGAACTGGATCCGGGGCCTGTTATTCTCCGTAATATCAGGCGATTTAAATCCATAATCATCCCATTTTTCGTGGGCATAATATCTATCTATAGATGGGCTGATGCCAATGCACTACCTGTATTCATAAACGGCTTATCTCAGTGGTGTAGGTGATCTTTTTACTACCTGGGCTTATCTTTGCCCAGTCACAAACAGTCTGAGTTCTTTGTTTATCTTACGATCAAGCCAAGATAACAGTTGATATCTGGGGCCAGCAGTAAAACCTTCTTTACCAGAATCACCCAATAACAAAGTAAATTACTGTCCACTTAAATGGGCATGTTTTTAGAAAGGTTTGTTTGTAAAAGCGATGGTGTCCTGCATCACGGGCATCACTATAGTTAAGGATTTCGGCTTCTGTTATGGGAGAAAATAGCCACTCTTTTTAGAGTGCCGAGGCAGCTAATTTTTTTCGATGGCACCCGTCTTTGTGGCGTCGTCCTGGGGTGAATTCCCCTTTATCAGCATCTTGTACCAGTCATTAAAAGGACCAACAGTGTTTTGCCAGTAAGAGCGATATTCAGACTGCGTGTTGGGCCCGATACCCCAGGGTGTGTACTCGTCTTTCTGAGGAATATAAAGGGTGCCAAACAAGCGGTCCCAAATACTGGTTACGGCGGCAAAATTTGCGTCCCAATGTTGTGGTAAATAACTGTGGTGAACATGATGCATCGCCGGGCTATGCAGCCATAAAGAAAGCCTCCGAGGATAATTAAATTGCACGTGATAATGCCGAAAAGAGCCATTAAAGCCGAATAATAAGGCAAAAAAGCCGATGTTAAATAATGTTGCAGCAATAAGTTCACCGTTAAATAACCAAGCAAACAGCCCTCCGATCAGACCATAGCTAAACGCGCCACCTGCGGCCCAAATAGGTCCTGCCAAAAAGTGCTCCCGGTATCGGGTCAGCGGTGTTAGTACCTCTGCTGAATGATGCACCTTGTGCAAAACCCACAAAGCCGGCACCTTGTGCATGGTGTAGTGAATCAGAAAGAAGACAAAATCGTAGCATAGCAAGGTAACCAGACTGTACAGCAACATCCACCCATAATTAACTGCTATTGCAGGTGTCGCTCCTAGCGTCCATTGCAGAACGCCAATGACTGCAGTTTCTGTGCTGGGGCCGACTGTCGCCAGTAAGCCAACGACCCAAAATGGGCGCAGCAGACGCTCGGTGACCCATAACCAGATATCCACTCGGGCAGAGACATGAGTATAAATGTCTTTAGGGAACAAGAATTGCAGAAAATCAGCTTTTCTCTCCCGCCCGGCGGCATCGCGGGATCCGCGCCCACCTCTAATAAGCCATATAAAAGCTGCAATGATTAGGGTGACAAGAATAAATTGCCAATGCAAGTCTCTGGGGAGGTTGGCGGCAACCATATTCCAGATGATATCACTGGCAGTTTGCACAGTTTCGGTTAAGGGGCCGATAACTTCACCACCACCTGAGGCGAGGGCTAGATCCATTTTATTTTCTTGCGTAACTACTGTCATTAATTACAGGACCTTTGTAGGCATAGTGTTTAGCGGGTCTTACCCTTAACTAAAATAATTAAGCTAACCCAACAATCTTAGTTTCATTCAGCGGGTCCGTTTAGCGGTCCCTTCCTTTTGCCGCTCTTGCCAGTGTTCATCTGTATATACTGCCACGGCTAAGGGAGGTTGTATATTGCCTTTAATTAAGTCAGCTCCCCGTTCTGCCACCATCATAGTGGGCGCATTTAAATTACCATTAGGGATGGTAGGGAATACCGAAGAGTCGATAACCCTTATGTTTGAGAGGCCGTGTACTTTAAGCTCTGGATCTACAACAGCCATAGCATCAACGCCCATTTTACATGAACAAGATGGGTGGTAGGCGCTATCAACGGCCTCTCGGATAAAGGCATCTATTTGTTCATTGCTTTGTACGTCATCTGTTGGCTGAATAACCTCACCACGAAAAGGATCCATGGCAGGTTGGTGCATAATTTCCCGCGTCAGGTGCACAGAGTCCCGAAAGCCTTGCTTGTCTTCTTCTGTGGCCAAGTAGTTGAATTGTATTTCCGGGTGCTGCTTTACGTCGCCCGAGACAACCCGCACATGACCTCGACTGGTGGGTTTATTGTGCCCAGCATGAACTTGAAACCCATGGCCTTTAAAGGCAAGGGTGCCATCATAGCTGATGGCGCCTGGTAAAAAATGATACTGGATATCAGGCCATTTCACGCCGGCTTTGGATCGGATAAACGCGCATGATTCAAAGTGATTAGTGCGGCCTAAACCTGTTTTAAATAGCAACCATCTGGCACCAATAAAGGCTTTTTTGAATAGATTTAATTCGCTATTAAGCGTAATAGGTTGTTTGCAGCGATATTGAAAATTGAATTCCAAGTGATCTTGTAGGTTTTCACCAACACCAGGTAAATGGTGTACTAGGTCGATACCCGCCGCCGCTAGTGTTTCTCTGGGGCCAACTCCAGACACCTGTAGTAACTGAGGCGACCCAATTGAACCAGCGCAGAGTACCACTTCCTGTTGTGCCTTAAAGGTCTTAGCTCGACCGCCTATCTCACACTGAATGCCCGTCGCTGTTTTTCCGTCAAAAGTAATTTTTGTCACTAAGGCATGCTTCAAGATCGTTAAATTGGGTCTCTTTTTTGCACTTTTTAGATAGGCGTAGCCAGTAGACGCACGCACACCACCATCAACATTCATGAACTTTTGGCCAAACCCTTCTTGCCGATAACCATTGTAATCGTCGGTTTTTTTGTATCCGGCCTCTACACCTGCGTCAATAAATGCCCTATATAGGGGGTTGCGCATGTTATTACCATCACTAATCGCAACCGGCCCGTCGTTGCCGGTATATTCACTAGTGATACATTGATGGTTCTCCAATTTTTTAAAGTAGGGCAGACAGCTCTGGTAATTCCATCCGGTGGCACCCTGGGTTTCCCATTCGTCAAAATCAAGCGCGTGGCCTCTGACATAGACCATACCGTTGATCGATGAAGAGCCTCCAATGACCTTGCCGCGTGGACAGTTCATTCTCCGATCATTTAAATAAGGTTCGGGAGCAGACTCAAATCCCCAGTTATATTTACGGGTATTCATGGGAATGCCTAGCGCGGTAGGCATGCGCACGAAAATACTGCTATCGCTGCCACCATATTCAACTAACAACACAGACGATTTAGGGTCCTCGCTCAGTCGTGAAGCTACAATTGCCCCGGCAGAACCGGCGCCCACGACAATGTAATCGTAAATCTGTGAACTTTTTTTCATTCAAAATACCCTAAAAAATATCATAAAAATTGTCTGGCTGCCAGATGGTAATTGGCAGTATTAATCACTGTGCCTTGCTACTTTGTGGTTCTGGATACCATAAGCAGATACCCGTACCTAGCATGACTGCAAGCGCAGCTGCGACTTGAACCCCAGATAATGTCTCATTTAAAATTATCCAGCCGAGAATAATAGTCCACACTTGGAGCTGGATTGACACTGTCGATGTGGCTGTCGGTGGCAATCGTGAAGCGGCATGGGCAATGGCAAAGCCTGGTATCAACGTCGCCAGAGTACCTAAGCCTAGTAGCGCAAGCCAGCTTTCTTGGATTCGGCCCAACAAGTCGGCCGAATCTATAAATAACAATGGCGCCAGTAGGGCACCTAATGTCGCCGTTATCATTGAAATACTCAACGGTGAGGGTGCCTGGTCACCGGACCTGCGCAGCATTCGGGCATTGATTACTGTTACCACCGCCGCCGTGATACCGCCAAGGTAACCGAGCAGGGGTAGCGCATCGGCTGGTGCCACAGAGCCTTTATGTTTACTTAGCGCCAAGCCGACTAATCCGGCCATTCCCAGCAACACACCCAAGCTCTGAGTCAGTTCCGCGCCAACAGGTAGTCGTTTTTCTATAATGAGGTTCAGGGCCCATGCGATTAAGGGTGATGAACCAAATAGCAACACCGCCATTACCAAAGGTAGATGCTGAATCGCAACAATGGCGCCCAGATAATAAAACAGCATCAAAGCACTGACCTTGAGGGCGATTTTCCGTTGTGGAAAACTCAGGGTGCTGGTCTGTGGGGATTGTCGCAGATGCAATACCAAGATGACAGGCAACAGGATCATGAATACGC
>DGAQ01000060.1:646-38531 GCA_002382445.1 Porticoccaceae bacterium UBA4026 | reverse complement strand
GCAGGATCATGAATACGACTAAAAGACGTATCCCCAAAAGTTCAAAGGATGAAAATCCTCGCAGTCCAAGGACGCGAACATAGATTCCAGTCGTACCCCAAGCTAATCCCGCGATTAAGAGGGCGAAAATAGCTGACTGTCGATTCATAACACTGACCTCATTGTGCTTATTAGGATCATCCGTATTCGAGTGCGCATGCCGAGGAACAGTTGCTATGCAATCCATTACTTTTGTCAGTGGATTATCTATCAGCACCTCTGGCTGTTCAAGTGTCAGTCACAACAACCAAAATAACTAGTTGTTATGCAGCCGCAGACGCGGTTAGTCTGTGGTTCAGTATTTTGGGTGAGATAAATATCGAAACTTAGTAAATGCGTTGGAGTAAAACAACAGCCACTTTATACTTTCCGTCTGTGAACAGTAGCCCTTTATTTAAATGAGCCAATCTATGCGATCCTATGACTATAGTGACAATGCCGAACAAAAAATTAACTGGAAGGTTTTTCAACTTGTTTGGCCCTACTTACTGGATTATAAAGCTCGGATAGTTCTGGCCATAGTCTGCTTGGTATTGTCTAAAGCGGCGAATGTTTCAGGGCCATTCTTACTCAAAAATATAGTTGATACGCTGAGCGAAGGAGGCGCTAACAGTCTAATACTAGTTCCGGTGGCATTAGTAATTGCCTATGGTTTTGCACGATTCTCAATGATTATTCTCGGAGAAATACGCGACACCGTCTTTGGTCGCGTGACTGAAAGAGCCATGACTGAAATTGGGTTAAAGGTTTTTAAACATGTCCATAGGTTAGATTTAGATTTCCACCTTAATCGCCGCACCGGTGGTTTATCACGAGATATCGAACGAGGCATCAATGGCATTAGTTTTTTAATGCGATTTTTTGTCTTCAATATCGCCCCCACTTTGATTGAAATAGCGCTAGTCATTGGCATATTTTTCTTTAACTATGGTATTGCCTTTGCCGCAATCACTATGTTCGCTGTGGTTTTGTATATTCTTTTCTCCATGATGACTACCGATTGGCGAACAGCATTTGTTCGTGAAGCAGCGCGAGCAGACTCTGTAACAAGCACCATTTCTATAGACAGTTTATTGAATCATGAAACTGTTAAATATTTTACTAATGAGGAGTATGAGGCTAATCGTTATGACAGGGCCCTGCTTGATTGGGAAGAGGCAAAGCGTAAAAATAGACTTTCCTTATTAGGCCTAAATACCGGTCAGGGGCTCATTATATCGGTCGCTATGACTTCTATGATGTGGTTGGCGGCAGAACGTGTCGCTGAGGGCAGTATGTCCGTAGGTGATTTTGTATTAATTAACGCGTTTATGATGCAGTTATTTATACCGCTTAATTTCCTTGGGTTTGTTTATCGAGAGATTAAGGGATCAATGGCTAATATCGAAAATATGTTTTCTCTTTTAGATCTCACATCTGGAGTTAAGGACATTACAGATGCACCTGAGTTACAGATCACGGAAGGTGTTATCAGCTTTAACCAGGTGTCATTTCACTATAGAGACGACCGCGCGATAATTAGAGATCTCAGTTTTACCATCCAATCCGGAGAGAAAGTCGCCGTCGTTGGTGCTAGTGGGGCCGGCAAGTCCACTCTCGTTAAACTACTATTTCGCTTTTATGATCCTAATGCAGGCAGTATTTCTATTGATGGCCAGGATGTCAGTCAAGTCAGTCAGCAGAGTCTGCGTCGGGCGATTGGTATAGTGCCTCAAGACACCGTGCTGTTTAACCAAAGTATCTTTGAAAATATTCGCTACGGTGACCCTCATGCATCCGATGAAGAGATATTACAGGCAATAAGGCTTGCGCATCTCGAAGATTTTATTGCTCAGCTGCCCCAAGGTTCTGCCACTGTGGTTGGCGAGCGAGGCTTGAAACTTTCAGGTGGAGAGAAGCAGCGAGTGGCTATTGCTAGAACGATCCTTAAACGGCCGCCTATTTTAATCTTTGATGAAGCGACTTCCTCCCTGGACAGTAAATCTGAGCGCTCGATATTGTCGGCGTTGCAGGAAATCTCTGAGGGTCATACAAGCATGGTAATCGCTCACCGTCTGTCCACAGTTGTTGATGCTGATAGGATCATCGTTCTCGACCAAGGTTCTATGGTTGAGCAGGGTTCACACCGCGAACTACTGTCGCTTAAAGGTCGTTACTTTGAACTCTGGACTGCTCAATTAAGAGACCATGGCTAACACCCGAGAAATCGCGACAAAAGTTTTTGCCGTTACTAGAGCCTAATCTTTGGAGTAAAGGTGACCGAATGCCCATTATTGTCCCAGGTGACCTCTTGATCCTGGATACTGACCTGAATATCGAGATTGCGTTGCATCATACTGGCTAACTGGGTGGTCACGTCTGATTCGATATGTTGGATGCTGAGGTTATTAAAGCGCGCGACTGAGTGCTCTAATTGCTTCCACCATTGATCTGCAGAGCCAGTCCCATAGCTGTAGACAATGACTTTTTGGGCGCGGCCACAGGCTTTCTTTAGCCGTTTTTCACTCGGTAGACCCAGCTCAATCCAGAGTTCTATTTCATTACTAAGACTTTTGTGCCAGAGGTCTGGTTCATCATCTGTGCTCAACCCTTTGGTAAAACTAAGTAGTTCACTGGCATTCAGGGCATAAGCCAACAGTCGAACCATTACACGTTCGTCAGTTTCCGAAGGGTGCTGAGCTATTGTGAGGCTGTGCTGTTGGTAATAATGACGATCCATGTCGATTACGTTTAGCTCAGCCTTGCAGATTGTTGCACTTAATGCCATATTGACGCCGCTCCTCTAGAGCTTTGGTTAAGCTCGCCATAGTACCTGAGTAAGCTGAGTGTTGTGAAAATTTCAGGGTGTACTGTATCTCTCCAATCGATAGTTTTATCGTGGGTGTGTGGTCAAGATAAATTTAAGGCTATCAGCACTGTTGGTCTACTTTATATTTGATATAATTGAAGTCTACACACTGGCGACAATCGGTTGCTTTCTGTCCACAAATTTAATTACATTTTAAGGTTTCGTTATGTCAAAGCACGGTGCATTAAATACTTTTGGTCGTTCAGGTAATCCCGCTCTTAGAGCAGACACTTTCAGCCAAAGTGCAGAAGGAAATAGGTCATCCGGTGGCATTCAAGCGACAGATTCACAGACGATGACATTGCAAGGGACGGTTAATAAGACGGCCATTCTTCTGGCATTGGTGGTTTTATCGGCGAGCTATACTTGGAATTTATTTTTTCAAAGTGGCGATGCTGGCGCGGTAATGCCTCTCGCAATTGGCGGCGCAGTGATTGGCTTTATCTTTGCATTAGTCACCATGTTTAAGAAACAGTGGGCCGGTATTACAGCGCCATTGTATGCGCTGGCAGAAGGGCTGTTTCTTGGCGCGATTTCGGGTATTTTTGAAATGCAGTATCCTGGCATTGTCATTCAAGCTGTGGGCCTCACTTTGGGTACCTTGGCGTCACTACTATTTCTCTATAAAACCGGCATCATTAAGCCAACTGAAAATTTTCGGTTGATGGTTACCTCTGCCACCATGGGTATCGGCTTGTTGTACCTGGTCAGTATGCTAATGAACATGTTTGGCTCTGGTGGAATCGGTTTTATTCATTCCAATGGGCTTTTCGGCATTGGCTTTAGTTTGTTTGTGGTCGCTATAGCGGCGCTCAATCTGGTATTGGACTTTGACTTTATTGAACAGGGCTCTGAAATGGGTGCGCCAAAGTATATGGAATGGTTCGGTGCATTTTCTTTGATGGTCACGCTGATATGGCTCTATCTTGAAATGTTGCGTTTGCTGGCTAAATTGAGAAGTCGCTAGTGGACGCTAATTCACTCATATTTGGTGGTATGGCGGTCATCTCGCTGGCTATCTTCTTTTACTTAGGTCGGTTTAAAGCATCGTCTAAACAAACTGACCGAGAGGATCGTATTGATTGGTCTACTCGCCAATTTTCGGTTTGGAAGATGTTTCTCTACGCGTTAGTACTAGTGGGTGGGATTGTTTTGGTTTTGCAGTTTATCTAGGGTGAGCCTTAACTTAAGCTAAGGATTGAACTTTATTGTAGAGATACGTCGTTAGTTCCTGTCGATTACCAATCCCGTCTAAGTTATCCCAGGTAAGAGGGTCACCAATTTCAGCTTTAATAGGCTTTCCAAATTTATTGCTGGCTTCATTGAGCAGCAATGCCATGCGAAGTGGTTCTGCGACATGAGAGGCAAGATGAAAAATACGACTATTCTGGCCGCGGAAATAGATCGGTACAACGCAGGCCTTAGCATCTCTAATTAATTTGGCGGCGAAGGTTGTCCAAGGTGCGTCGACCGCCTTACCAAAACCTTTCCGATCCGCTGTAGAGACATATCCTGACGGAAATATAAGCAGCGGGATGTTTTCTTTTAGGCATTCTAAAGCTACCTGTTTAGTGCGTATGTTATTTTTGACAGCACTTTTATTTTCTTTGAAGTCCACAGGTAAAAAATAGGGCGCTAGATCTTTGTCTTGGCATAGGGTTGCATTGATTAATATGCGGAAATTTCCCCTAGCTTTTATCGCCATGTCGCAAAGAGCAAGGCCGTCGACTACGCCAAAAGGATGATTGGCGACAAATACTAAGGGGCCTGATTTAGGGAGATCAGCTAATTTTTGAGTATCGTAATGCGTAGCTATACCTGCGATGTTTAGTGCTGATGAGAAAAATGATTCAATGTTAAAGGGCTGTTCCTTTAATTGGTCATAAACGGCTTCAATCTTTCGTCGGCCGAACAGAGTTTCAACCGCTGAGATAAATTTTTGCACAAGCCAAGGGTCTGTTGTTTGCACATAGGACAAAGTCGGTTTTTCTTGAAGATAACCAGAAAACTGTGGATCTAAATTATTCTGCTGCTGAGTCAAGGATATTTTCCACTATTTTTCTTTAATTTTTACACAATTATGAGGCGAGGTGTTAGCGCAAATCGTTGTCTCTTTAAAGTATTAAATTTGCATTGCGTAGACTAAATGGATTGCAATGGCCTTTCACTTTATATTTTGCTGAAGGCTTTGTTTGCATAGTTGGATTGAGTCTGAGATTATCGTTTTCATTCTAAAACTCACAGGCAAGTTATAACTAAAAAAAAGAGGAATTTTATGGAAAGTAACAGGGAATTCGACATCGTTGTCTATGGCGCCACCGGGTTTACAGGTCGGCTGGTCGCTGAATATCTTCATCGGCAGTACGGTGTTAATGGAGAGGTTAAATGGGCGATGGCTGGGCGCAGTATCGATAAATTAGTCGCTGTGAGAGATGAGATGGGCGTAGGGTCCGATGTACCTTTGGTCGTCGCTGATGCCGATGATATAGAGTCTGTGAAAAAAATGGTGGCTAGCACGTCGGTGGTGCTAACAACGGTTGGGCCCTATCAGCTTTATGGCAATGAATTAGTCGCCGCTTGCGCTGCTCAGGGTACTGATTATGTGGATCTCTGCGGAGAGCCAGCATGGATGCATAAAATGATTGCCGAGCATTCAGCTACAGCTGAGAAGAGTGGAGCAAGAATTGTATTTTCCTGCGGTTTTGATTCCATTCCGTTTGATTTAGGCGTGTTCTTCTTGCAGCAGCACGCGGTAAGTGAACTCGGGAGTACCGTGACTCGGGTCAAAGGTCGAGTGCGCGCAATGAAAGGGTCAATGTCTGGAGGCACTCTGGCTAGCTTTAGAGCGACCATGGAGGCTGCGGGCAGAGACCGTAGTTTAATTGGCGTCCTGCGCAACCCTTTTGCTTTGACGTCGGGTTTTGAGGGCGCGGAACAACCGTTGGGTAACAAGCCAGAATATGACCAGGCGTTGCAGAGCTGGATTGCTCCATTTGTTATGGCAAGTATTAACACTAAAAATGTCCACCGCTCTAACTTGCTAGTAGGTCATCACTATGGTGAAGATTTTGTTTATGACGAAATGATGGTTACTGGGCCGGGGGAAAAAGGTGAAGCGATTGCTAAGGCGATAAGCGAGGACACTTCTATGGCAAAGAGCACCATAATGCCGGGAGAGGGGCCATGCAAAGAAGAGCGAGAAAATGGCCTCTATGACGTTTTAATGGTGGGTGAGCATGCAGACGGTCGCTCAGTGCGGGTTAGTGTCAAAGGCGATAGAGATCCTGGCTATGGGTCGACATCTAAGATGATTGCCGAGAGTGCTGTTTGCCTTGTCAAAAACCCTCAGTTGGCCTCAGGTGGAATCTGGACCACCGCCCCGGTAATGGGTGCAGAGTTAATCGAAAGGCTTCAGGCCAATGCAGGCCTTACATTTACCGTAGAGAGCTAAAGTTTGAAAAATTCCCATCTTGATGATAGCTATCGCTGTTTTCAAGATGGGTTATATCTTGATCGGCACGGGTTTTATGCCATTTTTAGATCAGGTGCTATTTTTTTGGTTCCACTTTACGCAGGCGTCTAAAGTAACCCCCGATCCGCCAAAGATGTCTAAGGCGCTACCTATGGTCAAATCCACCTTGCCGCGTGACAGTTCTTTTACCCTATCTAAGTCTTGTAGCGAAGTTGCGCCACCGGCATAGGTCGTTGGGATAGAAACTATTTGCCCCAGTAAACTCACTAGTTCGCCATCAATTCCCGCTTGGAGGCCCTCTACGTCAGCACTGTGGATTAAAAATTCAGCACAATAGGGCTGTAACTGTTCGATTAAGCGATGATCAATTTGCACATCGGTAATGGTCTGCCAGCGATTGGTAGCTACCATCCAGCCCTCATCGGCTTTACGGCAACTAAGGTCTAGCACTAAATTATCGGCGCCGACCAGTGCGCTCATATCGAATAGCTTTTGCCACGAAAATCGGTCGCCCTCAAATAGATAAGAGGTAACTATGACCTTTGAGGCGCCGGCATTGAGGTAGTCGATGGCATTATTGATATTGACGCCGCCACCGAACTGCAGCCCTTGAGGATAAGCGGCGAGGGCGTTAAGCACTGACTGTTGGTTATTTGAGCCCAAGGAAATGATATGTCCTCCCTGAAGGCCGAGGCTTTTGTACAAAGCTGCGTAGTAAGCAGAACCATGATCGCTGACAAAATTAGTCGTGGCGCCAGACTCTGAAAGGCTACCACCAACAATTTGTTTTACCTTGCCTTGATGAAGATCAATACAGGGACGAAAGGCGGTCAAGAGCGCTACTCCGATCTAAAAAAGGAAAGAAAGGTATTATAGTCAGCAATAAGAAATTAAGTAAGCGTCGATCCGCAGGTGTGATTATTTTGATTGCAAGGCACAGGCCACCTTAGAACCATTGGCGCGGTTTAGTTTAGAGGAAATGGCATTGCCGGCGATCAGTAATTGGTCCATTTCTACACCGTGTTTAATACCTAAGCCGTCGAGCATGTAGACCAAGTCTTCGGTGGCGACGTTGCCAGAGGCCCCGTTGGCGTATGGACAACCGCCTAAACCAGCGATTGAACTGTCAATCACTGCAATTCCCATCTGAAGGGCGATTAAAATATTAGCTAGGGCCTGACCGTAGGTGTCATGCATATGCATGGCAAGCTTGTCGGCGGGGATACTGGCTAACAATTGAGTCAAAAGGACAGTCGTAGACGCAGGTGTGCCGACACCGGTGGTGTCGCCTAGAGAGACTTCATAACAACCCATGGCCAACAGTTGCCTGGCAACCTTTTCTACCTGTTGGGGGCTAACTTGGCCCTCGTAGGGGCAACCCAGTACGCAGGATACATAACCGCGCACGGGTATGTTTAAAGCTTTGGCTTTCGCTATAACAGGGGTAAAACGCGCAAGACTTTCGGCAATGGAGCAGTTAATGTTTTTCTGGCTGAAACTTTCAGACGCCGCGGCGAACACTGCCACTTCCTTGACACCGCACTCTATAGCTCTGTCTAGCCCGAATTCGTTAGGTGTTAAAGCACTGAAGGTGATTCCTGGGTGACGTGGCTGTATGGCGTTGCCTATGGCCCTAAAAACCTCATCACTACCAGCCATCTGAGGTATCCATTTGGGGCTGACAAAGCTGCCGGCCTCAATATTTTTTAGGCCTGCGCTGGCGAGTTGATTGATCAGATCGATTTTATCGTTCACATCAACGACCATCTTTTCATTTTGCAGTCCGTCTCGCGGGCCTACTTCAACTATTTTTACATTCTCTGGATAATTCATAGGTTGCTGGCCTCGAAGTTTATTAACTCTAAACCACCATCAACGATGTCGCCTGGTTGGAAATAGAACTCAATCACCCTGCCATCACTCGGGGCAGTAATTGTATGCTCCATTTTCATCGCTTCCATGACCAATAAGGTGTCGCCTTTGCAGACTTGTTCCCCTGCTTTGACAAGCGATGTCACGATGGTTCCGTTCATCGGAGCTTTGAGGCTACCGGCGTCGGCACCTTGGGTATCTAAGCCCAGATCTGGTTGCACTTCAGCGCAGTGAAAAAAGCCGTTCGGTGTGAAAAGGTTAAAACCTGATTCAGTATCTACTACAGTAATTCCGTCTAAATTTGTCTTAGAATCATGAGTCACATCAACAATAGCCTGTTGTATTTGAGTCTTGATCTTAGGCTGGGTGTTCCCCCAGCTACTGGCTAGATGCCAAGGGGAATTTGGCTCACTTGAACACTTAGCGTCCTGCAGAGCCTTTTGATTGCGCAGTTCAAGTATGGCCGCTGCAGTCAGTGGCCCAGCATAGTTAATGTCCTGCTCGCGTTGACGGAATATCTCTTTGTCATGCTCTTCAATAAATCCGGTGTGTACCGTTGCAGCCCTAAATGCGACACTGGTGGCTATATTGTAGAGAAAGCCGATATTGGTGGCTAAACCGCCAATACGATATTCAGCAAGCGCAGTGGTTAAACGTGCTAAAGCGCGATCGCGGTCTGTATCCCAAACAATGAGTTTTGAAATCATGGGGTCGTAATAGATGCTCACCTCATCCCCCTCAATTACACCAGTATCGACACGAACATTGGCGCTTTCGCTAGGGGGTTGGAGAAGGATTATTTTACCTGTGGCGGGCAAGAAATTATGATCTGGATCTTCGGTATAAATACGTGCTTCAAAGGCATGACCATTTATTTTGAGCTCGCTCTGGGAACGAGGCAAAGGTTCGCCTGCGGCCACTATTAGTTGCCATTCGACCAAATCTTGACCACTGATCATTTCAGTCACAGGGTGCTCTACTTGTAAGCGGGTATTCATCTCCATGAAGAAAAAATCACCCTGACTATCAAGTAAAAACTCCACGGTACCCGCACCTTCATAGTGTATTGCTTGCGCAGCCTTAATGGCAGTCTCGCCCATCTGCTGGCGCAGTGAAGGTGTCATGCCCGGAGCAGGTGCTTCTTCAATGACTTTTTGATGTCGGCGCTGCACAGAACAGTCCCGTTCAAAGAGATAAACGGCATTATGGTGACTATCGCAAAATACTTGAATTTCTACATGGCGAGGTTTGAGTAGGTATTTCTCGACCAGCATTATGTCATCATTAAAGCTGCTCATAGCCTCACGTTTCGCAGACTCAAGAGCTTGGTCGAACTCAGCTTCTGCGAAAACAGAGCGCATACCCTTGCCACCGCCGCCAGCGGCAGCTTTTAATAAAACCGGGTAGCCCATCTTATTCGCTTCACGTTTCAATACTTCGGGGTTTTGATCGTCGCCATGGTAGCCGGGGACCAGTGGAACGCCCGCATCCGCCATAATGGTTTTAGCGGCAGACTTCGAGCCCATGGCCAAGATGGCCTCAATTGAGGGGCCAATGAATACGAGATTATTAGTGGCGCACTGACGACAAAACTCGGCATTCTCAGAGAGGAAGCCGTAGCCGGGGTGTATTGCCTGGGCGCCGGTATCTAGTGCCGCTTGGATGATTTTATCGCCAACTAGATAGGATTCTATAGAGGGGGACGCTCCTAAATAGACAGCTTCATCGGCCATCTTCACGTGCAGTGCATTCCGGTCAGCATCGCTGTAAACAGCCACCGTTGCAATGCCCATTACACGGGCGGTTTTGATGATTCGGCAGGCAATTTCGCCGCGATTAGCAATGAGTATTTTGTTAAACATATTTGACATTAATCCTTTAACCAGTTTGGCTTTCTTTTGTCTAAAAAAGCATTTAAACCCTCTTGCCCTTGCTGGCTAACGCGAATGCTCGCAATAACTTCACAGGTGTGATCAATCAACGCCTTAGTGATGGCTTTCTCGCTGACGTGCGAGACCAATTTTTTGGCCGCTTTAACAGCTTCAGGACCATTGGCTAACAGTAAATCAACTAGCTGGCTTAACTGATCATCTAGATTTTCAATATCTACTACCTCGCTGAGCAATCCAATTTGCTGGGCAATTTGGGCGTTAAATCGTTCCGCTGTCATAAAGTAACGCCTTGCCGAGCGCTCGCCAATGGTGGCGATTACATAGGGGCTAATGGTTGCTGGCACCAAGCCAATTTTAACTTCACTGAGTGCAAAACTGGCATTGCCCGAGCCAACCGCCATGTCGCAACAGCTAATCAGACCTACAGCACCGCCAAAGGCTGCACCTTGAACGCGGGCAATGGTCGGTTGAGGCACCTGATGAAGTGTTTTGAACATTTCTGCCAAGGCTTGTGCATCTTTAAAGTTTTCTTGGTAGGAATAGCTCGCCGTACGTTTCATCCAGTCCAGATCAGCGCCGGCTGAAAAGCTCTTACCCTCACTCGTTAGCAGCATGACACGCACACTAGGGTTGTCGGCGACTGCGCTGAAGGCTTTAGTAAGTTGGGCGATGATATGATCATCAAAGGCGTTATGCTTGTCAGGGTTGTTTAGAGTTACCCGAGCCACGCCGCGGCTGTCTATTTGTGTGCTGACTTTATTCATTACTGTTTTTCAACCTAGGGTTTGTCTTTATTTACATTCTGAAAATACCAAACTTGGTGTCCTCAATCACACGATTGTGACTTGCCGAAATCGATAGACCTAGGACCATGCGAGTATCTGCGGGGTCGATCACGCCATCATCCCAAAGCCGCGCCGAGGCATAGTAGGGGTGGCCTTGGTGCTCATAGCTGTCAATTATTGGTTGCTTGAACTTAGTCTCATCATCCTCGCTCCAGGCGACGCCATCACGCTCATATTTATCTCTTGTCACCTGCGCCAATACGCCAGCGGCTTGCTCTCCACCCATTACTGAAATGCGCGCATTGGGCCACATGAACATTAAGCGCGGGTCATAAGCTCGACCGCACATACCGTAATTTCCAGCGCCAAATGAACCACCGATCAAAACGGTAAATTTAGGGACATTGGCAGTGGCCACCGCGGTGACCATTTTGGCGCCATGTTTTGCAATGCCACCGTTTTCGTACTGCTTGCCCACCATAAAGCCGGTGATGTTTTGTAAAAACACCAGCGGGATCTTACGCTGGGCGCAGAGCTCAATAAAATGTGCGCCTTTCTGTGCAGACTCACCAAAGAGAATGCCGTTATTGGCCACAATGCCCACCGGATAACCAAAGATACGAGCAAAGCCGCAGACTAAGGTGATACCGTAAAGTGCTTTAAACTCATCAAAGTCAGAACCGTCAACAATCCGGGCAATAACCTCGCGAACGTCGTAAGACTTGCGGGAGTCTGCAGGAATCACACCGTAGATTTCCTCAGCATCATAGGCAGGCTCAACGGCCTTTTGTAAATCACCATTAACGGGCTTAGTCCGATTTAGCCTAGCCACAGCCCTGCGCGCTAAATCCAGTGCATGGTGATCGTTGTTGGCAAGATGATCCGCCACCCCTGAGGTTCGGCAGTGCACATCGGCACCACCGAGTTCTTCGGCAGTGACGATTTCACCGGTCGCTGCTTTGACTAATGGCGGTCCGGCAAGAAAAATAGTGCCTTGCTCTTTGACTATGATCGATTCATCCGCCATGGCCGGAACGTAGGCTCCACCAGCAGTACAGGAGCCCATAACCGCTGCGATTTGGGGGATATTACGCGCCGACATATTGGCCTGATTAAAAAAGATACGACCAAAATGCTCGCGGTCGGGGAATACGTCATCTTGACGGGGCAGGTTGGCGCCGCCTGAATCCACCAGATAGACACAGGGTAAATTATTCTCTGCGGCAATGGCTTGGGCGCGTAGATGTTTTTTCACTGTCATAGGGTAGTAACTGCCGCCCTTGACGGTAGCATCATTGGCTATCACCATGCATTCTTGACCACTCACTCGGCCGATACCGGTGATAATTCCCGCTGCGGGAACCTCTTCGTCATACACTTCGTGGGCTGCCAAGGCAGACAGTTCAAGGAAGGGAGAGCCCGGATCAAGCAGCCCTTGCACGCGCTCGCGAGGTAATAGTTTACCGCGACTAGTATGTCGCTCGCGGGCTTTGACACCACCGCCTTGGCTAATCTTGGCAAGCGTTGCTTTTAAATCATTGATTTGGGTCTGCATCGCCGCAGCATTATTGACGAAGTCGACGCTTTTGCTATTAATTTTACTCTTAATTACTGTCATAGTGTTTCCTCAAGCTATCTTCTTTACTGGCGCTCAAATTTTTAGTTAAAAACGCTCTTAAACTTTTGATTAAAAGAACTTTAGGCAGTCTGTGCAAATAACTCGCGGCCAATTAACATGCGTCGCACTTCAGAGGTACCTGCACCAATTTCATAGAGCTTGGCATCACGCAGTAATCGGCCTGTTGGATATTCGTTTGTATAGCCATTGCCACCCAATGCCTGAATCGCTTGCAGCGCCATTTGAGTGGCCTTTTCCGCAGTAAAAAGAATTACCCCAGCGGCGTCTTTGCGGGAGTCCTGCCCCATATCGCAGGCCTTAGCTACCGCATAAAGATAGGCACGAGACGCATTGAGGTCAGCGTACATGTCGGCAATTTTGCCTTGCATTAACTGGAATTCACCAATTGCCTGACCAAACTGTTTGCGCTCGTGAATGTAGGGCAGTACCACATCCAAGCAAGCCTGCATGATGCCGACGGGTCCGCCGGAAAGTACCGTCCGCTCATAATCTAAACCCGACATCAGTACCGCCACACCGCGACCTTCTCCACCGAGAATATTCTCTGCAGGAACCTCACAGTCTTGAAATACTAGTTCACAGGTATTGGAGCCACGCATGCCTAATTTATCGAGCTTTTGGTGACGTGAGAATCCAACAGAATCGCGTTCAACGATAAAGGCAGTCATGCCTTTGGAGCCAGCCTCTAAATCTGTTTTGGCATAGATAATATAGGTATGGGCATCAGGGCCATTGGTGATCCACATCTTGTTGCCATTGAGAATATATTTGTCGCCCTGCTTTTCGGCTTTGAGTTTCATACTCACCACATCCGAGCCCGCGTTGGGCTCACTCATTGCTAATGCGCCAATATGCTCGCCCGAACAAAGTTTAGGCAGGTATTTCTTCTTTTGCGCTTCGGTACCATTCTTATGCAACTGATTGACACAAAGATTGGAGTGCGCACCATACGACAGGGCAACAGAGGCCGAGGCGCGCGATATTTCCTCCATGGCCACGCAGTGAGCCAAATAACCCATGCCAGTACCGCCGTACTGTTCATCTACTGTGATACCCAGCAACCCCATATCACCTAGCTTGCGCCACAGGTCCATGGGGAACTCGTTACTACTGTCTATTTCTGGAGCTCGGGGTGCAATCTCAGCCATACAAAATTGATAAACACTGTCCCGCAGCATGTCTATATCTTCACCAAGGTTAAAATTTAAAGTGGGGTAGGAAGTATTCATAAGTCAGTTTTACCGTTGGAATTAAGTGCTTTGAGACAATCAGTTTCGGCTTTACTTAAGTCGCCCAACAGGTTCTTAATGTCCTCAAGCTGCTGGTTGAGCTGAGTTCGTTGCTGACGGATTGCGCCAATTAGGCTATTGAGCTGTTCTATGTTGGTTTTACCAGGCTCATACATATCGATTATTTGACGTGAATCCTCTAGAGATAACCCTAGTCGCTTACCTCTAAGAATCAGCCGAAGTCGAGTGCGATCTGCAGTGCTGTAGACCCGAGTTTGTCCGCGTCGCGCCGGGCTGATCAAACCGATATCTTCATAATGGCGCACAGTGCGAGTGGTGGTTTCGAACTCCTTACACAGATCAGTAATACTGAATTCGGCTGACGCGATGGCTAGGTTTGGCATGGATTGACCCACATTGATTAACATGTTGGGTATTCTAGATGTATATTACGTTTACGTCAACGTAAGCTTTGTGGAGCCTCTCATTAAAAAGCAATGGGCCAGCGCCTTCCATAAGACCGATCTTGATAGTCAATTGACTAAGCTTGGCGTGGACTCGCTGGTTATCACCGGTTTAACCACAAGTGGTTGTGTGCGTGCCTCTGCGGTGGATGGAGTGCAGAATGATTATCAGGTAGTTATCGCGCGCGAGGCTGTGGGCGACAGAAATTTAGAGGCTCACGAAGCCAATTTATTTGATTTAGCGGCCAAGTACGCTGATGTGCAGTCGGTCGAGGAAATAGTGACTTTTTTACGCGCCCTGTAGGCCTGCGTAGCCGCCTCGGTGAAAAATTAGTGGGTTATGGCCATTATCAGTAAATGCAACGACTTTACCGACCAAAATGACATGATCTCCGCCATCATATTGATGCTCAATGGTGCATTGAAAACAGGCACTAGAATGGGGTAGCAGTGGTATTCCCATCACTCCCTCTGGGCAGTCCAGTCCAGCAAATCTATCACTGCCTGTTTTGGCAAACCGATTAGATAATTTTTGTTGGTCCGATGTCAATATGTGAATCGCAAAGGCTTTAGCTGCAATAAAGTCATCGAAACAGTTTGAATCGCGACCAATACTCCACAATACCAATGCTGGGTCCAAAGAAACGGAACTAAAACTATTAGCGGTCATTCCGACTTTTTGCCCTTTTATACCCAGCGTAGTAATGACGGTTACGCCTGTAGCAAAACTGCTTAATGCATTGCGTAGCGGGGTAGTATTTGTAGATGTTACTGTATCTTTTTGCAGCTTTTTGGTGGGCATAGTATTGATGATTTAA
Organism: Porticoccaceae bacterium UBA4026; assembly: GCA_002382445.1. GTDB lineage: Bacteria > Pseudomonadota > Gammaproteobacteria > Pseudomonadales > Porticoccaceae > HTCC2207. Next base: position 23,473 of record DGAQ01000060.1, on the reverse strand, counting down.
TCTGTTGAATTTCGAAGGGGTTAATCATCGTTTTATTATGAATGGGTTGCAAGTTGTTTGTCATTTGAATACAGGCTATGTTCGGTTGCCGCGAACCCAAGTTCAGGCCTATTCAATTAAGTGAGGGTGCAGTAAAACATAAAGGTAAATTGGTCAGTTTTTAGCGTTGCATAATTGAAATTCAAGATAAAAGCATAGTCTGTACAAGCCAAAAACCGCGATTGCTGGTTAGCAGCAGAGCGCCTCTGTGATAATTAGATCATAGTGGGCGTAAACTCTCGTCATTAGCTGTTCGTTTCTCGCACCAGGCCGCCATGGCTGCGCGGGTGACCCTGGCCTGAAACATCTTTGCCTGCCAGATTGCCAGTGCTCCCTGCTGCTGTGTATGCCCCTGATTGTAATTGAGTATCTCTTTGAGCCTATTAATTTCAGTAGGTTTTTATTTTGTTAATAGGTTTTTTTTCGCAGCCTGCCTTCTTTTTAACACAACAGGCACGCCGTATTTTGGTCTTGTTGTTAAGCCGATCAGTGCGTCGATTTTTGCATTCGCGTGCAGGTTTAATTGAAACCGTTGAGTGGTCATGGCGATAATAAAAACCGCCTCCATCAACGCAAAGTTATTCCCTAAACAAATTCTTGGGCCTCCCCCAAATGGAATGTAAGCATAGGTGTGACGTTGGCGTTGTGCTGCCTCATCAAATCGATGTGGATCAAACACCTCGGGTTGATCCCAGAAGTCTGGATGTCGATGCAATAGGTACGGACTAAACAGGACGTCAGAGCCGCCTTTAAGATGATACTGGCCTAAAGTCGCGTCCTTTTCCACATGTCGGGGTAAAATGGGCACCGGTGGATATAACCGCATTGTTTCTTTAAATGCTTTGAGGCAATAGGGTAAGTTAGGGAAGTCGGCGGCAACAGGTGTCCGGCCGCCGAGTACTTCATCAACTTCATGTTCAATTTTCGTTCTAATCTCTGATTGAGTAGAGAGAATTGTCCATAACCAGCACATTGCATTAGCGGTTGTTTCATGGCCTGCAATAAACATAGTCATCGCTTCGTTTCTTAATTCTTGATCTGTCAACGGCAACCCGGTTGCCTCATCAGTTGCATCAATTAACATTTGCAATAAATCCAAGGGTTTATCATCCGTCGCTTTTCGTTCTTTGATGATTCTATAGATTATGTCGTCCAGCGTTTTGATATAGCCCTGATATTTCTTATTATTAGAGAGTGGCAATTTATGTAAAAACTGGATGGGGAGTAAAACTCGCCGGTTGGTTGCTTCTAACAGAGGGGTAAAGGCGGTGGCTATGGCGTGAATGTCGGCGTCCGAAAGCGCGGAACTGAACAGCGCTTTAACGACTACTTTAAGCGTTACATGCATCATTGCGTCGGTTAACTGCAGGGTTTGACCGTCATCGTAAAGGGTTTCCCATTCAGTTAACATTTCCTCAATGCAGTCGGTCATAATGGCGGCTAAATTAACGATTTTTGATTTATGAAAAGAGGGTTGTACTGCGAGTCTTTTGCGACGCCATTCATCACCCATTGATGTGAATGTGCTTTCGCCCAAGACGACTTTTATAATCTTAAAGCCAACGGTTTTTTTAGTATAATTGTCGCTATTGCGAGTTAACAAATCTTTGACTAAATCAGGATGATTGATTAGATAAATTTTTTTTTCAACAGATTAAAAGCAACGACATCACCGTAGGTATTCGTAATAGATTGCAGCCACTCCAAACGATTAGGGCTCGCTAACTTTGAGATACTTCCGATCAAAGGATAGCCTTTTGGGCCTTGAGGCTTAATGTACATCGACGCCATACTCCTGCTACCATGATTGATTTAGGTGATAGTATAGGCATAATTAGCTAACTATACCTAATTAATACTGACTCTCATCCTAAAAAACAAATTTATGAAGACAAGAGACCGAATACTTCACCAGGCACTCCTACTCTTTAATGACGCGGGTGTCGATCAGGTATCTGCTTTAGAAGTCAGTCGAAAACTGGATATTAGTTATGGTAATTTGACCTACCACTTCAAGAGGAAAGATGAAATCATTTTAACCTTATACGCGCAAATGCAAAAAGAGCTTGATGCGTCAATGAACCATCTTGTTCAGCGTATTTTTGAGGAAACTTATTATCTTAAATTAGTTAATGAAATCTTTGATGTTATTTGGAAATACAGATTTATATATTTGAACATAAATAGTCTCATGAACCAGTTCACTTTTATCCGTCAAACGGAGAAGTCTTATTTAGCCACTAGAAAAAATATCCTCAATAAGGCAAAAAAGTTTTTGATTGAAGAAGGTTATCTAAAACCTGAAATAGACGATAATTATAGGATGGTGATACAAAATTTAAATATGATTCTGTCTGCTTGGATCATCGATGCTAAGTTATTCTATGATGGCGATGAAAGCAAAAAAATTGAGAGCTATGCCTCACTGTTCTATAGCATAGCCCTAACTAATGTCACGGAAAAAGGTCGTAAACGATATCAGCAGATAATGGAGTAAGGGTAAGTTTCCAAGCTGACTGCGCTCGAATTATTTCGATGGTAGCTATAAAATAATTGGTCTGGCTAAGTTTGAAATACAAATAAAGGAGCCAGTAATTACCCGGCTAATCCTATGAATTTTGAGTCGAAATGATCGGTTTTTTATCCATGCGTTCGACATGACCAGGAATAGATAGCCGTTAGAAATATCAACAAACCAATGCTTACACCCACCAGTCTATTGGCATACTCCGTCCAAGTCTTGACGACGTTGAATCGCGTATCTGAGTAACCCAACTCTGCGTAGATTTCCTGATAGTTTGCTGGTAACTGCGCCTCGCTCGTCGGTAGGACCCAACTACTAAAACAAGTAGGCCAATCCAGACAGCCCATACCGGCACCGGCTGTGCACACCCTGGCGCCAACTAATATTAAAAAATAAACAGCTGCTGGAGGGTTATCCAAGCCATGCGTCGGTAGCGCGTAAGAGCGGTGTTGTCTGTTTCTGTGCTCATAAAATCTGAAGAACCCTCGAAATAGACCCACCAAGGGAAGAGCCAATCCCTATAAAATCAATATTAATATTTTTAGCTACGCAGAGATTCCAACAGAGAGATGGATGCGTAGCTATCCATCGGCAAGCCCTGCTGTTCTTGATAGGCTCGAACGGCGCTTCTGGTTCGACTGCCTACTCGGCCATCTGGATCTCCTGAATCGAAGCCAAGACCGTTAAGCAATTCCTGTAACTCCTGCACCTGGGCGATGCTCATCGCCTGCTCGTTTTCCGGCATGCGCTGTATTGGTGTTCCACCAGCAAATCTATCTGCCAGGTGCCCTACTGTCAGCGCGTAGAAAATTGGCGGATTGTAGAGGCGTGTGGTTCTAAAATTGTCATAGACAAGGAAGGCGGGGCCTTGAACACCCGCTGGAATCACGACCGAGGCCTGCATATCTGCTATCGGTATCGGAGAGCCCGAAGTCTGTAATAGACCCATATCGCGCCATTCCTGTAGCGACTTACGCGATTTGGTACCAGCGAATGCAAAATCAAAGTCAGCGGGGAGCAATATTTCTCTACCCCAACGCTCATGACCCTTCCAACCCGATTCCGAGAGGAAGTTTGCTGCGGAGTTGAAGACATCCGGTAGACTATTCCAGATGTCTATTCTGCCATCGCCGTCCCCATCCACAGCATACTGACTAAAGATCGAAGGCATGAATTGTAGCTGCCCCATAGCTCCGGCCCAAGAACCACTCATGCTCTGCGCTGAAATATGACCATCATCTATGATCCGTAAGGCAGTAAGTATCTGTGAACGGAAAAATTCGGCCCTACGTGGATCATAAGCCAGGGTGGCGAGGGCCTGTAACACCGAAAAGCCCCCTGTATTGCTGCCGAAATTAGTCTCAATCGCCCAGAATGCCACGAGGTACTGTGGCTGTACGCCATAACGTTGGCGCACCTCTTCTAATAATGCCCCGTGCTGTCTTAATAATTGCTGACCACGCTCCACCTGCCGATCAGTGACCCTCAGACCTAGATAACGGGTAAATGTCTGCACGAATTCAGGCTGGCTGCTATCTAACTCAAGGACTCGGGGTAGTGGCTCTTCCAGTTCATCTAGCGCCTCGAGAGTTGCCGCGCTAATGCCAAGCGCGGCGGCTTCGCTACGCAAATCTGTCACCCAATCGCTAAACGATTGTTCTTGAGACAAAGCTGAGGGGCTTACAAGGAGGAACAGGAGGAATGCAGCAGCTGTTTTCATATTGCTATGATAATAGATATTGCAGCGAATGGAAATCTGCATTAGACCAAGCGAGCGACTCGCAGACCTAATCTCTAGCCACCGCTAACCCGACCTCTCCGCTGCGGATCAGGACGCTATCGGGTGACTCAGATATTCGCAGAGCTGTTTTTCATCCTGAGCCGCCAGTGCTCCAAAATTTAACCCGAGGCGATAGCTGTCCTGACGTTGACGTCTACAATAAGAAACAGTACTAGGGCGCAAGGATTTTTATCTGATTGCAGCGCGGATAACGAGTCTAGGGCTGAAGGTTTATCTTTTCAAGGCGCTTCAGCAGAGTCGACTGCGTTGATTATGATTGGAGGTTCTCGCCAAAAGTCAGTGCTCATTGAGTTTATGGCTTCTAGGCAGTCTAAAACATCCCGGTAACCGGGTTGTCATGGGTCTTAACTTTAATGGCTAACAGTGTCAGTAAGTGGGCTTTAAGCAGAAAATCTCTTTAGATTCGGGCGGAATACTTCTGTATTACTCACCGAACCATAACTGACCTTGGAAGGTTAATCTAATACTTAATCCTATGCCTATTGGGTGATTGAAGGGGTCAAAATGGCAGATAATTAGCGATATTTGCTGGTTGTGGCATAAAGGTGGTGATTAATGACACAATTAGTTGCCGATCAAGGGGTGCTGTGGCAAAATTCACGCCCTCTGATGAGGCAGGGTCTTACCAACCTTATTTTGACTGCGAAAGTGGTGCTTTATCAGAATATTTTTATGCGAGAGTGGCGGAATTGGTAGACGCGCTGGATTTAGGTTCCAGTGGGGCAACCCGTGAGAGTTCGAGTCTCTCCTTTCGTACCAAATTTAAATGTTTTTACCATGAGGATATTCCATGCAGGTGTCTATTGAATCGAGCACAGGTCTAGAGCGTCAGCTGAAGATTGGTGTACCTGCCGACAGGATCGAGCAAGAAGTGACAGCTAGGTTACAGAAAGCGACTAAGACGGTTTCTATCAAAGGTTTCCGTAAAGGCAAGGTGCCGCTGAAAGTTGTCAAACAGCATTATGGTAAGGGCTTTCGTCAAGAAGTTGTTGGCGAGGTCGTTAATTCTAGTTTTTATGAGGCCATTCAGCAGCAAGATCTGCGTCCCGTCGGGCAACCAAGAATTGAGCAAATGACCGACAAAGAAGGTCAAGATCTAGAGTTCATGGCGATTTTTGAGGTGTTTCCAGAAGTTACTCTTAAGGCTTTAAGCAAAGTTAAAATTTCTCGACCTTCGGCTGATGTCACTGCCGCAGACGTAGAGAAAATGATTGATGTGTTGCGAAATCAGCAAGCCAGCTTCAAAGCGTCAAAAAAGAAAGCTAAAGAAGGCGATCAGGTCAATATTGACTTCGTTGGCACAAAAGACGGCGAAGAGTTCGATGGCGGTAAAGCTGAAGGGCAGAATCTGGTTTTGGGTTCTAATTCGATGATTCCTGGCTTTGAAAGTGGCCTTGAGGGCCTAGGTGCTGGAGATGAAACAGTTCTAAAGTTAAGCTTCCCAGATGATTATCAGGCAGAAGAGCTTAAAGGTGCAGCGGTTGAGTTCGCTGTGAAGGTTAATTCAGTCTCTGCCAAAAAAATGCCAAAGATGGATGACGAGTTTTTTAAGTTGTTCGGTGTTGAAGATGGCGGCGAAGAAAAATTCCGCGAGGAAGTTCAAGCAAATATGGAGCGAGAGTTAAGAAATGCTATTCGCACCAAAGTAAAGAATCGTGTGATGAATCAATTGTTTGACCTCAATGCGGTTGAGTTGCCAATCGCATTGGTTGCGAATGAAATTACGCAGTTAAAACAGCAGATGGTCCAACAGTTTGGTGGTGGACAGCAGATTGACCTCAGTATGCTTCCTGACGACATGTTTAAAGAAAAAGCGGAACGACGGGCGGCACTGGGTGTTATCGTTTCTGAAATAGTTAAGGTTGAAGAGCTCGCTCCAGATGATGATAAGGTTCGCGAACGAATCAATGAAATTGCATCCACCTATGAACAGCCTAAGGAAGTAGTGGACTACTATTATAGTAAGCCAGAATTGCTGAGCTCAGTGGAAGCTGTTGTATTGGAAGACCAAGTTACAGAGTTGGTGTTATCCAAAGCTAAGATTAAGGAAGAAAAGCTTCCCTATGATGACGTTGTGAAGCCTGATCCTGAGCCAGGCTCAGAGGCTTAATTCTTATTGTCAGTGCTCAGTACTGATTGTCTGAGTACTTAGATCCAGCCAGTCAAGACCCGCCGTATAGCAGCGGTAATGGTTCTTCGAATAAAAATGAGCGAGGTAGTAATGAATTTTGAAACTATAAATAACATAAGTGTTCCCTCTGATACTCAGGCCCTTGGACTGGTTCCAATGGTGGTCGAGCAGACTTCGCGGGGCGAGCGTTCTTACGATATTTACTCGCGATTATTAAAAGAGCGAGTTATCTTCTTGGTGGGTCAGGTAGAAGACCACATGGCTAATCTTATAGTTGCTCAGATGTTGTTCTTGGAATCTGAGAACCCAGATAAAGATATCCATTTGTATATTAATTCTCCGGGTGGATCTGTCACGGCAGGACTGTCGATTTACGATACCATGCAATTTATCAAGCCAGATGTCAGTACCATGTGTATTGGTCAGGCTGCTTCAATGGGTGCATTTTTGTTGGCCGCAGGGGCGGAAAAGAAAAGATTTTGCTTACCCAATGCGCGGACTATGATTCACCAGCCTAGCGGTGGCGCTCAAGGGCAGGCTACCGACATTCATATCCAATCCCAAGAGATTTTGAAGATCAAGGAACGATTAAATAGCCTGATGGCTCATCATACTGGGCAAGATGTCGATAAGATTACTAAAGACACTGAACGCGATAACTTTATGAGTGCTGAGGAATCTAAGAATTATGGACTTGTCGATCAAGTTCTAGACAAGCGGAGCTAGGTTCGGTACGCTTTAAGAAAGGATTTGGTGTAAATAGTTGAATTTATGGCTTTGGCCGCACTGCAGGAGATGCAAATGAGTGACAGCGGTAGTTTAGGAGAGGGCGGTAAGCTTCTTTTTTGTTCGTTCTGCGGCAAGAATCAAAACGAAGTACGTCGTCTAATTGCTGGCCCTTCCGTCTATATTTGTGACGAATGTGTCGACCTCTGCAACGATATAATCACAGAAGAAGCTCAGGTTGTTGAATCTGAGGCTGCTACTGACAAACTTCCTGTTCCGACTGAAATTAAGTCTATTCTAGACGAGTACGTCATTGGCCAAGAGAGGGCTAAAAGAGTTCTATCAGTGGCCGTATACAACCACTACAAGCGCCTGCAAGTTAGTGAAAATCCGGGTTCAGATAAGTCTGATGTTGAGCTGGGGAAAAGTAATATTTTACTTATAGGGCCAACCGGAAGTGGGAAAACCCTTCTAGCGGAGACCTTGGCGAGACTTCTTGATGTTCCTTTTGCCATCGCGGACGCCACCACGCTAACTGAGGCTGGTTATGTAGGTGAAGACGTAGAAAACATCATTCAAAAATTGCTGCAAAAGTGCGACTACGATGTGGATAAAGCCCAACGTGGAATAGTGTACATTGACGAAATAGATAAAATTTCTCGAAAGTCCGATAACCCGTCAATCACTCGAGATGTATCGGGTGAGGGCGTTCAACAAGCTCTACTGAAACTGATAGAGGGTACTGTGGCCTCGGTTCCGCCCCAAGGCGGGCGAAAGCATCCACAGCAGGAGTTTCTTCAGGTTGACACCTCAAATATATTATTTGTCTGTGGCGGCGCGTTCTCAGGGTTAGAAAAAGTCATTCGTGATCGCTCCGAAAAAGGCGGAATTGGGTTTAGTGCTGAGGTAAATAGCAAAGATAATCAAAAATCAATTGGTGAAACGTTGTTGGAAGTCGAGCCAAGTGACCTGATTAGCTACGGGTTGATTCCTGAGTTTATCGGTCGTTTACCTGTCATTGCTACTCTGCAAGAACTAGATCGAGAGGCGCTTGTGAATATCTTGGTACAGCCAAAAAATGCTTTGGTTAAACAATATCAGACTCTGTTTGCCATGGAGAATGTAGATTTGGATGTGCGACGAGATGCACTGGATGCGATTGCTGATAAGGCTATCGAACGTAAAACCGGTGCTCGAGGGTTACGCTCTATCTTGGAGACAGTACTACTAGACACAATGTATAAAATCCCCTCTGAGCTGGATGTTATAAAGGTTGTGGTAGATGGGTCGGTTATTAGGGGAGATAACGAACCTTTACTGGTTTATGAACAGCCCGAGAGCAAAAAGACCGCTTCTGAGGAAGGTTAAGCTAAAGGCGACGCTAGTCGCCTTTTTTATTACCGGGCCAAAACGAATTAGTACTGCTCGGTAGGTTGTTTTTCCGTCTATTGTCCCAATATATATCATTACAATCGGTCTCTTTGACTCGAGGCCGGATAATCTTAATAATCTTGAGGTAACAATGGTCCCTGCAAGTAGTGAGCCAAAAAACGTTATTTTCCCACTTTTGCCATTGCGAGATGTGGTCGTATATCCGCATATGGTGGTACCTCTGTTCGTTGGCAGAGATAAATCTATCTTGTCCTTAGAGCACGCAATGGAATCTGACAAGCAGATAGTCCTAGTAGCTCAAAAAGATCCTTCTGAGGATGAGCCAGGAGCGCAAGGCGTATATAAGGTTGGTACTTTGGCGACTATCCTGCAGATGCTTAAGCTTCCAGACGGGACGTTAAAGGTGCTTGTTGAAGGACTTAATCGCGTGTCGATCCTAGATACATTTGAGGATCAAGCGTTCATAACAGCAACCATAGAAAATTTAGAAAGTACGCCGCTTAGTGATGATGAATCAGACGCGATCATGCGGTCTACCAATAGTCTATTCGAGCAGTACGTTAACTTAAGTAAAAAAATACCTTCTGAAGTGATTGCTACCGTTAGCGGCATTGAGGATGGAGACAGGCTTGCAGATACCATTGCTTCGCATATGACACTTAGCTTAGAGCAGAAGCAGGAGGTACTTGAAATAGCCGACCTTACCCAGCGTCTGGAGCATCTGATGAGCTGTATGGAGGGTGAGATAGACCTTTTTCAAGTTGAGCAGAGAATTCGGGGTCGAGTTAAAAAGCAGATGGAGAAAAGCCAGCGTGAGTACTATTTGAATGAGCAGATGAAAGCGATTCAAAAAGAGCTAGGAGATATGGACGAAGGTGCTTCCGAGTTGGATCAGTTACAAGGCAAAATCTTGCAAGCGGGGATGCCTGCTGCGGCTTTAGCAAAAGCGCAATCAGAGCTGGGTAAGCTGAAAATGATGTCTTCGATGTCGGCTGAAGCGTCGGTTTTGCGCAATTACATTGACTGGATGATTGGCGTTCCATGGAAGAAGAAAAGCAGAGTTAAGCACGATTTAGTAAATTCCGAGAAAAGCCTTAACCAAGACCATCATGGTCTAGAGGAAGTCAAAGAGCGCATCTTGGAGTTTCTTGCAGTACAAAAGCGAGTTAAAAAACTGAAAGGACCGGTGCTTTGCCTTGTTGGGCCTCCAGGGGTTGGTAAGACATCTTTGGGGGAGTCTATTGCGCGCGCTACAGGACGAAAGTTCATTCGCATGAGTTTGGGCGCGGTTCGCGATGAGGCTGAAATAAGAGGCCACCGTCGCACGTACATCGGATCTTTGCCTGGGAAATTAATCCAAAAAATGTCTAAAGTAGGCACTAAGAACCCTTTATTTTTGCTTGATGAAATAGATAAAATGGGAATGGATCATCGCGGCGATCCGGCATCAGCGCTATTAGAGGTGCTTGATCCGGAACAAAATCACACTTTTAATGATCATTATCTGGAAGTGGATTATGACCTCTCCGACGTTATGTTTATCTGTACGGCCAATTCGATGAATATTCCCGGCCCTCTTCTGGATAGAATGGAGGTTATCCGTATTCCGGGCTATACCGAAGATGAAAAAGTTAAAATAGCTGAAAAATATTTGTTACCTAAGCAACTTAAAGCTAACGGCCTTAACGATTCTGAGCTTGATATCAGTGAAGATGCGCTTAAAGACACCATACGTTATTACACCAGAGAAGCGGGCGTGAGAGGACTAGAAAGAGACATCGCTAAAATATGCCGAAAAACGGTGACCAAGCATGTCCGTAATGAGAAAAACACTAATGATCATGTTAAGCCGAGTGACTTGGAAGAGATGCTAGGGGTGCGCAAATTTGACTATGGTCGTGCTGAAGCTGAGAACCAAGTGGGTCAGGTGACAGGCTTAGCTTGGACTCAGGTGGGGGGCGAGTTACTGACCATTGAAACGTCCGTAATACCGGGGACCGGTCAGGTAGTGAAGACTGGCTCTTTGGGCGATGTAATGCAGGAGTCAATCCAAGCCGCACTAACCGTTGTCCGAAGCCGCTCAAAATCACTGGGGATTCGAAGAGATTTCTATCAAGAAAATGATATACATATTCATGTGCCAGAGGGCGCTACACCAAAGGATGGGCCCTCAGCTGGTGTCGGTATGTGCACGGCATTGGTATCTGCTTTGTCTGGTATTGCAGTTAGGGCAGATGTTGCCATGACCGGCGAAATAACTTTGCGAGGTCAGGTACTTAAGATTGGTGGCCTTAAAGAGAAACTTCTTGCAGCTCACCGAGGCGGCATAACAACAGTGATTATTCCTCATGGTAACGAGAGTGATTTAAAGGAGATTCCTGATAACATCAAGGCTGACCTTAAAATCTGCCCGGTTAAATGGATTGACGAGGTATTAGAGGTGGCTCTCGAGCGCTTGCCGACAGCGTTAACTGACTCAGAATTTATTGAAACGCGTGCGGCGCTGGAAAAGAATAACGCCGACCAAAGGATAAATACTCATTAGTGAGCAATTATTTTTGGTTAATTTACACAGACTGCTTGACCCAGTGTACTGGCTATTGGTATAAAGTGTCTAGGGACGGCTAATTAACTCGAAACTTGCGTAACCAAAGGGACTGGGACCGCTTTCTTTAAAACAATAAACACTACTTCCAAGAAAAGGGGAAAACTGTGAATAAATCTGATTTAATTAATGCTATCGCTGATGGCGCAGATATATCTAAAGCTTCTGCAGGACGTGCACTCGATTCGGCAATTGGAGCGATTACAGGCGCATTGAAAAATGGCGATCAAGTTTCTTTGGTTGGCTTTGGTACATATTCCGTTAAACATCGTGCTGCACGTGCTGGGCGTAATCCTCAGACTGGCGCAGAGATTCAGATCAAAGCTGCCAATGTGCCAAGTTTTAAAGCTGGCAAGGCGCTTAAAGACGCTGTAAATTAATAGACGTCTGGAAACTTTCTTTAGGGGTCCAGACACAAAAGGCGCATCACTGATGCGCCTTTTTTAATATTAAGGAAAAAAGATGTTAGATAGTTTTAGAACCAATATGCGCGGTATAGCTTTAGGTATTGTTATCTTTATTGGTGCCATATTCGCATTCTCAGGCACTGGGTCTCTACTTACCGTCGCAAATGTTGATACTGCGATTGTAGTTAACGATGTAAATATTAGTGAAAATGATGTCGTTCGTGCGATATTGAGCCAGAAGCGACGTATCTTAGGTGAAAACGAAGGGTTGGATCCTGCGGTGCTCGATGACGAAATGCTGCGCCCTGGAGTCATTGAGCAACTTATTACGCGGCAGCTTTTTGCACAGGATGCTATGGGGCAAAACCTTACTTTTTCTCAGCAAGATATTACTAATATCATCCTGGATATCGAAGGCTTTCAGTCAGAGGGCAAGTTTGATCAAAATTTGTATCGTTTTGCTATTCAACAGCAAGGATATACCAGTGCTAATTTTAACGATGTTCTGAAAAATGACATGGTTGTACAGCAATTGGTGACAGGGTTAAGTTCAACTGCTTTTACCACTAACACTGAGTTGTCAGCACTAGCCGGTGTTACTGAGCAGCAGAGAAATTATTACTATCTAAGGCTGCCAGTCCAGGGCATTGAGGATTTAATTGAGCTCTCTGATACTCAAGTAGACGATTATTACCAAAACAATCGGGCAGTCTTTACGACCGATGCACAGGTTCGTATAGATTACATCGAGCTCAATTCTGACCTTTTAATGGATGTTTCAGCAATTTCAGAAGATCAAGTTTTAGCGCGATTTGAAGAAGAGGCTGAAAATAGAGACCTGGCTGAGTCTAGGCAAGTAGCACATATTTTACTCTCCGAACCGACGCCGGAAGGGATTGAGGAAATTCAGACTAAACTTAACGCAGGGGTTGATTTTGCCGTATTAGCTAAGGACTATTCTGAAGATTTCGGCTCCGCTGATTCAGGCGGTGATTTGGGTTACACCTCTGGAGATACTTTTCCCGAAGCGTTTGAAGTTGCATTGGCAGGCTTAGAAATAGGTCAGGTTTCTGAGCCGGTTAATACCGGCGCGGGAACACACTTCATTAAGCTATTGGATATCCAGCAGCAGACTTATGAATTGTCCGAGCAAAGATCAATAATTGAGCGAGAGCTCATCAAAGAATCTACGAGTAATTTACTAGTAGAGAAATTACAAAATCTTAAAGAATTGAGTTTTAACGCTGAGTCACTCACGGAAGTGGCACGGGCTGTTGGTCTAGAGAAAAAGACTTCTGAGCCATTTTCTCAGGCAGGGGGCACCGGAATTTCCGCTTTCCCAGCGGTTGTAAAAGCTGCGTTTAGTTCTGAGGTTGTAAACGACCAATACGCCAGTGAAGTTCTTGAGTTAGGTGATGACAGATACCTAGTGCTGAAGTTAAATGAATATATAGGCGCTCGACAACAAGAGCTAGCTGAGGTGCGTGATCGGGTAGTTCAGTTAGTTACCGACCAAGAGTCTAAAAATCAGCTAGCAGAGCAGGGTGGAGCACTCTTGGCGAGAGTCATCGCAGGGGAAAGCATTGAGACTGTTGCGAAAAGTGAGAATCTTAATTGGCAGGTAGTGATTGATGGAACGCGGCGAGCTAATAGCGCCAATACTGAGATTGGACAAAAGGTATTCTCGCTTCCTAGACCGTTAACTGAAAGTATCGTGGAAGGTTTCTATCTTTCCAATGGTGACTTTGTGGTTGCGAGCCTGACTGAGGTTACTGAGGGCAGATTGGAGCGATTGACTAGCCAGCAGAGAGCTGCTCTGGTATCGGCGTCGACTGTGTCCAAGGGAAGTCGTGATTTGGATGCTTACCAAAGGTCATTGTTAGCAAAAGCGACTATTATCAAATAGAGATATAATAAATGTGTATTAACAAATAAAGGCGGATATCCGCCTTTATTTTTGTCTGTTTTTTTTCGCTTTTTAGATTCGTAGGCGATTGACAAAAAGCGTCAATTTTTGGCCAGGCTGTAAGTAGTTGTCTGGGTTGATATTATTCCAGCTCGTAATATCCCTGATGTCCAGATCAAACTTCGCTGCGATCAAGTATAGCGAGTCGCCTGTTCGAACTTTATAGGAAAGTCTTCTGAGATTTTCATCAACAGATTGATTGTTGGCAATACGAATATTGAGGTATTGATCTATTTTTATCCTGTCGTTTGATAGGCCATTTTGCAGCTGTAGACTCTTTACAGACGTCTTGTGCCGCAAGGCTATGCCCGAGAGCGAATCGCCGCTAACAACCCTATAACGGGTATTTTCAAACCTTGAGCCGGCACTTGCAATGGTCATTGTTCCTTCGTCATGAGGAATGAGTAATATTTGCCCAATCTTAAGTAGGCTTGAGTTGAGGTGGTTACGTGCTTTTATCCATGACAGAGGTGTGTCAAATTGCTCAGCAATCTGCGAGAGAGTATCTCCCGCAATAACCTCATACTCGGTGTGTGGGATCCAATCTTTTTGACTAGTTGTTTCTAGTGACACTCTGAATGAATTGGCATTCTCCAATGGAAAAAGTAGAGTGTGCTGGCCTATTGGGGGAGTTGTAGAGCGGCGAAAGCCAGGATTTAACCGATGGAATAAAGTTTTATTGACACCCGAAACCTCGATGACCTTTTGTAGTTCGACCTGATGCTCGATTTCAATTATTTCAAAGTAGGGCGAATTAGCGATGAACGGTAATTCGATTTCATGGGCTGAAGGCTTCTCGATCAGTGAGGCCAGCGCTAATAACTGGGGTATATAGTTTCGAGTCTCTTTTGGTAGTCGTATCGACCAGAAATCTTCAGGCTTACCTGCTTTGCGATTTTTGAGGATAGACTTACTGACATATCCTTCACCTGAGTTGTACGCAGCAAGCGCGAGAAGCCAGTCGTTATCAAAACGATTATTTAAATAGCTAAGATATTTGATAGCGGCCTTAGTAGAACTGACTACATCCCGTCGCCCATCGTACCAACGATTTCGCTCGAGTCCAAACTGCTTGGCGGTAGAGGGGATAAACTGCCACAAACCAACTGCATGACTGGGGCTATAGGCTAGGGGGTCATAGGTGCTTTCAACGATAGGTAACAGTGCTAGCTCTAATGGTAGACCTGCTTGCTCTAACTGGTCCGTTATATAGTAAATAAAAGGTTCCGCTCTGGAGAATACAGCTTTCAAATAGCTGGGATTATTAATGTACCACTGACGCTGCTTTGTCACGGCATCAGGAAGATTGTCTAAATCTAGCTGATAGCCGGAGCGAATTCTTTTCCAAAGATCTTCTGGTTCACTCGCAGCCACTGGTTCTTCGGGAGTGCTTAATAGTTCTTCAGTGACTTGATGATCGGTTGGAACCAAGTGTTCTTCAGAAAGCAGGTCTATCGGGGAGGCCGGCGTTGCGTCAAGCAGGGGTGCACTTTCCTCGATTCCGTTAACCGATGGGATTTTTGGGAGCAGACTGCAGCTTGATATTAAGACCGTAGATAATATAAAAGATGAAATTAGAGACCAATTTTTAATAGCGAAGACCCCTAATAATACCTGTAAATTTTTATGCCGCGATTGTAGCTATGTTAAGTATCTAAGACAAATACAGATTAGCATAAAGCGTCTCTAATTTTACAGCTTGACGATAGAGGGATCCTTACTGCAGCTAATGTTACAGATTATCAGGTGGAGTTTAATTGATTCAGCCTCCATAATAGTGCAAAACATAACTCATTAAGCCTATATTCTATGTGCCATCAGTTCCCTACAGGTTATTACAACAAATGTTAAAACGCTTTGACATAGAAGACTTAGGTGTGACTAGTGCAGGTCTGCTAAACTGGTCAGAGTCAGCATTTGCATCCTATATCATGTCCGTCGAGAGACGAATTTTCACAAAAAAATATGGTCATTTACCCGGCTATCGATTTTTGCGCCTGGGCTTATCGCCGAGTCAAGAAACTCTGGATTGCTTTAGTCAAATACACCGCTTTGGGGTGCAGTCCCAAGTGTTGGGTAATATTGCAGAAATGTCCGCGGCGGCTGATTTTTCTGATTTACCTTTGCCTTCGGAGGTAGTTGACGTCGTATTGCTGCAGCACTCGGTGGAGTTTTCAGAATCCCCCAAGGCTTCGTTAAACGAAGCCTTGCGTGTTCTATCACCGGGTGGGCATCTCATCATATGTGTGTTTAATCCGATGGGTCCCACAGGCTTGATTAAGTTTCCAATGCAGTTGGTGACGAATCGCCCCCAGTATCGTTTTCATAACCTTCGTAAAGGCAGGTTAATTGATTGGTTAACGCTCCTGAATTGTGAGGTTTTGGACGTCGATCATGGCGCTTATCATTGGCCACGCAGGCTAGCGGCAGGTGCGAGTGACGGGCAAAAGCCTCTGGCTATGAGGGAGGACATTTCGCCATGGGATAATGCCTGCGAAAAAATACGTCTTCCCGTTGGTAATTTCTATATGATTCATGCAGTAAAGCGTGTTGCCCGCGGTATCAGTAGTTCTTCTCGAGTCTGGAAACGTAGCGTTAGTGGTCGTTTAAGGTCCTCTACCGCTAAACCGCTAGGATCGAAAACAGAGAGTAAATAAATATTGATATTCTGCGATGACTGATTAATAGGGCATAGAATGAATCGAGTTGAAATTTTTACTGATGGCGCATGTCGTGGGAATCCAGGGCCCGGCGGCTGGGGCGCATTATTGCGATTTGGCGATGATGAGAAAGAGCTGTGCGGTGGTGAGTCAGAGACCACCAACAACCGCATGGAGTTAATGGCGGTCATTCAGGCATTGTCCGCGTTAAAGCGACCCTGTGATGTTGTTCTAACCTCCGATTCAACTTACGTTCTAAAAGGGATCCAACAATGGATGCCTAACTGGAAAAAAAGTGGGTGGAAAACAGCGACAAAAAAGCCAGTTAAAAATGTTGATCTGTGGAAGCAGTTAGATGATGTAATTCAGCGGCACACTATCGATTGGCAGTGGGTTAAGGGACATAGCGGGCACACTGAAAATGAGATTGCCGACCAACTAGCGAATAGGGGTATTGACGAACTTTAGGTTTGTTGTTCCCAAACTCAAATTAACTATTGAAGAAATAACGATAATGAGACAGATTGTTCTTGATACTGAAACGACTGGATTAGAAACTTCTCAGGACCATCGAATTATTGAAATTGGTTGCGTCGAAATGGTTGACCGAAAGTTAACTGGCCGCCATTACCACCAATACATAAACCCTCAGCGCAAGGTCGATGAGGGCGCAATGGAGGTGCATGGTATTACTGATCAATTCCTCGAGGATAAGCCGCTCTTTGAAGCCATAGTGACAGATTTTTTCGAGTTTTTAGATGATGCCGAATTGATCATTCACAATGCATCTTTTGATATCGGCTTTATTAATCACGAGGCTAAAAAACTGCGAGGCGGACACCAGCCCATAGAGTCTCGATGCAGGGTTATTGATACGCTAGCTCTCGCAAGACAGAAGCATCCTGGACAGAAAAACAATCTCGATGCCTTGTGCAAGCGATATGGTGTGGATAATTCTCAGCGACAGCTTCATGGCGCCTTGCTGGATGCGGAGATATTGGCAGATGTTTATCTGCTGATGACAGGGGGTCAGGTCAATTTAAACATTAATGATCAGTCAGACTCTGAAAGTGGCGCAATGAATAAGACCTCAGTGATTCGTCGACTTCCAGACAATCGACCCCCGCTCAGAGTTATTAAAGCGTCCGATGAGGAAATAACCTTGCATGAGGAAAAGTTGGCGGCCATCGTCACTAAAGCGGGTCAATGTATCTGGCAGGGTGCTGGCGAATAGCGCTTTTTATGCAGGATCTGAATCATATTAATTTCCCCACTAATTTGCCATTGACGTTGTGGCAAGTTGAGCAGCTAAAGTCTCAGCTTATGGAGTCGGTGGGTAGTGCAGACTTGTTTCGCTTGTCTAGGCGGGCAACTCGATTTTCGCAGCCAACTGTGGATGCCGCGCTGGTAGCTAAAGAATGGCAAGGCTTTCAAGATGCTGTGGCTCGCTCACAGGGAATTGTTCAATCGCGGCAAAAGAAATTACCAAAAATTCAGTTTCCGGACTTGCCTGTTAGCACGCGCTCTGAAGAAATCAGACAGCTAATCGAAGAGAGTCAGGTGGTTATCATTGCGGGAGAAACGGGGTCAGGTAAAACCACCCAAATTCCAAAAATATGCCTTCAGGCCGGAAGAGGTGTGAAGGGAATTATTGGCCATACACAGCCACGCCGAATTGCTGCTCGGACAGTGGCCCAGCGCATAGCGGAAGAGCTCGAGTCACCTTTGGGTAAAGCTGTTGGGTATAAGGTTCGATTTTCAGATCAAACATCGTCTGAGAGCTATATTAAGTTGATGACAGACGGAATTTTACTGGCAGAAATACAGCAAGACAGATTTCTAAGCAAATACGACACTCTGATTATAGATGAGGCTCATGAACGGAGCCTGAATATTGATTTCTTGCTTGGCTACCTGAAGACGCTGCTAGCACAGCGGCAAGATTTAAAACTAATTATTACCTCGGCGACTATTGATATACAAAAGTTTTCCGCGCATTTTAATGATGCGCCTATTGTTGAGGTGTCGGGTAGGACTTACCCAGTTGACATTGTATACAGTGATTTGGATATCTTAGATGGCGATCGAAATCAACAGATCGTGGATTGTTTGCGCGATATTCAAGACAGGCAACAACAGGGCGATGTCTTAGTTTTCTTAAGCGGTGAGAGAGAAATTCGCGAGGCGAGCTTGGCGCTTAGACGGGCCCAATTGCGCGATACGGAAATAGTACCTCTTTATGCTCGGTTAAGTCTATCCGAGCAAAGTAAGATTTTTGCGCCACATAGAGGTAGGCGAGTTATCTTGAGCACTAATGTTGCTGAAACTTCCCTCACAGTGCCGGGAATTCGTTATGTCATCGATACAGGTCGCGCAAGAGTCTCTCGGTACAGTTTTAGAACAAAGGTGCAGAGACTACCAATAGAGTCTATATCGCAGGCCAGTGCCAATCAACGTGCTGGACGTTGCGGCCGTGTGAGCGACGGCCTATGTTATCGGTTGTATCGGCAGGACGACTTTGAGAGTCGATCGCTGTTTACTGATCCAGAGATAATTCGTACTAATCTAGCTGCAGTCATTTTACAGATGTTACAGCTTCGGCTCGGAGACATCCGAAATTTCCCTTTTATTGATCCACCTGATAATCGTTTGATAAACGACGGTTATAAGCTCTTGGAAGAACTTCAAGCAGTCACTGCAGAGGGAAGGTTGACGTCCGTTGGCAAGAAACTAGTGACATTGCCGGTAGATCCGCGCTTTGCAAGAATGATCTTAGAGTCGGACAAAAACGGATCTCTGAGAGAATTGATTATTATTACCAGTGGGTTGAGTATCCAAGATCCTCGGGAGCGGCCGGGAGATAAGCAGCAGGCTGCCGACCAAGCGCATAAGCAATGGGTAGACGAAAATTCTGATTTTGTATCGCTACTCAACTTATGGAATCACTTTGAAGAGAAGCGCAGCAATCTTTCCACTAATCAATATAGTACCTATTGCCGTTTGCACTACATATCATTTATAAGAATGAGAGAGTGGCGTGATTTACATCATCAGCTTCACAACGCCTGCAGAGTTCTGGCTTTAAAAGAGAATCAAATAGACGCAGATTACGCGAGTATTCATTGCTCACTATTGTCTGGTCTGTTGGGGCAAGTTGGTATTCGAGAGGAAAAATGGGAGTTTTCAGGGACGAGAAACCGTAAATTTTTTATCTTCCCTGGGTCTGGACTGACTAAGAAGCCGCCAAAATGGGTAATGGCGGGATCCTTGATGGAGACAACTAAGCAATATGCTCTAAATGTGGCAAAAATCGATTCAGCTTGGCTTGAAAGTCTTGCCGCGCATTTGGTGAAGAAAACACATAGCGAGCCTTTCTATCACCAGAAATCAGGCCAAGTAATGGCCAGCGAACGTCAAACCCTATTCGGCTTGTCCATTGTCGAGGGAAAAAAGGTTGTGTACGGCAATGTAAGCCCTTCTGAGGCGAGAAAGGTGTTCATACAGCAAGCGCTAGTCGAAGATGGGTATCGCGCTAAGGGAGAGTTTTATGCGCATAATCATGCTTTAGTGTCAGAGCTTCAGGCGCTAGAGGATCGCTTTAGGCGGAGAGATCTCCTTGCAGAACAAATGGTTATTTATAGCCATTATGACGAACGAGTTCCTTCAGACGTGTGCAATCTTCCCGCGTTTGAAAAATGGCGTAAAACAGCTGAAAAAGCAGACTCAAAACTACTCTTCATCAGCAAAGAATCTTTGCTTTTACGAGGTCTATCAGACAGCGAAGAGGCCCAATTTCCCGAACTGATTGGGCATAAAGGTCTCGAGTTTGAATTGCGCTATCACTTTGAACCCGGTCATCCCAAAGATGGTGTGAGCTTATTTATACCCTTGGCGGTACTGCATCAATTGCCCCACTATTTTTTTCAGTGGCTGGTCCCTGGAATGCTGAGAGATAAATGTATTGCACTGATTAAGGGTCTGCCTAAACAGGTCCGAAGGCAATTTGTGCCCGTTCCAGACTATATTGATAAGGTTCTGAGTAATGTCAGCGCTCAGGACAGACCACTGACCCTGGTGTTGAGTGAGCAACTACACCGATTGACCGGAACAAAAATTGAAGAGAGCGCTTGGAACGTTGAAAATATTGATAACTGGTATCTGATGAACTTTGTGTTACAGGACGATAAGGGTCAGATGATTGCTATGGCTCGAAGCCTTCATCAGTTACAGAGAGATTTTAAACAACAGATTAAGCAAAGTTTAGCTCGTCCATCGGAGCAGTCAATTGCGCGAAAAGGTATTCTTGAATGGGATTTCGAACAGCTACCTTCAGAGGTAGAGTTACCGCGTGGCAAGATGACTATTAAGGCGTGGCCGGCACTTCAGGATAATGGTGAATCTGCCTCCATTGAATTAGTCGATAACCCAATGGTTGCCGAGCAGATATCGAGACATGGCCAGCTCAGACTGGCCATTTTACGGGGTAGGGAGCAGCAAAAATATCTGCTGAAGAATCTCTTAAAAGGCAAAGATCTAGCGCTTAAGGCGGCAGGCTTAGGTCCCCGAGAGGAATTAGTCGTTGCGATCATCGAGGCGAGTTTTCAGCAGGCGATCTTTACTGCGGGGACTGTTGTTCGAGATAGAGAAGGCTTTGAACGAAGCTTTTCTGCGGGCATATCGCATGTGGTGGATATTGCTCAGCAGCATGGGGTGCAGGTTGCTAGCGTTTTGACTGAGTTACACGAACAGCAGAAGCGATTAGGAGAGCTTGGCGCCTTGGGTGTTGACGCACAACTCGACATTTCTGTACAGGTAAATTGGTTATTTTCTAGCGAAACACTGCGTAGAGCAAAACCACAGAATACCCAGCAATATCCAAGGTTTGTGAAAGGGATCAGTATACGAATCGACAAACTAAGCTCTCAAGTAGTCAAAGATCGTGAACACATAGCCGAATTGCGCTCTTTCGCCATTGGGGTCGAAGGGTTGGGGGAAAAGCAACTCCGTCTTCCCTCAGCCTCAGCCGATTTATTGTTAGATTTCCAGTGGTTATTAGAAGAGTATCGGGTCTCTTTGTTTGCCCAACAATTGAAAACGCGATCGCCTGTGTCAGCAAAGCGCTTGGCCAAGAAGTGGTCAGATATTGTGGACCAGCTAAACGTACTTTGACCTGATTATCACCAGCCTAGCTATTAATCGGTCACTTGAAACTACGTTTTGAAATCTTTAATCAATAGCCGTAATTAGTCGCCATGAGAAATTATTGAAAATGAAATTAAAGCCAGACTTTTTGTCCGTTAAAGAGGTTCCAATACTTTCTTGGAGCTCTCCCAAGGCACTGACCATAACGCCACCGTTGGTTTCTGTGTTTTTTCTTATAATAGGACTTACGCTTTTCGGATTAGGAGAAGCTTTACTCGTTGCCGCAGGCTTAGGGGTGAGTCCTTGGACAGTATTAGCTCAAGGTATTACACAGATTACTGGCTGGAGTCTTGGGCTGGCTACGTTTATTACTAGCTGTGTAGTTTTACTTTGCTGGATACCTCTAAGACAAATACCAGGCATTGGAACTCTTCTAAATGTACTCATTATTGCGTTGGTGCTTGAATTCTCAGTTCCATTTTTACCCACCTTTGACAACCTTGTCTTAAAGCTTGGAGCAGTAATAATTGGTGTCTTAGTGACTGGATTTGGAGGAGGTTTGTATTTGATTGCCAATCTAGGTCCCGGACCAAGAGATGGGTTGATGACAGGTCTGCAAAAAGTAACAGGCTTACCCATTGCTGCGGTCAGGAGTGGACTTGAGCTGACAGCTATAGCAGCCGGGTGGGTCTTAGGAGGCAGCGTTGGATTTGGAACTGTGCTGTTTGCATTAGGCATTGGTCCATCTGTCGCCGCCAGCATGTACGGCTTTAAAAGACTTTTCAGTAAGTATAAAAGGACTAATTAAAGTGTATATCGGTCACGAAAGCTATCGTAGCTGGTTGCCTCAAAACGCCAGCGTAGCCAGTTGTTGTGACCGATGCGATGGATAGCTGAGAGGGCGTCACTTTTCCCTTCGAAGCGCACTGAAAAATAGAGGTGCCAAATTAACTAACAAGATTATTTCGTTAGAGAGATAAGTTAACTCTTTTATGATTTGTTCAAGGCGAAATTCGGTGCTTATTAAGGCGGGGAAGGCACAATTTTGATGTGCTGCGTAATTCAACTATGTACCTGCGAATCGAGTCCTAGTAGAATGTTAATCAGGAAAGAGCCAAAGTTGCTTAGTTAGGGGAATTTTAGGAAAAACATGTTTAGACTATTCGCAATAATCGCTCTGACATTGATGTCGACGACTACTTTCTCTGAAGAGTTTGAAAACCCTGACCCGCTAGAGGATTTGAATCGTGGGATTTGGGGTTTCAATGACATAGTTATTAACAGTGTGGGACGACCGGTGGTGAGCCTATACGAAACCGTCACTCCAAAACCAATTCAAAACTGCATTGTGAATTTTTTTGGTAATCTTAATGAAATCCCTAATGCGGCTAATGGTCTGTTGCAAGGCAAGGTGAAACAGGCCGCTAATGATAC
>DGAQ01000060.1:0-509 GCA_002382445.1 Porticoccaceae bacterium UBA4026 | reverse complement strand
TATTTGATGTTGCTAAGAGCGCTGGCTTCCATGCTGGGGAAGGGGAGGATTTTGGCCAGACGCTTGCTGTATGGGGCGTTGGAGAGGGGCCCTATCTTATGCTCCCTTTCTTGGGGCCGTCGACACTTCGCGACGCTCCGGCAAACTTTGTTGACAGTTTTTTCGACCCTTTCTCTTATTCGGATAAACTGGCCCTTAAGGCCGGAGTAAAAGGAATTAGCGTTGTTTCTCAATATGGATCCTATCTAGACCAACTAGATGTAATTTCGGGTGATAAATATCTGTTTATTCGAGATGTATACCTGCAAAATAGAGCGTATGTTATCGATGACGGAGCCATTGAAGACGATTTTGGAGACTTAGAGGATTATTAGCGGCACCTAAAGGGTCTGAACTGTTAGGTTAGGCCAGCGAAAATCAAATAACTGCATTGATATGAAAATTATGAGCAATTGATAAGTCGGATGTTCCATGACTGCAATTAATAGCCTGGTCATTATCGTCGGAGA
>DGAQ01000015.1:9653-15382 GCA_002382445.1 Porticoccaceae bacterium UBA4026 | reverse complement strand
CAGATCCAGGCCGTGGTCGAGGATGCTCTTCGGGACCATTTAGATGCCAAAAATGGAGTGTCAGGCCGAGAGCATGTGATGGCCGCTTATCTAAAAAGTACCGAACGTTTTTCAGGTCTCTATAAAAAGTTAGCGCAATGAGCTTTGACTATATTAGGGTCGATGACATTCTGGCTATTCATGCAGATCAGATAGAGCGTTATGGTGGTGGCGAGGGGATAAGAGATCCCGGCCTTTTGGAGGCAGCCTTGTTCCGGCCTCAAACGGGGTATTACCCGACATTAATCGATGAGGCGTCAGCCTTGTGGGAAAGTCTTTCCCAGAACCATCCTTTTGTTGACGGTAATAAGCGAACGGCATTCGCGGCGACCTATGTATTTTTGGCAATCAATGGGTTGGATATCACTGCGAGTGATGAAAAAACGCAAGAATTTGTTTTAGGGCTTTACGATACATCGAGTGTAACTTTTGAGAATTTGCGCGCTTGGCTGGTTGAAAATACCAAGGCTCTCTAACTGCTCGTGTGTAGGAATACTAAATGGTGATAAATAGGACTATCAACTTTTGGTGGAGGATAACTCAGGTGAACTTGACATAACGTACGGTTTAGCGTACCTTTTGTTTAAGAGGATTTAATTATGACGACACTGAATGTTACTGAGGCTAGAGCCAACCTGTATAAACTGATCGATGATACGACAGCCAACCATGAGCCGGTGGTGATAACGGGCAAGCGTGGCAATGCGGTTCTTTTGGCTGAAGATGATTGGAATGCGATCAACGAAACATTGCATCTCTTATCGGTGCCAGGGATGCGCGAATCAATTTTAGAGGGTATGCAGGAGAGCATTGACAGCGCTGCAACTGAATTAAATTGGTAATGTGGACGCTGTATTACACCAAGCAGGCCCAAAAGGATGCACGAAAACTAGCATCGTCCGGATTAAAAACTAAAGCGCAGCAATTATTAACGATTCTCCAGTCTGATCCATGCCAAACTCCGCCGCCTTTCGAAAAGCTGGTGGGTGACTTGAGCGGTGCTTATTCAAGAAGGATTAATATTCAGCACCGGCTTGTCTATCAGGTTTTAGAGACGGAAAAGGCTGTCAAGATATTGCGGCTGTGGACTCATTACGAGTAGTCGGTTATCTGAGTTTCTAGCATGATTAGGTCGCTAGGTAATGATAAAGGCTCTTTCCGCTATAAAGCATACTCTACCGCTATGGCAGGTGAGTCTTTGAGTGGCACCCTGTATTAATGAGTAAAGAAAACCGCATGAAAATTAAAAAAATAAGGGAGGCCTATTTTAGGGCGACAGTTAGGTATTCTGGTCTCTTTAAAGCATTGGCACAAAGGGCTAAGCGCTCAACTGCTATTGAGGTTGACCCGAGCAGTAGTGAAGTGGTCCAGAGACACCGGATCGCAGAGTCTGAGGAGGTTACCGAAAGTCTGATGTTCAGGGCGCACATAACTCAGCCGGTGTTGGATTACCTTAAAGATAAATAATATTGATAATTTACAGGTGCACTATTGACGCGTTCTTCAAGACAAAAAAGAAAGCAATCAAGTGGCAGGCACCCAAAGTGAGAAGCGCTAGCCTCTATTTACCATAGGGACACAGTTTAACAAACAGCGACACCTTGCATTTTTTATGTAATAATGGAGTTCTAATTATTTTTTTGCATAATTGAGGCTACCATTGATTAAGAGAAAACTCAGTAAAGAATTGCACGTGCTGTTGCAGGAGTACCCCATAGTGACTGTGCTGGGGCCTCGGCAGGCCGGGAAAACCACTCTGGTCCAACAGGAGCTGCCTGACTACGCTTATGTCTCATTAGAAGATCCGGATGAGCGCATGTTAGCCACAGAGGATCCAAGGGCCTTTTTACGACGCTACCCAGGCAATACCATATTTGATGAAGTTCAGCGAGTGCCAATGCTGTTAAGTTACTTGCAGGGCATAGTCGACAACGAGCAGAAAAATGGACGATTTGTCTTAACCGGTTCTCATCAGTTGGAATTACGTGCGGCAGTGGCACAGTCCCTGGCAGGCCGTACCGGCTTGTTGCATTTGTTACCCTTGTCTATTGATGAGTTAACGCAGGCAGGTAAGGCCTTTGGTGGCTTTGAAGACTATGTCATTCATGGGTTTCTCCCAAGGGTACACAGTCAGAACCAGCGTCCTTTTCGTGCCTATGCTAATTATTATCAAACGTATATTGAGCGCGATGTCAGGCAGTTGATTGAACTCAAAGACGTTAGTTTGTTCGAAAAGTTTATTAAATTGCTGGCGGGCCGAGTTGGCCAGCTTATGGACTATCAGGCACTGTCAAACGCGGTAGGCGTGACTACCAAGACAATAAAGCAATGGCTGTCTGTGCTTGAAGCGTCTTATGTTGTGGTGAAGTTGCCGCCATATTTTGAGAATTTTGGCAAGCGGGTGGTTAAGTCGCCCAAATACTTTTTCGCCGATGTAGGCCTGCTAGCTTACTTGCTAGGAATAGAAACACCTAATCAGGTGCTGCGTGACCCACTACTAGGCAGTATATTCGAAAACCTAGTCGTGATCGACGTGCTCAAGCAGCGATATAACAGCGGATATGATGCGAACTTATACTTCTTTAGAGACAGCAATGGCAACGAGATCGATTTACTGTGTAAGACCAGTAGCGGATTAGTGGGCATTGAGATAAAAGCAGCCGCCACTTGGCACGGCAAATTTGCTAAGCAGTTAGTCAGATTCGCAACCAATAACCATCCGCTTTACAAAAGTTTGGTCGTCTACAATGGTATAGAGCTTCAGCTCAGTAACGGCGTTGAGGCGATTTCATACGATAATATTGTGCCGGCACTCCAAACCTAGGTAGAGTTTGGAGTCTTGGGAAGATATCGCATATAAATGAGTGGTGAGATTCTGCAGAGTGATAATTACCCCTATCGGATGTTAGTAGTTTAGATCGCTTGAGTTAGATGATTGGAAAAGGGGCGCATACTGTGCGGCCCTTTTTTTGTTCCCAGTCAATACATTTAAATCGGAACCCAAACATGTCAGCTAATAAATTTTAATGTCAGCGAACCGCGTTCCAGGCCCGTTCGTGACCATAATACATAATAAACTTTAGGACGAACTCAATGCCGCCGATTATCGCGGCTGTGCCAAGTTCTCCTGTCACAATGTAGGCTATCATTGCGGTGGTTAGCGTTGCGGTGATACGCCAAGTGAAGGCCTTTGCGAGGCTGCGGGTGCGAGAGGTCTGATCTTTTAGCGTGCTAATGAGTGACATGAGCAAGCCCTATAGAATGGTTGACGTTTGTTATGCATGCTCATTTCTTTTCCGTTTGGGTTGTGATGAGTTCGACCAGTGCTTTCGCGGATTCTGCGACACTTAGGTCGCCCGTTTTAAGCGTTAAACTGGGGTTTTTAGGTGGCTGGTAGTCGCTGTCGATACCGGTAAAGTTGGGTAGCTCGCCCCGCCTGGCTTTTTTGTACAGGCCCTTGGGGTCACGCTGTTCGGCAATAGACAGCGGTATGTCTACAAATACTTCGAGGAAGTCGTCAGCATCGAACAAGCTTTTTGCCATATCTCGCTCGGCGCGGAACGGTGAAATAAAGGCGGTGAGGACAATCACGCCGGCGTCCATCATTAGCCTTGCCACTTCTGCAATTCTTCGAATATTTTCTACTCTGTCAGCCACTGTAAACCCGAGGTCTTTTGAAAGGCCATGGCGTACGTTATCGCCGTCTAATATGTAGGTTCGGAAACCCTGCTCGTGGAGCAGTTGTTCTGCGGCGCTGGCAATCGTTGATTTTCCTGAGCCTGAGAGCCCGGTTAGCCATGCTACGCGCCCTCGGTGGCCCGATAGTTTCTCTCTTGCGGCCCGGTCTACTGACAGTGCTTGTCGATGCACGTTGGACGCACGACGCAGGGCAAAACGAATCATCCCGGCGGCAATGGTTGCGTTGCTGTAGCGGTCGATTAATACAAAGGCACCCAGGCCGGGACAGTCTTTATAGGCTTCAAACGGAATTTCGGCATCTAAGGTGATCTGGACGTTAGCAATTTCGTTGAGAGAAAGCTCTCTGCCGGGTAACTGTTCAAAGGTGTTGATGTCATATTTGAACTTGATGTCCGATAAGCTGGCATTCGCCTGACTGGTGCCTAGCTGTAAAATGTATCGCCGGCCTATGTAGCCTGGCTCTTTGTCCATCCAGACCAGTTCTGCCTCAAATTGATCGGATACTTCGCAGGGTGCGTCTGCGGCGACAATTAAATCACCGCGAGAAAGATCAATCTCCCGATCCAGTGTTAAGGTCACCGCCTGGTCAGTAACGGCCCTGTCTAGGTCTTGTGCGGAAAGCACAATCCGTTCAATTGCTGCTATTTGACCCGAGGGCAATGCCCGAATTTCATCACCCGGTCGAATGCTGCCGGCGACGACAGTCCCGGAAAAGCCTCGAAAGTCCGCGTTCGGTCGATTGACCCATTGCACGGGGAACCGAAAGGGGTGCTGGCTGAGTCTCTCTCGAATATCGACCGTTTCCAAAAATCCTAATAGCGTGGGCCCTTGGTACCAATCCATTCGTCCTGACCGTTCGATCACGTTGTCCCCTTTGAGCGCAGAGAGTGGAATAGGGGTAATGGACTTGAACGCCAAGTGCTTGCGCAAGCTGTGGAATTCTTCGCAGATCGCATTGAACTGGTCTTCAGAAAAATCTACCAAATCCATTTTGTTGACCGCCAAAACCACATGTTCTATTCCCAGTAGTGAGGCGATAAACGAGTGGCGACGGGTTTGAGTAAGCACCCCTTGGCTGGCGTCAACTAAGATGATTGCAACGTCGGCGGTGGAAGCGCCGGTGACCATATTGCGGGTATATTGTTCATGGCCTGGTGTGTCAGCAACGATGAACTTGCGGCGATCGGTATTAAAGAATCGATAGGCCACGTCAATAGTAATACCCTGTTCGCGTTCTGCCGCTAGGCCATCCACTAACAGCGCAAAATCAATATC
Source organism: Porticoccaceae bacterium UBA4026 (assembly GCA_002382445.1). Taxonomy (GTDB): domain Bacteria; phylum Pseudomonadota; class Gammaproteobacteria; order Pseudomonadales; family Porticoccaceae; genus HTCC2207. The sequence goes on along the minus strand of DGAQ01000015.1, from coordinate 10,369 downwards.
ACCACCCTGGGTGCCCATCTTTTTAGAGTCGTTTTGAAGTGAGGTGACCTGATCTTCAAAGATCAGCTGTGCTTCATATAACATTCGCCCTATTAGGGTGCTTTTGCCATCATCTACAGACCCGCAGGTGATAAAACGCAGCAGATCGAGTTGCGCTTGTGTTTCCACATAGGCATCGACACGGGCTTGAATGTCTATAGGGTTAGTCCTGTTTGATTGATTCGCCATTAGAAATAGCCCTCTTGTTTCTTCTTTTCCATCGAGGCGCTGGCATCTGAATCGATTGCTCTGCCTTGCCGCTCGCTGGTGCGACTTTGCAGCAGTTCCAATACAATTTGCGGCAAATCGGTGGCCGATGATTCAACGGCGCCAGTTAATGGGTAGCAGCCCAAGGTCCTAAAACGGACTTTCTTAAGTTCTATGGATTCTCCAGGAAGCAATTTCATTCGGTCGTCATCGATCATGATCAGCATGCCATTACGATTCACTACTGGACGCTCGGCAGCGAAGTAGAGTGGCACAATGGGAATATTCTCCCGATAGATATACTGCCAGATATCAAGCTCGGTCCAGTTTGACAGGGGGAATACTCGGACACTCTCGCCTGGCGCTTTACGGCAGTTGTAGAGATTCCACAGTTCTGGCCGCTGATTCTTTGGGTCCCATCGGTGACTGCTACTACGGAAGGAAAAAATACGTTCTTTGGCTCTGCTCTT
>DGAQ01000015.1:8168-9442 GCA_002382445.1 Porticoccaceae bacterium UBA4026 | reverse complement strand
ATGTCTGTATGCAGTGCACTGCCATGGTCAAAGGGGTTAATATTCTTTTCGATTCCCTCGGGGTTGATATGAACAATAAGGTCCATGTTAGCCGCTTCTGCCATGGTGTCGCGAAACTGATACATGGCCTGAAACTTCCATCGTGTGTCCACATGCATAAGGGGGAATGGCGGTGGGCTGGGATAAAAAGCTTTTCGGGCTAAGTGCAGCATGACGGCAGAATCTTTACCCATTGAGTACAGCATTACCGGGTTTTCAGCCAGGGCCATGACTTCGCGAATGATATATAAGCTCTCGGCTTCAAGGCGGTTTAGGTGTGAAAGTTTTTCCGGCTGAATTTGAGCCATGACTTTCGTCTCCGGCAAGTAATTCTGATTAGAGATAATGCGCTCAGGAAAGTGACCCGTTGCGATGTCAATGCCCTCGCCAAGGTTTTGTTGTTGGCGCTTCAGTTGACGGCAGGTGGCTACAAGGCTTCCAGAGGGGAAGAAAAGGGTAGGTCTGGCATCGGCCAAGACCTTTAACCCCTCTAGCAGCGATGAAATTTCTCCATCGGGCAGGCAGCACCAGCGTTTGGCTCCTTTACCGTCTTCAGCGACCAATAGGCTAGATTGCTGGGACTGATTGCTATCGGTGTTAGGGAGATGATGTAGCTGCACAAATAAGGAGGCCCTACGTTTCTTCCTGGCTTGTGAGACCAAAGCGTCGAGTACAAGCTGAATTGCAGGTCGGTTTAATTCGTCTTTCTGCTCGCTCGGTTGGCTTGCACTCTTAAGCCATGGGGTGGTAGATATCCGGCGCTCAAGTGTGCGCTTGATGAGGCTTTCGCCTCTACCTTCCATTAAAAGCCTTACATCTTCCAAGCGCCATATTCTGTCTGGGCCAGAGGCCAGAAGATCGCTTTTATGCTGTGACTCAAACTGTTTTTGGCTCATAATATTGGCGCAAAGTGCAAAAGAAGAATTATATTAACTCATAAATAATTATTTATCTACACTTGTATGATAAATAAATGTTATTACACTTTGCGACACTCTCGGTTGGTTTTGATGCTCATTGTTTGTGTAAGAGCATTTCAAATCACCGGCAGAGTGATGGTCATTGGACGAATAGAGAGGTGCAGTGTCAGGCTATTTAGGGAAAGATCTTTATCTTGTTAAGCGAAATTGCTGAGTTGGGTAATGTCAAAAAAAAGGGCCACACAGTGTGCAGCCCTTTTTTTATTTGGCTCCGAAGGTTGGGTTCGAACCAACGACCAATTGATTAACAGTCAA
>DGAQ01000015.1:0-8071 GCA_002382445.1 Porticoccaceae bacterium UBA4026 | reverse complement strand
GACCAATTGATTAACAGTCAACTGCTCTACCACTGAGCTACTTCGGAATAGTAAGACGTGTAGAAGCCGCGCATTTTAGCACCCCACTTAAAGGAGTCAACAATTTCCTGAGAAGATATTAAAAGGCTTCTTTTTCAGTGATGCTATGCTTACATGTTCGACGAAAAAGTCTAGAATGGCCTGTTGTCCGCCTAAGGCTTGCTGATATATTTTAGTGGCCTTGAACGTAGGAAAAATGTGAAGTCAGCGAAGGCTCAAAGAAAGGAAGAAATAAAGGATGAAGATTTTGTTTTTGTCGGTTTTTGTACCCCTGATAGCGACGGTTTCTATGTTGCTGTTGTCTCTTACCAGTGTTGCTGAGTCGCAGTTGGCAGAACCGGTGTTTGAAGACAGGGTTGTCGTTGATCAACAGAGTCTTGGTGCTAAACAGTTAGTAGAACGTCAATTTGAAACACTGTTTAATTCAGTGACTGACCAACTGGCTAACCAGCAAGAGATGTACATTGAAAACCCCGTTGCATACCATAACTTTTTAACCTCAACGGTAATAGACTTATGGGACACCTCATCGACTACTCGAGCGTTGGTGGGTAAGGCAAGTTATGAAGATTTGGGTCCTGAAAAACGAGAGGCATTAACCGAGTCTGTCAATAAGACTTTAATTCGCTATGCCTTTGAGGGGCTTGAAAGTTATGGCGGCCAGATTTTTAAAATTGTTGATGTTGTGGTTAACGAAGAGCAGGGTATGGGGTGGGTGCAGGTCCTTATGGAATCTCCCCTGTTGCCAGATATTAATCTTGATGTGTTGATAAAGCGTACCTCGGTAGATATCTGGAGAGCGGTTGATGTGCGATTTAAAGGCATTACTTATGTTGCGATTAAAAAACATAAGTATCGAGACATACTTGAAGTGCAGGGTGTTGATGCTTTGATCGACAATCTTGCTAAAAAGAATGCTAAATATTTTACCGATGTTTGTGCTCTATCCGCAGAACCTGAGCAGATGGTCGGTAATGCCCCTTGCTAAGTAAAATCGATATCAGTGCTGTGCGACCCTTTACTGTCGTCAGCAAGTACTCCCCCGCAGGAGACCAACCCGCTGCGATCAAAGGGCTGGTTGAGGGCTTAGAGAACGGCCTCTCAGGTCAGACATTATTAGGCGTAACGGGCTCTGGCAAGACCTTTACGGTGGCTAAAGTCATCGAGGAGGTGCAACGTCCAACCATCGTGTTGGTGCACAATAAAACTTTGGCTGCCCAGCTTTATGGCGAGTTTAAAAGTTTTTTCCCCAATAATGCGGTCGAATACTTTGTTTCCTACTTCGATTATTTTCAGCCAGAAGCCTATGTACCATCCTCTGACACCTTTATTGAAAAAGACTCGTCGATTAATTCTCACATTGAACAAATGCGCTTATCGGCGACTAAATCACTCATAGAGCGGAAGGACGTGATTGTGGTTGCCACTGTCTCTGCAATCTATGGTTTGGGCGACCCTAAATCATACCTAAAGATGATGTTGCACCTCTCTCGCGGCGAACAGATTGGCCAGCGAGATATCTTGCGACGTCTTGCTGAACTTCAGTACCGCCGCAATGACGCGGTGTTCGACCGTTCGTCTTATCGCGTGCGTGGGGATGTTATCGATGTGTATCCGGCAGATTCTGACTACGAAGCGGTGCGTATTGAGTTGTTTGATGATGAAATAGAAAGGATTACGCTGTTTGATCCCCTGACTGGTGAGGTTTTGCGCAAAATACCGCGGGTGACAATCTATCCAAAGACTCACTATGTGACCCCTCGCGAAAAAGTTATTGCTGCTGCTGATCTAATTCAAGAGGAGCTCAAAGAGCGTCTCGAGCAGCTGCGGTCGATGGACAAGCTAGTAGAAGCTCAACGCCTGGGTGAGCGGGTTGCCTACGACACAGAGATGATGCGTGAGCTTGGGTACTGCAACGGTATTGAAAATTATTCTCGTTACCTGTCCGGGCGTGAGTCCGGAGAGCCGCCACCGACGCTATTTGATTATCTGCCTGACAACGCCTTGATGATTATCGATGAAAGCCATGTCACGGTTCCCCAACTGGGTGCCATGTACAAGGGCGATCGATCGCGTAAGGAAACCTTGGTTGAATACGGGTTTAGGTTGCCCTCTGCGTTGGACAATCGACCGCTGCGCTTTGATGAGTGGGAGGCGCTAGCGCCTCAGATGATTTTTGTGTCTGCGACCCCAAGCCGCTATGAAGAGGCTAATGCTGGACAGATTGTTGAGCAGGTAGTGCGGCCAACGGGGTTGCTAGACCCTATTATAGAAGTACGCCCAGCCACATCGCAGGTAGATGATGCGCTGTCGGAAATTCGAGTCAGGGCGGCAAAAAATGAGCGCATACTGATTACAGTACTGACTAAACGTATGGCTGAAGACCTTACCGAATACCTCGATGAGCATGGTGTTCGAGTGCGATATCTGCATTCTGATGTAGACACCGTCGAGCGCGTTGAGATTATCCGTGATCTGCGTTTAGGAGAGTTTGATGTGCTGGTGGGCATCAACCTGTTGCGTGAGGGCCTAGATATGCCTGAGGTGTCTTTAGTGGCCATATTTGACGCGGATAAAGAGGGATTTTTGCGTTCACAGCAGTCTCTCATTCAAACCATAGGTCGCGCCGCGAGACATCTTAGCGGCAAAGCCATACTGTATGCCGACAAAATTACCGGTTCTATGCAGCGGGCTATGGACGAGACTGATCGTCGCAGAGCGGCGCAAGTTGCACACAATGAAAAACATGGCATTACACCGACGAGTATTGTTAAAGATATTAAAGACATTATGGAAGGCGCCTATGCAGCTACTGGACAAAATCGTCGTGATCGGCAAGCGGCAGAAGCCAATGCTGCTTATGATGTGATTGGTGCAGAGCCGATTAAAAACATCACTAAAGAGATTAAACGCCTGGAAGAAAAGATGTACCAGCATGCGCGAAATCTTGAGTTTGAAGAGGCGGCTCAGACTCGCGACCTGCTCGGAAAGCTGAGAGAGAAAAGCCTATCCTCCTAGGTATTTTCAACCGGTACACTGATAGCTTCTTATGCCTTTTCCCTAGCACCAGTCGCCGGCCTGTTAGAGTCTGACGCAGAATTTGCGCCCGGAAATCTCAGCTAGATAAGAAAACCATCTATCTCTACTGAATTATTTTTTTATTCAAACGAGGTTATTATCTTTTGTATACTGCTACAAAAAGTTTATCCATTAATAGAGAGGAAAGACATTGATCCGTTTAAATGATATTCGAGCAAGTATGCTTCTGTCGCTATTGATGCTTAGTGGTTGTGATGAATCGGCCTTAGATGCAGCCAAAAACAACGAGGCGCCGCAAGCCGATATAGCTTTCTACGGCGACAATATTATTACGCTTAGCGAACAATCTGGACCGGTCAATTTCGTGGCAGTTAAAGACGACACTATTATTTTTGTGGGTCAACGTAACCTCTGGGAAGGGCAAGCCGATGAGGTTGTCAACTTAGGGGACTCAGCCTTATTGCCTGGCTTTATTGACGCTCACGGCCACATTTCATTTCACGCCAGAGTCTCTGCTATGGCAAACGTGTCTTCTCCCCCCGTTGGGCCGGTCGAGGACATAAACGGATTAGTAGCGGCCCTGAAAAACTATCAGGCCTCTAGCGCGCTAGCTGAAGGCAATTGGCTTGTGGGAATGGGTTACGATGATTCTCTGCTGGCTGAAAAACGACATCCGACTACAGGCGATCTAGATAAAGTCTCAGCCTCTCGTCCTATTTTGTTAATTCATGTGTCAGGCCATCTAGCAGCGGTTAATTCTAAGGCGCTGGAGATTGCAGGCATTAATGAAAATACGCCTAATCCGCCAGGCGGTGTGATTCGCCGATGGGGAAATAGTCAAAAACCGAATGGGGTGTTAGAGGAGACGGCGGGCTTTGCTATTCAGGCCTTTATTAAGTCGACGGCAGACACCAATGAGCAGATACGTGAGGGTCTGCTTGATTATGCCAGTTATGGTATCACCACGGCGCAGGACGGCGCTTCGTCTCTGGATGATATAAGGCAACTGAGATCTGCATCCAGCGAAAAACCTTTTCCTATTGACGTCGTGTCTTACCAGCGGATTGATCAGACATACCTTGGTGAGAATAGTCCACCACTTCCGATATTGGGCGATTATGAAAATGGTTTTAGGGTTGGCGGCGTTAAGATGATTTTAGATGGTTCGCCTCAAGGAAAAACAGCCTATTTAACCCAGCCCTATAAGGTACCGCCGAAGGGCGCCGCCCACGATTATCGTGGTTATCCGATTATGCCCTCAGAATCGGTAGACGAGCTTTTTGCTAAATTCATAGACGCAGGCGTGCCTATCTTGGCTCATGCCAATGGTGATGCAGCGGCTGATCTGTTTGTTAATGCCTTACAAAGTAGCATCGATATGGCAAATTTACCCGATCATCGTACCGTGATGATTCATGCCCAAACGGTGCGAGAGGACCAGCTTGGCCTCATGGCAAAAATGAAAGCCATTCCTTCATTTTTCTCAGCACATACATTTTACTGGGGAGATTGGCACCGAGATTCGGTTTTTGGAGTAGAGCGGGCTAGTCGTATTAGCCCAACAGCGAGCAGTCTAGAAAAAGGCATTATCTTTACACTTCATAACGATGCTCCCATCGTGCCGCCCGATATGATCCGTTTGCTTTGGGCAACGACTAATCGACTCACAAGAAGTGGGCAGCTGTTGGGGCAAGAGCAGCGCATTTCAACGCTAGAGGCTATCAAGGCGATTACGATTAATGCCGCTTACCAATATTTTGAAGAAGATATCAAAGGAACAATTGATGTGGGTAAACAAGCAGACTTGGTTATTTTAAGCAAAAACCCGCTCGCCATGCCCACTACCAAGTTATTAGATATCAAGGTAGAGAGGACTATAGCGAGAGGAAAAACCATCTTTGAACTAGATGATTAGTCTTTCTTTAAGCGCTTAAAGTAACGATCACGGAGCTGAAAAGAGCGACTCTCCATCGGTATTACTCCACCATTGATTAGCACCAACTGCGCCTCAGATGTCAGCTCCAACGGGTCGCCGCTCCATAATACCAAGTCTGCAATCTCCCCCACTGCGATGTCACCGCTGACCGTAGCGCCGAACAACTTAGCCGGGTTTGAGGTCATGGCGGCAATGGCCACAGATTTAGGCAGGCCGTTGGCAACAGCATTACCAGCGGACTGCTTTACTAGATAAGCATTATGGGTGTCTTTCCCGCCCATTCCGGTAAATAACAGCGTCACGCCCGCATCAGACAATAATTTGGCGTTATCAAGTCGTGCCCCTAAAGACTCATAACTCTCTGGCAGGTTATGAATCGGGTCCATTATCACCGGTACGCCGGCTTCGGCGATCTCACTAGCAACCATCCATCCTTCAATGACGCCAGACAAAATCAACTTTAGCTGAAAATCTTTGGCGAGGGCTAAAATGGTTGTAATGTCGCTGGCGCGGTGGGTCTTAACCAGCAGCGGCTTGACGCCATTAACCACTGATTCAAGGGCCGCCAAGTCGGCGTAAGAAAGAATATAGTCGCGGTGATCACCGGCCATAGCCGCCGCTCTGTTGCGTGAAAAATCCTTTGCATCGTCTAAGGCTTGGCGCAGTTGCACCAGTGCAGCGGCTCGAGAGTTACCCGCTAGTCTGATACCGGACTCGGTAAAATCTAATGCCATAGCAAGGCTGTCGTGGATGACCTTGGGCTGATTGCCCAATTGTACTAAACCGACCTGACCAGAAAATAAATTAGTCCCTGACTCAGGAACTAATAAGGCGTGGGTTAATCCATGGACTCTGTTGTGAGGTATTAGTGTCGACCGAGGATTAAAGGCGTCAGCTATTCGCAGTGACGCAGTGACTGCCTCATTTTCCGAATAAAAATCCACCGTTGGGCTAATAGCGCTCACCTCAACGGTGCCTATGTGCGTTGAGGCGTTAAATAGCCCTGCGGTAATACTCATGCCCTCACCATTTAGCTCTAGATCTGCGGTCAGGGGTGTGTTTCTGCCGATGGCGGTAATTGTCCCATTGTCGATGTACAGATTACTCTGCGGTAAGAATCCATTAGTGCTATATATGTCCGCGCCTTTAATGAGAATCGAGCTTGCGCTGGTTGTGAGAGAGGTAAACAAAAGAAGTATAAAGAGTGAGTTATTTTTCATGGTCGAGCCTCTCCTGCGCTAATAATACCGAGGTTAAAGTCGCTGGTGGGTTGCACTGATTTATCAAATCGGTCAAATCGAAGATTACCGTCAATCCACACTTTTTGTGCCAAGCTATAAACGCTTAAAGGGTGTTTAGTCCAGAGCACAATATCGGCATTTTTACCCACCGCCAAAGACCCTATTTGATTATCTAAACCCAGTGATTTTGCCGCATTGATGGTTCCCCAGGTGATCGCTTTGGCTGCATCGATCTTTAAACCCATGCGGTTGCCAGCACTCATGGCCTTAGCGATTTCCTGATTAAGTCGTTGTACCTGAATGGGATCGTCTGAGTGAATGACAGCACATGCCTCGGCGTAGTCTACCAGGGCGATATTTTCCCGCACCATATCGAAGGCTTCTTGTTTAAAGCCCCACCAATCGGCCCACATCACACCACAAATACCTTCTTTTGCTAGCATTGGCGCCGCTTTATAGGCTTCAACCGCATGATGAAAAGCGGCAATTTTGTAGCCAAACTCTTTTGACATGTCGATCATCTGCGCCATTTCGTCAGCTTTGTAGCAGTGGTTGTGAATACGAATATCGCCTTCTAAAACACCGGCTAAAGTCTCTAAACGTAGATTTCTACTGGGTGGGTCAACATCTTCGCCCGCTTGAGAGTCCGCAACATAGTCATCCCAAGATCTTTTATATTCAGTCGCTTGAATCCAGGCTTCTCTGTAGCCTGCCATATTACCCATCCGCGTCGACGGTAGAGTGTTGCGGCTACCGTAAACGCGTTTTGGATTTTCACCACAGGCCATCTTAAGACTGTAAGGCGCGCCGGGAAATTTCATTCCCTGCACCGTTATCGACGGAATATTCTTCAGGGTCACACCGCGCCCACCAATGAGGTTGCCAGAACCAGGAAGAATCTGAACCGTAGTCACGCCACCGGCCAGCGCTTTTTCAAACTGGGGGTCTTCAGGCCAAACCGAATGCTCGGCCCAGACTTCCGCCGTTACTGGCGAGGTCATTTCATTGCCATCTGAATGGTTGGAGGTGCTAGGAGAGGGGTAAACACCCATGTGAGAGTGCACGTCAATGAGTCCTGGCGTTACCCATTTACCTTGGGCATCTATCTTAATAGTATCGGGTTCTATATCCAGTGCAGCGCCAATGGCTACGATCTTCCCATTCTCTATCAACAGGTCAGTGTTAGTCAGCTCTGTACCCTCACCGGTGAGTATATTGGCGCCGATTAGAGCAAATGCAGGGCTCTCAGGTATTTGGTAGGTAGATGGGTAGGGGTTTTTGTCGGGTAGGTTTATTGCTCCGGGAGTCTCAGCCTTTTCACCACAGGCACCTAGGGTCATTACAGTAATGAGTGCAAGGCTTTTTGAAAGCGCATTTTTCATGGTTTACCTTTTATAGTGATTCATTAATATTTAGATGCCTAGTTTAGACGATACAAATGATTGAATGTGCATAATTCGCACCTGGCTTACCTTAGCTTAAGCGAAGCCATTTTTTTAATCTAGTCAGCCAGAGTATTGAAGTCTGAAGTTTAGGCTCCGTTTATGATCAAAGATCTTTTCCGCTTTAGCTCTATTAGTCAGGGGTCACAGAAAGATAGAAGGGTCAGTTACACTAATTTTACCATAGCCTATCACTAAGCCTGGCAAGACGGTGGTGGAATAGGTTAACCGCCCAGAGTCAGTAGAGGCGCTATATACCTGGGTAGAGGGAAGGAAGGGAAAGTATATGAAAATGTTAGTCTAAAAATATAATTGAAAGTATTTCGTTATAATTGAAAGATAATTTAGTAACTATAGTTAATGTTAGAAAAAAC
>DGAQ01000050.1 GCA_002382445.1 Porticoccaceae bacterium UBA4026 | reverse complement strand
ACTTTGTCAGATCGATTATCCAGGTTCGCATCTTGGCATAGGAGGTCAATTAAGTTATGCACTTGATGCATGCCCGATAGCTGCAGCCAATTGTGCTACGGTTGTGGTGTACGACGTCAGTTGAGCGGGCCAAGTACCTTTATTGAGTGCCTGAATACCTTGGTTAATATTGCCCGCCAGCACTCTTGGTTGCTGTTCATAATAAGAACCCCAATTCAATTTTTCTGCTGGTATAAGATGCTCAGCATTGGCATCAGCCAGCACTGTTAAGTTAAAGCCAAGGCGTTCAAGAGATTTTTGCACCATGGGCGTGGCGGTGAAGACCACCCATTCATACTGTGCTAAATAGAGTATTTTTGTAAGTAGCATAAACAACAGCTGACTAGCGCCGGGCCGGGTAGCAACCAAATTGCCTATCTCGATAATTCGATTGAGTGCCACTGGCACCTTGGCATGGAGTGCGATACTTTCATCAATCGCACAGGGAAGATATTGCTGTAAAAATAACGATCGCCCGACCGCAGTCTGCAGGCCAAGTGCTGCCGATGTTTTGCCTTGCTCGTTCAAGGCCAACAAAAGTGGCATAAAATGGTTGATTGTCGCCCCGTGGGTTAGTTGGAACTGGCGCGTAATATAGCCCTCAATGGATTGCCTTCCCTTGTTTTGGGAATCATAGAAGCAGAGTTCCTTGGGCGTATTGCCGGCGCTATTATTTAAGTAGATATTAAACGCGATCTGCGAGTTTGTCTTGCCAGTGAGTGGCTGCACTATTGTTACCCTGAGACTTAAAAACGTATCTGTATAATAATTGGCGAATCTTAAGGTAGGCTTAAGGGTCTCAAAAGCAGGATGAATAAATCAAATGTTATTTGGCGCGTAATATAGATTAAAGACACTCTGAAGTGCGCAGGCAGACGTTCACTTCCGACTACACCAGTTATTAAGGCTTCTTATTCCTTGGTGATCGGAATTAATACCCAAACAACCTAAAAGTGACTCAAAAATCTCAACGTGCCGCACTATTCTGTTCTTAGATTCATGCTGTTTGAGCATATCAAAGCCCTCTGCAAATTGTGTGTTTTCCAGCAAACTATCTGACGCCCACATAATGACTGGGATCTTGAATTGCTCATCCGGAGCCACATCTTTTGGCGCTGCATGAAAATGCTTACCGTCTTCCATAGATTCACCATGGTCTGATGCATAAAGAAGAAAGGCTTTTTTATCACGAAGCCTTTCCAATAAGGAAAATAAGAAATAGTCTGTGTATACAATAGAATTGTCGTATGAATTAACCATCGCCTGAAAATCACAATGCATGTCTTTACAGTCAGGTTTATATTTTGAAAATTCAGTCGGGTAACGAGAAGAATAATTAAAATGCGAACCCTTTTGGTGGAGAATAACAAGGTGCTTGCCAGCCTTTTTAGAGATTGATTGAGTCATTTGATTAACTAACAGCATATCATCGATAACCGGCAATCCTTGAGAGCTTGCCTCTGCACCAATTTCTTCTCGAATCTTCACTATATCGGCATTTACTTGAACATAAAATCCAGCTTCACTTTGCATCGAAAACAGGTCGATAGAGAACCCTAAATTTTTTAATACTGAAAAAACATGGTTTTCATAAACATATTGCTGTGATGGGGATCCTAGGTCTTCAGTACCTCCCTCACGCACGAACATACATGACAAGCTTAGTTTTGTACTCGTATTACAAGACGCTCCTTTAAACCCAATCACATTAGTTTCTTTATCCAGCAATGGTGTTGTCGCGCGTTGGTAATCAATTAAAGACATGTGGTCATACCGAGCCGATTCACCAATAACAACTACCACAAATATATCGTCTAGTGGAATTTCAGGGTAAAAACCATAGGTATCCATGGGGTCAATTAGCTTATTTTTTAACTGACTATTCGCTATGGTATTTGCCACTGAGATAATACTTGCTGCCATCCAATTTATGGGCACATAAGAATAGGCGGCGACCCCGATAGGATTCGTCGGTATACGTCCGTCGGCTGTCGGGTCACGGAAATTTTTATAATGACTGTTTATGAGTATTAGGCAAACAGTTAAAAGCCCTATACAGAGAAAGCGGGGGATCAAGAAAAGCAGCCATGGGGCTTGATAATTGGGAGCAATGCGGTGTAAAAAATACAGAGGTCCTAGGCAAAATATACTCGAAAAAGTCAGTAAGCCCAAACCCATTGACTCTATGACTAATGACATTCCCGTGCCAAATACGGCTTTAACCACCCCATAACCAATAATGACATCAAAGAACCACATGTAGTAACTGGCGATAACAGAGACAAAAGTAAAGGCGATAATGGCGGCCCTGAGGACTCTGCGGCCGGCAATTGAAGTAACGCAGAGTAAAAGGCAACATGTGGTAACAGTGAATATCGCATCTGTTAGGAACAAACCCACCACGCTTTCATCTACTTGATAGTATTTTCGAACAAAGATGGGAATGTTTAGAAAAACACCAATGTACATCGACATCAATAAAATCGACACGAGCTCTGCGCGATATTGGCGCCCTATGGCAGCAACGGTGGCATCCTTCATCAGCTTGCATCCAGTAGCTTAGTTAACACACCTGCATAGTAATTGGCGATACTTAAGGTAGACTTAAGGATTTAAAGAAGCAGGGTTAATAAATCATATTTTATGCGGCAAGTAATATATTAAAGACGATATGAGGTGCGCAGAAAGACCTTCAGTTGATAGGAATAATTTTCAGCCCTACCATTGAACCAATCCATTCAAGCGTATTAGTAATACTA
>DGAQ01000059.1:6351-6930 GCA_002382445.1 Porticoccaceae bacterium UBA4026 | reverse complement strand
GGACTTTCACCCCGCCCTGAGAACATCCGTTGGTAACGGAAGCCGGCAGTATAGTCAAAACCTAGATTACTGTATACCAACCGCCATTAGAAAAATCGTCACTTGATGTTCCGCCAAACTCGAAGTTGATGCTGGATATCAATTGGACTGATTTATAACTAAAATAAGAAGTAGCCGCGGACGCTGATGGACCTTATGACTGTTCAAAGCGACCGGGTGGTAATGTTATAGTCCCAAGTGAATATTGGTTGTAACCTTTAAAAGTTATTTTTTATTAGTTGGAGTTGCCTGATGAATGAAAAGCTACCCCCATTTTCCCGGTTTTTAGTCGTTGCCGCCGCCTTTGTCATAGTCGTGTCGGGACTGAAGATGGCGGGGCCCCTTTTGGTGCCGTTCTTATTGGCGGTGTTCATTGCCATGATTGTGTCGCCCCTTTTAGGCTGGCTGAAAAGTTTTCGCATTCCCTCGGGAATAGCGATTTTCTTGGTGATTAGTTTAGTCTTAGCCGTGGGCCTTATTTTAGCTGCAGTGGTCGGCTCATCAGTCGATAACTTTCGCCAAGATAGCCCTGTCTATGCC
>DGAQ01000059.1:577-6178 GCA_002382445.1 Porticoccaceae bacterium UBA4026 | reverse complement strand
CTGTCTATGCCGCTAAACTATCCGTTATGAGTGAAAATATTCAGCAATGGCTGAGTGCCCGCGGATTTACCATTAGCGCCAAACAGTGGGCCAGTAGTTTCGACCCTGGTGCGGTGATGGGTATCGTCGGTAGCACACTGGCATCCTTTGGTAATGTCATGACTAATACCCTTATGATCCTGCTAACAGTGATCTTTATCCTTGCTGAAAATGTAAGTTTTGGCGAGAAACTGCGCAGTGCCAAAGGCAGCGCCGACTCCCATGAATGGCTGAGAACATTTTCTGACAGCGTTCACAGTTACCTAGCGATAAAAGCGGCTATTAGTTTTTTAACCGGTTTAATCATCTTTGTGTGGTTAAGCATACTGGGTGTCGACTACGCCGTGTTATGGGGCCTTATTGCCTTTTTACTTAACTTTATACCCACGGTTGGATCTTTTATCGCGGCAGTTCCAGCGGTGTTACTCGCCCTGGTTCAGTTGGGTCTCTTTGAAGCAGGCCTAACCTTGCTAGGCTTTGTGGTGGTGAACCTCGTTATGGGTAATCTGGTTGAACCGCGCTGGATGGGCCGGGGCCTTAACCTCTCGCCTCTGGTGGTGTTTGTGTCATTGGTGCTTTGGGGTTGGGTGCTGGGCCCTGTGGGTATGTTGCTGTCGATTCCGCTCACGATCATGTTGAAAATCGCCTTGGAAGGTCAAGCCGAAACCCGTTGGATAGGCGTCATGCTGGGCGCAGGTAAGCGTCTAGATGCCGACCCCAGTCTTGAGGTGCAATCAACATCAGAGCCTGATGCTTGATAAAAAGGCATAAGAAATACTGAGGGAGCCCGTTCATGAATACTGTGGATCTAAGGTATATGTCACTACTTTTGTTTTTTTCTTGGGTTGTTTTTGGGTTAGTGGGTTGCGATAGTCAACCACAATTGACGGCCACAAGTGCCGTAAAGTCGGCTGGAGTTATTTATCACGGTGGTGATATTGTCACCATGGCCGGCGGATCTCTCGACCAACCAGAGGCCGTGGTTGAGCAAGGTGGCAAAATTGTTTTTATCGGCACCCTTGCTGAGGCCGCGCGAGGCTTTGCTAAAGCCAGCAACTTCGAGCTAAAAGGTAAAACCCTAATGCCTGGTTTTATCGAACCCCACGTACACCCATCTATTGCAGCCTTAGTTCTGCCTAATGAGATTATAGCTCCCTACGACTGGGTGTTTCCAAATGTCACCAAGAAAGGGGTCAGAGATCCCGCGGGCTACAAGAAACGTCTGGAAGAGAGTATTAATCGCAACAATGCTAGAGAAAGTACAGATAGCAACAGCCTATTTATGATTTGGGGCTATCACCAACTATGGCACGGTGACCTCAGTCGCGAACTTCTAAATCGCTTAGCCCCCAACCAGCCAGTGGCAGTTATACATCGGTCGTTTCATGAGATTTTCTTTAATGACAGGGCCATAGATCTCATCGGTCTTAACGCAGAAGAGTTTAAAGACAATCCTCAGGTTAATTGGGAAAAAGGCCACTTCTTTGAAAGTGGTTGGATGAATATCGCGCCGAGAGTCGTGCCCTTTTTAGCGGGCTCGCAAAAATATATGCTGGGGCTTGACCTGATGTCGCAACTGATCCAAAAAAATGGCATCACTACCATTGCTGAACCAGGGTCTGGGACGGACTTTAAAGCAGAATTGGGACTTTTAAACCATTATATGGCCCAACAGCCCCCGTTTAATGTTTACCTTATTGCCAGCGGCACCAAACTCTATCGCAACTTTGGCGATAATCAAAAAGCCATGGAATTAATAGATAGGCTACCGTCAAAATACAATACCAGCAATCTTCAATTTCTTCCTAAGCAAGTTAAGTTATTTGCTGACGGCGCAATTTACTCACAATTAATGCAAATGAAAGACGGTTACCTAGATGGTCATCATGGTGAGTGGATGACCCCACTTGAGGATCTAACTCAACAGATTACAGATTACTGGCGCGGAGATTATAAGGTGCACATCCATGCTAACGGTGACAAAGGTATTCAGCAGGTGATAGAGACAGTGACAGCCTTGCAGCAAAGCGATCCACGTCAAGACCACCGTCTCACCTTGCATCATATGGGTTATTTTGACGACCAACAGGCAGCGCAAATTGCCAATTTAGGTATTGAAGCATCGGTTAACCCTTTTTATCTATGGGCCCTGGCGGATAAATACGCCGAATTTGGCTTGGGTGAGGAGCGAGCGCATAACCTGGTGCGCATAAAATCGCTCACCGACCGAAACGTGCCGGTCTCTTTTCATTCAGACTTTTCTATGGCTCCCATTGAGCCTCTTACCTTGGTGTGGACCGCCGTTAACCGCATCGCTTCCGAAGGTATAGCCTATTCGCCTGATCAAAAAATAGACGTGTATACCGCCCTAAAAGCAGTCACCATTAGCGCCGCAAGAACAATAAATCTAGAACATGAAATTGGCTCTATTGAGATTGGTAAACAGGCTAATTTTGTTATTTTGGAGAACAATCCGATGCGGGTCGAGCCGCAAGAGATTAAAGACATCGAGGTTTATGGCACCGTTTTTAAGGGCAAACTCAATATACCGATTAGTAATTGAGTCTATCTCGGGATTTAATGGAGAAATACCATAAAGCAAAAAGCCAATTAAGTTCGCGGCGCTATGGATTTATCTGCATACTTAAGCGGTGTCACACTAGAGACTGAAATTCGAGTTCAATAAAAGGCAAGCTGATGACAACTATAAGAAATGGCAGCAGAATATTAACAGTATCAATGTTCTTATGGCTCTGCACTGCCTCTAATCTAGTTACAGCCGAAGACCCTAATCTCAACGCAGCCGACGGCTATAATCCAGAGGCCCTCAAGTCCGGTCGCGTTGATCCAAGTCTGCATTTACAGCAGGGCAGCAATCAACTTGAAGCGCAAAAAATCAATCCTGTTATCTATAAGGCCACGGGATTTGGTAACACCTTTATGGTGATAACCGACGAGGGCAATGTCATCATAGACACCTCATTACCGGGTATGGCGGTAAAGCATAAAAGCCTTCTTAACGCGGTCAATGATGGTCCAATTCACTCGATTATTATTACTCATGGTCATGGCGATCATACTGGCGGTGTCGCGCTGTGGCGTGAGCCTGAGACCAAGGTGATCGCACAACAAAATATGGTTGAATTTTTGCGCTACCAGAAACGACTTAAAGGGCTCTTCATTCAGCGTAATAGCGCGCAGTTTGGGTTCGACCTAACCTCCACGTCGTCCTCGGCTGCAAGCGAGAGTTCCGGTGTCAATATGTTGCCTAATACGCTGTTTGATAAGCGTCTAAATTTTACTTTGGGACAAGAGAAATTCGAAGTGCTGCATACCCCGGCGGAAACCTATGACGCGCTAACAGTGTGGATGCCGGAACATAAGGCGGCTTTTGTCGGCGATCTATTTTATCGTTCATTTCCTAACATCTATACCTTGAGAGGCACCAAACCACGCTGGGCGCTGGACTATATCGACTCTATTAATCAAGTGTTGGCACTGGGCCCTGAAATACTATTACCCAGCCACGGTGAACCTATTCTGGGCAATGAAAATATCAATGCAGAGATGACTCGTTACCGCGATGCTATTCAGTATGTCCATGATGAAACTGTAAAGGGCATGAACGAAGGCCGCGATGTCTACAGCCTGATGCGCGAGATTAAGCTGCCCAAGGCGCTGGATGTTGGTGAAGCCTATGGTTGGGTGTCTTGGTCGGTGCGAGGGATTTATGAAGGTTACATGGGCTGGTTTGATGGTGACCCCGTCAGTATGTATGCCCAGTCGCCCCAGTCTATCTATGCTGATTTAGTGACGCTGGCTGGTGGCGCCGAAAAAGTGATTAGTCTAGCGGAACAGCATTTGAATGAGGGTGACTCAGTTAAGGCGCTGCTGTTGATTGAAGCGGCGATGGCTACTGAGCCGGATAATCAAGCGGTGCTATCCATGCGATTGCAGATATTGAGGGTCATGCGCAAAGCATCGGGTAATCTTAATGAATCTGGCTGGCTTAATCATGGTATTAAGCAAACTCAGCAGAAGCTGTCATTCAGCGACGATACGCGCAGAAAATAGTAGCCTTGTGGAATATCATCGATTCTAGCAATCGATTGCCTACGCACATTAACCCTGAGATTATTAATTTTTTGTGGCCTGCCTTCCGTAGACGCTAGATAATTGGAATATCAATTCTCCATCCGCCAGTCCATAATTAACCATGCATAGTCAGCCACAATTAAACGATTAGGTTGAGCCCAACAAGGGTGACAGAGCAATCGCCTGTCACACCTATGCAATTGTTGCTTGCTATACTAATACCAGAGTTGAGTCGTGGCTAGGGGCCTCATGGATAGAGACGTCAGCATAAAAATTAATATCTAAGCGAGATCACATTATGAACAAAACACAGACACTAGGTGCCAGCATGTTATCGCTGACTTTGTCGATGGCCGGTTTAGCGCATGGAGCAGACATTTCTCTACCCGAGCATCAGACCGATAATAAGTGGTTTAAGGCGGCATCAGCCCATATCAATGCGAAAGAGAGTATCAATAAGAAATCAGCAAAAAATGTGATTTTTTTTGTTGGTGACGGTATGAGTGTTTCCACAATTACTGCAGCACGGATTTTGGAAGGCCAGATAAAGGGAATGCTCGGTGAAGAAAATAATTTGAGTTTCGACCTTTTCCCTTACACCGGCATGGCCAAAACTTACAATGTTGACGCACAAACTCCTGATTCTTCAGGCACAATGACCGCGCTAATGTCGGGGGTCAAAACCGATATTGGGGTTGTCGGTGTCAGTGAAGATATTAGTAGGGGTGACTGTCTCAGTGTCGCTGGAACTGAACTAGTTACAGCGCTAGAACTTGCTGAAGTCTCAGGCCGATCAACGGGTATCATATCAACTGCTCGTATTACTCATGCAACGCCGGCTGCAACCTACGCAAAATCGGCAGATCGTAACTGGGAAGATATTTCTGACATGCCAATGGCTGCCATAGAAGCAGGCTGCCAAGATATTGCTCTGCAGTTGCTGGAGTTTGAAGATAACTTAAAGAGACGATTTCCCAAATACTCGACAATTGACGGCCTCGACGTCGCCATGGGAGGCGGTCGACGCCATTTTTTACCCGCAAGGATGTCAGCCGATAGTGCGGATGCAGTGAGTGGTATAGAAGGTGATCGTACCGATGGTCGTGATCTGACTGTTGAATGGCAAGAAAAGTATCCCGAAGGGCATTATATTACTGATCAGGCAGGTTTCGATGCTATTAAGCCTGAAAGTACCAAAAAGCTGTTTGCACTGTTCAATGAATCACATATGCGCTACGAAGCTGATCGCCACAATGACATTGCGGGCGAGCCTTCGCTGGCTCAAATGACGACGAAAGCAATCGATATTTTAGACAACAATAGTAAAGGATTTTTCTTAATGGTTGAGTCTGGTCGAATTGACCACGGCCATCATGCAGGCAGTGCATACAATGCCCTAACAGAGACAATAGCGTTATCCGACGCAGTAAGAGCGGCGGTTGCCTCAGTGGATATTAACAACACTCT
>DGAQ01000059.1:0-332 GCA_002382445.1 Porticoccaceae bacterium UBA4026 | reverse complement strand
TGGCAGCTGATGGGATGCCTTACAACACTTTGGGATATATGAACGGATTGGGCTTTAGGGATTTAGGCAATGTAACCGATGCAGATGAAAGTTATAAGCTAGCGCCAAATGCAGGACGGGTTGACCTCACCCAGGTTGACTCCCAGTCCAGTGGCTTTCATCAAGAAGCGTTGATTCCTCTGGAATCGGAAACTCATTCTGGTGAAGACGTGATCGTCTTTGCTCAAGGGCCAGGAGCAGATCTTGTAAGCGGCACTAACGAACAAAATATGGTTTTTCACGTGATATCTCGAGCGGCAAAGTTACACCGTACTGTAAAATAGCGACCTTTT
>DGAQ01000076.1 GCA_002382445.1 Porticoccaceae bacterium UBA4026 | reverse complement strand
AATAT
The DNA here is from genome assembly GCA_002382445.1 of Porticoccaceae bacterium UBA4026. GTDB lineage: Bacteria > Pseudomonadota > Gammaproteobacteria > Pseudomonadales > Porticoccaceae > HTCC2207. The sequence goes on along the minus strand of DGAQ01000076.1, from coordinate 9,473 downwards.
TTCACCCCCAACGAGGTCGAAAAACACGTCGACCCCTTTTGGACAGAGTTCATCAAGACGCTCAGCAACATTTTCTTTCTTCCGGTTAATACAGGCGTCGTAGCCTAGTTCTTTCAATGCGTAGAGACATTTCTCATCAGTTCCGGCAATACCAATCACCTTGCAGCCATGAATCTTTGCCAACTGCCCCGCTGTTGCACCCACACCACCGATGGCCGCAGGAATAACAACAACATCCCCTGGCTTGACCTTGGCCTGCCAGATCATCCCGGCATAAGCGGTCAATCCCGTCATTCCCAGCGCAGACAACGCATAAGATAATGGTTTGATATTAGGGTCTACAGGGAATAGTTCAGCTGCGTTGTGTATCGAATATTTCTGCCAGCCTGCGAAGCACCGCACAATATCACCTGCCTTGAATTCGGGCGTTTTTGACTCCACCACTCGACTGACAGTTTCACCTTTCATAACATCGCCAACCAAGACTGATCCAGACATATGCCGTCCGGCAATTTGACTTCGCATGTAGGGGTCTAGGGAGAGGTACAGGGTTTCACACAGCACCTGGCCATCAGCAATCGGCTCTACTGGCACTGTCACAATAGCAAAATGTTCTGGCTCAGGGATGCCGTCTGGAAAACTAGCTAGTTGAATCTGAATGTTATCGCTCACAAATACTCCTTGTCTTTTTAAGGTGATTATTTCGCTAAAATATAAAAATTCTTTTAACTTGATTGCTCCGTTTTGGTTGCCGGTTCAATAGCGGTATCAAAAGTTGAGTTCCAGCGATTGAGAAAGCCAAAAAGTGCGATAACACTGACTAGTTCGACAATCTGTTCATCATCAAAATAACCACGCAGATTTTTAAACTGCTCATCAGTAACGCCATTAGGGGTCATAGCGGCATATCGAGCGAGATCCAAAGCTGCACGCTCCGCATCACTAAACAGGCTATGGCTTTCGTACTCCCATATCGCTGAAATTTTCTCTTTATCAATACCCGCACGAAAGGCTCCAAACTCGGTATGGGCTTGGCAATACTGACATCCGCTTGCGCTACTCGTCATCAGACCGACTAATTTTTTCAGCTCATTAGGCACCGACCCAGGCATGTAGATCGACTGCAAAAGACCCTGCATGGCCCTAAGGACCGCAGGCTTTCGCGCCATAATCAAGCCATCATTGGGCATGAATCCCATCATTTCGTTACCGGCGGACATCAGCGGTTGTAGTTCTGCATCTAGGTCTTCAAAGGTTAATGGTGCGATTCGTGACATACTCTCGTCCTGTGGGGCTTCGTTCTCAATAGACCGCGCTAGAGCAACTCCGCAAGGACCTGCTCTAGCGTTGATAAACGGTTGTCTTTTCCAGCGCCTGCAGGACACATTTTAATGTTTGCCGGCAAATCTGCACCATCCAAGCGATCAGTGTAGTCTTTTAACATACTGTCCTGCCAACGCATGAGACGGGTTGGAATACTCAATCCCCGAAGCTGCTCAGGCCTTTCATTGAGAAATGCAGCGCGATAAGCACGATCATACTCCGTCCCAGCGGTCAGGTAATCGAGTGCTGTCTGCTGCACTACAGACAAAGGGATCTTAACCGAATTTTTAACAGGGGATGACCTGTCATACCAAGGGAAATATCGGTAGACCTGCGTTGCCATTTTCCAGACCAGTTGCAAATGACTGCCATCCTCTTGCGGTGATATATCCGGAAAGTAGGACTCCATAATGGCATCCCTTTCGCTATCATAAAACCAGGCCGCATTATCAAGGATTAATCCACGGGTATTTTTGGGATAGGCTTTGCCATATTCAATAGCAAGTTGTGCCCCCGTGGCTGATCCATAGATAACGGGTCTATCCAATCCTAATCTGGTAATAAACTCATTCAGCGCCTGCACGTATGGATCCAGACCCTCTGTATCGCAAGGCAGCTTATCTGACTGCCCATAACCCGGGGTGTCCCATGCTATGGCTCGACCGTGCCTAGCAAACAACTCTATCAGTGGCTCCATAAACACAGATGAGGTCGGAGAGGGATGCAGTAAAATGATGGGAATACCTACACCAGCTTCGCGATAATGAATCTGCCACTGGCTTTCAGCATCTTTGCCGCCGACTGTCTGGTAATGTCGAAAAATCATAAACTCAATCCAGACCCAGTGACTGAGGATTCATTTTTCCGTGGGGATCAACCGCATTTTTTATTGATTGAACCAGCCTCAAGCTGTTAGGCTGAATGCCCTCTTTGTAATTATAGGCCTTACCAATTTGTAAATGGACAGCTCCCAACGCTGTAAACAACTGAACCATTTCAGCACGAATTAGGTCCACAGCCGCTCGCGCATCGGGGTTAGCCGGAAATCCTTTTAAACTAGATAGATGAGTAGGCTCAACGGTCTGCTTATGAATTTCAAAAATCTCATCAGGCCAGAAGAACACCGGCTCCAAAACAAAACAGTTAGTAGCGACTAATGCAAATAGATAGCCAGTCTCTATCTTATACTGATCCATAACTTGTGCATGCTTTTCAAATAAAGCCTCGACAGCTTCATAGGCATGCTGGATTTTAGAGTGGGGAAACAGTCCGTGAACCGGCGCCCAGCGTTCACCGTCAGGGCCAAGCATACTATTGAGAGGACCAAAGGGATTGGCCCGGGCAATTTTTGGAATACTATTTGTAATTTCTATTCCATTGTGTTTTTTCCCAAGGGAGCGAACATCCTTGGCTCTATCGTCGGCCGCAGGTTGATTGCGATCTTCGATAATAACTTGCACCGAGTAATCCACATTGTCCATGTATCCGCGACCGGCAAGCGCAACTTTTGCGCCATCTTTTAATGCTCCCAATACCGAGCCAGAGGTCTTCATTACTCCGGCGAGTGCCTTAACATCCTTAACTAAACTCTCACGCTTCATCCGCTGCTTTTGCAAGAAAGGGTCAAAACCAAAACATTCCATGGCTAAACCCATGCGTGCAATATCGCTCATTGCCGATATCGTATCTGCCGCCGTTTTAAAATCGAAGGCAACATATTGTTTGGCGGGTAACTTAGGGATTAGCTTCAACGTGACACTAGCTTTAAATCCTAGGGCGCCGGTATCACAGGTAAACAGACCGGTAAGGTCTGGACCAAAATGACGGAAGAATGGGGAGCCATTGATCTGCGCACCAGAACCGGTCTTAACCAGCGAACCATCGGCCAAGACCACGTCAAGACTGATTACCGAGTCGACCGCTGAACCAAACTGACCCGATCCCCAAAATACTGAATTTTGTGAGAGACCACCGCCTACGGTTGCTTTAATGCCTGACAGGGTTCCCCAGAAAGGGGTGCGAAGGCCGGTTTTTTCAAGAGCCTCATGCAGAGCTTTCCAGGTGCAACCGGACTCAACGGTGACATACATGTCCTCTTTATTAATCGTAATAATTTTATTCATACGCCCCAGGTCAATTATGACTGATCCCTTGAGCACGGGAACATAACCACCGGTATAAGACATGCCGCCGCCACGAGGAATGACCGCATGGCCTGCCTCCGTAAGCGACTTCACTACAGCGCACAATTCCTTTGTATTACCTGGCCGAACTACCGCCAATGCAGATAAACTCTTAGTATACACATCCTGCGCATAGAAACTGCATGCGTAGGCGTCTAGCAATAAATTCTCAGATCCGACCGTATTCGCGATCCCTTCAATTGTCTTGCCTTCCAATTGATCACACTCTGGCACTATAATTTCCTCTAATATTGAATTTTGCAAAAAAAGACTGAATCTCTGACTAAAGACAGCGTAAATTTCGAGTGCCACAGCTGGCCCACTATTGGTTGCCTCCACTATCTTTTAAAACAGCCCTTAAGAAATATGGCCTATGAAATACAGATTTATCCAGCCAGTTATTCCGAGAATCAAAGCTACTTTGGAACCCTGCGCCTATGTTAGTATGATATAACAATAACTCATTTAATGTCATCAGTTAATTTAGGAGCCTTTTTTGTGTCAGCAGCGAATACAAACGTCAAATCATCCATAATACCGCAAGAATTTGTGCGTGGTTGGCCGGTTATATCCGCCGCTATGGTGGGCATCGGCTTAGGAATGTCCCCGCTTCCTTTTTATACCATCGGTGTTTTCATCAGGCCCATCTCAGAGGAGTTTGGATGGGCGCCCTCCAAGGTCCTGTTAGCGCTTTCAGTCTACACCGTCTTTATCGTGTTTATGGCCCCTTTTATTGGTATGGTTACCGACCGTATTGGGGCCCGTAAAGTCGCCCTGACATCGATCGTAATGTTCGGTATTTCTATGATGATGCAGTCACTACATACTGGATCACTCACACTGTATATTGCGTTATGGGCTTTTATTGCAATATTTGGCGCCGGCACATTACCCATTACCTTCACCAAAGCAATCAACAATCGATTTGATATACACCGTGGCAAAGCACTAGGGATTGCGCTCGTGTCAACTGGGGTTTTTGGTGCCTTGGCCAAGTTCCTTGCAGCAGAAATAATGGCGCTTTATGGCTGGCGCATGGCCTATGTAGCTCTGGGGTTTTTACCCATCATGATTGCTTTCCCAATCGCCCTTGTGGCCTTCCATGATATTGACGATCGTACAAGCAAGGACTCGCCACTCGTAAGATTTAAGATCCCTATCCTTGCGGTTTCTGCTGTGGGCATGAGTGCGCTGGCCTATTACGTGCTTAGCTTTATCTTGCCTCTGGTAGCCGTAGATGGTTGGAAGCTACAGTATTCGGTGGGTGTCTTTTTTCTAGTTATAGCCTTTATTCCATTGGTGATGGTGATTGTGGGTGATATATCATTTAGGCCAGCATTGACCAATAACAGCCAGCAGCCAGATGGCAAGGTAATGCTCACGGGCATGACAATGTCACAGGCGTTATCAGGGTGGCGCTTTTGGATGCTGGCCGCCTCCTTTGTCGTGATCTCCGTTGCAATCGGTGCGGTGATCCCAAATCTAGAACAAATACTTATGTCAAAGGGCTTCAGTATGGGCGAAGCTGTTGGGCTTGCCATTCTAACCGGCCTAGCCGTTCTCGGCGGCAGAGTGATTGGTGGATTTCTGATCGATCGATACTGGGCACCAGCAATCGCGTTTATTTTTCTATCGTCCCCCGCTATTGCTCTGTATCTTCTCTCCGGCGATGTCGTTAGTAGTGAGGTGGCCACGGTGTCTATTTTGATGATTGGGTTTGGTGCCGGCGTCGAATATGATTTCCTAGCCTACCTGGTAGCAAAATATTTTGGTATGCGTAGCTACGCCAGTATCTACGGCGGCCTCTATGCTTTCTTCGGCATTGGCGCGGGCTTTGGCCCAGCAATTTTGTCTCATTATGCTGAAGCCCAAGGCGAGTGGGTTAACGTCTTGATTTATGCCGCTATTGCCTTACTGCTCGGTTCCTTACCGCTACTAACGCTGGGTAAGTACGCTGACTTTACGTCGCCTGATTAGCCCTAAAGCTGGCCTCGCGCTACCAATCGGCGTTGCCATAGTGACCTAGGATTAGGTAGTCTGACTAGCCTTAGCTATGAATTCCGAGATGCCGCTAGTCCTTGTCAAAGAACCTGAGCATTTCTTCCGCAACGGGCTGAGAGAAGGCATCTAGGAATCCCGTGCCCCAGTCTAGAAAGTCGACCCGGGTTCCCTTGTTTAAAAATGGATCGACGCGTTTAGTCTGTTCGTACAGATCATCCTTTGGATTCATGACTAACACCGGTTGGCTGATTCCGGCAAGGTGACTGGCGTAGGCTTGGCTATAGTTGAAGGCAGCGCGATGTCCCCACTCATAGCTTTCGCCACCGCGCATATTTTCCGCCATTGAAACAGCGCAATGCTCTAGCGTCATGCCCGGACCTCTATATTTCATTATCCGCTCCCACATAATCCGGAATCGCGCGCCCTCCTCGTCTAGCGCTATAGGGGCAAAGTACTGATGAAAATGATCAAGTTCCGACTGTGTAAAAATAGGTGCCGATATATTAATCAGCTTCTTCACCCGCGACGGATGATGCCGTGCAACTTCGACAGCAACCATCGAGCCAGTATGATAACCGATCAGATTAACAGCCTCTAAATTTAACTGGGTCATCACCTCCCCAACGGCTTCAGCATAATCTTCCACTCTCACATGAGGCTCTTCTGGTGGACAGTCAGATTCACCATAACCTGGATAGTCCGGCGCAACGACCAAACGATCAGACGCCAGAAACGGCATAAGATGCTGAAATGACCTCCCAGACTTAGGGGCCATATGCAAACAGATAATGGCAGGTTTTTGTGATGGCTGACCCGACACTCTCAGATGTAACTGCCCGTATTTTCCGGCTATGTAACGGCGCCGAACCTTACTTTTTGACTGCATTTCATAACTCCTTTTTTATGATCGCCTAGCTCTGGCTGGTGAGCCTCGTCTATAACAGGACTATAATGACCTATTACTATATCAATCGCCCAAATTTATGGCTATAGTTATACTCTATCAAATGCAGGGTCTTTAAAGACGAAAATCCATGTCCAACTATGAGCTAATGCTATTAATACACATAATTCTCTTCTGTTATTGGCTAGGCGGTGATATCGGTGTGTTTTATTCCAGCAACTTTGTGGTAGATTCCAAACTCTCGAGAGAGACACGCTTGGTAGCCGCTAAAATCATGTTGGGTTGCGATCTCATACCTAAGATTTGCATGAGCCTGATGCTGACAGTCGGGGGCATTCTTACTCACTACAACGGCATTGACCATCCTTTATGGCAATGGATTGGTATAATACTACTGGGCCCGGTTTGGTTGAGCATAGTATTAGTTCAGCATTTCAAGCATCAGGCCGCCTACATTCCAACCCTCACTAAAATTGACTTTTATTTTCGCTGGCTGCTGGTGGCTGGCATTGTTATCTCCTGTCTCATTTCACTTAGCACTGGCCGATTAGATGACGCACCTTGGGTTACAGCCAAGTTGTTAGGCTTTGCTTTTCTAATATTTTGCGGCCTTATGATTCGTGTTAACCTAAAAGATTTTGGCGCGAGCTACACTAAAATTGCGCAGAATAATTATGATGAAGCGGACAATCAAGCGATGGCGCTCAGCCTTAAAAAAGTTAAGCCATGGGTAGTAACCATCTGGATAGTGTTAGTGATTGAAGCTGCATTAGGCATCGTAAAGCCGATTATCTAACCCTGATATTTTTAGACTCCCTCTCCTCGCTGATCCTGACATAGTCGCCGCATAGCAGCTGGTCGGTAAGGTAATATCTGCTGAATAATTTGCCAGACTACTGAGCGACCAATGCGGCCACCGGTTCATTATGCCCTAAGCTCTCAGCCGCAGCCCTAAGGCATCTCTAACGAATTCCTACCGATAGACACCATTGAATGGGCATTCACGCCATTTTCCAGCTACCCGAGCTAGGGGATGCAGCCAGAGTCTCTTAGAGACCCCAGGCAACGGGATTACTAAAACTACAATCACCTAATAGAGCCATCCTGGTGGCTTTGCTTTTGTGGGTTCGGTAATTGCCAGCTAAGCCCTAGCAGCGTCAGTGCTATAAAAAATCGAGCAAAAGGTTAGTCCAAGAATTCTGGAAAGGGCAGCCGCAAATATAGGGTGGCTAAGGCGAAAAAAAACACCCCAACAGACGACGATAACGATTGGTTACAGGGTATTTATGGCAGTCGTTAACAACGGTAATTCGATCAGCCTAATAACCGGCGCGGCTAATTCAGGATTAATGGAGCCGAACGGTTAAATAAGGATGGAGTCGCTTATGAGTTGTAGCAACCCGCAGATGTGGCATAGATGGTTAAGAGTATTTAGTAAGAATCAGCCCCACACCCTTCAAAATTGGAGTTGCATGATTACCAATATAGCTATCCGCACCAGCATGATCATGGGTCCTACGGTGGATAAGGATCACCATGATCATGGGTGCACAAGTTACTACTTAGAAGTCTACGCGGACATCAACGCCCCAAGTCATTGGCGCCGCTGGATAAGCTACGTTAGGACTGGTCGTTGCTTTCCAATAAACTTCATCAGTTAAGTTCTTACCCCAAAGCGCCAGATTCCAATTGCCCGCAACCGGAGTATAGCTAATGCGTGCATTGACGATAGGGTCGTGGTCAATCAATGATCCCGGATTATTCGACACCAAAGAGTACGACTTGTCTTCGATCGCAACGTCACCACCTAAGCTGATTTCACCGCCCGCCAAATCTGCGCGCCAAAGAAATCCGATATTGGCCTGATACTCAGGGGCATTTTTCAGCTTTTTAGCCTCCCCACAGGCAATAGTGGCAATCCCGCCAGGGCACGTCGCGCCACTCACAGAAATAGTGTCCGCCTGCAGCTGCGTAAGACCACTAAACTCACCGTCATTGGTGCCAAGATTACCAAATATCTCAAGGTTCTCTGTTGGCTTGAAAATAGCCTCAAGTTCCAAACCTTTTACGGTGGCAGCATTAAGATTAAAGCGAGTAAAACCAAGTCCCGGAACAGTTGCACCAACTTGCATTTGGTCATACTCAGTATAGAAAATCGTTGCGTTCAATCGCAACCGGTCATTCATAAGATCCGAACGAATACCGAACTCATATGAGGTGACCTCTTCCTCCTCAACCGGAAGAAAACACGACGTTGGGCTAAAGCAATCGGCTGAAAATCCAGGAGTTTTATAGCCGGTGGAAGTAGATAGGTACATAAATAGGTCCTCATCAGCCTGATACTCAACTTTAACAGTGTAAGTCTCATTCTTCATGTCGACGGAACCAGCGTTGCTAAAACCGAAGGCCTTATTGATACCTGAGAAATCGCGCGTCTCATCCGTATATCTCAAACCACCAACAAGTGTTAACTTATCATTCATTGCAAAGGATCCCTGTGCAAATACCGCTAGAGATTCTGTTTCAGTGAGCGAAACGTGATTGAAAATAAATACTGAGTCATAGTCAACTTCCTCATCCCAGTAATACAAACCTGCGACATAGTTAAAGGCGCCATCAAAATTGGATGAAATAGTGAGCTCTTGGCTGAGTTGTTCCTGATCTGTTTTTTGAGTAAAGGGGAAGCTAACGAACATTGCCGCATCATCTTCAAGAGTTCGTCGCGCGGTCAACGATACGAAATCATAATTACCCAACGCGCCCTCGATTTTTAGCGATGCTCCAGACATAGACACATCACTGCGGTATCCTGAGAAACAGCCAACCGACAGAAATATGCCTGGCGTCATACTTGAGCATGTTACCCCAGACGCAGGTTCACTGGTGTAAACATTTCGATCTACATCTGTCGCGACTGTGGCATCAGAACTACTGCTAATAATACTTGCAGGTGTCGGCTCTGATTTATCATTAACATCGTCGATAGTCAGAGTTCCAGTCCAGTCCTCACTAAAGTTATGCCTCAAGCTAGCTCTAAATGTTGTGCAGTCATGATTACTCAC
>DGAQ01000049.1 GCA_002382445.1 Porticoccaceae bacterium UBA4026 | reverse complement strand
CTGATTGAAAAGAGTGGCTGGTAGGGTTCGATAATGGCTCTTATCGCCATCATGAGGGCTCCCCTAAAATATTATGCCCTATCTGTCCTAGATAAATGTAAGTGGCCTAAATGATAGTCAGGCAAGTCTTATGAAAATCAGCATGTCTAAAGTGAAGGTAAACCTCTCCAAATTCGCCAATTATGGTCTACTATGGTGAGAGTATCCTTATTTTAAAAAATAATATTCCCTTCGTTGACATAGTGCCCCATCATGTTGAGAAGAAAAGAACCCTAGGTCTCTCGGCTGGTAGATAGTTAAAGATATGAATAGATTCTCATTGACACTGCTTGTTGGGATACTTCTGATACTCTGGGGTGTCAGTGGTGCGTCCAGATTGTCTGTGAGGGCTATTGCTTTAGGTTTTGATGGCTCTGTCGTGTCCAATGTTAACGCACCTGATCGGTTGATGCTATTGGGCTTTATAGGAAGCCGTCTTGTGAGTGAGTTGATACGACGAGGCGAGAGTACCGTGATGGTTGATGGTGAGGTTCCACGATTTATAGATGACAAAGCTGATGACAAAGCTGATGACAGAAAGTCTGGAGATCTCATCAATTGAGCGTTGTGACTGACAGTGATCAAAAGCCCGCCAACCGTCCGAGTAGCAATACGGTCAAAAAATACGTGTTTATGGTTCTCTTGGCGCTTCTGACTTTCGGTTTAACAGGCCTTGGCGCCATCGTTGTGATGTTTGCCTTATCGACCCTGCGGGCAGGGAGAGACTCCGCGGCATCCCATGGGATTAGCAGCATAAATTCCTCCCGTTTGGGTGGGGTTGCCATTGTTATTACCTCTCTTCTGTTTGTTGTTGGTATGCTGATGCTCAGTTGGTACACCCCTGGGCTGGTGCGAGATGTCACCTTCCTACACCTCTGGTCCGCGGTCTTTGTTTGTGTCATTTTGGGTGGTGTTGAGGATATTAAGGCTGATTTATTGAGCCCGTATTTTAGGATTATAGTTAAGCTGCTGACCTTTGGTTTTTTCCTTTGGACGACGCCGAATGTTATTCCCTCATCCATCGGCATCCCGGGCATCGATTATCTTCTCTCTGACGCCTGGATTGCTTGGGGACTCTGTACTTTATTTTGTGTTGGGTTTATCAATGCCTTCAATATGGCGGATGGCGCCAATGGCCTGATCCCTGGTGTTGTCACAATCGCTTTTGGTCTATTTTTTTTAGAGTATGGCCGTCCTGCTGAGGGTGTACTGTTCTTTGTCTGCCTGATATTTTTCATTTTTAATGTCGTATCGGGTTGGTTCTTTCTGGGCGATATGGGAAGTTATGGCTTTGGTGCCCTGCTGGTGTGTTATGGGTTGTTGGGTGTTGCTGAGGGCGATTTCTCAGCTGGTTTCATGGCCTCTCTTTTGTCTTATCCCTGTATTGACTTCTTGGTGAGTGTTATCCGCCGGATGCGTAAAGGGCTCTCACCGTTTCAGGCTGACAATGGCCATCTTCATAATCGGCTTTATAGCTTTTACGCCCAAAAATTTAAGTCTCGGGTTCTGCCTAACTCTTTAACAGGTTTGACAATCAGTGGCGGCTCCTCAGGCGTCTGTTTGATAATTTATCTCCTTGATTGGATCCCGATCGAGAGCAATACCTGGTTTGGTATTTTTGGAATACAGGTTGCTGTGTACTTGATCACGCTGAGTCGACTGAGATCGACACAGATGGAGACGGATGTGCTGGTGAGCGGTGTGCCTGGTTAGTGATAGGTGCTGTTATCGGCATCCAAGCGCAGTCGTTTAAACATTGTATAAACCTCATAGTGCTGATAGTATAAACAATGTTTAACTAAAAGGTGCTGTAATGAAAACGAATATTCGCAAATGGGGAAACTCTGCAGGAACCATTATCCCAGTGCCTATGCTTGATGCAGCCGGGATTGCGCTGGGAGACAAAGTCAATATTGAGGCTAGGGCAGGGACGTTGATAATGACTTTGGTCGATGAGCCAATGACATTAGAGGATCTTTTAGCTGACAGTCCAAAAAAGAGCTTTAGGATACTTGAAGAAGATCAGGGTTGGATAGATGCCAAGCCAAGTGGTCGCGAAATCTAATGGGCAGATATGTGCCCGATAAAGGCGATATTGTACTACTCGATTTTGACCCTAGCGCAGGCAAAGAAATAATCAAACGACGGCCTGCTCTTGTGATATCAAGACAGTCCTTTAATGACCATACCGGCTTCGCGATCGTTGCTCCCATTACTAATACCGTCCGTGGTATGGCGCTGGAGATACCACTGCGGGGAACAGCGACCAATGGTGTGGTATTAATGTACCAGTTGCGATCCTTGGATGTTGCAAGTCGAAATGTAAGTTTTGTTGAAAAGGCCCCAACATCGATCATTAACAAGGCAACGGAAATAGCGTTAACTGTTATTCGTTAACAGCGCTACTTGCGATTATGTCCTTGCGTGAATTTTAGGTAGCGGGTGTTAGCGTGTCTTTAAGACAAATAGGCTGCAATAAAGGATGCGCGAAAGCTAGCATCATCCGGATTGAAAGCTAAAGCGCAGCAACTATTAACGATTCTCTAATCTGATCCATGGCAAAATCCACCGCCTTACGAAAAGCGGGTGGGTGACTTAAGTGGCGCTTATTCACGAAGAATTAACAGTCAGGATCGGCTGGTCTATCAGGTTTTAGAAGCGCAAAAAGCAGTCAAGATATTACGTCTGTGGACTCATTGCGAGTAGTTAGTGTTGAAGTTGATATGTTTTTCTAATCATCAGGTGGCTAGGAGATGATAGGTGCTGCTATGAATGTCTGCAAGCATCTAAACTAAACAATAGTTTTAAATGTTTCATATAATTGACATTATTATATTTATGTATATTATATGAAACATTATGAAGAAAAATATAGAAAAAATATCAGATAACGCGGTTAGTCAGCTCGCCGACATTGGGCAGCTGATCAGGCAGCACCGTAAGTCATTTAAGATAACGGCAAATGCAGCCGCCGAGACAGCGGGCATATCTCGGGTGACGCTGCATCGTATTGAGAAGGGTGAGCCCACAGTAAGTATGGGTGCCTACCTAAATGTCATCAGTGCTCTAAATCTGAACTTTCATCTTTCTACAGAAGGCGATGTAGGGTGTGACGCTGACAGGGACAGGGTGGGTCACTTACCGGTTCGACTCTCGCTAGCAGACTACCCCCAGTTAAAAGAGCTGGCATGGCATGTGCAGGGGGTCGGTGAGTTATCTCTTGTTGAGGCCCACTCAATCTATGAGCGTAACCAGCGCTTCTTGGATAGTGAAAACCTTAGCGACAGTGAGCAGGCGCTTATCCAGCTACTTGGCGTCGCGTTTGAGGGAGCGGTGTCTTGATGTTTAACCGTCCACATCACCAACGAATAGCGAAAGTGCTTGAGTCGCTGGATGGGGATTTGTTGAAGCAGCATAACTGCCTTTTTGCTGGGGGCACGGCGATCGCCCTGCGCTATGGTGAGTACCGTGAGTCGGTTGATATGGATTTTTTGGTCTCGGACTTAGCCTCATACCGATACCTGCGCAATTCAGTCCGTGAGCAGGGTCTTCAAGCGCTAATGAGAAGTACCGATTTCGGCCAGCTTCAAACGTCGGATATTCGCAGTGACCAGTACGGTATCCGAACCAAAGTATTTGTCCAAGGAAAGCCGATTAAGTTTGAGATTGTCCTTGAAGGGCGGATTGCGCTAGCAAAGCCAAGAAAGAAAGATAGTATTTTAGGCGTCGCCACATTAACCACGTTAGATATGGCTGCAAGTAAGCTGCTCGCCAATTCTGATCGAGGCCTGGATATGGGAATGCATTGCCG
>DGAQ01000046.1:58489-59144 GCA_002382445.1 Porticoccaceae bacterium UBA4026 | reverse complement strand
TTTATCCGATTGAGACAGCCGACTAAACTCTCTAAAACCAGCACGAAACACATTTTCAATACCATCAGTTACACCCTCCTCTTTCGCCTTATCCGTGAGTTCATGATAATAATCAGATAGGTCGACACCCGACCAAAATGTGTCTTCAAACTGCCTGAAACTAGTCTGTGCATTGCCAAGGAAGAGCCCACGTTGCACTATCATTACCCATGACATCACTGAAGCGACTAAAAGTATCAGCATCACTGCTTGGACTAGCACGCTGGCATTCATTATTAACGCAAGTATCGATAAATTTTCTTCATTCACGGGTCTAAACTCCAATCTGGCTAGTGATGTGTTCGAACATTTCCTTAGGTACTGCTTTGGGACGCTTAGTCGCTGCACTAATGCAAGCGACTCTGACCGACCCTTCAACCAGTAATTGATCGCCACGGTATACAGTTTGAAACATTGAAAATGTCACTCTGGTCACACATGTTAGCTTTGCCGATACAATAATTTCATCATCCAGCATTGCCGGTTTGTGATACTTTAATTGCAGATCGTGAACGACCAACTGCAACCCATCAAACAGCGCGACTTTACCGTAACCAAGGCTACGCATGTACTCGGTTCTAGCGCGCTCCATGAATTTAAGATAATTAGCATAATA
>DGAQ01000046.1:3660-58379 GCA_002382445.1 Porticoccaceae bacterium UBA4026 | reverse complement strand
CATCCGCCCACGCGCCGTTCTCATCAAATAACCCTGCTGAATCAAATAGGGTTCGATGACGTCTTCTATGGTGCCGCGTTCTTCACTCAGCGCGGCAGCAAGGCTATCAACCCCGACCGGCCCGCCATCAAACTTCTCCATCAGGGTAAGCAGCAAACGGCGGTCGAGATGGTCAAAGCCACTTTTATCAACATTTAGCATATTCAATGCGGCATCAGCGGCCGATTGAGTAATTGTCCCGTCGCCCTTCACTTCTGCATAGTCACGGACTCTGCGCAACAGCCGATTTGCAATACGAGGAGTGCCACGTGCCCGGCAAGCAATCTCGCGCGCGCCTTCATCATCTATTTTAACATTGCTGATTCCACAGGCACGCTTAACGATACTGCCGAGGTCTTCTTTCGAGTAAAATTCAAGCCTTTGTACGATACCAAATCTATCTCTCAAAGGAGAGGTCAACAAACCAGCACGAGTAGTAGCACCTACGAGTGTAAAAGGTGGCAAATCCAGCTTTATTGAACGCGCCGAAGGCCCCTCTCCTATCACTATGTCCAATTGATAGTCTTCTAAGGCGGGATAAAGAATTTCCTCGACCACTGGACTCAATCGATGAATTTCATCGATAAATAAAACGTCGCCAGGCTCGAGGTTAGTCAGCAGCGCGGCAAGGTCGCCCGCTTTTTCAAGAACAGGACCCGAGGTGGTTTTGAGGTCAACTTGCATTTCATGGGCGATGATATGCGCCAAGGTAGTTTTACCCAATCCCGGCGGACCAAAAATCAACGTATGGTCAAGGGGTTCCGAGCGCCTCCGAGCCGCCTCTATAAAAATTTCCATCTGCTCTTTAACCACGGGCTGACCTACATATTCGGCCAAAGTTACGGGCCGCAAAGCACGATCATAGCGCTCTTCGGAGGCGGAAATATCAGGTGAAATTAGGCGATCAGGTTCTATCATTTAGCAGGGTCTCAAGTTTAGCGACAAGCATACAGTGGTGCTGTTAGTTTTTCACTAGAAGAGCGGCCTAATACCCGCTATTTACGTCCGACCTAAGACTATCGTGAAACCATATTTTTTAATGCGCGCCTTATCAACTGCTCAGCACTAGTGATTTCTTCATCAGACACTCGACTGATCATCTTAGCGGCGTCCTGAGGCTTATAGCCAAGTGCAGTCAAGGCACTTTCAGCCTCTTGTTGGATGCCCACAAGCTTACCAATGGCACCACTGGCAGACCGGTTAAGCTGTGCATCATCAATCTTGTCGCGCATTTCAATAACTAAGCGTTCAGCCGTCTTTTTACCTACCCCGGGCAACTTAACCAAAGTTCCAATGTCGTTTTTATGTACTGCATGTGCAAATTCATTTGCGGACATCCCCGAAAGAATTGCCAACGCCATCTTAGGCCCAACACCGTTGACCTTAATCAACTGCCGAAATAGGGTTCGCTCTTCCAAGGTAATAAAACCAAATAGAAGCTGGGCATCTTCACGGACGACAAAATGAGTGTGCAAAGTAACCGCACCGCCAATTTCTGGGGTATCAAAAAAGGTTCCTAAAGACACCAGCACCTCATACCCTATCCCCTGCACATCAATCATGAGATCAGGCGCTTGTTTTGCAATGATAATGCCTTTGATTTGTCCGATCATAGTGTATAAATCTCATCTATTGATAATTGCATTTTATTTAAGCCTGCCGCGCGCAAAGCCAGTCACCCCGTTCTTTGCGAAGACTGCCTGGGAGTGCATGCTGTGGCTATGGCAGATGGCCACAGCCAGTGCATCAGCTGCATCTTCAGAGGGCGATTGAGGTAATTTCAATAGCCGGGCAACCATCATCTGCACTTGTTTTTTATCGGCTGCGCCGGTACCTACCACGGCTTGTTTTACGCTTCGGGCCGAATACTCTCCCACTTTTAGATCCGCATTCACCCCTGCCACGATGGCTGCCCCTCTAGCCTGCCCCAACTTCAGTGCGGCTCTGGGATCCTTTGCGAAAAACACCTCTTCAATCGCCATCAGTTCGGGCGTGTATTCACTAATAATTTGGCTAACGCCATCAAAGATTATTTTCAAACGATCAGGAAGTGACTTTTCAGGTAACCGAATAATCCCGCTAGTGACATATTTTAGTTTTCCACTCTCAACGTCAATTATTCCGTAACCGGTGCGGCGTGAACCTGGATCTATTCCTAAAACTCGAGTCATCATTAATCTTGTCGGTAGCTGTGCCATGAGTGTTGCAATCCCATGAGATAGAGTCAACTAATAAAAAGCCCCCAGGACATAATCCTGAGGGCTTTTAGTAACAGGCTAATGGTAACTGATTTTTTAGTCTTCAGTTTTCTTAGCCGGTTTAGCTTTTGCAGCAGCCTTAGCTTTTGGAGCAGCTTTGGCCTTAGGCGCTTCTTCAGTAGGCGCTTCAACTGCAGGAGCTTCTTCAACAGCAGCGACTTCCTCTACTCGAGCCTCTTCAACGACTGGCGCCGCTTCAACGACTGGAGCCTCTTCAACGACTGGCGCCTCTTCAACGACTGGAGCCTCTTCAACTGCAGGAGCTTCCTCAACTATAGGAGCTTCTTCAACAGCAGCGACTTCCTCTACTAGAACCTCTTCAACGACTGGAGCCTCTTCAGCGACTGGAGCCTCTTCAACGACTGGCGCTTCCTCAACGACTGGCGCTTCTTCAACGACTGGCGCTTCTTCAACGACTGGCGCTTCCTCAACGACTGGAGCTTCTTCAACAGCAGCGACTTCTTCTACTGGCGCTTCTTCAACAACAGGCGCAGCAGGTATCACCGCTTTAATTAAATCTTCAGCCAACAGAATCTTAATTTTTTCGTCAGCATTGACCCAGTTTCTGTTAGCGTCTTTTACCGCATAACGCCCAGAACTCTTTTGATAAACAACATAATCTTTCGTCTTTTTGATAACTTTCATCGGTACTTCCTCGTTTAATGATTACTCGTTTGAGCATTTGTAGTCGCCAAACATCAACGACCATTTCTTCTTACACTTACCACTGACTAACACTACAGCTTCACTTAAAATTTTTGACCGCCTGAACATGCTTTACTCATCAAGTTGCGCTAGCACCTCACTCGAAATTTCAGCGTTGGTGTACACATTCTGTACGTCATCTAAATCTTCTAGAGCATCAATAAGCCCTAGCAACTTCTCTGCGCCGTTCTTATCTAGGGACACAGTGGTGTCGGCTACCATCGCCACCTCGGCATGAGAGGGCACAAAACCCGCTGCAATCAGTGCTTCTTTGACATTTAAAAACTCTTCCCAACTCGCTTCAACGTCAACAGAACCATCTTCATTTAAGTTTAGGTCTTCAGCGCCGGCTTCTAAGGCCGCCTCCATTATTTTATCTTCGTCGACACCTGGCTCATAGCTAAGTTGGCCAATACGCTTAAATAAATAAGCGACCGATCCATCAGTGCCCAAGTTACCACCACGCTTACTAAAACCGTGCCTTACATCGCCAACCGTACGGTTGCGATTGTCTGTCATGCATTCTACCAACACTGCGACACCACCCGAGGCATAACCCTCATAGGTGATCTCGTCATAATTATCTTCCTCACCTGCCCCGGCACCCCTGGCGATAGCTTTGTCGACGGTATCTCGCTTCATATTGGAGCCAAGCGCCTTATCCACCGCGGCTCTAAGGCGCGGATTGTCTTCTGGATTCGGCCCCCCCGCTTTCGCCGCCACGACTAACTCACGAATAACCTTTGTAAATACCTTTCCTCGCTTAGCATCTTGAGCCGCCTTACGGTGCTTGATATTGGCCCATTTGCTATGGCCTGCCATTAGTACCTAGCGCCTTAATCTTCTTTTTTGTGCAAGCGTATGTTCAACTCACGCAACTGCGCCGCATCTACATAACTTGGCGCATTGGTTAACAGACAGGCTGCAGACTGAGTCTTTGGGAAAGCGATGACATCTCGAATGGAATCCGCGCCCACCATTAACATAATTAATCGATCAAGACCAAAGGCGACACCTCCATGAGGAGGAGCACCAAATTTTAGAGCATCAAGTAAAAACCCGAATTTTTCTCGCTGCTCAGTCTCATTGATTCCTAACACATCAAACACAGCTGCTTGCATTTTTTGGTCGTGAATACGTATCGAACCACCGCCCAGCTCGACACCATTAAGCACCATATCATAAGCTCTAGACAGCGCATTAGCTGGATCCGACTGGAGATCTTCCATTGAACACGACGGAGCGGTAAAGGGATGGTGCAATGGCGTTAAACCGCCATTATCGGTCGCTTCGAACATAGGAAAGTCAATCACCCACATGGGTGCCCACTCAGACGTGTACAGGTTGAGGTCTTCACCCACCTTACATCGCAACGCACCTAAAGCCTCGGAGACGACTGATGATTTGTCAGCCCCAAAAAATATGATGTCGCCGTTTTTAGCATTCAAACGTTCCATGATATTTAACGTCACATCATCACCAAGGAACTTAATAATCGGTGACTGTAAACCATCAACCCCATCTTCAAGGGCATTAACTTTTATCCAAGCCAGGCCTTTAGCTCCATAAATACTGACAAATTTAGTGTAATCGTCTATCTTTTTACGCGATATTTCAGCTCCACCGGGAACTTTTAAAGCCGCTACCCTGCATGTTGGGTCGTTAGCTGGCCCAGAAAATACCTTGAATTCGATATCTTTCAGCAAGTCCTTAATTTCAACCAACTCTAAAGGTATACGCAAGTCCGGCTTGTCTGACCCAAACCGATCCATCGCTTCTGCATAGGTCATACGTGGAAAAGGCTGGAATTCAACACCCATATGCTCAGCGAAGATATGAGTCATCATGGTCTCGGAGGTAGACATAATATCCTCTTCATCAATAAACGATGCTTCGATATCGATTTGGGTAAATTCTGGCTGACGATCGGCCCTAAGGTCTTCATCACGGAAACACTTAGCAATTTGATAATAACGATCAAAACCGGCCACCATCAACATCTGCTTAAAAAGCTGTGGTGATTGGGGCATGGCAAAAAATTGACCGGCGTGAGTACGAGAGGGAATCAAATAGTCTCGAGCTCCTTCAGGAGTTGCCCTGGTCATAATAGGTGTTTCGATATCCAAAAAACCATCATTGACCAAATAATTACGAATCGATGAGGTAATCTTGGAACGAAAACGCAAACTGTTTTGCATTTCCGTGCGACGCAAGTCCATGTAGCGATACTTAAGTCGCACATCTTCTCCGACCGTAACATGATCATCAAGCTGGAAGGGGGGCGTTTGAGCAACGTTAAGAATTTCTAAGTCAGTAGCGTAAACCTCAATTTCACCGGTGACCATGTTCGAATTAACGGTTGCATCACTACGCCGACGAACCTTTCCGGTAACTTTTAGCACGTATTCCGATCGAACACTGTCAGCAAGGTCAAAAAACTTTCCGGCGTCTGAGTCAAAAACAATCTGTACGATCCCTTCACGGTCACGTAAATCGAGAAAGATAACCCCGCCATGATCGCGGCGGCGATCTACCCAGCCACAAAGCGTAATTTCTTCATCAATATGAGAACTTCTCACTAATCCGCAATAGATTGATCGATCCATTATTGTTTTATTCCTGCTAGTAACGTTTATTGCGAACCGGAGGTTACGCTCGACGTGGCACTGCTTTTGTCAGTGCCGCTTTTTTCACTTTTTTCACTTTTTTCGCTTTTTTCGCTTCCAGTCGAACTTCCCGAGTCTGACGGCTGGTCACCCGTTATATTTTTCTTTTTACCACTTTTAAAATCAGTCTCGTACCAACCGCTTCCACTCAGTCTAAATCCGGCGGCAGATATTTGTTTTTTTAACTCATCCTGACAACAGTTTGGACAATTAATCAGCGGCTCGTCACTCATTTTCTGCAAAGCCTCCATCTTGTGCTCGCATGATTGACAGCGATATTCGTAAATCGGCATAACCTGAACTCCAACCTTGTTATTAATAAATGCCTGTCTAGGCTCATAAGCCCATTAAAAAAGCGGCAAAGTATACATCAGCAGTGCCTCTGTGAGAATGATATTTACCATTCATATTATCTAAGGAAACATAAAGGTAGCAAAATTTGACTAATTATTGGCAATGGATAGGTTCAGTGTCTGTAAATGCAGGGTAACCAACCGAATTACCCTGATAAACCGAATTAAATAGATCAATATGGGCACTGCTATTAGTCGATGTACCTTCATGTGGGGGCTTTTCGTTGCGGGCCATAGTCATGCGAACGACACTGGCCTCTCACAAGGCACTAATTCTGAGTTTTGAAGCCATATTCGCCGCGATAAGTGGCTGGTGGTGATTGAATGAATACCTAAGCACAACCAAACTTATTGGTTGTGCTTAGATACTGGCGGGTGGATTTGTATCGCAAAAAAAGGTGTTTTTTTAATTTCCTCAATCGTTCAAAACCACACTTAAACTAGACCGTTAAGCTTATAACGCACTCTAACCCCATTAAATGAGGACTAAGCCACAAAGCGCCACTTGATATCTCAAATTTGAGATCAACGTTGCGCATTGTTTTTTGGTGTAGGCTCTCGGTTGAGCTTGACCCCAGACTGGCTTTGGCCAGCAGATATCATTGTGAAATCTACAAATATGGTGCATATGCAACTGAGGCACCATATTCCCGATGGTCGCTATATTGAGTTTGTGGGGGTTAAACAGGCTAACCAGCGCCTTTGACAGACAATAAGACTCATGCATTAGTTCCTGACGATCATTAGCCGAGAGCTGGTAAATCTCTTCAATACCCGCTCGTTTTGGCACCAATATCAACCAAGGATAATTAGCGTCTTTGCTTAACAGCAATACAGATAATTGTAACTCCCCTATTCTTACCGTATCCGCCTCAAGTGTTGAGTGTAATTTAAACATTTTACATCCTTAGACTGCTTTACTGTATACCGCGATGAATCTGGCCGGTAAAATGATACCATTAGTCACCAGTAAACATTTAAGAGAAACCATGCGCGCCAGCCAATATTTAATAACCACTAAGAAAGATTCCCCAGCAGATGCTGAAGTTATTAGCCATAAACTAATGCTCCGTGCCGGTATGATTCGCAAAGTAGCGTCTGGCCTCTATTCCTGGATGCCACTTGGCTTGCGAGTATTTAGAAAAGTTGAATCTATCGTCAGAGAGGAAATGGACCGGTCTGGGGCGTTGGAAATGTTAATGCCAGTAGTTCAACCCGCTGATCTGTGGGCCGAGTCTGGTCGTTGGGGCCAGTTTGGACCCGAATTGCTACGAATTAAAGATCGGCATGATCGTGAGTTTTGCCTTGGCCCTACTCACGAAGAAGTCATCACCGACATTATTAGAAACGAGATCAGTAGTTACAAACAATTGCCGGCTAATTTCTATCAAATACAAACTAAGTTCCGTGACGAGAGAAGACCCCGTTTCGGTGTCATGCGCACACGAGAATTTTGCATGAAAGATGCCTATTCTTTCCATAGTAACGCGGCCTCTTTGCAAGAGACGTACGACCTAATGCACGCAACCTATTCCACTATCTTTGAACGCGCTGGACTGATTTTTCGCGCTGTCCTTGCCGACACCGGTAGTATTGGAGGAAGTCACTCCCACGAATTTCACGTTCTTGCCGAGTCTGGGGAAGATGCAATAGTGTTTTCAAGTGAGGGAGACTACGCCGCCAATATAGAAAAAGCTGAAGCGCTGGCACCAGAGGGCGTGGCCGCTAGCCCGCAATTAGAGTTGACTGAAATTGCAACACCCGGCGTCCACACTATTGCTGATCTCTGCCAGTTTTTAAATGTTGAGCCGGCAAAGACTCTAAAGTCTCTAATTATAAGTGCCGAGGATGATAGGGGTAAGACTCAACTCTACGGGCTAATGCTACGTGGGGATCACGAACTTAATGAGATCAAGGCTCAAGGGGTTTTGGGACTTAAATCAAAAATCAGTTTCGCCACTGAAGAACAAATTAAAGAAACTCTCAAATGCTCTCCAGGATCTATAGGGCCGGTCAATCTCGGTTTGCCTCTAGTGGTCGATCCTAGCGCTGCCGTCCTCAGTGACTTTGCGTGCGGCGCGAACCATGATGGTTACCATTTTACCGGAGCCAACTGGCAGCGAGATACTGCTGACTATGTGGTTGCTGATATTCGTAATGTTGTCGCAGGCGACGCAAGCCCCGATGGTAGAGGTGTTTTAGAAATAAAGCGTGGCATTGAAGTGGGCCACATATTCCAGTTAGGCACAAAATATAGTGAAGCGATGAAAGCCACGGTGCTGGATGAAAATGGTAAGCAGCAGTTTATGAGTATGGGCTGCTACGGTATTGGTGTCAGCCGCATTGTAGCCGCGGCTATTGAACAAAATAATGATGAAAACGGCATCATCTGGCCTGAGTCTATCGCTCCATTTCAGATTGCTATTGTACCAATCAATATGCACAAGTCAGATTCTGTCAAACAAGCCTGTGAAACTCTTTATAATCAACTAACTGAATCAGGTTACGAAGTGCTCTTTATGGATGAAGCTAAGGCCAGGCTTGGTGGTATGCTTGCAGATGTGGAGCTCATCGGCATTCCCCATAGAATTGTTATCGGTGATAGAGGCTTAGAGACCGACACTTTGGAATACCGGCATCGTAGAGACTCTGAAAATCAACATATTGCCCTGAAAGATATCGTTCAGCACATACAGGAACATGCATTTAAAAATAGCTAAATGCAGAAGGCGCACAAATATGCTCAATACGCTCACCCCAACAGATCTTCGCCAATTGATTCGCATCAACCAGCATGATGGCGTGACGTCCGGCCTGTGCCAAGGTTACGTTCAATGCAATCTAGTGATATTACCTCAAGCGTGGGCTGAGCAATTTACACTCTTTTGCCGTGCCAACCCAAAACCATGCCCACTTATCGCGATATCTAAGGTTGGCGACCCCCATATCGCAGAACTGGGACAAGATCTTGATATTCGGACCGACATATCGAGCTATAGACTGTTCGAAGATGGCCAGTTGACCAGAGAAATGTCTGATATTTCCCATCTATGGAACGATGATTTAGTTTCTTTTTTAATAGGCTGTTCATTTTCCTTCGAAGAAGCTCTTATAGCAGAGGGCCTGGATGTGCGAAATATTAGCGAACAGCGTAATGTTCCCATGTATCGAACCAACATTGACTGCACGGCTGCTGGACCCTTTAAAGGAAAAATGGTAGTTAGTATGCGTCCTTTCAATGATGCAGATGCAAAGGAAGCCATTAAGATAACCGGTCGATTCCCATCAGTTCATGGCGCTCCGGTCCACGTTGGTGATCCGAAAATTATAGGGATAAACAACATTAACCAGCCCGACTATGGGGATGCTGTGACAATCAATAGTGATGAGCAACCTATTTTTTGGGCTTGCGGCGTAACGCCTCAGGTGGCACTTGAACAAGCCAAACCACCCTTTTGCATCACTCACAGCCCAGGCTGTATGTTGATTACAGACCTACTTAACAGCTCTTTTGAACAACCCGGCCCAGATTTTAGTTAGGATACCCTTATGTCTCTATTGTTAAATTGCGATCTTGGTGAGAGCACCCATCCTGATGTTATGGATGTCGATGCTCTGGTAATGCCACACATTGATCAAGCGAATATTGCTTGCGGTCTCCACGCGGGGAACGCTGAGATGATGAGGGCGACGCTGATGCTGGCGAAAGAAAACGGCGTTTTAGTTGGTGCCCATCCTAGCTACCCAGATAGAGAGGGCTTCGGAAGAACATCAATGTCGCTGCCCAGCAAAGAATTGATCGAACTAATACAGTCGCAAATCGCCGCGTTAGCCGAGATTGCGCTCGAGACAGGCATTTCTCTTTCTTACGTGAAACCTCACGGGGCGCTGTATAACGACATGATGACGAATGGGCATATTCGTAGTGCGGTAATGCAGGCTATTAGTTCATCACCGTTGCCCTTAGCATTTATGTTACAAGCCACCCCTGAGGCTGATGCTCACCGCCAAGAAGCTGAGGCTTTTAATTTAGACCTTATCTTCGAGGCATTTGCCGATCGTTGCTATGCTGATAATGGTTCATTGCTAAGCAGAAAGTTGCCCGGAGCCGTGCACAGCCGGGAAAAAATGTTAGCCCAAGTTGTGCAACTCAACAATACCGGCACCATTACTACTATCGGTGGTCTGAGGCTATCCATTCAAGCAGATTCAGTTTGCGTCCATGGCGATAATGCTGATGGCGTGGCGGCGATAGCAGAAGTTCGGCGGTTACTCCGATGATGGGCGCCCAATGACTAATCAATCCATCGTTATTTCAGTTGCCGGAGAAAATTCTCTCATTGTGTATTTTTCAGATAAAGTTGACGCAGAGGTGGCCGCGCGTATAAAAACCTGTTCGTCTGCTATTGGTCTTGCCTTAGGTCGACATCTGGTCGACTTAATACCCTCTTATGCATCTATATTGGTGATCTATGACAGCCTCCTTACCGATCACTTTGCGGTATCTAAGGTTATTCGTACAGTTGCAGCCGCGAGTTCTAGTCAATCCAATACATTACCAGCTAATCATGATGGCAAGCTAATAACTCTGCCTGTATATTACAGCCTTGAATCCGGGCCAGATTTAAGCGCCTTAGCGGAAAACGCGGGCTTATCAATTGATCAGGTAATAGAACTGCACCAGGCGATTGAATACCGCGTTTACGCCATCGGATTCGCGCCGGGTTTTGCCTATCTTGGTGAGGTCGACCAACGCATCGCAGCGCCAAGACTGGCAACCCCAAGACTTAAAGTACCTCGCGGCGCCGTAGCCATCGCCGACCGTCAAACTGCAGTTTACCCTGCCCAGTCTCCCGGAGGATGGAATCTGATTGGCCTTTGCCCAACACCTATGTTCGATGCTAAGGCGGACCCAATAATGCCGGTATCTACGGGAGATAGGGTTGCTTTTAAGGCGATCAGTAAACAGGCGTTTATTGATCTTGGTGGCAAACTGGATGCTCTCGGAGACCTCAGGTGAACGGGTTAAGAGTTGTTCAGTCGGGCGTTCACAGCTTAATCCAAGATGAAGGTCGCTTTGGCAATCACCATATTGGTCTTACGGTAGGAGGTCCTTTAGATCGTCACTCTTTTCGCTGGGCCAATAAACTGTGCTCAAACCCTATTAATACACCCGTAATTGAGGTGACCATTGGCGGCTTGGTCTTAGAGTCCACGGTTGATACCTATTTTGCCCTCACCGGTGCTCTAGTTGACCTTAGCATTAATAAAGTTCCCGTAGATTGTTGGGCGGTTAATCGAATTAAACCTGGCGATCGCATTGAATTGGGCTACGCCAAGATAGGCATACGATGCTACCTAGCGGTAACCGGTGGGTTTGACATAGAGACTACTTTTGGCAGCTGTTCCACCGTCACTAGGGAATCAGTGGGTGGTTTGGCCGGTGATGGCTCCCCTTTGAGCAACGGCGACCTGATTCCCTGTGGCGAAACCCTATTACACCCTCCGCTCTTTACGCCAGTTCAAGCACAACCGCAGCACCTAATCAGGGCGCCGGAATCGACTCGACTCAGGATGTTGCTAGGTTATCAGCAGGATTGCTTTACAGAACAGCAGAAAAAACAGTTTTTCCACGGACAATACCGTATTTCGGAACGTAACGATCGAATGGGCTTTAGACTACTCGGCCCGGAGATCAAACCCTCTATCGGTGGCATTCTGTCTGAAGGTATATGCCAAGGTGCAATTCAAGTTCCTCCTGATGGGCAGCCAATTATCCTGCTCAATGACCGACAAACTATTGGTGGATACCCCAAATTAGGTTCGGTGCTTTCATTAGATTTAGACAAGTTAGCGCAACTTGGCCCAGACGCCATCGTTTATTTTGAAGAGATCAGTATCGAGCAGGCACATAATCTAAAGCATCTTGCTGAGATTACATTCGAGAACTGTGAGGCCAGTATAAATTTGGCCTCTCTCTCCGAAGAAATAGAAACCCGGTTAGTGGCTAATAATTATCGCGGTATGAAGACGATGTCCTCAGCCATAAAAAGCGGATCATATTTAAGAGCCGCACAGCTTATTCATCATGCAGAGGGTAAAATTCTCATTGGCACCGGCTTTCCAGTAAATGGGAGCTTTGAAACGGATGGTCCGGCAGGCGCAATCGCTTTGTACCGAGCAATCGAAGCCATTGGAGGAGCGCCAATTTTGGTCTGCGAGGCACCCCTCTGTAGTTTGCTGAGCAAAGACTTCAATACTCATGAAATCAAAATAAATGAGGACGGAGAAAAGCAAGCTCAGGAAGCCCTTAGTCAGTACCAACCGGCGCTGGTGATTTCAATTGAACGTCCGGGTCAGTCTAGCGATGGTCGCTACTACAACATGCGTGGTGTGGATATTTCAGAGCACTGTGCCGATTATGATAGCTTTATATCTTTAGCCACCTGCCCCACTATCGCTATTGGCGATGGAGGCAATGAGATAGGCATGGGAAATATTACTGAGGCTCTCGAGCAACTCGATATTCGCTCAGCAAGCACAGGTTGCGACGAGCTTCTCCTTGCTGATATCTCTAACTGGGCCGCCCACGGCTTAGTGGCGTTACTCTCAGCCATTAGAGGCCAAGATATACTCGCCGACTGGGATAACAAAGCCATACTTCAGATGTTATCTGAGGGTGGCAGTGTCGATGGTGTCACCGGTGAAAATACCCTAACAGAAGACGGTGTCGATTCAGATGTAACCCAACAACTGGTAGCCAATCTAAGAGAGTTATCCGGATTTTAGTGGCACACCAGATATTTTCACTTGAAATGCCTAGTAACTTGGAGATTTTCCTGCAATTTAATCCAGATGCGTCATTTTAAAATCAATTAGCTTTGTCTAAAACGTCACTAACTGATATTATTTTTTGCTTCGGAATACCTAAAGACGATCAGCCCAACGCTATTTTTAACCTATACAAAACTAAGGTCTATCTATGAGTATTGTTTTTCTAAATGGTTCATACATGCCGATGTCAGAGGCTAAGATTTCGCCCCTGGATCGTGGTTTTCTTTTCGGTGACGGGATCTATGAAGTTATCCCCTCTTATCAGGGAAAATTATTAGGTTTTGGTCCCCATATTGACCGCATGAACGATGGATTTAAAGGCATTGGTTTGAATGTTGACTGGTCTCACCAGCAATGGAAATCGCTCTGTGAAGACCTTGCTAGTAAAAATGGTAACAGTAATTTAGGCATTTACCTCCAGGTTAGCCGAGGTGCAGATACTAAACGATACCATGCCTTCCCTGCGAATGTTGAACCAACGATCTTTGGGTTTAGCTTTGAAATTCCTGAGCCTCCAGTAGCAGACAAAACAATCGCCAAAGGATACAAAGTATCAACTGCTCAAGACCTTCGATGGCAGCGCTGCCACATTAAGTCCACTGCGCTGCTGGGTAATGTCCTACATTTTCAGCAGGGATACGACCAAGGTCATGATGAAACGTTGCTGTTCAATGCCAACAATGAACTCACTGAAGCCAGCTCATGCAATGCTTTTATAGTTAAAAATGGCACACTTATAACGCCCCCCCTGGATAATCAACTATTACCAGGCATTACCCGCTATATGCTGCTCGATATTCTTCGTAACGATGGATCAATTCCGGTTGAAGAACGAGCCATCACTAAACAAGAGGTGCTTGACGCCGACGAAGTTTGGATTAGCAGCTCCACCAAAGAGGTGGGCGCGGTCATTGAGGTGGATGGAAGCCCCGTCGGAGATGGCAAGGTCGGAGATGTTTGGCTGGCTGCTCAACGACTTTTCTCCGCTCACAAGTTTAATTACTAGCGGTACCAACTATTATGTCTAGACCAACGGTTGCTGTTGTTGACTTAAAATCTCTAAGGTCCAATTTCGCCTTAGCGCAATCACTGGCACCAGGAGCCAACGCTATTCCCATGGTTAAAGCTAATGCTTACGGGCATGGCATGATAGAGGTTAGTCGTGCGCTAGCAGAGTCTGCGCCAGCATTTGGCGTAGCCTCGATTGACGAAGCCTTGACTCTTCGACAAGCCGGCATCCAACAGCCTATCTTATTACTTGAAGGCACTTTCTCTTGCGATGAAGTTGCAATCGCCGCTGATAACAATTTCATGCTAATGGTCGAAAACCTAGTGCAAAACGATGCCATTGTAAATGCATCGATCTCCCAGCCGATAATCGTATGGCTGGGTATAGATACCGGTATGCACCGCCTTGGATTTCAGCCTAAAGAAGCGATCCAAGCCTATCAGGCACTAAAAAATAGCGACAATGTTGCCAAGCCCATTATCGCAGCCTCGCACTTCGCTTGCGCCGATGATATGGGCAGTAGCGCAACGAGTGCACAATTGGCTATTTTTGATCAATGGATAAAATCTCAGACCTTGGCGAGTGGCGATATTATCAAACAATCTCTTGCCAATTCGGCTGCTATTTTAGCTTGGCCGAAAACTCATCGTGACTGGCAAAGACCGGGTTATATGCTCTATGGGAACTCACCATTCTCAGAAGAGCAAGACAACGCCGACAAACTTATACCTGTTATGTCCCTGCAGTCGGCGGTGATCTCCATTCGATGCATTTCATCCGGTGAGTCCGTCGGTTACACCGCCAACTGGACGGCAAAACGAGACTCAACCATTGCTACCATTACTGTTGGCTACGGTGATGGCTATCCGCGCCACGCACCCAATGGAACGCCCGTTCTTATTAACGGCGTGCGCTGCCCTCTGGTAGGAAGAGTTTCAATGGACATGATTACAGTCGACGTCACTGACCTAGACCTTGTATCTATCGGAGACAAAGTCGTACTTTGGGGGCCTGAACTTCCGGTTAACGAAATTGCTCACCACTGCGACACAATCGGTTATGAGTTACTCACACGAATGCCCTCGCGCGTGCCGCGAATTTATGTTAACTAGCTGTTAATCTGAACTGCAGTTTCTGACTTAACATCTTGAATAACAACGTAGGTATGGGTTTGGCTTATATCGCTGATCGATGCAAGTTTTTCGCCTAAGAAGCGCTGATAATGCTGCATATCCGACACTCGGATTTTAATCAAATAATCAAAACCTCCAGCCACCATTTGGCATTCCTGCACCTCAGGAAGGTCAATCATCTGTTGATTAAAACGCTTAAATGCATCAGTTGTTGAACTCACCAACTGAACCTCGATATAAGCACAGAGGCCGGAATTAACTTTTACTGGGTCAATTAGGGCCACATAGTCCGTAATGAAGCCCTCTTTCTCTAATCTTTTGACTCTCTCCAGACAGGGTGTCGGGGTCAAATTAACCTGGCGTGAAAGTTCTACATTAGAAATCCGTCCGTTGCTCTGAAGTACCATTAAAATCCGTTTATCAATTCTATCCAGCGCCACTATATTTTTCATTGTCACCTCTAAGATTAATGTCTCTAGAAACACGCCGTTAACAACAGAAAATTGTTAAACTTTACCCGTAACCTATAAAGCATGATAATCTATAAATTAGATATTAGCATTATTAAATATGGCAAAATAGTCAAATTTGGAGGCATATACTAAAGCTTTTGAATCAAAATGCAGAATAATTAATAACGCATTATGGACTTTTTTGAGGCTCTCAATGAACCAAATTAGATTACGACAAAAGATTCGAGAAACCGCTCATTTCGATGAACACCAAATAGTTAGTCAACTGATTCTTAGCACACCTCTCTCGAAAGAGGCTAGAGAGCGTATTCTTATTTCTGCTCGAAACCTAGTCACCGACTGCCGGACCGGAAAAGCAAGCGGAGGAACCCTCGATGCTTTTCTACTTCAGTTTGGCTTATCCAACGGCGAAGGCGTCGCCTTAATGTGTTTGGCCGAGGCGCTTTTGCGCGTCCCTGACGGACTGACGGCTGACCGCCTGATTGCTGAAAAAATTCGCTCGGGGAAATGGAATAATCATCGGGGCCAATCAGACTCATTATTTGTCAACGCCTCTACCTGGGGACTGATGCTAACGGGCCACTTGGTCAGCTTAGATACTGACATCACTCAACACCCAGAGAGCTGGATAAAACGACTCACCGCAACGATCGGTGAACCTGCCATCCGCGCCGCCGTAATGCAAGCTATGCGTATCATGGGGGGTCAATATGTCCTCGGTCGGAGCATCGCTGAAGGCATCGAGCAAGGCCGCAAGAAAAATCATAGTGACACTCTATTTTCATTCGACATGCTTGGAGAAGGTGCGCGCACCGATGAAGATGCTCGGTCCTACCTGCATGCCTATAGCCAAGCAATTGATGAAATCGGAGTCGCTCGTCAACAAGGTGCGGAGGACTATCCCGATATTTATCGAACAAATGGCATCTCAGTAAAACTGTCTGCGCTGCACCCAAGATACTATTTCGCCCAACACTCACTAGTGATGACTGAATTATTGCCGCGCATCAAGCAGCTGTGCCAACAAGCCAAGCAACACAATATCAGTCTCTCTATTGACGCAGAAGAATCATATCGTCTAGATATCTCCCTAGATGTCTTTGAAGCTCTCGCCTGCGACCCTGATTTGGCAGATTGGCAAGGACTTGGTTTTGTATTACAAGCGTACCAAAAACGCGCGCCGGACTCTGCTAAATGGCTTATCGCTCTGGCAGAGAAATCTGAGCGCAGGCTGATGGTGCGTTTGGTCAAAGGTGCCTACTGGGACGCGGAGATTAAACACGCACAAGAATTAGGCCTCGAAAGCTATCCAGTGTTCACTAGGAAGTCTAATACCGACCTATGCTACCAGCATTGTGCTGCACTATTACTAGATGCGCCGCAAAAAATATTTCCTCAATTTGCCACACATAATGCCTACACCGTCTCGATGATATTGGAATTGGCCGGTGATCGTGAGTTTGAATTCCAAAGGCTACATGGCATGGGGCACAGCCTATACCCGCAACTTCAAAAACAATACCCCAACAGACCTTTCTCGGTTAGAGTTTATGCCCCTATAGGTAACCATAAAAATCTTCTGCCTTACCTGGTAAGGCGACTACTGGAGAACGGCGCTAATAGTTCATTTGTTAATCGATTTCTTGATAAGAAAACGCCCGTTGAAGAACTTCTAAACGACACAGAATCAGAAGTGACGAATACATTCCCATACCAACATAAAGGAATACCAATTCCAGAGCAGATTTTCGAAGCCGCAGGCGAAATGCGCAAAAATGCGCGAGGAATAGATCTAGATTCGGTCTGTGAGACCGAGACATTACTCACTCGCATAGAGGAAGTCTCTAAAGAATTATTGGTTACACACTCAATTGTTAATGGTGAAAGTAAAGAGATTGACGTTAAAGAGCAGTTCAATCCTGCGGATCAGTCGGAGCTTATAGGTCACTTTAGTGCAGCTAGTCAAAGAGATATTTCACAGGCCCTGGAATCAGCCTACATCGCGCAGGCTGATTGGAATTCAAGAGGCCATCAATGTCGCGCAGACATCTTAGATAAAGTTGCCAATTACATAGAGTGCGACTGTGCCGAGCTCATCGCTTTACTCGCGAATGAAGCTGGACGAACACTTAATGATGGTTTATCTGAAGTCCGAGAAGCAATCGATTTTTGTCGTTATTACGCCATCCAAGCACGTAATATGCACCTAGAGCACTCGCTAAAATTGCAAGGCCAAGGTGTATTTTTATGTATCAGCCCTTGGAATTTTCCGTTGGCCATCTTTACAGGTCAAATCGCGGCAGCTTTGGCTGCAGGCAACACGGTAATTGCCAAACCTGCCATGCAAACTCCTGCTGTAGCGGCCTATGCTATAAAATTATTCCATCGTGCTGGCGTACCACAGGAGGCATTGCAATTTTTGTTAGGTAGCGGCTCTAAAGTAGGCAAAATACTTATTCCAGACCACCGTATTTCAGGGATTGCCTTCACTGGTTCAACCGCAACAGCATTAATCATTAATCGCCAGCTTGCTAATCGCCCAGGACGCCCTATTCCTTTTATTGCCGAAACCGGCGGCCAAAACTGTATGATAGTCGACTCAAGTGCGCTTCCCGAGCAGGTGGTCGACGACATTATCAGCTCTGCATTTCTAAGCGCAGGACAACGTTGCTCCGCTCTTCGAGTTCTATTCATACAGCAGGATATTGCCGATCAGGTGCTGGTCATGCTTTCTGGTGCAATGGCATCAATTAATGTCGGCAACCCAAAACACCTTGCTACTGACTTAGGGCCAGTGATCGACATGGATGCAAAGCACACTCTCGACGCTCATATTGACCGGATGACGAGTGAGGCAACACTAATAGCCAAGGTGGAGCTTAATGCAACTTGTGCAAATGGAAGCTTTGTCGCCCCCCATGTATTTGAAATAGATTCACTAGATCAGCTTAGCGAGGAAGTTTTTGGCCCTGTACTGCATGTCATTCGCTATTCGGCGGACCAACTTCAAAAAGTTATAAAGCAAATTAACGACACTCGTTATGGCCTTACTTTGGGTATTCATAGTCGCATTGAAGCTTTTGCAGACACGGTATTCAGAAATACTATCGCGGGTAATGTCTACATTAACCGAAACATGGTTGGCGCCGTCGTAGGTGTCAATCCGTTCGGAGGACGAGGTCTATCGGGAACGGGTCCAAAAGCCGGCGGTCCCAATTACCTCTTTCGTTATTCTTCGGCAATACATCATCAGCCAGAAATTAAGGATGCTCCAATCTTTAACCTGAGAGCGCAGACCAAAAGTAGCCATAAAATAGATAAGGTAGCTCTTGCGTCAAAGGCAATTCATCACTGGCAGAGCATCTCGATAGAACAACGACTGAACATCCTATTAAAAACTTATGAGGTTCCTTTACTTAACCCTCAGATCCAGGCTGTCGTCCTAAAAAAGATGGCAGCACCGATTGAACTGCCTGGCCCGACTGGCGAGTCCAACCAATTATCAGTTCATGGACGCGGAGTTATGCTCTTATTAATAAGGGAAACTGATCCATTTGAAGATGCTGTTAAACAAATTGGAAGCGCACTACTCTGCGGTTGCTCCTTGATTATTGCATCTGACGAGAGTCTAGAGAGTAAACTGTCCAATATTATAGATAGCTATATTAAGAACGGATTGCCGAAAAACCTGCTAATCCTAGCTAGCCTTAACCAAGCAATGGACCTTATTCAGCATGCTGACATTGCAGGGATAATAGCCAATACCGCCGAGACCAATAGCCAACCATTGCGACAGATCATCGCTAGTCGCAACGGCAGTATTATTCCTCTAATTGAGTGGCCTAAAAATGACCTAGGCTATCATTATCACTGGTTGTTGTGGTTTTTGAGCGAGCGCACTCGCACAGAAAATTTAGTCGCACGAGGAGGCAATACGCAGTTATTTAACCTGACCGAGTAAAGTTATTAGAAATGCCACTCTGTGCGGCCAGCAAAACTATCGCCATTATTGGTGAAACGAACGAATAGTGGTTGAACGCGATAAAAGAAACTTTTACCAAAAGCCGCTCCAATGCGCTGTTCCTGGTCGCCTTGAGGATTGTCGATTAGGTCTCTAATTTCTGGAAATCGAGCAAAGTATAGATTTTCGACAAAAGGCTTTTGCTGATCAGACACAACGCTAATGGCCCCACTCATCTGCGCGCCACAAATTGATTGCCAATTACCAGAGTAATCTGAGTAGATTGAGGCTGAAACCACACCATCATCAGGCAGGCTCTTAATATGACGACTATTAGGGGACGAAAGAAAATATAAGGCAAATGGGCTAATAGCGGTATCTGCCGCATAAAGTACGGGTGCACTCCAAGCCCCTTTCTCATCATTAGTTGAAATGGTTAAAACCGATTCATCCTTTAAGAAATGGTGCAGATTACTGAAATCTTTAGACATTACCCTGCCAGCGCTCAAGACTTTCAGTCTCAATATCAAATAGGTCTAATATTCTAGCGACCGAATGATTAATAATATCATCTACAGTTTTAGGCATTGAGTAGAAGGCCGGCGATGGCGGACAGATAATGGCACCCAGTTGGCTGGCCTTTAGCATCAATTCACAATGCCCCGAGTGCAGAGGAGATTCTCTGGGCATAATCACCAACCTACGGCGTTCTTTCAGCGCCACATCTGCCGCACGAATAATTAGGTTGTCCGCATAAGAACTGGCAATACCTGACAACGTTTTCATAGAACATGGCACCACCACCATACCTGCGGTTTTAAAAGAACCACTGGCAATGCTAGCTCCTATATTTTTATTGTTGTGGACCACATCCGCCAAGGCCTCAACATCTTCCGCCTTCCAGTCAGTCTCGATACCCACATTCATACGCGCGGCTTGGCTCATAATTAAATGAGTTTCAATCTCAGGATTATTGGCCAACTTCTCAAGTATTCTTATTCCATAGATCACGCCACTTGATCCAGACATACCGACAATCAAACGCACCATTCCTGTTAACCTCCACATTTAGTCCGGAGACTATTTTGCCCTGTTTAATAGGCAGTTGGTAGCCCGCCAGGGCTAAATAACCAACATTTTACGCCCCAGGAGGGCGGAGTAGTGCACTAAGAGAAAGAATCCCAAGTCTCAAGTGGGACCTTGGCTTATTGGCGTTATATTCCACCATGTCTACTCAAGGCCACTTTAGATAAATAGGTCTCACCGGTAGTGAACTGAGGGGATTGGCTACCCGCATGACCAGGAAAGCTCATGACAAAGCCCTAATTTAGCTCAATAATTGTATAGCTAATGGGTTGATAATAGCTACGCGATTGCAACTAGCCCAGTTTATATTGTAGATTGAGCTAGATGAGACTACTGATTCCACCTATAGTCAATTTACTTAGCTTTTACTGAGATAAAGAAAATGCGCAGAACTAGAATAGTAACCATGCTTTTATTGCTAGTCTTCTCGACTCTACCATTCTCCATCACGCCCGTTGAGGCACAACAAGTTGCACTCGATTCTGACATTCAACTCAGTGAGGCCTGGATCACCTTACCTGACGGGGTTAGGTTGGCCGCGGATATTTACCGCAGTACATCCGCCCCTACAGAGAGCCGCATGCCGGTATTACTGGAGTACACGCCTTATCGTAAAACCGACTCCCGTGCTCGCAACCTTTCGCTATACAGTTATTTCGTACGGAATGGTTACGTCGTGGTTCGAGTGGACATCCGCGGCACTGGCAATTCAGAGGGGGCTACCATTCCCTATGAGTATTCAGATATCGAACTCGATGACGGCGAAATCCTGATCGATTGGTTGTCGAAGCAGGCTTGGTCTAACGGCAGTGTCGGCATGTTCGGCATTTCTTGGGGTGGCTTCAATGGTATTCAAATGGCCTTGCGCCAGCCGCCAGCTCTAAAGACGTTTATATCCTTGATGGCGACAGAGGAACTGTATCAGGAAGACGTGCACTATATGGACGGCATCATCCATACAGACTCTTGGATGATGAGTAATGACCTTTATAACGCCCTACCCGGTGCACCCGATTTCATATTGGACGAAGAGTGGGAGCGCAATCGTTTTAGCGCTGAGCCCAGCGTCTATACTTATATGCGTCAGCAGCGCGACGGACCATTTTGGGATAGGAGTTCGGCGCGAGATCGCTATGAAGATATCCAAATCCCCAGCTTCCACATAGGCGGCTGGTATGACGGCTATCGCAATAGTATTCCACGCATGTTGGAAAAAGTTAAAGCGCCCGTTAAAGCCATGATAGGCCCCTGGGATCATTACTTTCCCAATACCGCTTGGCCGAAGCCACAAATGGAGTGGAGGCATGAGGCAGTGCGCTGGTTTGACCACTGGCTTAAAGGTATCGATACCGGCATTTTAGATGAACCGCGATTCGCTGTGTATATACGTGACTATCATCCGCCAAATCCTTCTCTAGAGGAAGTATCCGGAAGCTGGCGCTGGGAAGACGGATGGCCTATCAAGAGAACACAAAACCAGATCTGGTACGCAGACAATGAACATAGGTTGGCTCGCACACCATCATCAAAGACTGCAACCCATACCATGAAATACAAACCTTCCGCGGGACTTCAAGGCGGCGGCCCTACAATGTGGTGGGGTAGCATCACACCAGACCAACAACCTATGGATGACCACAGCTTGGTTTATGACTCTGAACCACTTGAAGAACCACTGGAGATTCTAGGTCGAGCCCAAGCACTCATTAATGTTTCAGCCACAGCGCCGCGGGCAAACTGGTTGGTACGTCTGAGCGATATCGCTCCGGACGGTCAAGTGACGCAGGTAGCCGGAATCGGCTTCAATGGGACCCATCGCCTCTCTGCACGCACGCCTATCGCCGTGGTTCCCGGAGAGAATTTTCCATTAAAAATGGATTTAATGCTCACCTCATGGGTGTTTCCTAAAGGTCACAAAATTCGTCTGGCAATCAGTAACTCTCAGTGGCCAATGTTGTGGCCCACACCCATGCCTATGAGCAGTGCACTGGCAATTGGAGGGATAGGCGGGGCGCAAGTGCAATTACCCGTAATACTGGCCGCACCAGCGCGAGTACCCATTTTCAAAGCACCTGCCACAGACCCGCAGATGCCAGGATTCGAAACTCTCGATGCCGGGAATCTATCCGGCTATGCCGCCATAACGTCTATCGAACTCGACCCTAAAACAAATGAGGCTTTTGGTGTTGCACGCAATTCAGGGGGTACAGGCTACCCCTGGGGTGAGGAGCGATTCGAAGAGGCCATTGAACACCGGACCTCTGACAAAAATCCAGCCTATACCTCTGTAGAGGGCTCTTATACTCTGAACTACCAACTTGAGGACCGACACCTTAGATTCGAACAAGATGTGGAATTTACCAGTGATCCAGAAAATTTCCGCCTCATCTTTCATCGGCGAGTGTTCGTCAATGATGAAATATTCCGACAGAAATCTTGGGATGAAATCATTCCCAGAGATTTCCAGTGACGTGCAAGAGACGCTAAGGCTATTGCCGTTATTGAGGAGCAGACCGCAAGAGCGCTTAAATCTCTAATTGAACAGCAAGATTTAGTCAACAGGGTCGCCGCCTTATAAAAACAAGGCGTATTGGAGGGTCACTCAGAAGCACCCCTGGCTAGAACGGATCGTGGCGGATGTTTAGCGAAGAATTGATCATCTATAGCGATGAGCTCGAGGTACTATTAAATCTAATCTCCGAACACAATAGAGACATGGTTAGATAAGTGCTAGAACATGAAATTGCTAGCATAGCGTTTGCCCAACTGGAGTTAGTCAGCAGTACCTTGCGGGCCTAAAAAACTCTTCAAACTGATGATGGAAAATTCCAATTGTACAGCGTAACACAGCACCAATATCTCAATTATTTATTGAGGGAATTACCCAGCAATCAACAACAAAATAATGGATTGGCATCATAACAAATTGATCCTGAATTAATGCGGGTAAAATAGGGTAACTGATGCCGGCTAGGTCAACTTAGTTAACGCCGTTCAGGGGACAACAACAATACCTTCATTAGGATTTATTTTCCCAATAACCATCTGATCATAGATGTTACTGAAGGCATCGAATCCCGATATTTCTTCAATTTTCATCCAAGACAAACTTTCTTGTATTCGCGCCGACATGAATGCCTTAGTACGAGCGTTATACCCATCCTGGCCCCAATCAGTCATGCGCTTCTGAATGTGTGATGGAGCAAAGAAAAAGGAGGTCCTCTCTCTAATCATCTGTGTTGCCAGAGGATCATTGTCAGATAGAGTATCCCAATGAGTCATGCCGACACTTATACAGTTGAGCATGTTCTCGCCTAATGCACCGTGCACCGCGCCCAAAACGGCACGATTACCCGCCATATCAACCATAACACTCGCTATAGCGGTATCTAGATTAGCCAGCTCGTCATAGCAGACAACTTGATCATAACAACCCAAGCTCTCAACAAAGACTCGATTACTTTTCGAAGTCAAACCGACCACTTTTGGCGCACCCTCTTCTTTGGCCAAACCCTGAGCCAAGCCAATCGCTGTTTTGCTAGATGCGCTAACGATAATAACCTGACTTGCACCCTGATATTCAGCTTCCTGAAGCGCATCGCACAGGCAAAATGAAGTGACGTGTAAAGGGAACAAAATCGAACGAATATTATCCAAGGCACCATCGTAGCCAGCTTCTGCAGATATTCGCTGATAATTATTGTACACCGGAGGAAGCTCGGCACGATGCAGTGCCCCATCCACAAAACGTTGCGATGAAACCTTTATCGGCGACATCACTACGAAATCAGACGGGGGATAATAGCCATAAAGGCGCTCGCCCACATCTAGACCCTCTACATTTGAAGCAATAACATCGGCGAAGCCCCAGACCGGCAGGCAACCCCAATCACCACTCTCATTGTCCGCCGCTGGAAAGAACTTCCAGTAGCCAATGGTGTCTCCCGCCGCGCCATAGGTGATGTTGTTAGCGGTAAAGGCGAACCGCTCGATGCGCAACAGAATGTCGCCATCAGCCAAATTTGCTAGAGCTGCGGCCTCATTGGTTTTAACTAGCCGTGTTTGGGTTAAATCTTTTTTAAATGTTTGAAATTCACTCACCCTTAAAATCCCTCTGATAATTCAGCAGCAAACTGCTGCAATTTGGCCACCGCAGGCATCGCACTTACCTGTATACGGCGCATAATATCCATCTTCTCACGATCATTTTTATCGACGCTAGTAATAAGTTTAGTGAAACCATCCAGACGGTTTTGACCGATCCATCGCTTCAAAGGCTTATCCTGAGACCAGTTAAACTGATTGGTCATCATAGCCAAGGTCATAGGAATAAAGTCTTCAGCTTGATTAGGCATAGGCACCAAGGCGCAGAGCTTGTTCCTTTCATCTTCTTCAGTGTAATTGGCCTCAACATAAGCCGCCATAGAGGCACTAAACGCGGGCTGGTATCCTCTTATCATTTGCGGCGTAATGCACTTACCCTTGAACACTGGCACAGGGACTCTTTTCCCTATTGTGCGAATTAAACTTGCCGAACAATCAACATGTACATGCCCTTTACTGGTTTCGATCTCTCCATTAGCCAAAACAATTCGACTTTCTTCGATTTCGGTGACATGACCAAGTCGCACTATATTTTTAATCCGCTGCAATTCAGTAACTTCCGCACGACTAATAGTGGCAGCATGAAACATACTAGGACGGACATTCTTATCCAGCCGCAATAGGTAACCACCGACCTCGAGCCGATCAAACATGTCCTCAATAGAGTCAGCGCCAGCTATGGCCTCGTATTGGACGGCAATTGAACCCACTGAATGAGTAAAGAAGGCCTCTGTTGGCTGAGTGTTCGCGCGGTCTAATAACCACGCATCCCGGGAACGAATCCAGGTAATATCATCTGGGTCAACGCCCGTTTCCAATAACCAAAGACAAGCATCGATCGCAGTCTTACCTCCACCAATAACAACGTAACCTGTTGGTTTTGCCCTAATCTTAGGCAAATCGTTCAGGGGCATAAACTGAACCTCAGGCGAAATACTGAAATTAGGTGTATGTGTCGATGGTACATCAACGGTTAAGAAGGTCGCATCCACTAGCTTCTTGTGCTCTACCTGGTATTCTTTTCCCGTCAGTTTAGAGGTAAAAGTGCCATCGCCTAGATAATCACACATCGGAAAATACTGTACTCTGCCGCTCGCCAGAAAACGCTGACGCATGAGGTCATCAAAGTAGGCGCAGACCTCAGCCCCTGACGCCAAATCGCCCATGCCTTTATTTAACCCCACTTGATCAAAGGTGCCGCGGCTAAGCTCTTTGGAACTAACGCCAAAGAAAGATGATGGCTGGTGCAGGGTGACAAAGGGATAGGCAAGATTCCAGTGACCGCCAGGCTTTACATAGCGATCCACAATAATTATGTTGGCGCTTGTTTCTTCTAAGAGCGTGTCGGCAAAAGCCATGCCGACCACACCGCTTCCAATGATTAAATAATCAGTTTTCAACACTTCACTCAAAGCCAGCTCCCTTTTATTTTTATAATTACTCCATAGCGACAAGTATAACCCTAGTTAATCGATCAACTTATACAAATTGATTAAAAGGACTCATTAGCGGACATGATTTAACTGGAGCCATATTTGTTATATTATTCACACCCCGATGGAGATCCAGATGCGCTACACTCTTTTCTCAACCCCAATTTTGTCGCCCGTTTTACGTTTTCTGTCCAAGATCATATTAAAGCTCATTGGCTGGCGTGTAACAGGCGAGTTGCCCGAAGGTCAAAAAAAATATGTTTTGATTGTCGCGCCTCACACATCAAATTGGGACTTCTTTTTGTTTATCTTGGCGGTATCGACCCTACGATTTCAGCCAAGTGTTTTAATTAAAAACAGCCTTTTTGTCGGCCCCCTCGGCTGGTTATTACGTTACTGTGGCGCGATTCCTGTCAATCGAACAGAAGCAACATCGCTAGTAAAATATATAGCCGGTCTTTACCACGAGCGTGACGAGTTCGTTCTAATCATCACCCCTGAAGGGACACGCAGCCCCAATCCTAACTGGAAACTAGGTTTTCACCATGTCGCCACCACGGCTAAGGTTCCCATTCTTGTGGTATATGTCGATAGCATTACGCGCACTGTTGGCATTGAGGGGCTTTTGGAGCCAACCTCAGACCCCCAAGCCGACCTAAGAGAATTAAAACAATTTTTTGATTCCAAGAGTGGCATCAAGCCCCAAAATTACGCATCCTAGAAGCCCAAGCTTCTGCTGTTATCGCCGGCTAGTACTGACAAATACGGGACATCACTCATCGACGACTTTATATTAAATTGGCTCAATAGTAACCAGCAGCATGCCTGGATGATAATTCCTGTACTGGCATTTCTTGAGGCCTGCCCGGGACTTGGTCTATTCGTTTCCGGTGTAATTTTATTAACCGTCAGCACCATTTTATACACCGAACAGATTGCCTCCCTATCGGAAATACTCCCTCTGGCTTTTGCCGGTGCATGCCTCTCCGATCACCTCGGTTTCTATTTCGGTCGTTGGTTCGGCCCGGCATTCCACGACACTGCGTTTGCGCAAAAACGAATCGATAAAATACAGAAAGGTGAAGCGTTCATCTTGAAGTACGGTACATTATCGATTGTCGGCGGACGTCTTCTAACCGCGGTAAGAAGCCTAGTGCCAATGATGGTAGGTGTCAGTGGGGCAAGTCGTCTCAAATTCACACTGGCCGACATTATTGGTTGCGCCATTTGGGCCGCGGGGCTTGGGTTATTAGTCATCGGCTTAGATAATCTATTGAGCTAAAACTATAGTTTCTTTTAGCTAAGTTTCACCGCTGTACCAAAAACCAGAATCTCGGAAGACCCGTCCATAATCGCACTGGTACTAAATCTTATTCCAACCACTGCATCTGCACCCTTCTGCTCGGCACTTTTAACTAATCTATCAACGGCAATATCTCGAGCCTCATTCAGCATTTCGGTATAGCCTCGTATCTCACCACCGACGATGCTTTTTAGTCCAGCCATGATGTCACGACCAATGTGCTTGGCCTGGACCACGTTACCGGTGACCACGCCTAAGCTCTCAACAATCTGGCGGCCAGGTATTGTTTCTGTCGTTGAATAAATCATTGAACTTCCTCGTGGTCTGTTAGCGTCAACTTTATATTAGCAGTCAAAGAGTCATAATTCAGCAACTATAACCCTCAGAACAAGAATCCATCTGAGAAATGAGATTGAATTGAAGATATATAGCCCATGCTCTACCACAAAAAAAACCCGCTTTCGCAGGCATTTTCCAAACTAACTTAGAGGGTGGAACCTAGTCCATGGTCAGTATTACTTTACCCTTCGCTCGACGCTCAGCGATCGAGCCAAAGGCAGAGCTATGGTCATCTAGAGAGTAAACTTCAGTCACTAATGGAGAGAACTTACCTCCGTCAATCATCTCAATCAGCTCTTTAAAGTTCTGTTGAGAAGACTTCGGGTCACGCGCTGACCAGGCACCCCAAAAGACGCCGACCATTGATGCGCCTTTTAGCAACGCTAAGTTAAGTGGCACTTTAGGTATTGGGCCAGAAGCAAAACCGATCACTAAAAACCGACCATCCCACGCAATAGCACGGAATGCTTGCTCTGAGAAGTCGCCGCCGACAGGGTCATAAATAACATCTGCACCCTTGCCTTTGGTAAGTTCTTTAACCTTTTCTTTGAGGTTATCGGTCGAATAATTAATTCGTAGATCGGCACCTGCTTCACATGCAAAATCGAGTTTCTCTTCTGTGCTTGCAGCAGCTATGACTGTGGCACCCATTGCTTTAGCTATCTGAATAGTTGCTATGCCCACTCCACCGGCCGCCCCAAGGACAAGAACGGTCTCGCCTGGCTGCAATTGTGCCTTTTGCTTTAGCGCGTAGTAAGAGGTTCCATAGGTGACGGCAAAGCCTGCCGCCTGATCATAAGACATACTGCTACCCTTCAAAAAGGTAGTGTATTCTGACGTCACAACTTGGCTAGCAAAACCACCAATTTGCACCATACCCACGACTTCATCACCCACCTGGCGACTAGTCACACCTTTACCTAGCTTACTCACTACGCCGGACACCTCTGTCCCGGGAATAAATGGCAACGATGGTTTAAACTGGTATTTACCCTCAACTGTCAAAATATCAGGAAAGTTAACCCCTGCCGCCTTGACATCGATAAGTACCTCACCCGCACCAGGTTCGAGGTCATCACGGGTCTCAAGTGTTAGGTCTTGGGTGGATCCGAATTCGCTACATATTAATGCTTTCATAACAGTATCCTGAAAATCTATTTATTTTTAATATAATCGATGGCCTTAGCAACAAACTTATCTGTCTGCTGAAAGCCGCCTATAAGTACTTTTTGGTTGTCTGTATTTTCGATCGCATCCATATTAGCCCTCACGTTTTCGGGGGTCTGATCTTCTGGAGCAAGGTAAATACCATCAGTCTCATATATGTGCGTGCGCGCATATCCTCCGGCACCGGCACACAATATGGTGCGGTTAGGGGCATCTTTATCGCACAGAGTTAAGAGACCTGTGGTCACTGATTCCACAGTCAGTATTGCCGCACTCTCTTCGGTCAGCAGACCATCAAGCATACGAGTGCCGGCTGTGGGAGACAGGCAATTGACTTTAATATCGTATTTATCTCCTTCAAGAACTAGCGTATTCATCAACCCAACAACAGCCATCTTAGCTGCGCCATAGTTAGCCTGACCGAAGTTTCCATACAGACCACTGGAGGACGTCGTCATTACTATTCGACCGTAGGCTTGCCCTCTCATCAACTCCCACACGGCCTTAGTACAGTTAGCGGAGCCCATTAGGTGGACATCAACCACCAATTGAAAGTCAGCCATAGTCATTTTGACAAAGCTTTTGTCACGCAAAATACCCGCATTATTGACCAAAATGTCGACTCGACCCCAGGTATCTACGGCTTGAGCTACCATAGCCTCGACTTGAGCATAATCTGCGACATTAGCGCCATTGCTGATCGCTTGGCCACCCGCTTGCTCAATCAACCGCACTGTTTCCAGAGCTGCGTCACTTGAACTGCCCGAACCGTCTACTGCACCACCAAGGTCGTTAACCACAACTTTAGCGCCCCGAGCAGCCAAGGCTATTGCATGAGAACGCCCTAAGCCATTTCCAGCACCGGTAACGATGGCAACCTGTCCGTCGTATCGAATTGTCATTCCTAATTTTCCTTTTATCTATGTCTTATTTTATTTGTTGTAGGTGCGTAATTCGCGACGGCCAATCACCATGCGATGAACCGCATCAGGACCATCGGCAAAACGTAGGGTTCGCTGAGCCCCATACCAACCGGCCAAGGGTGTATCATTTGAAATACCAATTCCACCATGCATCTGCATAGCTTCGTCAATAATTTTTAATGACATATTAGGTGCAGCAACCTTGATCATAGAGATAAATGGTTGAGCAGCATCAGTACCCATGTTATCCATGAGCCATGCAGCTTTGAGGCATAGCAAGCGAGTCATCTCGATATTGATGCGCGCATCAGCAATAATATCTACATTGGCGCCAAGTTTGGCTAGGGGGCGGCCAAAGGCTTCACGGCTAACCGCTCGTTCGCACAATAATTTAAGCGCTGCTTCAGCAAGCCCAATAGAGCGCATACAGTGATGGATTCGACCAGGTCCAAGACGCCCTTGAGCCACCTCAAATCCACGACCAACGCCAAGAATCATATTCTCTTTAGGAACCCGAACATCGGTAAAGCGCATGTGCATATGGCCATGGGGCGCATCATCGACATTCATTACCGTCATTGGACGCAAGTTTTTAACGCCGGGGGTATCAAAAGGCACCAACACCTGAGAATGTTGAGAGTGACGCGGCCCACCTGGGTTGGTGTTACACATAACGATCAAGATTTTACATCGCGGATCGCCAGCCCCTGAGATCCAGATTTTCTCGCCATTAAGAACCCATTCATCACCATCCTCAACACAGGACAGAGCAATATTGGTCGCATCAGATGAGGCAACTCCAGGCTCTGTCATTGCATAAGCAGAGCGTATTTCGCCGTTGAGCAAAGGGGTTAACCACTTTTCTTTTTGCTCCTCGGTGCAGTACCTCGCCAATACTTCCATGTTGCCAGTATCAGGCGCTGAGCAATTGAAGACTTCTGGAGCCAAAACAGATCGACCGGTCTCTTCGGCAATGTAAGCGTACTCGACTGTACTAAGGCCATAACCACCTTCCCAGTGAGTAAGAAAGAAATTCCACAGATTCCTGGCTCTAGCTTTAGTTTTGAGGGTTTCAAGAATCTCAGTTTGGCGGTCAGTGAATGTCCAGCGATCACCTTTAGCGATTTCT
The DNA here is from genome assembly GCA_002382445.1 of Porticoccaceae bacterium UBA4026. Taxonomy (GTDB): domain Bacteria; phylum Pseudomonadota; class Gammaproteobacteria; order Pseudomonadales; family Porticoccaceae; genus HTCC2207. Next base: position 27,464 of record DGAQ01000046.1, on the reverse strand, counting down.
GCATGATATTCTTGCTCCAACGGCAGAATCTCTAAATCTATAAAATTCTTGACCTCTTCGAGTATTGGTTTGACCTTGTCACTAATGCCTAAATCCATTATTCATTCCTCATGATTTTTAAAGTTTAATTTTATTGCTGGTCAATTGTCGGTAGTTCAAGCCAAAAAAGGGGCTGTCGTAATGGCAGCCCATAATTTATCACATTTAATATCCACTGATCAGTGCAAACCGATTTGCGTGATAGTTGTAATCACCGTAGAGCATCTGAGCAGGCCGAGCACGTTTAATGAAAAACCCAATCTCATACTCATCAGTCATGCCGATGCCACCATGTATCTGGATCGCTTCGTTAGTGGACAACTCGGCCACTTCACAAAGTTTAGCCTTAGCTATACTCGCTAAAGCCGGACTCTTCACATCACCCTCATCAAGAGATTGCATGACCTTCAAAACCACTGACTTACACAACTCTACCTCGCTCCACCAGTGAGCAGTCCGATGCTGTAATGCTTGGAAGGAACCAATTAATGCGCCGAATTGCTTACGCTCTTTCATATACTGAAGCGTCCGATGAAAACTTTCTTGAGCAATACCCAGAAGTTCAGCGGCTAAGTGAGCATTACCAGCATCCAGAGTCGCTGAGAGTGCACTAAAGCCCCTATCCTGCTCGCCAAGTAACGCATCTGAACGCACATCAACATCAGTAAAGGTGACTATTGCAGCGTTCCGTCCATCGATCATCTGCGTCCTTTTAACATTGACACCAGGCGCTGTTCGATCAACCAGAAATAGACTAATCCCCTTCATTTCACCCGGATTTCCAGCAGTGCGGGTAGCAACAATCAATTTGTCGGCGGTGCCACCGTCAACGACAAACCGCTTCTCACCTCGCAACAGATAACCATCGCCTTTCTTTTTTGCCGACATAGCAATTTGCAATGGGTCGTGATGGATTTTCTCATCAACCGCTAAGGCTATCGTCAACTCGCCGCCGGTAATCGCACCAAGCAGTTCAGTCTTTTGGGCTTCGCTACCTGCCAAATTAATCACGGTAACACCAAGAATCGCTGTTGATAACAGTGGGGATGCAGTTAACGTACGCCCGCTTTCCTCAACAATTTGCGCCATTCCAACATGGCCAAAGGCTAAACCGCCATATTCTTCAGGTACTAAAATTGCTGCCCAACCCATGTTGACCATTTGGGACCATAGAGTGTTTGAATAACCCGATTCGCTGCCCGCATCTCGTTGCGCACGCAGTTCCGCAATTGGAGCGTGCTCGGCCAGAAAACCCTGAGCAGACTCTTTGAGCATTTGTTGTTCTTCGTTTAATACCAGTGCCATCTTAAATACCTTTAAAGTCTGTTAACCCAAACCAAGAATGTTTTTAGCAATAATGTTCAGTTGTACTTCTGAGGTTCCACCTTCAATTGAATTGCCCTTAGTCCGCAATAATGTGCGTGCAGTCCAACCATTATTGGAAACCTCACCGTCCCAAATGAGATCATCGCTGCCACCAATTTTCAACAGCGTCTCAAAACGACGCTTGTTCAGCTCGGTGCCATAATATTTAAGCATGGCAGAGCTGGCGCCAACGCCTTGCCCTGCTTTGGCTTCATCGGTTACACGTTCGGCGGTAAACGCAAACGCCGCCGCATCAATCTCCCATTTAGCGACATCGGTACGCATAAAAAGATCATTCAAACGACCATCAGTTGTACCTATAGTCTTCGCAGCAATCATGCCGAGCGTTTTCGAACCAGCACCAGTAAGACCCATACCACCAATCATTTCACGTTCATGCGTGAGTAGATATTTTGCTATCGTCCACCCCTGATTGACTTCACCCACCACCTGGTCTTTCTCCACTCGGACATCATCCAGAAAAGTCTCACAGAAAGGCGAGCTACCCGAGATGAGTTTGATCGGTTTAGCCGTTACTCCAGCGGACTCCATATCGAACAACATCAAGCTAATACCCATTTGTTTTTTGGCTTCTGGATCCGTACGCAATAGGCAGAACATCCAATCAGCCATATCGCCATAGGACGTCCATACCTTTTGTCCATTGGCTATAAAGTGGTCTCCCATATCGACCGCCTTGCTTTGTAATCCGGCCAAGTCAGAACCTGCATTCGGCTCACTGTAGCCTTGGCACCATCGGATTTCGCCGCGAATAATCGGTGGTAAATGCTGCTGTTTTAGTTCCTCTGAGCCAAACTTTAATAGCGCGGGACCAATCATCCAGATACCAAAGCTATCAAGTGGTGATCGGGCCCGGATTCGGCCCATTTCTTCCTTTAGAATCTTATGTTCTGCTTTCGCTAATCCGCCACCCCCATATTCAGTGGGCCAATCAGGCGCAGTCCAACCTTTGGCACCCATGCGCTCCAACCAAAGCTGCTGGTCTTCACTTTCAAAGATCCACTTGCGGCCTCCCCAACAGACACCTTGTCCAGCTATCACCGGTGAACGCATGCTTTGGGGGCAGTTTTTTTCTAGCCATTCACGGGTTTCTTGCCTGAAAACTTGTAAATCACTCACGTTAGGCTCCTACTTGTTTATATAATCAATAGATGTCCGTCGCTGGAAGCTTATGCCAGCTTGACCCAGTATTTTTGAGAAATTGAACTTACAGTATGTTAAGGTAAATTTCAAGTATTTTGGTGACTCACCGCCCACAAACACAGGCCATTTAGCCTATTAATGCTGGTCATCCGGCCCGGTTATTATTAGACTTATCGGAAGCTATATTGAATAGTCACCACCAAAATAATTAACAGCCCCTAAGAGAATCGGGCTGTTTTGATAGGCAACGAGCCAAGCATAGAAGAATGACTAGCAAGGCTGGCCGAACAAACTATTAGACCATTTACCATGTTAAAGAGGGATCACAGATGTCTGAACATCAGAACAAAAGTATCGTACTCGCTAGCCGACCCATCGGCGAACCTACAGCAGATGATTTTCGATTAGAAACGACTGCCGTGCCCGAGGTTCAGGATGGCCAAGTATTGATTAAGGTCCTGTATCTTTCGTTGGACCCCTATATGCGTGGGCGTATGAGCGCGGCTAAATCCTATGCTGACCCTGTACCTATTGATGGAGTGATGCCGGCGGAAACCGCTGGTGTTATTGTCGAATCCAAATCATTTCGATACGCCATAGGTGACTATGTGTGCTGTCGCTCTGGCTGGCAAGAATACTTTGTCTGTAACGAAAAGGACCCAATGACCTACAAGGTAGACCCAGAGACCGTGCCTCTGTCCGCCTACCTTGGTGTCTGCGGCATGCCTGGCAGAACGGCTTACTTTGGGCTAAAACGTGAGGGCAAGCCTGTAGCCGGTGAAACTCTTGTGGTCTCAGCCGCCTCTGGCGCAGTTGGCTCTGTCGTCGGCCAAATTGGTAAAAAACTTGGACTGCATGTGGTCGGGATCGCTGGAGGTGAGAAAAAATGCGCTTATGTTAAAGATGAACTTGGATTTGATGAATGCGTCGACTATAAAGCAGTAGATCTTGATGGCGCACTCAAAGCGGCTTGCCCCAAGGGCATTGATATCTATTTTGAATCTGTGGGCGGTTCAGTAACCGAAGCCGTTTCCAAACAGTTTAACCCCGGGGCGAGAGCACCGATCTGCGGGTATATTGCTAGCTACAACGCGACCGACATTACTCAGGAGCGTACTCCCTTTCATATTTTCGGAGAACTCGAGACCCCTCCAGAACATAAGTTCTTTTTGGTGTTCGATCACTACGCCGATTTTGCTGAGGCCAACACCGCACTTACCCAGTGGGTTGCCAGTGGTGAGTTAAAGTATCAAGAGACGATGGTCGAAGGTCTAGAGCGCGCTCCTGAGTACTTCAGTTGGTTATTCAGCGGCAAGAACTTTGGTAAGTTAGTCGTTAAAATAGCTGACGAATAAACATTAACCCCTAGGCCCAAGGAAAAATGGAATGAGTGAAGCCCTTAACCAACTGCTCGATATTTTGAACCTAGAAAAGATCGACACCAACCTCTATCGTGGTGTAACGCCAGAAACCACCAACAAAAGAGTCTTTGGAGGTCAGGTGTTCGCTCAGGCCATGCGTGCGGCACAGGATACTGTGGATTCTGAACGCATAGTTCACTCCCAGCATGCCTACTTTTTACGGCCTGGCGACCCTTCGGTGCCGATTTTATACGATGTCGACGATATTCGAGATGGCGGTTCATTTACCACTCGCCGAGTTGTGGCATCCCAACGTGGCAAAGCTATCTTCAACACGTCCTTAAGTTTTCAAATCCTAGAGCCCGGCCTAAGTCATCAGAGCGAGATGCCTGACTGCCCTGGCCCCGAAAATTTGTCAGACGACGGCCAGCGCTGGGACAGGATACGTGAGCAACTAGATCCTTCAGCAAAGACAAGCTCGATTAAGCATCGCCCTAGCCTGCGGCCGATTCAAATGAGGTCGATTGACCCCATTGATTACATTAACCCTGTGGCTAGGAAAGCGGAACAATTTGTTTGGATCAAAACAGCTGGAGAGTTGCCTGCTGAGCAGGACACCAGCCTGCACAATGCGATCCTCGCCTATGCATCTGACTTTGGCCTGATGAGCACCGCATTGATGCCTCATGAGGTGAGTATTATGAACCCCAACCTACAACCAGCCTCCTTAGATCATGCTATTTGGTTCCACGATAGTTTTAGAGCTGATGAATGGCTTTTGTATCATATGGATAGCCAGCGCTCCAGTCGGGGTCGAGGGCTGAGCCGTGGTACTTTTTACAGTCGTGATGGACGCTTGGTGGCTAGTACTATTCAAGAAGGCTTGATGCGGCTGCACGATAGTTCAAACGTTAAATAATTTAGCAAAAATAGCTCCAGTGGAGTTCTATGCCGATTGCTTTGTCGGTGCGGTTGGGGTGTTCAGAAATGTCACTAACCAGTGCACGCCGATGACTAAAATAATGTCTTCAGTATTGCTTAATATTCGACTCAAGCCTAAGCCGCCCAAGAATGCACCGATGCAGTTCATTAGTCGCCAACGCAAGGTAAAGAAGTGTATGCAGGCAAACGCTAAATTACTCAAAACAACCGCCGGGATAGCTCCCACTGTCGCCAGGAAAAAACTCGGTAACATCAATCGAAAGGAAAACTCTTCAACCATGGAAATAAACAGTAAATACAACAGCCAAACCAGCTCACGCCCATTAATCGAATAACCTCTGAACCGCAGAAATCCGAGAAAAAACACAACCAAAATAGCGCCTGCGGCAGCATAACCTAAATGATTAGCTAAAAATGCCACTGCATAGATTCAGTTAAGGCAGGCAAAAACAAACATACCAGCGCCACTAGCCCCATGGTTAGCCCATGGCGGAGAAAGACTTGCCGGAATTTAGATATATAAACGCCACCCTTTGAGGCTTTGCGCTGAAGTCGGCCCTGGGGTAAATCGCTCCGTCCAATCAGTTTTGCCATATTGTTAACTTCTTATCGCTCCGCAATGTCTAGAGAGGACTCATAGACTGATAGTTGTGCTCCCAAATTGGCGTATTTACTCTGCTTTTCACTGACCTTCTTGACGTAATTGCGCGTTTCTTTGCGGATGTGTCGATTGGTTAAAAACCAATAAAATTCAGACACTGACATTTTATTAATTCGGGCTAGGGACTTGGTCTTATTTCCCTTTCTGTCTAAGCTTAACCAGAGATTTCCCGCTCCGCCATTGTAACTAGAAATAATTGCGTACTCGCGTTTCTTAGGGTTTTTGATACCCACCAAATAACGGTTTCCTAATATGCTGAGATACCCGGCAGCAACCTCAATATTGTTCTTAGGGCTATATAGAAAGGAGGACGTAGGGGTGTGTTCGTAACCCTTAATAATGGAGAAGTAATCTCGCCCCGCCGTGTCGGCTTTGATTTGCATCAAACCTAGGGCATTGGATCGGGAGCGCGCCAGAGGGTTGAAAGAACTTTCGGTCTCCATGATTGCCATAACCAGCGATACTGGCACCTTATGTTGCCGACTAGCGGCTTTAGCAAAATTAACATACTTGCCCCCCGCTATATCCTTGTGGGTCTCAACCATTGACAGAGAAACCCTTAAGCGCCCATTTTGTCGCGTTTTCTGTTTCAATAGGTAGTCTGCAAACTTACCTGCTCGCCATTTTGACCCTATCGCCTCCCCCGTATGATCAAGCACCTGTTCCCAGAAAAAAGGACGATTAGTTTCATCATTAGTTAAGCCGAAATCTTGAGCTGTCTTAGCGTCGATAACTGAGGGATCGATGTGAGTCAACAACACGTCAATTATTGACTGCTTTAATACTTTCTCGGTTGTAGCGGTGAGTACAATTAGCCCCGTTTCGAAGTCGACCAGGGTATTGCTATCTTTTGCCTCATTAAACATCAAAACCGAAGGTGCGTAGGACCCCTGATCATCTGGAAGAATTTGATATTCCTGCAGCAGCTTGGCCACATCCGCGTCATAGTTGTCATAATTCACTGCGAAAACGGGCGTCCAAGCACTAATCAGCAACCACAAGCCAGCAATAAATAATAGTGGTGAGAGGACTCTATCTCTATGGATCAGCATTGCTACTTACCGTTGGTAGTCGTAATTAGGATACTGCTCAACAAGGCCTTTACGCATTCTCCGCATACCCATTATCCAGCGGTCATAATCAGCGCCCTTACGCTGAGCATAGGTGGCTAAATCATCGTGAGGCATAATCAAAAAAGTGCCTGCCTCCAACCCTTCTAGCACCGATTTGGCGGCATCTTCAGCGGTCATCACACGATCCGTGCCGCTAACCCCTCGTCCACCCTCAGTCATACGGGTTGCTACATAAAGTGGGCATACTACCGATACTTTAATATTGTCATCGCCATGGGTGATGGCAAGAGATTCTGCAAACCCAAGCGCAGCAGTTTTAGTGGTAGAGTAAGCTGTGTCGCCAATCTGGCATAGCAGGGAGGCTCCGGAAGCGACATTGACAAGATAGCCACCCCCTCTCTTTATCATCCCCGGTATAACGGCGCGAGCGGCATACACGTGGGCCATTACATTGACATCCCAACTTTTTTGCCAAGCCTCGTTAGAGGCTGAAGCTGCCATCCACCCAGGCGCATCACTAAAAGAAACACCGGCATTAGAGATAAATATGTCGATTGGTCCTAATTGGGCCTCAGTATCTCGCACAACTGACTGAATGTCGGCCTCTACGCCAACATCAGCCACTAAACCTAGACCTTTACATGACTCAGCCACCTGCTGCGCGGCGTCACACTCAAGGTCTACAACAGCTACTTTTGCGCCTAATGAGGCAAATTTTTCGCATAAGGCTTTACCGATACCATTACCGCCACCGGTCACAACCACTACCTTGTTTTTAAGATCCAACGGATTACTCCTTTAAATGACTACTATTCCTTTACCAAAAGTGCGTCTAGCGCAACTCTGAGGTCCCTGGGTATAGGCACTGACTTGTCGGTGGAACGATTAACGAAAACATGGGTAAAAGTACCCATTGCAGACGCCTGGCGAGCGCCTTCTTTAAAAATGGCTATGCCATACTCAACGGAGCTATTACCTAACTTGTTCACCCGCAAACCGGCATCAAGTAGCTCAGGATAAGCCACGGGGGATCTGTACTGACAAGCTGAGGCAACTACAAAACCAATAACATCAGAATTGTGAATATCTAAACCGCCCTTCTCGATGAGATATTTGTTGGTCACTGAATCAAAATAACTGTAATAAACCGCGTTATTCACATGCCCGTAGATATCGTTATCCATCCAACGAGTAGTCATGCTCGAAAAGTACTTATAATCCGATCGTTGGTCATCACTCATACTTTGCTCTCCATTCGCCTTAGTAGGCTTGCTGATAGATGCCCAAAGCATCTTCGAGGCTAACCTCTCGGGGATTATTAACCAGTAATCGCTGCTGAAGCATCGACTCCTCTGCTAGTTTTTGCAAATCATCTTCAGGAATATTCATCTCTCTCAATGTCGTTTGCAACCCCAGATCAGTCGCTAGAGCCAAAAAGTGATCAGCAAGCATTTCCGTCCTAGCAATAGCATCCTCGGGTAAAATCTGATTAGGCATAATTAAAGGCGCTATCTCTGCATAGAGATTCGCCGCTACTGGCGCGTTGAAGCGAAGCACATGAGGAAGTACCAATGAGTTAGATAGGCCGTGAGGGATGTGATAGTTACCACCCAAAGGGTAGGCTAAAGCGTGAACCGCTGCCACAGGCGAATTCGCAAAAGCCTGCCCAGCCAGCATCGCCCCGAGGAGCATGTCGCCTCTTGCGGCAACATTATCCCCCTGCTTAACCGCAGTAAGGATACTGCCGGATAGCAATCTCAAAGCCTCACAAGCAAGCATATCAGACAGTGGATTCTTAAGACGCTTTGACGTGTAGGATTCGATCGCATGCACCATAGCATCAATGCCCGTTGCCGCTGTAATATGGGCCGGCAACCCAATCGTCAATGTTGCATCGAGAATGATCTTATCGGCTAGTAGAGTTCGGCTAACCACACCCGCCTTTGTGGTCTCGCCCGTCGTGATAATGGACACCATTGTCGCTTCCGAGCCAGTCCCAGCCGTAGTAGGCACCTGAACCAGAGGTAATCGCTTACCCCTAATTTGATCAACACCGTAAATTTCAGACAAAGCCTGGTCTCCGGTGATAAGAACAGCTAGCAGCTTGGCTACATCCATAGAGCTACCACCCCCAAACCCGATTACCCCATCACAGCCAAAAGCTTGTGCGGCGGCTACTGCATCCATAACCACATGCTCCGGTGGATCAGCCACAACATCAGAATAAATACTGTATTCAACATTATGCGAATCAAGACTGGTAGTCGCTGAATCCAAGAGGCTAAATTGAATAATCCCTGGATCGGTCACTATTAGGGCGCGCTTAATGCCCAAACCCACAGCCATTTCTCCAAGCTGCTCAGAGGCACCCGGACCAACGACAATATCAGACACCGTACTAAAGTGAAAATTGCTCATAAACTAGAACTCTATAAGGTTAAATACTTATATAATTATCGAGATTTCTTCGATAATCCATTGATAAATATATAAAAATATTCTGATGATAACTCTTTTCCATCCATGTTCGGGAGCCAATCAGTTAGATCAGGACTGGCCTCAATAGCCCCAGATAAAATATTCTGGGTTATCTCTGGATCGATATTACGCACCGTTCCATCAATCAAACCCTGACGAATATAGGCACCCAGCTTCTCGCTGTTGTCTTTGGTCGCTTTTAACACCATTTTCCGATGATCTTGGTCCAATGACGGGAGTGAACGATAACGAATCAATGGGCCCTGATCACTAAATTGAATATGAAATAAATAGCGTAGCGATAGCTCAATTTGTTTCAGCCCGACCTTAGCTACCTCTCCAGCTTTACCGAGCAGGTCAGTTTCCATCTGCAATGTACGGTGGAAGCATTGGTAAAGAAGCGCCTCTTTATTTTTTATATGGTAATAAAAGGCACCCTTGGTCACATCCAGAGAATTCGCTATTTCATCAAGCGACGTCCCTTTGTAGCCTTTCTGATTAAAGTGAGTGGATCCCACCCGATAGAAAGCCTCGCGTTTATTATAGTTTTGAATGTCACGGTTGAAGCTATCCTCATTGATATCACTTAAGACGGGGAAATCAACGTCCTCAAACACATGGTACTCGCTGGCCAACCCATCAGTCACCAGACTCAATACACTCGCCATCACCGAACTGACATTAGCCGCATGCTTTCGATTCATCCATACCGGAAACCACTGGATAATAGAAAATATAGCCAATGTCGCCACAGAAGGGTCTAAATCAGCGATTACGCCCTCTTTGACCCCGTCTTCTACCATTGAGCGGCAAACTGTAACCACCTCAGACCAGCGCTTAAGGATATCCTCACGGCATTCATCATTGAGTGAGCTAACCTCGGTCAACATGGCGAAATGAGGCGATTCACTCTGCAATGTCGATGCATATTGCTGTAAATGTCCGCCAATCATCGAGATAATTTTATCGAGGCCAGATCCGGGTAATTCATTGGCCTCAATTGCCCGCTGCAACCACATATCGCAGGTCGCCACATAGCACTTGTGAACAAGATCTTCTTTGTTTCTAACATAGTAATAAAGACAGGTTTTAGTTAAATTCATGGTACCCGCGATATCAGCCAAAGTCGTGGCCCGTGAGCCCTGCCAATTAAAGAGCTGTGAGGCCTCAGACAAAATCAGCTGAAACTTTAACTGATGCTGCCGGCCCTTAACAAACGGTGAGGTAATCCTATGCTGATTAAGTGAATTCATCCTTAGCCCTGTGCGAACCTAGCTCGACAATAACGACCGGCGCTACGGCCATGTTCAATATTTATACTTAGGGGAACAATAACATACCAGAATGTGAATTTTGTAGTATAAACCTGTTTCGTATCAATTAGACCGAGCTAATAAATACCTAACCAAGTGAGGACAAACCCTAGCCACCGGTCATATTCATAAAACGAACAATATCAGTGCGATTGAGATCGAACTCGTGGCGTTCGGGCTTATTTTGCAGAGCCTCAACTATTTTCGCTCGTAATATTGCCGAGTCCCCAGGGTGAGAGCGAATCACCTCACGCAAATCCATACTATTTTCATTACCTAAGCATAGCAATAATCGCCCTTCAGCAGTCATTCGGACACGATTGCAAGATTCACAGAAATTATTAGACATAGGAGAAATAAAGCCAATTTTACTAGTACTGCCGGCTATCCGGACATAGCGCGATGGTCCACCGGTGGTTTCCACGCTATCAGTCAAATCAAACTCACGATCTAATTGATGGCGGATGGACTGACTAGTAATCTGAGTATCGGCCCGATCATGAGAAGATATATCGCCAAGAGGCATTTCCTCAATAAACGAAATATCCATCTGGTTATCTACCGCATAACGAGCCAAATCAAGAACCTCGTCATCATTAAAGCCAGCGAGGATAACCGCATTCAGTTTAAGTTTTGCAAATTTAGCTTTCTTAGCCGCCCGAATACCCTTATACCATACGTCTAGATCACCTACTCGAGTTAGCGTCTTAAAACGATCCGGCTGAAGGCTGTCGATACTAATGTTGAGCCGGTTCATGCCGGCATCTTTGAGAGGCTGTGCCATCTTGGGTAGCAACATGCCATTAGTGGTCATCGTCACTTCATCTAAACCGGGAAGAACCGATATAGCACTCACTAACTTAATAATATCCCTTCGAATAAGCGGCTCACCACCCGTCAGACGAATTTTACGCACGCCCAGCTCAACAAAAGCCGAAGCGACATCACGAAGTTCCTCTAAGGATAAGATCTGCTGCCGAGGCAAGAACGTCATATCTTCCGCCATACAGTAGGTGCAGCGTAGATTGCAACGATCAGTTACCGAGAGTCTCAAATAATCAACTGTCCGACCAAAGGGGTCGATTAGTGAGTTGCTCATCGGAGATAGTTCATCTGCATTAGTCACTTTTTTTCTCTTCTTACTCGGTTTTAATACGATGAATAGACTAACACATCAACCAGGTCATCAAATTGGATTTTCTCGCCACTATTTTGTCTAACCAAGACATCACCCCAACTGACAGACGAGAGCACTCCACTGCTTTGATTAGGATAGATTTCAACTCCGTCGCCCTTTTCACTGCAGATTAATCGCCCGCGAAGATAAACCTCACGAGACTCAGCTGGCCGATTGAACAGCGCCGCTACTTTTAGCATAGGTTTATGTCGGACGCGCAGACCTTGACTCGCTAACAAAAAAGGTCTGGCAAGAACAGTAAATGTTACAAATACAGAAGCAGGGTTGCCTGGCAGACCGATAAACGGCGTGTCACCCACCCGGCCAAATGCTAATGGCTTGCCTGGTTTAATAGCGACCCGCCAAAATTCTATTGAACCAAGATCTGCCACAGCATCTTTAACATGATCCTCTTCACCGACTGAAACACCACCTGCGCTAATGACTATGTCCGACGTAAGTGCAGCACGCTGTAAAATAGCCTTGGTCGCTTCCAGGTCGTCAGGCACGGTACCCAGATCAATACACTCCATACCCAGCGATTGAATGAGACCAATCAAAGTGGCGTGGTTTGAATTGTAAATCTGGCCTGATTTTAGTTCAAAGCCAGGTTCTACAAGCTCATCCCCTGTTGAAAAAATAGCCACTTTGAGCCGAGCATAGACCATAACCTGGTTGAACCCCTGTGATGAGAGCAATCCCATCTCAGCTGGTCCTAGATGGGCACCGGCAGTTAATATAATTGATTTGGCGGTAATGTCTTGTCCCCGAGGCCTGACATTTGATTTGGATACGATACTAGGGCTTAACTTCACTGTATTGCCATGCTCAGTGCAATTTTCTTGCATGGCTACTGTGTCAGCACCGGCCGGGATCTCACCGCCAGTAAAGATACGAGCGGCAGTATTGGCCTGTAAGGGGCGTGACGGAGTCCCCGCCGGAATGCGCTGGCTGATCGGCAAGCTATAGTCATGCTTAATGGCATCCTCGTAGCAAAAGGCATAGCCATCCATCGCACTATTATCTGCCGGCGGCACATCAACACAAGCAACCACATCCTCAGCTAATATTCGGCCCAAACTATGGGTGACCTTGATTGAATCAACCACAGGTAGCACAGATGCTCGTTCAATGAGATTAGCAATGGCCTCTTGGACTGATTGCATTACTTGACCCGCGGCCCAACATGTTGAACGAAATTGCAGGGCTCAAAAGTACTATCTAGCTGCTCTCTAATAATACCATTCCAGCCTGTTTTACAGGCTCCAGTTGAGCCAGGCAAACAAAAGATGGCCGTTCTGTTGGCAAGTCCTGCAAGACACCGAGACTGAACGGTAGACGTCCCTATTTCATCGTAAGATAACTGACGAAAAAGCTCACCAAAGCCTTCGATGTGTTTATCGAAAATTGGCGCCAATGCCTCGGGCGTACTGTCACGGCCAGTAAAACCAGTGCCACCCGTTGTAATTATCACCTCGACACTCGCATCTGCGATCCAATTAGAGACGATAGATCTCATCTGATAAATATCATCTATAACAATTTTACGATCGATTAGGTTATGGCCCTCAGCCTCAATAGCCTCTTGTAACCAGGAGCCTGAGCTGTCGGTTTTGAACGTACGCGTATCAGAAATAGTCAGTACCGCTATTTTCATAAATCGTCTCTTAGAAACAGTCTTTTCGCTCATAATATTTTCCTAGACAGATGCAGCGCCGCAGGTTGGGCATTGCTGGTTGCGGCTACAGTGCATCGACAACCATTGGCCGCGCTTACCATCATAGCGTGTCATTTCTCCATGCTGCTTAAAATAGCCTAACAGCAACCTGATCACCGTTGTGGCCTGCATACTTCCCATAATTCCTAACACCGGCCCAACAACCCCTGAATTAGCACAGTTCATCATCGGTTCCGCTGAATTATGGTCAATAATGCAGTTAAAGCAAAGGCTTCTGAAGCGACCGAAGTCAAAAGCCACTAGCTGACCCTCCCACCCCACCGCTGCCGCACTCACAAAGGGAATTCTCTGCGCATAGCATGCATCGTTAATTATCTGCCGAGCCGCTAAGTTATCCGTGCAGTCGACCACCAAATGATAGCCATCGGCCAGTATTTCTTTATCTATGGGTCGCGCAAACGCACTAATGGTCACTCCAGGGTTCAGTGCTTCTAGCGCTTGCTTAGCGCAACCTACCTTAAGACTGCCGCAATCGTCTGTTCGGTACAAGACCTGACGCTGTAGATTAGTTTTATCCACTCGATCCGGGTCACATAGCCCTATCTGTCCAACTCCAGCAGCAACCAAATACAGCGCCACCGGACAGCCTAGCCCGCCCAGACCAACAATTAAAACTCTGGCATCTGATAACCGCTGTTGCCCCAACTCGCCGATGTCGCCCATCAAAAGATGCCGGCTGTAGCGCATAAAATCGTCATCGTTTAAAGGCATATAAACTACTCTTTCAATCTTAATCAGTGAGGGGTAAAGCTGAAAAAAGTGCTAACTGGCGACAACCTCAGTCATCATCTCTATATTCATAGCAACAACCCACAATCATAGCGTCTATTATGACAAAAATAGGCTTGTTATTACACCATTGGAATTGATGCCTAGCACACTAGAACTGACTCAATTAGCTAGGGTTTACTCGAATATAACTTCTCTTATTCAACACTTCTCCACTGGCTCCGTACAAAACAGCGTGGCACTGGGCTAGAATTGATAAGGCTATGGATTCTGGTAACTCTCCTCCTATGTCAAGGCCTACAGGGCCATTAACATGCTTGTCAAGCCATTCCAAGTCCGGTATTTCGGATAATTTCAATACGCTTTCTCGTCGTTCAACAGGGCCTAATAGGCCCACATAAGCGGGACTGCAACGCTGATGTAAAAAGGTTAGCCACTGCGCATCTAATTCCAGATTGTGGGTCATTAGCATTGCGGCATCTATCGGAGGCCACTCTGAGGAGCAACCCAAGTCCTGCGGTCTTTTCTTAAGAATCATTTCCACTGTCCTAAACGCACTATCTCGTGCATAAGCCGCTCTATGATCTACCACCGTGACTCGCCACCCTAGCTGGGAAGCCATAGAGGCTAGAGGTTGGGCATCGGCTCCACCACCAAAAATCCAAAAGCTAAAAGCAGCATCAATTCTAGACAGAGAGTATTTTGAGTCGTCTTTACAGAAAGTAGAATGTTGATCACTGCATTTAAAACTTTCAGCCAGGGCCCTCTGATCGGTGTCAGCTGTTGTTGCTAAGAGTGCGCCATTGGTATCTAACAGTGTGATTTCGTCAAGACCAGAAGATTCAATCTGACCTTTAAATTTTTGGAGTAAATAACAGGATTTGCCAGCTCTTAATTGAGAATATAAAAACTCTAGCACCGCTTTGTGCCTGTCGGTTAATATTTGAATCAGCACGCCAATTTTACCTTTACAGCCGATCCCAAGATCTGCAGCAAAGGAATCTTCTTCGCGCAGATCATATTCAACATAAGCCGCCATTTTGCTATGAAAAACCCGCTTGGCTCGCATAGTAACATCTGCTTCTAGGCATCCACCACTGACCAAACCAAAAGATTGGCCATAGGAGTTAACTATCATGATCGATCCTGGCGATCGATAACTGGAGCCCTCTTTATTAACCACGGTCGCCAAAGCCCAATCGGAATCGGACTCATCAGACAGGTAATACTCTAAAAGCGAATAATGTGAATGTCTCTTTACCATGGGGCCAAGACTTCCCTACTCCTTGTAATCTTCACCATAACCGGCCTAAACATAGAGTAACTTCTCAGCTTTTTTAAGGTCATCAGGCGTGTTAATGTTAAAAAATGGATTAACAGATTGCTCTGGCCAATCTAGATAAACTGTATCGAGCGCTCGCATTAAAGGCTTAAAACCGCCGTATTTTTCAACTAAAAGTGCATTCTTGATTCTATCAACTTGCCGCTTGTGCCATAGAGAGAAAGTACCCTGAACAACGCCATCGTAGCGCACACAAGCCACATCGGCATCAGCAGCTCTAATCACTCGATATAATGCGGCAACCAAAGTCTCAGGGGCCAGGGGACCGTCACAGGGGACAACCATAAGATATTCAGCATCCGATAGATGGGAAGAGACTAACGCACTATACAGCCCCGCTAAGGGACCTGAGAACTTGGCCGTGACGTCTTCAATCACCGGATAATCAAGGTTGTCCAATAATATTTGATCCCCGCTAACAATCAAAGAATCAACCTGTGGCGCTAGTCGTTTAATGACATGATCTAACAGAGGTAAATCATTTAAGGGCAGCAGTGCTTTGCTAGCAACCCCCATACGACTGGATCGACCCGCTGCAAGAATGACAGCGTCGACATTAATCATTCCTAGATTCGCCCCACTCTGCCGCGGCATCATCATCAGAGCCTTTAGCATCTAACCACTGCTCTTTACCTTTAGCTGTTACCTTTTTCCAGAGTGTCGCCTGAGTTTTCAGATAGTCCATCAAAAACTGGGCGGCATCAAAAGCTTGTTTACGATGCTCTGTTGCCACACCGACAAAGACTATCTGATCATTAGGCGCCAGAGTGCCAATTCGATGAATAACAGTCACTCCGTACAGTGACCAACGGGTTTTTGCTTGCTCAATAATCTCGGCAAGTAATGCTTCTGTCATTCCAGGGTAGTGCTGAAGAGTCAGGTTATTGATAGGCGCATCTGGATCAATTTCTGATGAACTAGATTCGAAATCTCGGACTAATCCGCAAAAGGTTACTACTGCACCCACTCGAGAACTGAGATCGCGTAACCGCCGATACTCGCCAGCTAAATCAAAATCATCAGTTTGTACGCAGACCAGATCAGTCAAAGCAGTTAACCCCCAGTGACCGGTGGCAAAAATGCTAACTCATCACCATCGAAAAGTGGTTGATCCCATTTCACAATCATCTTATTCACGGACACCAAGACCTGAGGTTCAGATAACTCTTTCGCTAGGCTCTGATGCTCTGTAGCTAGCCACTCACGAATGGCTAATGGCGTTGCACGACCATCAACACAGGTAACAGAACGATCTACTTCAGCGGCAAGATCGCCTAGACGTCCAAAAAATAAAAGATCAATCACCGATGGAAGCCCCTGTATCGCCTGCTTGCCAAATTCCAGATTTACCGCCAGATTTTTCTAACAATCTAGTCTCTCGAATGACCATACCTTTATCAATGCCTTTGCACATATCATAGACCGTCAGCGCGGCGACTGAAGCGGCGGTCAACGCTTCCATCTCAACCCCGGTCTTACCCGTCGTTTTACACAGGGCCCTAATGATCAAAAGATTACCCTCCAATCGAATATCGATGGTAATTTTACTTAACGGCAGTGGATGACATAAGGGAATCAAATCACTGCATTTTTTAGCGGCTTGAATTCCAGCAATACGCACGGTGGCGAACAAATCACCTTTGGGTAAATGAGCTTCCTGGACCGCGGCTACAATAGCATCAGTCAGTTCTACTCGTGCTTCGGCGAGAGCGCTTCGATCCGTATCTTCCTTAGCCGAGATATCAACCATATGCGCTTCACCTAGGCTATTTAGATGCGTCATTTTAGCCATTGTTAGTACCTTTAAATCAAAAATTAAACGTTAGCTGTCAGT
This sequence comes from Porticoccaceae bacterium UBA4026, assembly GCA_002382445.1. Lineage (GTDB taxonomy): Bacteria > Pseudomonadota > Gammaproteobacteria > Pseudomonadales > Porticoccaceae > HTCC2207. Next base: position 10,248 of record DGAQ01000046.1, on the reverse strand, counting down.
CTGGACAACAGTATCTCAAAATTTTGCTGAAGGGCATATGAATTAATCCTTCAAGCCCGATTTCATCTGGCACTACTGCTACCTGAATGATAAGCTTTTGGCCATTATAGTTCCATCCATAATCTGTAGAAGGCCAGTCAAGCATGCATCTCAAGAAAATTATTTCCATCGTACTGATAGTAATCAGCAGCTTCGCTCAAGGCGAGCAGAAGACTAACGAAACTGTCCAACCAAACTTTATTATCATCTATACCGACGACATGGGCTACGCAGATGCAGGGCCCTATGGCGACCCGCTGATCAAGACCCCTTCAATTGATTTACTGGTAGAGACTGGCCAGGCATGGACCAACTTTTATGCTAGCGCATCCGTTTGTACACCAAGCCGAGGCGCGCTCTTAACAGGGAAACTACCCGTGCGTACAGGCCTATATGGAGACAATATGGCCGTATTTTTCCCCGGCAGCAAAAAAGGTCTGCCTCATAGCGAGAAGACCATCGCTGAGGTCTTTCAAGATCATCGGTACGCAACCGGAATGTTTGGAAAATGGCATCTAGGCGACGCTAAAGCCTATTATCCCACTAGACATGGCTTTGACGAATGGCTTGGAATCCCCTACTCCAATGACATGGACTGGGAAGTGGATGGCATCAATTTAAGTAATATTTTTACGCCTCCCCAGGACGCTGCTGAAAAATATAGGCAAGTTTACCCCAGAGTACAAAAACAAATATTCAACCCTGATATCAATGATTGGCAGGTCCCGCTTATCTACAGCCAACGACAACTCGATGGCTCATTCAATGACATCGAACTGGAGCGGCCGGCAAATCAAAACTTAATCACCCAGCGATACACCCGCGAGTCAATCCGGTTTATGCATGAATCTGTTAAAGCTAAAAAGCCGTTCTTTCTCTACCTTTCTCATAGTATGCCCCACGTGCCACTATTCAGTTCCCCTGAATTTTCGGGCAAGAGTCAAAAAGGTATATATGGTGACGTTATTGAAGAGATCGACTGGAGTGTGGGGCAAATTCTCACTGCAGTGAAGGCGTTGGCGATCGACAAGAACACCTATCTCGTCTTTACCAGCGACAATGGACCTTGGCTCATCTTTGGAGATCATGCTGGATCAGCCAAACCGCTTAGAAATGGCAAGGCAACAACCTTTGAAGGCGGCATGCGGGTAATGACACTCTTTAGCGGACCGGGAATTGAACAGGGCGTCATTAAGGATCTAGGGATGCAAACAGATCTCTACGCTACCTTTTCTCAACTCGCTGGATTTGAGAAGTCTGAAACGGCATCTGACAGCTTTGATCTTAGCGGCACACTAAAACACCAGAAAGCAAGCCCACGCTCATTTGTACCCTTTTACAATGGCTCAGAATTGCGCGCTTTTCGTCTAAAAGATCACAAAATACATTATATAACTCAAGGCGCCTATGGTTTGCCGCCTGAAAGGAAAGTACACAATCCACCGATGCTGATCGATCTAGTAACTGACATCGGAGAAACAACAGACATATCCGAAAAAGATCCCAGCATCAGCACAGAAATTATCCAATATGCAAACGAATTCCAACAATCGATGCCAGTCAAACCATCAATTTTAGACCGTCAGTTTAGTGAGTGATCTGACCTATTAGTCAGTCGATGTTGGCGTCTTGACTAGGGGTATTATTTAGCTTTTTGGATAGCCGCAAGTTCAATCACCGCTTTAAGCGAAATCGGCGAGAGTCCGATATTTTGGTCAGCTATATGCTCACTGATTAAATTTTTCATCGGTGGAGACCAGAACTTTTCCAAATGCTCTGACACTTGCATAGCAACAAAATCTGCAGGTCCGTTCGAGCTCATGTTGAGTGAAATTTGATTGACCATTTTGACCAATCGTTCGATTTTTGAGGCACTCATTGCGATTCACCTACTATCCTTTGCTCGTTTGAATAAATAACATGCCTGCCTGGCCGAGAAAAGCCAACCAAACTAAGACCGCACTCCTTCGCCAGATTAATGGCAAGGGATGTCGGCGCTGAAACTGCAGCCAGTAAACAAATATTGGCGCTGGCCGCTTTAGAGACCATCTCATAACTCGCTCGACTCGTTACCAGCACGAAACCATCAGGGTCAACACTATTTCGCGCCATAGCGCCCAGAAGTTTGTCTAAAGCATTATGCCGACCCACATCTTCGCGCACCATAGCAATGCTGCCGTCTAGACGGCACCAGGCGGCACCATGAACCGCACCAGTTTTTTTCTGCAAAGACTGTAACCCAGCAAGTTCAGCGATGGCGCGCTGTATCGCTTGATGAGTAATCTCCAAGTCATTGGTAATAAGCGCTGGCTTGGGAACCGCTTGTTCTAGTGATTCTGCTCCGCACAACCCACATCCAGTTCGGCCAGTAAGGTTACGACGGCGCGTTTTTAGCCCAACAAAAGCTTCAGCCGCAATCGTCAACTCAAGCTCAACGCCTATTTCTGTCCACTTTTCTTCAACATCTAATAGTTGCCTAGCACTGGACAGAATGCCCTCACTTAAACTAAAACCAACAGCAAAATCTTCCAAATCGGCGGGTGTGACCATCATCACCACATGGGAAACACCGTTGTACACCAGCGCCACAGCAGTCTCAGTGGCGACCTGGTCGTCACCTGAGGATGTCTCTCCGTCCAGCCATATCTGCCTTTTGACACGACTATCTGGATGGATTGACGTAGTCATTAATGCCTGGCTTTCTCTAGTAACTGTAGCTGTTGAGTATCAAAGCTTTTTTGTCTGGCTTGCCAACTAGAGGGCGCCGTCACCTTACTGATTTGAACCGCAGTGACTTTATACTCTGGGCAATTAGTTGCCCAGTCACTATTGTCAGTGGTTATCACATTGGCACCCGATACTGGATGGTGAAAGGTGGTGTAGACAACGCCCGGTTTTACGCGACTAGTCACGTCAGCATGCAGCACTGTCTGCCCTACCCTGCTTTGAATGCCGACCCAATCACCATGATTAATTCCTCGCTCTTCAGCGTCATGAGGATGGATTTCTAGTGTATCTTCGGCATGCCATTGGCTATTACTAGTACGCCTAGTTTGCGCGCCCACATTATATTGTGACAATATTCGACCGGTAGTGAGTAGTAATGGGAACTTTCGGTTCGCGCGCTCCTCAGTCGGCACATATTCAGTGATGGCAAAAAAGCCTTTGCCCCTGACAAATTCGTCGACATGCATAATAGGCGTGCCTGCCGGCGTATGGTCATTACAGGGCCATTGGATACTACCCAATTCATCAAGTTTCTTATACGAAACTCCACTAAACGTTGGCGTTAGTTTAGCAATCTCATCCATGATTTCCGACGGATGGTTATAGTGCATATTACAGCCCAAAGCATTCGCTAGCGCCATAGTGCCTTCCCAATCGGCTTTCCCGCTGAGCGGCGGCATGGTTTTACGAACCCGAGAAATACGTCGCTCAGCATTGGTAAAGGTACCGTCCTTCTCTAGAAACGTGGCTCCTGGTAAAAACACATGGGCAAACTTAGCCGTTTCATTGAGAAAGATATCCTGTACTACCAAACATTCAATGGCCTTCAGCGCCGCCTCAACGTGGTGCGTATTAGGATCAGACTGAGCAATATCTTCGCCCTGACAATAAAGCCCTTTGAAATCACCGTCAATCGCAGCGTCGAACATATTGGGAATTCGCAAGCCCGGCTCGGAGTCAAGAGTCACACCCCATTCTCGCTCAAAAAGCTGGCGGGTAGCGACATTTGAGACATGCCTGTAGCCGGGTAATTCATGTGGGAATGAGCCCATGTCACAGGAACCCTGAACATTATTTTGACCACGAAGTGGGTTAACACCTACGCCGTCTCGACCAAGATTGCCCGTCAACATTGCCAAATTAGCAATCCCCATCACCGCAGTAGATCCTTGACTATGTTCAGTTACGCCAAGACCATAGAAAATCGCCCCATTGCCTCCGGTTGCATACAAACGAGCCGCAGCGCGCAAGTCTGCCGCTGGCACGCCGCTAAACTGCTCGGTGTGTTCAGGAGAGTGGCGCTCATCAGCAATAAATTGGACCCATTTCTCAAAATCTGCGGTTTCACATCGCTCCGCAATATAGTCATGGGCCTGTAGCCCTTCATTGACGATGACATGCGCTAAGGCATTTAGCACGGTCACGTTAGTGCCAGGACGAACGGGTAAATGATAGTCTGCCACGATGTGAGGCGATCTAACCAGTTCAATCTGCCGCGGATCAATAACGATTAGCTTGGCGCCCTCTCTAAGCCTCCTCTTTAATCGCGAAGCAAAGACTGGGTGTGCTTCAGTCGGATTAGCGCCCATTACAATCACAACGTCAGCTTTCTCAACCGAAGCAAATGTTTGGGTGCCCGCAGACTCACCCAGCGTAGTTTTAAGTCCAAAACCAGTGGGCGAGTGACATACTCGAGCACAGGTATCAATGTTGTTATTACCAAAACCGGTGCGTACCATTTTTTGTACTAAATAAACCTCTTCATTAGTACAGCGAGAAGAGGATATTGCCCCAATACTGATACGTCCATACTTGGCCTGAATAGCTTTAAAACGCTCGGCTGTATAGCTTACCGCTTCGTCCCAAGAAACTTCACGCCATGGATCATCAATACTTTCTCGAATCATTGGCTTAGTAATACGGTCTTTGTGAGTAGTATAGCCGAAGGCAAAACGACCCTTAACGCAGGCATGGCCTTCGTTAGCTTTCCCATCTTTATAGGGTGTCATACGCACAACTTCATTGCCCTTCATTTCGGCTTTAAATGAACAGCCAACACCGCAATAAGCACAGGTAGTCACCACGGAATGCTCTGGCTTGCCGAGCTCAATAATACTCTTTTCAGTCAATGTAGCCGTTGGGCAAGCATCAACACAGGCACCACAGGATACGCACTCAGATTCCATGAATGATTCTGCCTGACCTGCGCTGACTTTAGAGTCAAAACCACGGCCATCAATTGTTAAAGCAAAAGTTCCCTGAACCTCTTCACAGGCGCGTACACATCGAGAGCACAGAATGCATTTTGACGGATCAAAGGTAAAGTAAGGGTTAGATTCATCTTTTTCTGCGACCAAATGGTTTTCGCCCTCAAAACCATAACGGACCGCGCGTAGGCCAACTTCTCCGGCAGTATCCTGTAATTCACAATCACCATTAGTCGGACAAGTTAGGCAATCTAACGGATGGTCAGAAATATATAATTCCATGACATTACGGCGCAATTTACCAATCTCTGAGGATTGGGTTCGCACCTCCATGCCCTCTGTCACAGTAGTCGTGCAAGAAGCCGGAAACCCACGACGACCTTCAATTTCGACCAAACAAATACGACAAGAACCAAATGACTTTAGCGAGTCGGTCGCACATAAACGTGGGATCTTTACTCCACCCTCAGACGCTGCCCGCATAACAGAAGTACCCTCAGGCACAGTGACTGAGATGCCATCGATAGTAAGCGTGACTAGCGTTTCACTATCACTCTGCGGAGTTCCAAAATCTGGCTGAGGTTCGTAAAATTCCAACATACTAATTCTCCCTAGGGCTTTCGCCACTGAAGTCTTCTGCAAAATAAGTTAAGGCACTGCGCACTGGGAACGGGGTCATACCGCCCATGGCACAAAGAGAACCGAGCTCCATCGTGTCGCAGAGATCAGTCAGCAAAATTAGATTATTATCACGATCTTGGTTATTAACTATACGATCAATAACCTCTACGCCGCGAGTTGCACCAATTCTACAGGGCGTGCATTTTCCGCATGACTCAACAGCGCAAAACTCCATCGCAAATCGAGCCTGGGCAGCCATATCAACCGTATCGTCAAATACCACAATACCGCCATGACCGATCATTGCCTTAATAGCCGCAAAAGCTTCATAATCAAGTGGCGTATCCCATTGAGATGCAGGCAAAAATGCTCCCAAGGGTCCACCCATCTGAATAGCCCGAATTGGCCGCCCACTATAAGTACCACCGCCAAAATCTTCAACAACTTCGCGTAATGTTACGCCAAATGCTAACTCTATGACTCCACCGCGTTTGACGTTACCGGCTAACTGCACCGCCAATGTCCCTCGCGAACGCCCCATACCGAAGTCTTTATAGGTTTCAGAACCTTGTTCTAGAATGCTTGCCGCAGCACCAAGGGTAAGAACATTATTGACAACAGTCGGCTTGCCAAATAATCCTTCAATGGCCGGCAATGGAGGTTTCGCCCTCACCATGCCCCTTTTTCCCTCTAAACTTTCCAAAAGTGATGTCTCTTCACCGCAGATATAGGCCCCTGCGCCGAGTCTAACCTCTAAAAAGAAGTCACTGTTTGAGTTACAAATATTTTTTCCAAGAAACCCAGCTTCAGTAGCTCGCTCTATCGCCTTGTTAAGTATCTTATGAGCTACAGGGTATTCTGAGCGCAAGTAGATATAACCCTGATTCGCACCAACCGCGAGTCCGGCAATCGTCATCCCTTCAATTAGCTGGTAAGGATCGGTTTCCATTAGTAATCGATCAGCAAAAGTACCAGAATCGCCTTCGTCAGCATT
>DGAQ01000046.1:1672-3511 GCA_002382445.1 Porticoccaceae bacterium UBA4026 | reverse complement strand
GAATCGCCTTCGTCAGCATTACATACGATGTACTTTTGCTCGTTGGGGGTATCAAGTACTGTCTGCCACTTAATTCCTGCAGGAAATGCAGCTCCACCACGACCACGCAGCCCAGAATTCTTGATTTCATCAACAATTTCCTGACCTTTAAGCCTAATCGCATGCGCAAGGCCAGCAAAACCAGCTAAATTTTGATAATTCTTGATGCAAAGAGGATCACCCACGCCCGCTCGACTAAAGGTTAATCTTTGCTGTCGCGCCAGATAGTCAATTTTCTCAACCTCGCCTAAGTGCAGTGGATGACTTATTGACTCAGAATTTTTGTCAATGGAGCTTAATGAATCTAAGATGCTGGATACATCAAAAGGAGTCACTGGACCGAAGGCCAGACGACTATCACCAATTTCCACCTCAAGCAGTGGCTCGAGCCAAAACATTCCTCTTGAACCGTTGCGGATTATTTCATCCTGCAAGCCGCGCTCTTCTAATTCACGGGCCAACGTTGACGCAACAGAATGTGCGCCAAGTGCCAATGCAGTAGTATCTTGAGGGACAAAGAACTTCATGCTCATCTCTTCTCTCCAGCATTGCCCGCAGCTGGCACATAAAGCTCAGAAATTAATTGATCGAAGCTCGCCGGGCTAACTCTGGCATAAATGTCATCATCAATACGCATCGAGGGTGAACAAGCGCAGTTTCCTAAACAGTAGACAGGCTGCAGAGTCACCCTACCATCCTTGGTAGTCTCCCCGTATTCTATGCCTAGACTCTTTTTGGCATGGGCCTCAATCTGACGAGAACCCATTGATTGGCAAGCCTCAGCGCGACAGATCTGGACGGTATGTTGACCCACAGGACTGGTATTGAAATCGTGATAGAAACTGATTACACCGTGCACTTCGGCACGAGAGAGATTAAAACCTATGGCGATCTGCGGTACAGATTCATTGGGAATATAGCCAACAGCATGCTTAACCGCATGTAACAGAGGTATTAACCCCCCCGGCAAAGTTTTAAATTGCTCTACGAGTTCGTCAATATTAGCGCTTTTATCCAACCTAATTACCCCTGAATCACTGTGTTTATTCGATGCCCTTTAATACCGCCGCATTCTATCACTATCGCCCTAATTATTTGCCGCACCTAACCGACTCTTATTTATCCAATAAGGACGCGTGCTTTAGCGCAGAGCATCCGCATGAAACCGTAAATGCTCCTCGATAAAACTGGCTATAAAAAAGTAGCTATGATCATACCCTGGTTGCAGCCGAATTCGCATAGGGAACGCGGTAGCTGCTGCTGTATCTACCAGTAATTGAGTATTGAGCTGTTCAGCTAGAAAGTTATCCGACTCGCCCTGATCTATAAGCACAGGCAAAGACTTCCTAGTACTAAGCGGCGACGTTTTAACCAACTCTACAGTATCGTACTGCGCCCACTGGCTATGATTGTCTCTGGCGTTACCACCGATATACTGCGCCAGCGCCTTTTGGCCCCAAGGGCACTGAATAGGCGCACAAATGGGCGCGAAAGCAGATACTGAAGAGTAGCGTCCTGGGTTTTTCAGCGCAATAGTGAGCGCGCCATGTCCACCCATAGAATGCCCAGAAATTGACACTTTACTACCGTTAATTGGGAATTGAAAATTAATCAGTGCAGGCAATTCATCAACAACATAATCATACATTCTGTAATGTTTTACCCAGGGTGACTGGGTTGCATTAACATAGAACCCAGCGCCAAGGCCAAAGTCATAGGCGCCCTCAGCATCATCAGGCACAGCTTCCCCTCGGGGACTGGTATCAGGGCAGACGATAGCAATGCCATGCGCAGCAGCAT
>DGAQ01000046.1:1219-1549 GCA_002382445.1 Porticoccaceae bacterium UBA4026 | reverse complement strand
CTTTTGCGCACCAGCCTTGGTAACAAAGTTTTCGTCAGTGCACGTTAACCCTGACAGCCAATAGACTACAGGAACATCACCCTGCTCCGCCTGGGGGGGTAAGTAGATCGAAAAAGTCATATCGCAATCAAGAACGGTGGACCGATGTCGATAACGTAACTGTCTGCCACCGAAACTCTGGCTAGACCCAATTTGCTCTAAGCTGCTGTCTTGCGTCATCTAGAACTCCACTACTGATCGAATACTTTTACCCGCATGCATGAGGTCAAACGCCTTGTTTATATCCTCTAAGGGCATCTTATGAGTAATCAAATCATCAATATTAATTTT
>DGAQ01000046.1:0-1058 GCA_002382445.1 Porticoccaceae bacterium UBA4026 | reverse complement strand
ATCAAATCATCAATATTAATTTTCCCATCCATATACCAATCAACAATTCTTGGTACGTCAGTACGACCTCGCGCTCCACCAAATGCGGTGCCTCGCCAAGACCGCCCGGTGACAAGCTGAAAGGGTCGTGTCGCAATTTCTTTACCTGCGCCAGCAACGCCCACGATGCAACTCTCACCCCAACCTTTGTGACAGCACTCCAAAGCCTGGCGCATCACATCAACGTTACCAATACATTCAAAACTATAGTCAACGCCGCCGCCTGTCATTTGGATAATATGATCGACAACGTTCTCTACCTCGCTAGGATTGACAAAATCTGTCATTCCAAACTGCGTCGCCAGAGGTATGCGCGAAGGGTTAAGGTCGATTCCAATGATGCGTGTCGCACCCACCATCTTAGCTCCCTGCACAACATTAAGACCAATCCCGCCCAAGCCGAATACTGCCACTGTGGACCCCGCCTCAACCTTCATTGTAAAAGCGACCGCTCCAATACCCGTGGTGACGCCACAACCGATATAACAAATCTTATCAAAAGGCGCGTCTTTTCTAACTTTTGCTAATGAAATTTCTGGTAGCACTGAATAGTTAGAAAATGTCGAGCAGCCCATATAATGCAATATAGGTTTGCCTTCAAAAGAAAACCGGCTAGTGCCATCGGGCATGACACCTCGGCCCTGTGTCGCTCTGACCGCCTGACACAGGTTCGTTTTTGGATTTAAGCAGAAGTCACATTCTCTGCATTCGGCAGTGTAGAGTGGAATAACATGGTCGCCAGGCTTGAGCGTTTTAACGCCCGGTCCAACCTCAACGACAACTCCAGCCCCTTCGTGACCAAGGATAGCCGGAAAGGCACCCTCGGGGTCGTCCCCAGAAAGAGTGAATGCGTCTGTGTGACATACTCCGGTAGCTTTCATTTCAACCAAAACTTCGCCAGCTCTTGGCCCTTCAAGATCTACTTCAACAACTTCCAATGGTTTCCCTGCTTCAAATGCAACGGCTGCGCGCGTCTTCATATCTATACTCCAAAACTTTTAATTTTTAATTTTTAATTT
>DGAQ01000056.1 GCA_002382445.1 Porticoccaceae bacterium UBA4026 | reverse complement strand
TTTCCGCTTGCAAAACAATGATCAACTGAGTTTCACTATGGATATGGAGAATCCCGAGCAACGCTTCTCCATAGTGCATAATATATTACAGGAACTGTTGCAAAGTGAATGAAGAAAAATAGCCAAACAATAACAGATACTGATAATTAGACGGAATATTAATGAGCGGTAAAAAGCGGTTGTTCAATAAGGCTAAGACTTATCTTTTTACGCTAGCAGCCGCCGTTGCCAGCGACTCTGTGTTAGCTCAAGAAAACCTGCAGGCTATACCCTTAGTACCACCTGCAAATTGGTACCAAGTAGAAATAATTTTATTTACCCAACCTGATAACACTAGCGGTGAAATACCACCCCTAGACTACCATCTAAAGTACCCCGATAATTTACTCACGTTAATTGATGCCGATGCACGAGCTCATCAATATACGCTATCACAGATAGAGAACGCCCTCCTTTTCGACCCCGAAGCTATTACGATTTTACCTAAAACCCTCATCTGGATACCCATCGTGGAGATGGAGGACCCTGCAATTACACTTAATGCCTCTGATAAGGACGCCATTATTTTGATCAGCGAGACAGCAGCAACGGTCGTCGACAAACGTCCCCCCCCCGAACTCTACATTCCCGAGTACGAAGAGCCGTTTATTATTTTGGACGCCAACATGCGGGATCTGAATGACAGCGCAAGAGCCCTTGATCGCCGAAAGTATAATGTAGTTTTTCACCAAGCTTGGAGGTTTGAAGCCGAGACTGATGGCGAGGACCCCTGGATCCACATCAGCGCAGGTAAGAGGTTAGACGATAGGTCTGAGGTCGAAGGTAGCCTTCGGTTTTATAGATCACGGTTTTTACACGTTGAAACTGATCTATGGCGCCTCAAGTTTGCCAATCAAGATTCACTAGTCGATGCGTTAACGGTCAAGCTTCCCGATCTACCAAATTTTGAATTAAACGCGGAAATCTCACCCCAAAAACAATGGCAAATTTCAGTTTCACCGGAGTATGTCATGGACCTCACCCCCAAATCGGACATGGTAGATATAGACGGTATAGCCTACACCGTAGAAGCCATTGATCTCCATCGGGTCGAGGAGGAGCAAGATATCATGGTCATCAAACAATACCCTATTTTAGAGGTATGGCCCATTAAACAATCTAAACGCATTGAAGAAAACAGCATTTACTATCTAGATCATCCAGAGCTAGGTGTTATGTTAACAATTAAACCCTATGAACCGGAGCCCTTAAATCCGCAGGCTATCGATGAAACTGAAGAGGTAATAGAGTTAGGAAATCAGAACTAATCTATCGAAATCATCATTAACGGTGCTTTTGATGATCAACGAAAATGAGATTTTCAGTATCGAAACCTAGCGTCGCAGACAATTCAATAAAATGATTGATCAACTCCCCACTAACCTCAGGCGTTCGTGATAAGAACCACAGATAATCCGTATCCATACCAGCCACAAATGCGTATTGATAGCCCACACTATCTAGTTCAAATATAATATATGATCCATAAAAAGGGCCAAAAAAGGACACTTTTAAATGACCAACATCCGGCGTTTCAACGAAATAAGCTTTGCCTTCGGCCTCTCCCCACTCTTGAGAATCATTCGTAAATCCAGCATTAAGAACCGCCACTCCGCCGTCCTCTCGCATTGAGTAATTGGCACTTACCGAACTCATGCCACGCTCGAAAGAATGATCTAATCGTGCGATCTCATACCATTGCCCCAGATAGCGCTCGAGCTGGAAATTTTTAACAGGATGAACGCCCTCTGGAGCCCCGAGACAGCCAACTAGACCAAAGGAAACGACGGCTAAGCAAAGCCACCTTAGCCTCATCACCCAGCGAGTAAGGCTCTCCCTTATCATACTTTTGAGGATGCTCCCGTACTGATCGCCAATTCCGCTGAGTTTTCAAGATGTACTCTTGACGTGGGAAACGCAATCTCTGCACCAACACGCTCAATAATATCGGCCACCTTCAACAGCACGTCCTGCTTGATCTGGTGATAAGCTACCCAGTCAGTTGTCTTGGTAAAGGTATAAATAAAGAAATCAATTGAGCTAGGAGAAAATGCGTTGAAATTTACAATTAAAGTCTGAGTTACATCTATATCGTCATGTGCTTGAAGCATTTGGGTCACCTGCTCCACTATCGTTGCCATGCTAGATACGTCTGAATAGCGAATCCCAATCGTCTCATAAATGCGCCTATTACTCATTCGAGAGGCATTTTCCACAGAAATAGCAGCAAACACTCCGTTGGGAATATACAGTGGTCGCTTATCAAAGGTGCGTATGCGCGTTAACCGCCAACCAATATCCTCAACCGTACCCTCAATTTCTTTATCGGGTGACCGTATCCAATCTCCCACCGAAAAAGGGCGGTCTAGATATATCATTAACCCACCAAAGAAATTTGCCAACAAATCTTTAGCCGCAAAACCAATAGCAATGCCGCCGATGCCACCAAATGCCAGTAATCCTGAAATACTGTAACCGAATAACTGCATCGCTATGAGCAATGCTGTAATCAAGACCGAGATTCGTAATAATTTCGCCACCGCCCTCACGGTGGTGGTATCAACAGGTTTGCTAATATAGTCTGGATTAATAAGATTTTGCTCGGCTCTCTTAATGAAATTATTCAAAAATAGAGTCAATAGAAAAATTACAGACAGGCGGTTAATTGGGTCAATCAAGGCCTGCAAGGGGGAATTCATCTTCTGCGCAGCCACACCGGCTGCAAAATTTATCCCGAGTATCCAGATGAACCATATGGCGGGCCGTCGGCACGCCTCTATTAGGGCATCGTCCCAAACTGTTTTTGTCTTCGAGGTGCGCTCCTCAAGCCTATCGATTATTTTATTCAGAATGTAACCCACACTCAAAACAACCAAAACGATCAGAAATAACTCTGCGACCCAAAGAGAGTTTACTCCACTAAATTCAACCAACCATGTCCGAAAATTATTCATCTAATAATTCCTGCTTTGCTTTAGTATTAATGAGCTCTTACACCCTGTTGAAGTAACCAATTTAATCCAATGCAGCCAATTTTTCAGCGATCGCCAATCGTCGGGGCGAGTATTCAAGGTCTGACCAATTGACAGAAAGTTTAGCCGCCATAGAAGCTAATTTAGAGCTTTGAGCAATTCCAGCCGACTCCATGTAAGACAATACCTCAACTGCCCCCTGGGGACAATTGCAGACTAAAATCATATCGCAACCCGCATTCAATGCCAGTTTCGCTTTGTTCACATAACCACCGCCAACATCAGCACCCTTCATCGTTAAGTCGTCACTGAAAATGACGCCCTGAAACCCTAATTTTTGGCGAAGTACATCATTCAGCCAAAACGACGAGAAGCCAACTGAATCAGGATCAATCGATGTAAAAGTGATATGTGCAGGCATCACTGCGTCAAGTATCTTTGCCAGCTTTGCAAAAGGTTGTATATCTCTGTCATACAAAGCTTCCCATGTGCGCACATCGACCGGTGCCTCTAGATGACTGTCTGCAACAATCCCGCCATGGCCTGGGAAATGCTTTCCAGTCGCCGCCATCCCAGCCTCATGCATACCGCTAATAAATGACTCGGCTGCACTGATCACTATTTCAGACCGATCAGAAAAAGAGCGATCGCCAATGATGCTGCTAGTATCGCGATCAACATCCAAGACTGGTGCAAAACTTATATCAAGACCACTGGCAATAACTTCAGAGGCCATCAACCAACCTAAATCTTGACTAAGAGCCAAACCGTCCATTGGAGAGCGAGCAATCAAGTTTCCTATGGTTTGCATAGAAGGAATGGCGCTAAATCCCTCCCGCAATCGCTGAACCCTGCCGCCTTCTTGATCCACGGCAACCAGCAGATGTGTAGAGCTAGCCCTAATCTCAGCAACCAAATCACAAACTTGATCTCGACTCTGGATATTACGACTGAACAGAATGACTCCACCTACCTGGGGGTTTTGCAGCAGAAGTTGTTCCTCAGGGTTAAGTGAGGCGCCTTTCAAATCAAGCATCAATCGCCCATACGAATTATTTCCTGAACTATTCAATAGCGCACTCCCAAATAAACACTTTACACAATATCTAATACCAAACTATTTAAGCCCATTTACTCTTGATAGGTAATACCTATTTTGGCTAGTTAAAATCAATCAATTCCTGCTGGCCGGTTATCAACAATAGCATCAATACCCGCCATAACCGGGTCGGTTAACAATGGCAATACTTCTATTGATTTTAGGTTATCTTCAAGCTGTGACAATTTAGATGCCCCCAAAATAACAGTACTCACCTGTGGGTTTTTAAGACACCAGGCTATCGATAAATGGGTCAAACTCACACCCAAATCTGCCGACAACAGGGCAAGTTTTCTAATTTTCTCAATTTTTTGCTTACCGTCGTCCGTCGTCCACATTTTTCGTAGCCATTCATAACCCGGTAGGGCCAGTCGACTATCAGTGGGAATACCCTCGAGATATTTGCCGGTTAGTAACCCAGAGGCCAAGGGCGACCAAATAGTGGTTCCCATGCCATAGTTTTCATACAGAGGACGGTACTCCCCTTCTACCTTGTCCCGATGCAGTAAATTGTACTCAGGTTGTTCCATGGTGGGTGGTGTTAAATATTCTTTCCGGCAAATTTCATGGGCTTCGGTGATCTGTTGAGCCGACCATTCGGACGTGCCCCAATATACCACTTTGCCCTGTTGCACCAAATTGTGCATGGCTCGAGCGGTTTCTTCTATTGGAGTATCTGCATCTGGCCGGTGGCAATAAAATAAATCCAGGTAATCAACGTTTAAACGGATAAGCGCAGCATCGCAGGCATCGCGGACATGCTTGGCGCTGAGACCCATCTGGGTTGGTTTACCTCCGCCCCAGTAGACCTTTGAAGACACAGCATAGGTGTCCCGTGACAGGCCTAAACTCAATATCGCTGCACCCATAATTTTTTCTGATTCTCCCGCTTCGTAGCCCTCCGCATTATCAAAAAAATTAACGCCATTGTCATAAGCGCTTTGTAATAGCTTTTTCGCAGCGCTTATGTCGACCTGTTTACCAAACGTTACCCACGAACCCAAAGACAGAGCGCTAACCTTTAAGCCCGATTTTCCCAGCTTTCGATATTCCATATCAAATCCCCAAATAAATGCTTTACACAATGTCTAATGCCAAGCTATTTAAACCAATTTATTATTTACATATTCCTCGCAGATATTTTACCCTGTTACTGAAATTCTGCCCAAAAAAATAACTACAAAACACGTTTACTTTTACCTGCAAGTGGCACATCACCGAAAAAATCTGAACCCTGCAACAGGCGCCGGCTAGTGTTATTTTAGAACACCAACTATAAAAAGGAACAGGATTATGGCTATCCAAATACCATCTGTTGGACAATGGTATAGGGATATGGCAACTAATCAATTCATTGAAATTATCGCGGTCGATGAATATTCCTCCGTCACTAGCATTCAATACGAGAACGCTGCGATCGATGAACTAGATTTGGTCTCATGGAATGCGCTGCACACGACCTGGAGTCACAGCCCTTAATAACGCTGGGAATTATCTTTATTAACAGACCAGGAGCGCACCTTCTGTGACCACATTACGGTACTTGCCGGGGTAAATACCAGCCCCTCTAAAGTAAAGCCCGATACTGCATTTGGTTGGGATGACCTGTAGCCCAGTTTCATCAAGACACTAAACCGAAAAACCAGTGGTACCTTTCTACTGCTCTAGCAGCGACTTGCTAATTGCGCAATACTGTATATAATCACAGTTAAGCAAGCCTGGAGAATACATTATGGAACGACTAACAGCGAGACAACAGCAGATACTCGACTTGATTCGCGATAGCCTTGATGAGACTGGCTACCCCCCAACAAGAGCTGAAATCGCTCGAACATTGGGATTTCGGTCTCCAAATGCCGCCGAAGATCATCTAAGAGCACTGGCTCGAAAAGGGGTAATAGAGATGATTCCGGGAGCCTCACGTGGCATCAGAATTGTTGAGCCATTCTCTGGTATTCCAATCATTGGCAGAGTCGCGGCTGGTGAGCCTATAATGGCTGAGCAGCATATTGAAGACTACCAGGAAGTCCCCTCCAGTACCTTTCACCCTAGTGCCGATTACTTTCTGCGAGTGCAGGGCCAAAGTATGGTTGACGTCGGAATAATGGACGGAGACCTACTGGCTGTGCATCAGCAACCAACGGCTGACAATCAGCAAATTATTGTCGCCAGAGTCGACGGAGAAGTCACCGTAAAAAGACTAAAAAGAACAAGAAGTAAATATGAAATTCATCTGCTGCCAGAGAACCGTGAATACTCGCCTATATTAGTTGACTTAAGAGCTCAAGAATTTGCCATTGAAGGGTTAGCTGTTGGCGTAGTGAGAGTATCGCTTTAAATTAAAAACTAAAAATTAATGCAGGATTTGATGCTTTTCACCTCTTTCAACGGAAGTAGGCGTTCGATCTTCGTTAATTTTAAAGACTGTTTGAATGCCCGCGTCCATCATGCTTTTAGCAACATCGATATGTTTTCCATCAAGGTATTCTAAAACTGAATCTGAAAAACTTATGCGAACCAGTGGCTCATCGGATCCAGAGCGCTGCAGGGCAACCTCGCCATCATCAAGTATTACTAGTTCGTATTCTGTAAAAGCCACCTTATAACTCCCTATAATCTACCGCATTATAACAGCAACCTAGCGTACTATTAAACCTCGCCAAAATATCAAGTAGAGGTGACCTATCAAATGACTCAAATCAATCGATACGAAAAACAACCATAAATCAGCTTTCACCCTTCTGACTAGCTACCCACTTGCCTCGCACATACCTAGCACTCCATCCCGAGGGTTTACCATCAATTTCACTACGTACATATTGTTCTTTGCTTTTTCTATCGAACCGAATCACCGTTTCATTACCCTCAGCATCAGATGCAGGTGCAGCCAATAGATACTGGAGTTTAGGGTCAACCTTATCTTTTACGGAAACGAATTCATTGACAGTTGGAGCTCTAGTTTCTCTATTCCGCGGAAATTGGCTAGCCGCTAGGAATATACCCGACGCACCATCACGCAAAACATAATAATCGTCCACTTTAAGGCAGCGAAGGTCCGGCATGGCGATGGGATCGACCTTTGGTGGCGCGGCTTCTCCACTACGCAGTAACTTGCGCGTATTTTTGCACGGCTCTCCTTGAGACTTTTCGCCGGTACAACCAAAGTATTTACCAAATCGACCGTTTTTAAGCTGCATCTCACTACCGCATTTATCACAGTCAAGCACTGGCCCTTCATACCCCTTTATCACGTATTGGCCAATCTCAATTTCATGGCCAACGCAATCTGGATTGTTGCCACACACATGTAACTTACGCGACTCATCAATCAGGTAACTGTCCATAGACGTGTTACAGCGTTTACATCGATGCTTGTGGAGTAAGGACTTTGATTCAGCCTCATCATCCTCTTCAATATTAACCGCTTCATCACCCGCGGTAAGATTAACCGTTTGCTTACAGCGTTCCTTAGGCGGCAGAGCATAACCAGAGCAACCAAGGAAAACTCCTGTCCCTGCGGTTCGAATCATCATAGGCTGTTCGCAAAGTTTACAGGCTATGTCCGTCTGAGAGGGTGTATTGGGCCTCATACCTCCTTCAGAGTCCTTAGCCAACATAACTTTTTTACTGAAATCCTTATAAAAGCGATTAAGTAAGCTCTTCCAATTCAGTTTCCCGTCAGCGACCTCGTCGAGCTGCTCCTCCATAGACGCTGTAAAACCGTAGTCCATCAAATCAGTAAAACTCTCTGACAAACGGTCAGCCACAATATCGCCAATTTTTTCGGCGAATATTCGTTTGTTTTCGATCCTGACATAACCACGATCTTGGATGGTAGAAATAATTGATGCGTAGGTTGAAGGCCTTCCTATCCCCCGCTTTTCTAGCTCTCTTACCAATGCAGCTTCAGAAAATCGAGCTGTCGGCTTTGTAAAGTGTTGCTGCGGAATTAATGCCAGCATACGCATCTGATCGCCTTTTTGCAGATCAGGAAGTTCAATATCATCATCACTTTTTCGACTGGCTGGCATGACCGCCAGATAACCATCAAATAGTGTAACCCTACCTTTGGCGGTAAGCTCATACTCTCCCGCAAGGACAGTAATCGTTGTTGAGGTAAATTCTGCATTAGTCATTTGGCATGCAACAAATTGCTGCCATATCAACTGATAGAGTCTTCGAGCGTCGACTTCCATTTCGTTGAGACCGCCCGGAGCTATATCGACATTGGAAGGGCGAATCGCTTCGTGTGCCTCTTGAGCGCCCGATTTACTGCTATACCTAATCGCAGTATCCGGTAGATACTTGGTCCCGTGACGCAATTTAATATAATCACGACAGGTCATCACCGCATCTTCACTCAGATTGGTCGAGTCTGTACGCATATAGGTAATGTAACCAGCTTCGTATAAACGCTGGGCCATCATCATGGTTCTCTTGACGCCAAAACCAAGCCTAGTACTGGCCGCCTGCTGTAATGTCGAGGTAATAAATGGCGCTGAAGGCTTTGATTTTGTGGGTTTATCTTCTCTTTTAATAACGGCGTAATCCGCTTTTCTCAACGCGTCTAGGGAGGTGTCAGTCTCGACCTTATCAGTCGGACGAAATGGCTTACCTTGATGCCGCTTTACATCAAAACGAATTTTAATATCATCCGGATCAACGTCTGAACTAGGCCGCCCCTCTAAATCAGCTTGAACGGTCCAGTATTCTTCCGGAATAAAAGCACGAATCTCGCGCTCACGTTCAACGATCATTTTTAAAGCGACAGACTGCACTCTACCCGCGGATAACCCACGCCCCACTTTCTCCCATAACAAAGGAGAAACCATAAACCCTACAACACGGTCTAAAAACCGTCTTGCTTGCTGAGCATCAACCCGATCTTTATTAAGTTCGCCTGGCGCCTCGAACGCCTTGCGTATAGCTTTTTTGGTTATTTCATTAAAGACAACTCGCTTATAACGACTCTCATCGCCCCCGATTACCTCGGTTAGATGCCATGCAATCGCCTCACCCTCTCTATCCATATCCGTCGCAAGATAGACAGTATCAGCGTTTTTTGCTAGCTTTTTAAGTTCTGCTACAACTTTTTCCTTACCAGGGAGGATCGCATAATCTGCCTTCCAGTTATTTTCAGGATCAATACCCATACTATTAGTGAGTTGGGATTTTGCTTTTCTCTCTCGATATAAGACCTTATCTTCCGGGGACATTTTGCGGGTCAACGCCGCTTGCTTAGCACGCTCTTTAGGATCGCTAGGCACTCTATTGGCGCCAGTAGGCAAGTCTCTAATATGACCTACACTAGATTTAACAATAAAATCATCGCCCAAATAACGATTAATTGTTTTGGCTTTGGCTGGTGATTCTACAATGACTAAAGATTTGCCCATAGGGGAAAAGTTTCCTTATTACGGCATCAATTCATACTGGCAAAGATGCTCGTTATGACTACGCAACACGTTTACGACGTGCCCAAGGTTCGCATATATACTTGTTCTACCGCCCTTTGGTCAAGCTTCAATGCGAAATATTTTCAATATGATGTTTTAATTTACCTAAAGTTTCGGCAATTTTTACCAGATCATCATGACTCCCCCGCTCGTCCCAAATAGCCCCAACGTCTGCCTTCGTAGCAATGATTGCAACCACTCCTGACGGGAGTTCAGGCAACAACTCCAGCAATATTCCATGCCAACTTACATCAGCCTCATTTTGCACCCAGTGCCAACCCGCCCAAGGCGATTCCCAGCCTCGTCGACTAAAGCGATGAATCACCCAATTTCTTTGGTGATCTGAAGCTTTCCAGCGCATTTTGTAACAAACAGCCTCCAAAGCAGACTCCGCTTCCCGCGCATCAGGTCTGCGCTGCAGGCTGACTAAAAGGTTTATTGTTGCCGCACTACCCCGCAGATCGGCCACTCTCTTTTGGTAGGGCGATTGTTTGAACCACATTAAGGGGGATAAGACCACTGCAATACCAAATATAATTAACAACCATGTCATTAACGACTACTCTTAGAATGATATCGTGAAAAGTTATTGCTTTTAAAAGCCAGAGTATTCAATACTACAAGCAAACAACCTAGAGGGTACACCACTATGTCGTCCTACAAACATATATTGGTCGGATTAGATTTGGCACCAGAATCTCAGCAAGTGGTAGATCGAGTAAAATTTCTCTTCTCTAACGCCGATACTAAAATATCTATTTGCCATATTCTTGAGCCTTTGGCTTTTACATACGGGGGAGACATACCCGTAGACCTATCGGATGTGCAGACTCAGCTAACAGACCAAGCTACTCAGCGCCTATCAAAACTAGGTGCCGAGCTGGATGTTTCGCCGGAGAACCAGCATGTCATTTTGGGGCATCCTGCTCAGGAAATGCACAGCATGGCTAAGGCCGAAAATATTGAATTAATCGTTGTCGGCAGCCATGGTAGACATGGCTTTTCATTAATATTTGGATCTACCAGCAACTCCGTACTTCATGGCGCTCAATGTGATGTGCTAGCAGTAAGAATAAAGGCTTAAAGGCTACCTTCCATAGCGTTTAACTCGCAGAACAAACGCTTTCCTCTTGAATGCTCGAGTTAAACGCTCATCGCACTGCCTAGCACCTGATCAACGATTCTTTAGGGATATAGCTGCGCGCCCAAAAATGAGCTATGCCAGAAGTGTCGCCCAACACCATAACAATGTCTTGGGATAGAGCATCAATCTCTGATGGACAGTATATGTTAGCGCAACCCCACAACACATACCCTTGATCTTTCGCTCAATCCGTTGCAGGATAAAGTGTAGGTTAGACTGCAACCGTCAGATAAAACGTTTTCTTACAGGACCGCACTTAATAGTGACTTCAGTGAAGACTTTGACGATAAATTTTGTAGAGTACTTTTTAAACAAATAGTTAATGGAATCTGCCGCCATTATTCAAATGAACAAGAGACCCATTTTATGCCCAATACACAGAGAATTAGCGGCAGCTGCTTATGTGGCCAGATACGCTATAAAGCCGTTGCAGCCCCTTTGTTTCAGGCGCACTGCCACTGCCAAGATTGCCGAAAAAATGGCGGTTCTGCATTTTCAGCCCTGGTGTTTGTGCCTACTGAAAGCCTTAGCGTGCAAGGTGAAACACAAACTTTTAGCCACAGCGCCGATTCTGGCGCTACTATGACCAAGCATTTTTGCTCGAACTGCGGCAGCCAACTGTTTGGCACTAACAGCGCCAAACCAGACCGTATACATATCAAAGTAGGCTCCATGGACGATGCGGAATGGTTTCAACCTCAATGCAATGTATGGGCGAACAGCCGGCTTCCTTCTACGCCAGTAAGTCCAGAGGTTAAAGACTTTGCTACTATGCCTGTAGCACCGGCCAAAATATAGCTCAAACCGTCGGTTAAAAATAAGAAAACTACGTTCAAAAACAATATTTTATATGCTCGTTTATGAAATATTGACCACTAACTCCCTATTTTCTAAATGAAGGAGACTCCACAGGTGACATTATCTATAGATACGAATTATCTATGCGTTTAGCGGAATTAATTAGTATAAAAAGGGATTAACGTATGAATGAAAAAAAAATTTCACAAATAAAAATATATTTTGTAGCTTTTATTACATTTACAATTTGGGTACTACTTATTTGGCAAAACTTGCACGATGGCGTTCCACGTCACCATTTGTTAAATAATGCCGATTTACCTACGATTTCTAATTGGTGGGGTGGGATGGTACTCCCCGCATTATCATGGATAGCACTAGCACGCCTTCAGAAACGCATATTAAAAGCGCCGCATTCTCAAGCCTCTGTGTTATCGAAACGAATATTTGTTGGCTTTGTTCTTTCACTTATTTATGGCACCGTACTTTCAATTTCTTTCCTAAATGGCTATGAAGAAGTTTCTTCAGTACTGTTTCCCAGCCTACTGCTGATAGCAATATTTATTAGAGTTTATAGAGAAGAGTTTGTACTGGGGTTTATTCTTAGTATGAGTTTAACTTTTGGTGCGGTATTGCCGACAATATTTGCCGCTGTAATGGCCTTATTATCTGCAATGATCTATTTTCTTGCACAATTTTTTTGGGTAAAGATAAAAAAATAACTTCAACCAATCCGGCAAGTTAGAAAATGCTTGATAGGTTCGGGATATAAAAATTACAATTGGCTGCTTGAGTCTTTCGATAGCTCCACTGCTATCACAAAAAAAACAAGTCACTGGCGTGCCTTCAAATTATTTACAATACGGTGCCTCTAAATATGAGTCGTAACTGATGCTAATTGATATTGGTGTTAATCTTTCTAATCAACAATTTAAAAACCGTATAACCGATGTCTTGACTCGGGCTCTATCAGCTGGTGTCGAAAAGATCATCCTAACGGGTACTTCTATTAGCGAGAGCCGAGCCGCCGTTGCGCTTTGCGAGGAATACCAATCTCAATTCCCTAACATGCTTTATGCCACAGCAGGTATTCATCCCCACGAAGCGAACTCATGGGATACTGCTTCTTATCGCAGCATTAAAGAGCTAGCAAGTCACTCAGCCGTGGTCGCTATTGGAGAGACTGGTCTGGACTTTAATCGCAACTTATCAACACCAAAAGAGCAAGAAGTGGCTTTTGAAGCACAACTTGAGCTGTCCACAGAACTACAAATGCCATTATTTCTGCATGAGCGCGATGCCGCCAAACGCCAATTAGACATCTTAACGCACCATCGCGAGTCAATCTCCAACGCCGTTATTCACTGCTTTACCGGTGATAAAAAGACGCTTTTTAGTTATTTAGATTTAGATCTCTATATTGGCATTACGGGCTGGGTCTGCGACGAGCGGCGCGGTTTAGAGTTACAAAAAATAATAAAAAATATCCCATTAAATCGGTTGATGGTAGAGACAGATGCCCCCTATTTACTGCCAAGAAACATGACTCCATTGCCGAAAAATCGACGGAATGAGCCCGCCTTTTTAGAGTATATCGTTAGGTGTATTTCTGAACATAGAGAGGAATCTGAAGAGGTTATTAGTAAAATGACTACTGCGACCGCATTAGAATTTTTTGAGCTAGACTAAGCCTAACTATAGGTCAAAGGTTAAGCTATCCCCCACAGACAAGATCCCACTGCCTCTTACCTGGGCACGAAGACCCCCTTTGCCGACCAACTCGGGGAGAATACTCACGCCAAGACGTCGCTGCAGGCTGGCGCATGGCTCACATAGCCTGACGCCGTAAAAGCTGATCCCATTGATTGTAAAATACTGCCCCTCTAAATCATTTAAACGCACCCCTTTAGTGATAAGATTGCGACGAAAATCACTCGCATGAAAGCTGTTGCCAGTTTCCTTATTAAAGATGTCAATCAGTTCAGACTCTATTAAAGTAAGCTCAAAATCAGGCTGGCCCTTATAAGTTGACCTGTTTTTCCCGGTCTCAGAGTAATAACGGTCACCGACAATACCCTTCCCCGCCTTCAATGCGACTTTTACATGGCCTGTCATAAAACCACCCATTGTAGGAGCGATATAAATTCCAGTTATAGATTTATTCAACATGATCAAAGCACCCCTTAGCTATCGGTCAGAACTTTATAAATGCTGTTTTTAGGTTGGCTAAAAACCCCGCGAAGGATGGGCTCGAATAAAGAGAGAGTCAGTTCTGGCATATTCGGATCGAAGGACGGGTCGTCGTATTTAGCAATAAACCGTGCAGTCCGCTTAAAATTGTCATTTTCACGAAACTGATCCCTCATATTGCGATCAGCACCAAGAAAATGAAAGAAGTTGTAGCCTTGAAAAATAGCATGGTGCTTGACCATCCAATGATTCTCATCGGACACATAGGGCTGCAATATTGCCGCGGCCACATCAGCATGGTTCGCACTGCCCAAGGTATCGCCAATATCGTGCAAGAGAGCACAGACAATGTATTCATCGTCCTCACCTGCCTCAGCGGCCCTGTGTGCGGTCTGTAGTGAATGCTGTAGGCGATCTACGGAAAATCCACCGTAGTCCCCCGTTAACAGTTCCATGTGGCTAAGAATTCGATCTGGGAGCTTTTTGAAAAATTCCATTTGCTCGGGAACAATAATAGCCCAATCTTCAGCGGTGCTCTGGGACATTTTGGTAAAGGTCGCTTTCATTGGGCTTACTCCGAAGGCTCTTAGTAATTATTAGACAGCTTGGTACACCAAACCTGATCAAATATTAGCAGTAAGGTCTGTATTTATCTATCGAATAAACCATACTAGCGCCCAGAACAAAAGGACTAATCCGTCTAACCATGTGCGAGGAGTATTAAATGGATAAATCAAACAATCCTGTGGCAATTATCACGGGCGGGAGTCGAGGTGTTGGTAAGGCAACTGCAATTTTACTCGCATCAAAGGGCTGGAATATTACAGTTACCTGTACTAGCTCAATAGACGATGCTGAAGAGGTGGTAAAGATATGCCAAAACCTCGGTGTTGAAGCCCAGGCGGTAGCGGCAGATGTTTCCGACAATCGGGCCTGTCTTGACACCGTTGATCAAACTATAAAAAAATGGGGTCGCCTAGATTGCTTAATTAACAATGCCGGCACCACCAAATTTGCGTTCAATCATGGTGATTTAGACGCCCTCGATGGCGATGATTTTTTACATATCTATAAGGTCAATGTTGTTGGACCCTTTCAAATGGTAAAAGCTTGCCGGCAGTATTTAATACACAGCGACAATCCAAATGTAATTAACGTGTCATCCATCGCAGGAATAAGGGGCATTGGCAGCAGTCTGGCCTATGCATCATCAAAAGGGGCCCTTAACACCATGACCAAATCTATGGCTAGAAACCTTGGCCCCATTAGGGTTAATGCGGTTTGTCCAGGATTCATTCAAGGCGAATGGCTACGCAAAGGATTGGGTAGCGATGCTTATGACGCCGCTTTAGCGCACATTGAAAAAACAACGCCTTTAGGGCTTGCAGTAACCGTCGATCAGGTTGCGGAATCTATATACAACCTGATGGCGCTATCGAAGATTGTTACCGGAGAAACCATACTACTCGACGGAGGATTCCACCTTACTGTTTAAATTTATACGAAAAATATCTGTAGCGGTAACAGAAGATCCTCTAGTCGCAGCTAATCCGTGATTTTTCAGGCGCATTAGCTACCACTCTTACATCTCTCAAGGTTACCGCAAAGGCATCAGAGCTGACCAAGACAAACGGGGTTGCTACCTTTGTAAGGTTTACCCCAACTTTATGGAAGCAACTAAGGCTTATACCGAATCGAGTCCACTGCCCTTCGGGCAAAGAGCGAAAAAATGCACTCATATCCAGCGATCCGGAACAGGGCCAGCCGCAATCCATTCTCTGGTCCACTCGCCCAAGTGGGTGTTTATCCACTCTGAGCTCAATCATAAGGGCACCGTTTTCGTCGGCAAGCGCACTTAAATCTACCGGTACTGTGCTCTGCCAGTAAAACTGGCTCTCTTTCCCACCAGACCAAATCAACGACCTAGAATCTTCTTGCACTTCGCCGTCCACTGTCATTACCGTTAAAGCGCCATAAGCCGTTGACGATGATTTACCTGTTACCCGCTTTTGCCAATCGCTACCGTCCCCCACATAGGCCTTCCACGGATCTCGACTACTGCCGCTGAAGATAACATTTTCTTGTGACACAGTTTCAGAAGACGGTTTTTCATTAAGACTACTTCCCACCAAAGCCAGTGATTCATAGCTCATGCCCTGTCCTATAGAGAGTAAATTATCAACGACCGCGAGAGCATCATCCGCTGGATTAATTTCTCGATTAGGCCAGTCAAAAGATAGACGTCCGGTGAAATCATAACGAGGCTTATTCTGACCATCAGCCACTAACACGTCAGCTATGCCTCCGCCCTCTGTTCCAGGCAACCAGGCAACAACAAAGGCATCAGAGCTATTAATCTCAGCGTTCATCCACAGCGGACGACCTGTTAAAAATATCGCCACGACAGGAATTTTTTTAATTTGAAATTTCCGTAACAGCTCAAGATCTGCAGTTAACCCGTCACGATAAATCAAAGAATGCACGTCACCCTGACCTTCCGCGTAGGGCTCTTCGCCAAACACAACTACGGCCACATCGGGCTTTTTAACCCAAGTCCCATCATTACTTAGTTCTGTGGAACCGCCAATATTGTCCATCGCCTTTCGCAAACCTGCGTAGATGCTGGTTGCGCCGGGAAAGTCACTATTTTTGTTCTCAGTACCCTGCCAGGTTATCGTCCAACCCCCATTCTGCTTTCCAATATTATCCGCACCATCGCCCGTGACAAGCACGTGCTGATTCGCTTTCAAAGGCAATACTTGTTTTTTGTTCTTCAGTAACACCAATGATTTACGCACCGCCTCACGGGCAACCGCACGATGCTCTGCCGCACCAATCAATGCCTCGTTTCCAGCGACCTCTCTGGATGATGGCAAGCCCTTCTCAAAAAGACCTGCGCGTATCTTGACTCTTAATATTCGACTCACCGCATCATCAATGCGATCTATAGAAATCTCACCTGAGTTCACCTGAGTTAAGGTATTTTGTAAAAATGCCTTCCAGTCTTTGGGCACCATTACCATATCCACCCCAGCATTGATTGCCAGAGCGCAACTCTCATTAACACAACCATCTACCTGACCAATACCATTCCAGTCACTAATAACAAATCCATCAAACCCTAGCCTATCTTTCAAGATATCGGTTAAAAGAAACTTGTGTCCATGAATTTTAATGCCATTCCAGCTATTAAAAGACGCCATGACAGTCTGCACACCAGCATCAAGAGCGGTCAAATAGCCTTGACCATGATCATTAAGCAACTGCTCCAAAGTGACCCTAGTATCGCCCTGATCAATTCCTCTGTAGGTCCCGCCATCCCCGATAAAGTGCTTGGCAGTTGCGATCACATGTTGTCCGCTGGTTCGCAACTCACCTGGCTTTCCCTGAAGCCCTGTTACAATTTCGCCCGCATAGGATTTGATGATGGGAGCCTCACTGCTGTATCCCTCATAGGTTCGGCCCCAGCGGTTATCTTTCGCCACTGCAACGGTTGGTGCAAACACCCAATCAATTCCAGTGACAGAAACCTCGCGAGCTGTTATCTCACCAATTTTTTGCATCAAAGCCGGATCATTAGCCGCTCCGAGCCCAATGTTGTGCGGAAACAGAGTCGCCCCTATGACATTGTTGTGGCCATGAACAGCATCAGTTCCCCAAACCACAGGAATACCTGCTCCACCCTCCGACTTATCCAATGACGCCAAATAATATTGATCAGAAAGCTCTAGCCAGTCACTCATCGTAGAGTTTTTTTCACGGTTAGGGAATGAACCGCCACCGTTGAGAATAGAGCCAAGGTGGTACCTGGTGACGTCTTCTGGCGTGACCTCCTTAATTTCACCCTGCACCATCTGACCGACTTTTTGCTCTAACGTCATACCCTTCAAAATACTCGCAACCTGAGCTTCAATGTCGTTATTAAACCTTGACTCTGCCCATGCGATTTGCGAGACACCGCACGCTAGCAGTACTAAAACGATAGCTATAGATCTTCTTAGCGGTACAGGTCTGAGACTGGTATTCAGCCATCGGCTTTCAGTGGACATTAACATCATTCCTTTTTATATATCTGGCGCTATAAATTACGACTAAACACTCACCTATCCGTCCGACTAAACTACAGAGACTCAACAGCCGAAAATATAATCAAAACGAGAAGATTGTTAACATTAAGCTAAAGCCTAGTTTAATGCCTGTGGTCGCCAACAATTTTGAAGATACCTACCAGGATCACTTACTGACTTTAAAATCAGTGCTAATAACTGATAATTTCACGACTAAACCTTTAAAGGAAGACCTTATGCGACAATACGTTTCTGTTGTGCGATAAAGGAGATTGTTGATGTCTTGGATATGGAAATCTCTAGTCTAAACGTTGGGACTTACCATATTTATCTAAATAGATTTCGAATCGATTCTCTATAGTTCCGGCTTACTTTAAGCGTTTCACCCGCCGACAACTCCAACAAACTAC
The DNA here is from genome assembly GCA_002382445.1 of Porticoccaceae bacterium UBA4026. Classification (GTDB taxonomy): domain Bacteria; phylum Pseudomonadota; class Gammaproteobacteria; order Pseudomonadales; family Porticoccaceae; genus HTCC2207. The sequence continues at coordinate 2,795 of DGAQ01000056.1, read as the reverse complement.
CACCCTTCGGCAGCGGCGTAATACTGACAACCCGCTGGACATTAACGATGGTGGATCGATGAATCCGAATAAATAGCTTGTCATCCAGCTTTTCCATTAACTCGCCCAGCGTAATTCGTATGATGTGGGTCTCACCTAAGGCGTGAACACACATATAATCACCGGCAGCGTCGACCCAATCGATGTCATCAAACGGTATAACTTTTACTACGCCAGAATCACGCACGAGAAGTTTATCTTTAATACTTTCTGAAGCAGGTTCAGGAGTTGATACTTCTCCTATAGCAACCGCCGAAGCTCTGTCCGCTATCGCGCCAATAGCACCTATCAGGGGCGTCTTATAACTCTCTACCTGGTAGTCATTAAATCGGTCAACTGCTCGCTGTACCGCACGCGCCACTCGCTCCGGATCGAGGGGCTTAAGAACATAATCAACTGCATGAAGATCAAAGGCATCTACAGCATATTGATCAAATGCAGTAACAAAAATAACCATGGGCATGACATCTGACTGCAACGCTTTAATCACTTCAAACCCATTCATTCCAGGCATCTGAATATCCAAAAACATCAGTTCCGGGTTGATTTGAGAAGCCGCTAAAACAGCCTCGCGACCATTACGACATTCCGCAACAACATCGATAGCTTCAAAGTCTGCGAGCATAGAACGTAGGTAGTTAATCGCTAGGGGCTCGTCATCAACAATAATGGTCTTCAGCTTAGGCATTTTATACAAACCTTTTTTGTGTTGGTTAACTATTAGAAATCAAATCTTCAAAAATTGTCTCTTTCTTTTTAAGGGGTAACTTCATAAAAACACTGGTTCCCTTGGTGGACTTAACTTTAATCTGAAAATGATAACAGTCGCCATAGAAGCCATGCAGTCGATCAATGGTGTTACGCAACCCGACACCCGTACTTTCGCCATCATACTTAAACTCTGGCATTCCAGGGCCATTATCGTCTAACTCGATTATCACGCAATCCTCATCGCGTCTTGCTTTGATGGTTATGGTCCCACCCTCCTCCATTGGCGCTATTGCATACTTGATTGCATTCTCAGCTAGTGGTTGCAAAATAAGACTTGGAATTCTGACTAATTCCGCCTTTGGATCAATTTCAAAGCACACTTTTAATCGATCACCAAAACGCGTTTTCTCAATATTTAGATAGAGCTTGAGCGCCTCCATCTCGTCCTTTAGCGTAACCCGTTTAATAGGGTCATTATCCAACGAGTATCTTAAAAAGTTACTTAACTGCACAATCATGACATTGGCTTTAGACGCGTCTTTGTCTCGCACTAAGGATGCAATAGCATTCAAAGTATTGAATAAAAAGTGCGGATTAAGCTGATATCGCAACATTTTTAACTGGGCCTCATGAGCAAAGGTCTCAGCTCGAGAACGCTTTAACTGCTCTTCCTTATTTTCGGCCGCAAAGACTAATAATGAGGCGTGCTCAAACTGCAACAATTGATAATATTTGATGCCATGGTATAAGGCTGCCCAAGAAATAAAAATAAAGATAGAACCAAACAGCCAACCACCAAAATCTGGCCACAATCCTTCTTCTCCGGTCATATACATAAATGTTGATATCCGCAACACTGCCCATATTCCCGAACAACTAAACACGCCGACAAAAGTCAAAACAAGCCTTACCCAGAGCTTCATATCCCATAAATAACTCAAGAAATATCTTAAGGGCCAAGACACTCCCACACCCAGGGCAGATTGCACCAAGGTGTGTGCGATATAAGTGAGCTGAGTCTGCTGGTTATACCACAGTGTCAGACTAAAGAAACTGACTAGCGCTAAGCCAAACCATCCTATCAATTGCAGAAATAAAAACTGAGCATCGGGGTCTCGATAAAACTTTGCTGCTAAGGGATGGAAATTAGTCTCTGCGATCATAACGGCACTCTTTTTAATCGATGTAGTATTTGCCTGCAAAAGTATCATAGCCTAATATTGGTTAATGTCTCTATATTAGACCTTTTGGTTATCCGTAATAGCAATATACTGATAAACTTAGGCTTTATAATGGCGCGCCACCAATGCGGAACCCAGACCGACAACAAAACCCTGTAATCACTACTATCTCACACTTTGTTGACTACCTAGGTATTAAAGCACTTCAATCTCGACATCCGGCAATACGTAGACTGAAACGCCAGCAACAGGGCCACAGCGCCCACGGTAACAAAGTATGGCGCTCAAGCTTTGTACTCATGGACTACCTGACAACCTATCCACCGAAAGCCTCAAGCAGGATACTCGATGTGGGTTGCGGTTGGGGTTTGACGGGTATTTTTCTTGCCCAACAGTACAGTGCAAATGTCACCGGCATCGATATTGATCCCAACGTTGAGCCCTTTTTACAACTGCACGCCAGCATCAACAAATGTAGTATTGTCTTTCAGGCTCGAGGTTTTGAAACCCTCACCCAAGCTGACTTGTCGACTTACGATTCTATCATCGCGGCCGACATCTGTTTTTGGGATGAAACGGTAGATCCTTTGTATGATCTCATTTGCCGTGCATTAAAATCGGGTGTAAAAAGAATATTAATAGCCGACCCAGGGCGACCACCCTTTTGGTCTCTCTGCGATCAATGTGTTGAATCCCTCGATGCACAGATTGTAACGCGAAGAATTTATGAGCCGTGGAAAACGGAGAAATTTATTCTCATTATAGAGAAGCCATAAAAAAGCCGAGCAATGCTCGGCTTTTTTATATTTCGGTATCTTAAGACTCCGTCACTTCAACGTCTTTAATAACCACGTCGACATCAAG
>DGAQ01000025.1:61237-62743 GCA_002382445.1 Porticoccaceae bacterium UBA4026 | reverse complement strand
TCATCAAAAGGATCAAAGGCTCCAGAATTGACATTGCCCGCCTGTAATATGAGCATGCAACTGTCATCGAGTACGGGTAATTTTTCTAGGCAGAGGCGACCCTGATCATCACAGTCTACATACTCTATGTTGTCGAGACCAAAACCTAAGAGTGCCAGTGCCTTCACCACGGCACCATGGATCTGTTGACCGGTAATGACTCTCAGTGGTGGAGCGCCGTTCATGCCCTGGCGATTGAAGTCCCATCCTTTGTTGTCGCATAAACGATAGCGAGCCGCGGCAAGACCACAAAATATCGCTGAGGAGCTGCCGCTCACAAAACCAGCGACGGTCTCATCAGGCAGGTCAAATAGTTGTTTTAGCCAAGTTTCGCAAACGGTTTCTAATTTTGAGGCGATGGGTGACATTAAATAGAGTGCTGTATTTTGATCCCAAAAGTCGGTGAGCCATTTGGTGGCCAAAGTGACCGGGATAATACCGCCGTTAACATAGCCAAAGTAACGGCCACCGGTCTGCGCGACGGACGCGGGCGAGCCTAACTGGTGTAGCTGTTTAAGAATCTCTGAACCATCGCCATTTTCAACAGGCATATCTTCGACAAAATAATTGAGATCCTTAATAGTCTCAGTCGACGGGAATACATTCCGCTCTGCAACACCATCAGCGTATTCAAAGGCATAACCTCGCGCCTCTTCATAGAGAGATTTTAGCTGTTGTTCTGCGTGCATTTTATCGCGTAGAGACATATCTAAATTGATCCGTTCTTGATAGATTTTAGTGATAATCAGAATAAGAAGCAGTAAACCATAGACTAAACCTTCTAGAAAGTTAGAATATCGTCCTTGAAACAAAATTAACCCAGAGAAGACTTATGTTCAGTGGACAAACCCTCACCCTAAAAATGATTGAAAATGACTTCGCAGAGATCAATTTCAATAGCCTCACAGGCTCGGTTAATAAGTTCGACAAGCAAACTCTGGGGGAGCTGGAAACGGTGGTGGGCATGCTAAAGACTGCAGCGTCCATCAAGGGCCTATTGCTCAGTAGTAGTAAATCGGTTTTTGTGGTGGGCGCCGATATTACTGAATTTGCCGAGATGTTTGCCGAACCAAAAGAGGAGTTTATAGCGGGGGCGCAGCACGCTAATGGTCTTTTTTCGGCTATTGAAGACCTCCCATACCCTTCGGTAGCAGCCATTAATGGCTTTGCCCTCGGCGGCGGCTTCGAAATCTGTCTGGCCTGTGACTCACGTGTGATGAATATTGAAGCGGCTGTAGGATTGCCTGAGACCGGGCTTGGTATAATCCCTGGCTGGGGTGGTACCGTGCGCCTCCCTAGGCTGGTTGGTTTTGCTACAGCAGCCCAGTGGATCTCTTCAGGGGAGCAGCAATCTGCTCAATCGGCCCTACAAGCGGGCGCTGTGGACCAGTTAGTGGCTGCAGATAGCACAAGAGACGCAGCTCTAGCGTTGCTGGCGTCCCATGCCAATGGCGAAATGGACTTTGA
>DGAQ01000025.1:53866-61067 GCA_002382445.1 Porticoccaceae bacterium UBA4026 | reverse complement strand
ACGACTTTGAAGAGCGTCGAATCAGCAAACGCTCAGCAGTCAAGGTCAGTTCGACCGCGATCGCAGAAACGGCTGACAAACTTCAGAGTGCTATTTTGGGTAGAACGGGCAACAGGTATCCCGCGCCATTAAAGGCGATAGACCTATTAAGTGCCTCGGCTTTGGTTGACCGTGACGCGGCGATTCATTTGGAAAACCAAACATTTTGTGAATTGAGCCACACAGCAGAGGCGAGGGCCTTAGTAGGGCTGTTTTTGGGCGGTCAATTTGTCGTTAAGCAAGCAAAAGTCCGCAGCGCACCTTTCAAAGATAGTGCACAGCCCATTACTAGTGCCGCGGTTATTGGCGCGGGCATTATGGGTGGCGGTATCGCCTATCAAAATGCCTTAAAGGGTTATTCGGTTGTCATGAAAGACATTGCCCAGCCAGCTCTTGACCTAGGCATGAATGAGGCAACCAAACTTCTAAATAAAGGGGTACAAAGAGGTAAGCTAACTGAGGCTAAGTCGGCTCAAATTATCAGTCAAATACAACCAACCCTCGACGATACGGCTATTAGTGATAGTAATATGATCGTTGAGGCGGTGGTCGAAATAGAGTCGGTTAAGGCCCAGGTTCTAGCCGCAGTAGAAGCGCAGCTGTCGAACCCAGAAAGTATTATTACATCGAACACTTCGACAATCTCTATTACGTCTCTCGCCGAGTCATTGCAGCGGCCAGAAAACTTTTGTGGCATGCACTTTTTCAATCCTGTTCATGCAATGCCCCTCGTAGAGATTATTCGTGGAGAAAAAACCTCAGACAAAACGATTGCAGCGGTCTGTGCCTATACGCTAAGCCTTGGTAAAAAGCCGATTGTCGTCAATGACTGCCCTGGATTCTTGGTTAATCGCGTCCTCTTTGCCACCATGTTTGGCATGGAAATGTTAATCGCGGAGGGGACTGACTTTCAACAGATCGACCATGCCCTTGAGGCCTGGGGTTTACCTATGGGGCCAGCCTATCTCTCTGATGTTGTAGGATTGGACACTATTGTTTATTGTTATTCAGTCATGTTGGCAGGTATACCTGAACGTTTCATTGAGATCTCGCCAGCTCGCCCATCTGCCATGCTAGTGGACGCAAATAGGTTAGGTCAAAAGAACGGTCTTGGCTATTACGGCTATCAAACTGACGAGAGGGGTCGCGCAGCAAAGGCCCCAGACCCGTGGGTTATCCAGGCTTTCGAAGCTCAATTTGGCACAACAGGACCATTTAATGAGCGTGAGATAGTGATTCGTGTACTGCTGCCTATGGGAATGGAAATGGCCCGTTGCCTTGAGGAGGGCATCGTTGGTTCTCCAACCGAGGCAGACATGGCATTGATTTACGGGCTTGGTTTCCCATCGTTTAGAGGCGGTATCTGTCGTTGGATGGACGAGATTGGCCTAGCTGAAATTTGCGCTCTGGGTGACCAATACAGCCACATCAGTCCTCTCTATCAGCCCACCGCCAGAATGCGTGCGATGGCGGCTAAGGGAGAAACCTTTTACTCGTCATAAATATTCACTAAAAAATGACCAGACCTCTTCGCTGGCGTTGATATCGCGATTGCCTGATTGAGCTCGAACCCAATCCATAGGGTATTTCCACCAGGGGACCTGTGCGCCCGGCCAATGATGGCCGCCACCTTCAATGATATAAAACCAGACTTGCTGGCTGTTATGATCGGCATAGTAGCGTTCAAAGGTGATTGAACTCCCGTCATTGGGGTCCTTATCTTCAAGTTTAATTGCAGTTTTTTTGTTTAAACCGTTGGCTTCCACAAAAAACTGAGTCGATGAGGGTAGATCAAGATATGCCCCATAGCCGTCACTATTGTCCATGTCGCCCTGGTAAAGGGAGATATCATCAGCGGTGCCGTGTATCTCAAACAAAGGAATAGGTGCATCAATGTTGCAAGAGTCACGGGTTTCTTTCATCAAAACGCCAGCGACCGGTGCAAAAGCCTTAAATATATCGGTAGAGGTGCAGGCAAGCATATAGCTCATGTCGCCGCCATTAGACATACCCGTGGCAAAGATTTTTGATGGGTTTGACTCATAACTATCTCTTACATCAATAACTAACTCCCTGATGAAAGCTAAATCGTCCACACTTGAGTCAATATGAAAGTCATAGCCTACGTTAAAGAACGTATTTCCGCCAAGATCCAGCGTTCCTTGGGGATAGACGACCACAAAGCCTTCTCGGTCGGCGATATCATTCATTTTGGAGTAATCCATAATGTATTTGGCTGCGCTAGTGTAACCATGAATCACTACCATTAAAGGCGCGTCTGGCTCCAAGTCAGCAGGCACATGTAGCCAATAGGTTCGTTGCAGTCCTTGGTGAGAAAATATTTTCTCTCCCGTAAAGGCATCACCGATACTTAGCGGCGACATCAACAGCAAAGCGATTAACAGTAATTTCATAATAGTCTTCTTTAACCGGTTAACGTCCATGGACCTGGTGGGCGATGGATCTGAACAGGGCGAGGTGAGGCCAATCGCTGGATGGCCCATAGGTGGTGTCGTTATAGTGCGGATTAGCCGACAACTTGGCAATCACAGTGTTAGTCTCAGGATTGACATAAATATATTGATTGTAGACACCCATCGCCATGAACTCTCCCTCGTTACCCGGCGGTATCCACCACTGATACCCGTAACCAAAACCTGGGCCTGGCTGGACATGTGCGCCGTCGGGTGTGATCGAAGCAGCCACCCAGGCCTTAGGTACGATCTGCTGGCCGTTTAAAGCTCCATCATGAAGATACATAGACCCTATCTTAGCAAAGTCGCGCAGCGTCAAATTGAGGCCCCCTAGAGCCATTTCTACGTTGACCCCGTCAGCAATCCAATAGCCCTCATGTTCCATGCCCGCAGCAGTATAGAGATTGTCCTGCATGTAATCGGTAATACTTTGTCCGGTGGCGCGACTAAGCACCATACTTAGCACATGGGTATCTATGCTGACATAATGGTTTTTTGTGCCGGGTGGCACTCCGCGCGTGAGACTAGCTGCAAAATCGTCTTGTGAATTCCCCAGGGAAAAGTCTCGCCCCCAGCGATTAATGTCGCTATAAAAGTCGCCATAATCTTCGTTAAAAGCGACTCCAGAAGACATCTGTAATACATCCTTAATACGCACCCCTTCATAGCCCGAGCCCTTTAACTGCGGAGCGTAGACGTCAACAGCCTGCTCAATGCTGGCGATCTGGCCCCGATCAACAGCGATACCAATCAGTGCCGAAATAAATGACTTCGCCATAGACCAAGAGATGTTCTGTGTAGTCTGGTTATTACCCAAAAAGTAACTCTCAGAAACAATCACATCGTCCTGAATCACCAAAAATCCGGTCGTCCACGAGTCCTTAAGAAAAGCTTGAGTAATATAATCCTGGTTGTCATAACTAAAGTTCGGGGGCAGTGACCCTGATAGATCGACCGAATAGCGATAAGGTTGACTGGATTTCTCTAAACGCTTGGTGGGCCAAATGGTTTGGACTGAACGAAAGTTTTCAACAATTCTATCTGCATCAAATAGATGCATGGTGACGTACAGTGCCTGCAACTTCGGATAGAACCAAATGCAAACTACGATTAAACCTACCATTAAAGCAATACTAATTCTTTTTAGGGTCACCACAGATACCTCAAAGTCATATAGTTAGGGTTTATAGCCCTTCGAGGCCCAAGGTTAGTCAGCATATTAAGCGAGTGCAACCTATTTCCAATTCACGGGAAACCGGCAGACATAAAAAAGGGCGGATAAAAATCCGCCCTCAATCAATACTAACTCATCCAAATCTAGAACTGGTTCATGGTGTTGTCTTTACCTGAGGCCTTAAGTGCCGCTTCACCGGCAAAGAACTCTTTGTGGTCATCACCCATGTCAGATCCGGCCATGTTCTGATGTTTAACGCAGGCGATACCCTGTCGAATTTCCTTGCGTTGCACGCCAGCGACGTAACCCAGCATGCCCTGTTCACCAAAATAATCCTTAGCAAGATTGTCGGTAGATAAGGCAGCGGTATGGTAGGTTGGCAGGGTAATTAAGTGGTGGAAAATTCCAGCATCCTTAGCCGCATCCGCCTGGAAAGTACGAATCTTTTCATCGGCCTCTACACCCAAGTCAGTGACGTCATAAACGGCATTCATGAGGTCAGCGCGCTCATAGTTAGAAACATCTTGGCCGGCTTCAGACCATGCATCAAATATCTGCTGACGGAAGTTAAGTGTCCAGTTAAACGACGGGCTATTATTATAGACGAGCTTAGCATTAGGTACCGCCTTACGAATCTCATCAACCATGGCGCCAATCTGGCCGATATGTGGCTTCTCGGTCTCAATCCAAATCATATCTGCGCCGTTCTGCAGGCTGGTAATAGAGTCCAGTATGCATCGTGCTTCGCCTGTGCCAGCCTTAAACTGAAATAGGTTACTGGGCAGACGTTTAGGCCGAACCAGCTTGCCATTTCGGTTAATCACTACATCACCATTTTTCATGTCTGCAGGCGTCACTTCTTCAACATCTAAGAACCCGTTGTACTGATCACCCAAATCGCCTGGCTCGTGGGTTACTGCGATTTGCTTAGTTAGGCCTGCGCCCAATGAATCTGTACGTGCAACAATCACACCCTCATCAATGCCCAACTCAAGAAAGGCATAGCGAACGGCGTTAATTTTAGCCAAGAAGTCAGAATGGGGAACAGTGACCTTACCGTCCTGGTGACCACATTGCTTTTCATCAGAGACTTGGTTCTCAATCTGAATACAACAGGCGCCAGCTTCAATCATCTGCTTAGCCATAAGATAAGTCGCTTCAGCATTACCGAAACCAGCATCAATATCTGCAATAATGGGTACTACGTGAGTTTCAAAATTATCGATCTGGACTTTAATAGCCGCTTTAGCATCACCCTGAGCTGCATCTAACTGCCGGAATAGGCCGGCTAGTTCACGCGCATCGGCCTGACGTAAAAAGGTATACAGCTCAGCAATAAGAGCCGCCACCGACGTCTTCTCGTGCATAGACTGATCAGGAAGAGGTCCGAACTCAGATCGCAGCGCTGCAACCATCCAGCCTGACAGGTAGAGGTACTTCTTTTTCGTGGTACCGAAGTGTTTTTTGATCGCGATCAACTTCTGCTGTCCGATAAATCCATGCCAGCAACCTAGAGACTGTGTGTAAGCGGTGGGGTCAGCATCGTACTCATCCATATCGGCACGCATAATACCCGCGGTGTATTTGGCTATATCAAGACCTGTTTTAAAGCGGTTTTGAGCGCGCATACGGGCCGCTGAGTCAGCGTTGATGGCGCTCCAGTTACCCTTATTTTTTTGTATGACTTTTGCCAAATCGGCTGAATCTTGGTTGAAAGTAGACATGTAAACAAACCTTATTTTGGTAACGAAATTTGACTGTAGTGCCATTTTAGGTATCATGCCGTCATTATCCTAGTTTATCATTTCTATCTTGAGTATTTCTTATATGAATATGTCTAAAGTAGATTTAAATCTCCTCGTGTACCTTGATGTACTACTTCGAGAGTGCAACGTAACCCGCGCGGCTGAAGAACTTGGCATAAGCCAGCCGGCAATGTCCAACAGCCTGCGGCGCCTAAGAGACCTCTTTAGTGATCCTATTTTGGTGCGGACAAGCGATGGTATGACCCCCACTGAGAGAGCTTTGGAGCTCCAGCCGCTGGTTCGGACTGTGTTAGCGGCGGCAGAGCTGGCTGTGTTGCCTAAGACAGACTTTGACCCCGGTGTTTCCACCCGAATATTCCGCATCATGGCAAGTGACTATACTGAATCAACGCTATTGCCTGTTTTGCTAACGAGCCTGCGTAAAGAGGCTCCGGGCGTTCGCTTAGATATCATGACGCCCAGCGATGTGAGTTTTCATGACGTCGAAAGAGGCAAGGTTGACCTGGTTATTAACCGATTTGATACCTTGCCTCAGTCTTTTCATCAGGTTCACCTTTGGGATGACAGCTTCTCCTGTGTGGTCAGTGCCAAAAACCCTGTTACTAAAAATTGGAATCTCGAATCATACCTCTCAAGCAAGCATGTCTGGGTTAGTAAGACCGGTATGGGCGTGGGTGTGGGAATGAGCCCAGATGACGTGCAGCGCCTGGGTTGGGTGGATGATGCTTTAGATAAGATTGGTGCAAAGCGCGACATTACCGTGTTCACTCGACATTATCAGGCTGCTCTTTTTTTGGGTGAGCAGGACGATCTAATTGTTACCTTGCCATCAATGGCCGCAGAAAGGCTCAAAGGAGATCCCAGCGTGGAAGTTTTAGAACCACCCTTTGAAATCCCACGCCTACGCCTAAAGATGGTCTGGAGTCCTTTGCTACAGCACGATCCAGGTCACAGATGGATGCGGCAGTTAATTAAAAAGGTCTCCGAAGAAATGCTTCGATAACTCGAATCCACCTTATCTAGTATCTGCTTCCTGAATAGCAAAGATATAGGCAATAGATTTGGCAAATATCGGTTGAGTCAATAAACTTAGTGTAAATATTTTAATCGCCGGAGAAATTGACCCATGAGTCAGCGCATCGAAGAATCAGGCCTACAGGTTGCCAAACCAATTCACGATCTTGTGAATCAAGCGATCCTGCCAGGTACTCGTATCAGTGAAACCGCTTTCTGGTCCGGTTTCGCCGCTATCTTGGCTGAGTTCGGGCCCAAAAATAAAGCCCTCCTGCACAAGCGTGACCAGCTGCAAGCACAGATAGACCAATGGCATAGCTCGAACAGTGGAGAGTTCGAATTTGCCCAGTACAAAGCCTTTCTGCAAGAGATTGGCTATTTGGTTCCAGAAGGGGGCGGCTTTGCCGTAAGCCCCGAAAATGTCGATACAGAAATTGCCGTGCAAGCTGGCCCACAGCTAGTAGTGCCTATCATGAATGCTCGATTTGCGCTTAACGCGGTCAATGCCCGCTGGGGCAGTCTGTACGACGCGCTTTATGGCAACGATGTGATCTCTGAAGAAGAGGGAGCCGAGAAAGCCGGCGCTTATAATCCCGTACGAGGCCAAAAGGTCATCGATTACGGTCGACATTTTCTCGATGGCGCCGTTCCGCTGTCTAGCGGGTCTCATCACCAAGCTACCCGGTATACTGTGGTAGAAGGTCAACTAAAGGTTCAATTAGAGGGTGGAAGTA
>DGAQ01000025.1:42963-53807 GCA_002382445.1 Porticoccaceae bacterium UBA4026 | reverse complement strand
GTTGCTGCGGTAGACGCCGACGACAAGGCGCTGGCCTATAGTAATTGGCTGGGGCTAATAAGGGGAACTTTAAAAGAGACTATTATCCGTGGTGACACCAGCTTTGTCCGGTCGATGAACTCAGATCGGACCTATACAGCCGCCGACGGCTCAGAGCTTAGGCTTAATGGCCGTAGCCTCATGTTCATAAGGAATGTAGGCCACCTGATGACCAACCCAGCGATATTGGATGATCAGGGCAACGAAATACCCGAAGGGATCATGGATGGTGTCATTAGTAGCCTAATCTCTCTTCATGACATCAATAATCAGTCAAAACTGATTAATTCGGCCGCTGGTAGCATCTACATCGTCAAACCTAAGATGCACGGCCCAGAAGAAGTGGCCTTTACCAATGACCTGTTCGACGCGATCGAAGACCTGCTAGGCCTTGCCAGACATACGATTAAGGTAGGCATAATGGACGAAGAGCGTCGCACGTCAGTAAACTTAACTGAGTGTATTCGCGCAGCCAAAGGCCGTGTGGTCTTTATTAATACGGGCTTTCTCGATCGAACCGGCGACGAAATTCACACCAGCATGCTAGCTGGCGCGTTTGCGTTAAAGGGTGATCTTAAAAAGATGCCCTGGATAACAGCCTACGAAAACCAAAATGTTGATGTCGGCCTGGCCTGTGGCTTAAAGGGCAAGGCGCAGATAGGCAAAGGCATGTGGGCCATTCCAGACAATATGGCAGAGATGATGGCGGTAAAGATTGGTCATCCTATGGCCGGCGCTAATACCGCATGGGTACCCTCGCCAACCGCTGCAACGCTGCACGCAATGCATTATCACCAAATTGACGTACCGGCCCTCCAAGAACAGCTAAAAAGCCGCCTAAGGGCTAATGTTGACGATATTCTTACTATTCCGCTGCTGGGCAATCAAAAGCTTACCGCAGAACAGGTTCAACTTGAATTAGACAATAACGTCCAAGGAATGCTGGGTTATGTTGTGCGCTGGGTTGAGCAGGGCGTTGGCTGCTCTAAGGTTCCTGACATCAATAACGTCGGCCTCATGGAAGATCGGGCAACACTGCGTATTTCAAGTCAACATATCGCTAATTGGCTGTATCACGGTATCTGCTCAAGCGATCAGGTGATGGAAACGCTGAAACGCATGGCTGTCGTGGTTGACGGCCAAAATAGTGGCGACCCAAAATACGTTGCGATGAGTACCAATTTTGACACCAGTCTGGCCTTTAGCGCCGCTTGTGACTTGGTATACAAGGGGTTAGAGCAGCCCAGTGGTTACACTGAGCCTCTGTTGCACAGCTACCGCCAAAAAGCAAAAGCATAAATTTATTACCCAAGGGGACATTGCAGCATGAGATCTACTCCAGACCTTTGTGATGACCACGCAGCATTGATTAGGGTTGCTGACCCTGTATTTACTAATTTTGGTGGTCGTGAGCGCTTTGGCGGGCAGGTGGTGACCCTTAAATGCTTCGAAGACAACAGTCTCGTTAAAGAACTTGTCGGCACCCCCGGGAATGGCCGCGTATTGGTTGTTGATGGCGGTGGCAGCATGCGTAGGGCTTGTCTCGGCGATATGTTAGCTGAAGCCGCCTCTAGCAACGGCTGGGCGGGCATTGTCATCTATGGCTGCATTCGTGATGTTGACGAGATCATGGCGACTGACATCGGCGTGCAAGCTCTGGGTATACACCCCATGAAAACAGAGAAAAAGGGCCTAGGCGAACAGAATATTGCCGTTACTTTTGCTGGTATTACTGTTAATCCCGGCGACTATCTCTATGCGGACAATAACGGTATTATTGTTTCAAAAGAATCCATCAAATAAGGGTGTTTACCTCGAGGAAAATACTCTGAAAAATCACCATAGGTAGGTCCAATGTTCCAAGTAGGGGTGCTATTGCTGGCCGCAGGGGTCAGTCACCGATTTGGTAGCGACAAGCGCGCCGCGGTTATGCCCAACGGTAAGACCGTTTTAGAGACTACTCTGGAAAACATAAAGCAGGCCGGCTTGCCCTTCAAGCTTTGTCTTGCGCCCTCTGACAGGGCGCTGGCATCAGTTTTTGATCTAGAGCAACACCAATTGATTTTCTGCCACAATGCCGCAAAGGGCATGGGTGTAACCTTGGCTGAGGGGATGACGCAGATACCTGACTGGCAGGGGACTATCATCGCGTTGGGAGATATGCCTTGGGTTCAACCGCATACCTACACCCTACTTAAAGCGTCAGTCAGTAAAGATACCCTCTGTGTGCCCACATACGAAGGCCAAAAAGGCAATCCTGTGGCGTTTGGCGAGGACTTTTATGAGACTTTACGGCAATCCAATGGGGATAGGGGTGCGCGCTTTTTAATTGATAATAACCCCGACCAGGTCAATCTTATTGCGGTTGATGACAGCGGAATTCTCCGTGATATCGACCAGCTGAAAGATCTTCATACTGATTAGTTCCTGCGGATACAGCCAGGCATGCTGCACAGCATCTCAAAAATCAGATTAGCAGCAAGCAAAGAGGTATTGCCACTGGTGTCATAAGGCGGTGAAACTTCGACTAAGTCAGCGCCGACCAAATTTAATCCATGACAACCTCGAATAACCTCCAAACCCTGAGACGACGACAGGCCGCCAGGCTCTGGTGTGCCCGTGCCTGGCGCAACTGAAGGATCTAACCCATCTATATCAAAGCTTAAATAGGTTGGCGTCTCGGCACCAATTTTCTCTCTAAAGGTGTCCATCAGAGGCGCTAGTGACTTGTACCAGCAGTCCTCTCCAGTCACCACCTGCACGCCCTGATCAGCAGCCCAATCGAAGTCTTCGGCGGTATAACCAGTGGCACGCGGACCGATTTGAATCATTTTATGCGGGTCGACCAAGCCTTCTTCAATAGCGCGACGAAAAATGGTGCCGTGGGCAATTTTCTCACCGAACATAGTGTCATTAATATCGGTATGAGCATCGACATGAACAAGGGCTACAGGCCCATATTTTTTAGCAATTTGACGCAAAATAGGCAAGGTAATCGTATGATCGCCACCCATTGAAACTGGCTTGGCGTTATGAGCCAAAATTTGCTGGTAATGGTCTTCGATAAGCGCAATGCTTTTCTTCAAGTCATAGGGGTTTATGGCGACATCACCAATGTCAGCAATTTGAAAAGAGTCAAAGGGTGCAGCTTTTGTGGCCATGCCATAAGGGCGCACCAACACTGACTCTGCACGAATCTCTCGAGGGCCAAAGCGAGTGCCACTGCGGTTGCTCGTGCCTATGTCTAAGGGTACGCCGACTAAAGCGATATCAAGACCTTCTGCGCTTTGATGCACAGGCAAGCGAAACATAGACGCGATACCAGCAAAACGAGGCATATCGTTGCCACCCAGTGGCTGGTTAAAGTTATTTGTCATAATAATCTCGTCTCATTGGGCCCAGAACCAAAGAATAGCATTACTGGCAGTGGTTGTTTTAAAACACGATAGAGAAGTCTTTGTTAAAGGACAAGAGGTTTAGCTCTAGGAGAACGCTATATTGGGCTGTGATACTCCAATGAGGGTACTAGAGATCAAGTCTCATGGCGACATGGTCCATATCCGCTTCTTTAAACACCTCACCATAGCTATAAAAGCCCAAAGCCTGGTAAAACGGCATCGCGGGTAACTGAGCATGCAGAAATATGGTTTTCAACCGCTCAGTAGTGGCGTAATCAATAGCGGCCAACATTATTAGCCGTCCAACGCCCTGTTTACGTGACCACCTCAGCACCGCCATACGACCAAAGTGACCGTCTTCTAGCATTCTAGCTGTCCCAATAGGCATAAGATCGCCATCGTAGGCTAGCCAGTGCACAGCACCGGCATCAAAATCATCAAAGTCAACCTCATACGGCACTTGCTGTTCTTCAACAAACACAGGGACACGTACCGATTTAATCGCTACTTGATCTTTTTCCCAGGTGGTTTCAGTAACTGTGACTGCGTTCATCTTGCCAGTGACTCCTATTTAGTCTTGCTTTAGACCGTTGACATAATGCGTGTAACTGGGTTCTTCTCCCTCTGAGATCTGATTTTCAAAAGTAGCGCTTCGTACTTCTTCGGTTAACTCGACCAATGAAGGATACTTAGGCTCAGTCATAAATTGTGTAAACCATTGACCCAGCATCTGATCATCGTCCAGGGTCTCCAGAAGCAAGGCCTTTATGCGTTGAACATACTCCCCTGAGATGGGCGCATTTGCCATCGCTTCGGTCAAAGGGGGGTCAGTCAGGTGGTTGGGAACAAGATCTCTGCTCAGCAACTCTGTCGCTAGATCATCAAGCATCTCAGTGGCAGAAGGGGCGCGAAAGCCCACTGAAAAGGTTGTGCACTCACCTATGGCAACGCCATGATGGGCAACCTTTGGTGGCAAATACAGCATATCTCCAGGGTTTAACACCCATTCATCAGTGGCAATAAAATTCTCTAGTACTTTTAGCGACGTATCACTGGCGAGCGTCATGTCGCCATTAGCCGACTCACCGATCTGCCAACGACGCTGCCCGCTGCCTTGCAGTAAGAATACGTCGTAATGGTCGAAATGCGGGCCTACGCTGCCGCCGTCCTCTGCATAGCTGACCATAATGTCATCGATACGCCAGGCGGGCAAAAAGTCGAAATAATTGAGTAGTTCAGCAACCTCAGGAACCCAAAGGTCGACAGCCTGCACCAACAGTGTCCAGTTGTTCTCAGGTAGGGTTTCAAAGCGGTTTTCTTGAAAGGGGCCATGCTCTACTTGCCAATCCTTTCCTATCACCAGTCGTGATTCCACCGCAGGCTCAAGGGACATGCCGGCCAAATCATCGCCGTCTATGGGTGGCTCAAAATGTGGAATTGCATTGCGAATGAGCAGCGGCTTTTTCTGCCAATACTCAGCAAGAAACAGATCGGCGCTAAGATCGCCCAGAATAGAGTGGTTGTCGCTCATGGGATAGGGCCTAAATATCCTTAGCTTGTTGTGCGGCGTTACCGATGTAACTGGCAGGCGTCATTGCCTTAAGAGCCGTCTTAGCCTCTTCTGGAATGTCCAGCGTATCGATAAAGGCTTGAATAGTCGCCTGGTCCATCACCTTACCCCGCGTTAGTGCTTTTAGTTTCTCGTAGGGCTCTTCAATACTATAGCGGCGCATAACGGTTTGAATCGGCTCAGCAAGCACTTCCCAGGCTGAATCAAGATCTGCGGCCAAACGCGCTTGGTTTAGCTGTAATTTACTTATGCCTTTATCAAGAGAGGCGTAGGCAATCATAGAGTAGCCCAGACCAACGCCCATATTCCGAAGCACGGTAGAGTCAGTCAGGTCTCGCTGCCAACGTGACACTGGCAACTTGGCCGACAGGTGGCCATACAACGCATTAGCAATGCCCATATTGCCTTCGGCATTTTCAAAATCGATAGGATTAACCTTGTGCGGCATAGTCGATGAGCCTACTTCGCCTGCAATCGTCTTTTGCTTGAAGTAACCCAGTGAAATATAACCCCAGATATCTCGCGCAAAGTCGATCAAAATGGTGTTCGATCGGGCCAAGCCATCAAACAACTCCGCCATATAGTCATGGGGTTCAATTTGAGTGGTGTAAGGGTTGAATTCTAAGCCTAGTTGTTCAACAAATGCCTGAGAGATCGCCGGCCAGTCCAGGTCGGGGTAGGCAGAAAAATGTGCGTTGTAGTTACCGACAGCCCCGTTTATCTTGCCCAATAGAGGAACCGCAGTAATCGACGTTAGCTGACGTTGCAGACGATGGGCAACATTCGCCATTTCTTTACCAACCGTCGTCGGGGACGCTGTCTGTCCGTGGGTTCTAGCCAACATAGCCACATCGGAAAACTCTATTGCCATGGCCACTAACTGGGCATGAATACCCTCTAATGCCGGCACTACCACCTGATCGCGGCCTTCTTTCAGCATTAGCGCGTGAGACAGGTTGTTGATGTCTTCAGAGGTACAGGCAAAGTGCACAAATTCACTGACCGCCGATAACTCTGAGTTGTCGGCAATGACTTCTTTAATCAGGTATTCCACGGCTTTGACATCATGGTTAGTGGTTCGCTCAATTTCTTTAACACGCTCGGCATGTTCGAGTGTGAAATTGTCGACCAAACCGTTAAGCAGAGCGTTCGCTTCATCGGAAAAGGGGGCAACCTCAACGATGGAGGAATTAGCAGCCAAATACTGCAACCATCGCACCTCAACCAACACGCGGTAACGAATTAAACCGTACTCACTGAATACCGTTCTCAACATCTCTGTTTTGCTGCCATAGCGCCCATCGATGGGAGAAACGGCTGTAAGAGGAGATAGCGAAATCTTTGCCATGGTGATTCCTAGATCGAAGAATTAAACTGGCGTGATTATACCCGAATAAAGGCATAATTTCAGTTATCTATTCGGTTAAACCTTATCATCTGAGTGTTAGCTTATTTTGGCAATACCGCAAGCAGGCTGTCACGCCGAAGTAGCAGATGGCTGCGCTTGCCACCAACCTGGTGCCAAAGAAAGGCACTGCGGATGCCGGCAAATAATAAGCATCGGACGCGCTGGGCTATACCCGATTGCTGCAAATAAGCGGGGTTGCCTGACACCTGAATACGCACGCTCATTGTACTAACCGTGTCTTGATACAACCCAGCAACATTCGCTATCACGTTACCGTGGGTCGGAGAAAAGTGCTCAGACTGTCGTTGCGCATTAGTGATGCCGTCGCCAACCTTATCAAGCTTGGCCTTATCGCTGGTTAGCTTTCGGGCGAGATACATAATGCCAATAGCGTAACGCAGTACATCGGCTGACCCCGATGATCGATCGATAAGCAGGTTGCGCATCGCGTTGACGCCTGGCTCCATGTCGTTGGGCGACCCATAGAGGCTAGAAACAGATTCGGGGTTTTGATTAAGTAGTACCGACATGGCATGTGCCAATCGTTTTTGACTAATATCGCCATGATTGGCAATTTCCTCGACCAATACAGCCGATTGGAAAACGCCTGCCAAGGCGAGCGCCTGGTCAGCAGTGGGGCGACTAAAAATCACTCAGCAATATTCCAAGTCCGCTCAATCACGCCGCCCCCGAGGCAACAATCGTGCTGATAGAAGACCACCGACTGGCCTGGTGTTACCGCACGCTGTGGTTGCTTAAATGTCACCTCACAACCTCCATCGGCATCGGGGGTAACCAGGCAAGGTTGATCAGGTTGCCGATAACGCGTTTTAGCCATGCACTCTAAAGGCTCGCTGGGCTCGCCGTTGATCCAGTTAATTTCAGACGCGGCCAGATGGTTAGTGAACAAAAGAGGGTGGTTAGACCCCTGACCGACAATTAACACATTGCGCTCAAGATCTTTGTCTAAGGTATACCAAGGCTCTTCGCTGCTGTCTTTAACACCGCCAATGCCCAGGCCCTGACGCTGGCCGATAGTGTAAAACATCAAACCTTGATGCTCGCCCATCGCCACACCATGAGGCGTCTCCATCACACCGGGTTGAGCCGGAATATACTGCTCTAAAAAGTCTTTAAATCGTCTCTCGCCAATAAAACAGATACCGGTGCTGTCTTTCTTGTCTGAGGTGACAAAGCCATGCTCATCGGCAATTTTACGTACCTCAGGCTTGTCCAACTCACCGACCGGGAACAACGACTTGGCAAAGGCGTGCTCGCCCACCGCGTGTAAAAAATAGCTTTGATCTTTGTTCCCATCTAAACCTTTAAGCAACCGCGAACGACCATCGTGTAAGTCGGTTCGAGTGTAATGACCGGTAGCAATAAAATCAGCCCCAAGAATCTGGGCGTAATCAAGGAACACTTTAAATTTAATTTCTCGGTTGCACAGAATGTCGGGGTTAGGGGTTCGCCCAGCGCGGTACTCCTGGAGAAAATGCTCAAATACGTTGTCCCAGTAATCCGCCGCAAAGTTGGCTGTATGCAAGCTAATACCAAGTTTGTCTGACACCTGCTGCGCATCAGCTAGGTCCGCCATGGCAGTGCAATACTCTGAACCATCATCTTCGTCCCAGTTTTTCATAAACAGGCCCTCGACTTGATAGCCCTGTTGCAGCAACAAAAGTGCCGCCACAGACGAATCAACGCCGCCAGACATGCCTACGATAACTTTTTGGGTTTTACTCATGGGACACCGAGCTACTTTTTATGACAGTAATGATGTCGTCACTATAAGCCGTTACGAAACATTTCCAAAGAGAAAATACGCCCGGCTTCATAGTCTTCGAGTACCTGTAACACCATGCCGCTGCGCGGAATGTTGCTAGGATCTCTAATTTCGGCCGCAGACATCCATTCAGCACTGTCGATATCTGGGTCAAGTTCTGCCGTAGCATTAAACTGTAAAGGCTCTGCAAGAAAGGTATGGCGGTAGTAGGTAATACCCGTTGTGGCCGACTTAGTATTTGAAAAACCTAAAAACCCGGTTATCTTAATATCCCAAGCGGTTTCTTCTAAGGTCTCCCTCAATGCAGCAGCCATAACGTCTTCGCCAGGCTCTACATGGCCGGCAGGTTGGTTAATGACTTCAACGCCTTCTTGAGTCTCACGAACCATCAAAAATTTGTTGTCTTGGACAACAACAGTGGCAACGGTCAGGTGTATTTTATTGGGCATAGTTGATTCCTCTGAATGTTGTTGGAACTGTTATAAAGCGTCAACCTGCTTATATGCGCCTGACGGGAGATCCTCTAACGACCACTCCCCGACAGCCACACGAACCAATCGCAGCGTGGGTAAATTGACTGCAGCAGTCATACGTCTTACTTGACGGTTTCGGCCTTCATTAATAATAACCTCAATCCAACTGTGGGGGATGGACTTACGCACACGAATCGGTGGAATACGTTCCCAAAGCGCTGGTTCGGAAAGAATTTTACAAGATACCGCTCTGGCCATTCCATCCTTTAAGTGCACACCCTTAATCAGAGTTGCACAGTCTTTCCGGGTGGCAGCACCCTCAACTTGGACCCAGTAGGTCTTAGTTAATTTGAATTTTGGATCACTTATTTTTGCTTGCAATTTACCGTCATCGGTCAACAGTAATAGGCCTTCAGAATCGAAGTCCAGACGGCCAGCGGGGTACACCGCCCTAATATCAATGTAATCGGCAAGGGTTTTCCGCTCGCCTTCATCTGTGAATTGACAGAGGACCTGAAAGGGTTTGTTAAAAATGATCAATTTGGACAATAGGGTCTCCGCAAATTGTTATTATAAATGAAACAGAGTTACAAAAAAGACCACAGATCATGCTAAAATTGAGTGATTAGGTAAATTTTTTACAAAAAAATTTAGTATGCAATAAAAATATACACCATCAACGGAGCTAAAAATGGGATACAAACATATTCAAGTGCCAGCATTTGGCGAAAAAATTACGGTTAACGCTGACTTTTCAATCAACGTGCCAAATAATCCTATTATTCCATTTATCGAAGGTGACGGTATCGGCATCGATATCACTCCAGTCATGGTTAAAGTGATCGATGCTGCAGTCGCTAAAGCCTATAAGGGTGTAAAAAAAATCTCATGGATGGAAGTCTTTTGCGGTGAGAAAGCCGCTGATCTATATTCAGGTGACTGGTTTCCCGCTGAGACCCTTGAAGCGGTTAAAGAGTATATAGTTTCTATTAAAGGCCCGTTAACAACACCCGTCGGTGGCGGCTTTCGTTCTTTGAATGTTGCACTGCGTCAAGAGCTTGACCTTTTTGTCTGTCAGCGCCCTGTACGTTGGTTTGCCGGAGTACCTTCTCCGGTTAAAGCGCCCCATAAGGTCGACATGTGTATCTTCCGCGAGAACTCTGAAGACATCTACGCCGGTATTGAATGGAAAGCTGGCAGCGATGAAGCCACTAAGGTTATCAAGTTTTTGCAAGAGGAAATGATGGTTACCAAAATCCGTTTTGACACCAACTGTGGCATCGGTGTTAAACCAGTTTCAGAAGAAGGCACCAAGCGATTGGTTGCCAAGGCGATTCAGTACGCCATTGACCAGAACAAGCCATCGGTAACTCTTGTGCACAAAGGCAACATCATGAAGTTCACTGAAGGCGCATTCTGCGACTGGGGATATGAAGTCGCACGTGAATCCTTTGGTGGTGAGCTTCTTGATGGCGGCCCATGGCACAGAGTCAAGAACCCAAACACTGGCGAAGATATTGTCATCAAAGATGTTATCGCTGACGCCATGTTACAGCAGATCATACTCCGTCCAGATGAGTACAGCGTGATAGCGACGTTGAATCTAAACGGCGACTATATCTCAGACGCACTCGCAGCGCAGGTGGGCGGTATCGGTATTGCACCAGGCGCAAACTTGTCAGACGACATAGCTATCTTTGAAGCGACTCACGGCACCGCCCCGAAGTACGCAGGACAAGATAAGGTCAATCCAGGTTCCTTAATACTGTCTGCCGAGATGATGCTACGTCACCTTGGTTGGGGAGAAGCAGCAGACTTGGTTATTAAAGGCATCGAAGGCGCCATTAACGAAAAGAAGGTTACTTATGACTTCGAACGCCTAATGGACGACGCTATCTTAATGTCCTGTTCAGAGTTTGGTGACGTGATGATCGAGAACATGTAAATCACGCTTCATCCTAAAAACCCGGCCACTGTGCCGGGTTTTTTTGTGTCTAGAGTTTTCTTAATTAATAGTCTTATTGTCTGTAGTCTCAATCGCCTACTCGGGGTAAAATGAAGGCTATGGCAATGAATCTCTTTAATACCAAAATCGGACTAGCCCTCGGCGGCGGTGCAGCCAAAGGCATTGCACATATTGGCGTGTTAAGCGCCCTAGAAGAGGCACAGC
>DGAQ01000025.1:27907-42820 GCA_002382445.1 Porticoccaceae bacterium UBA4026 | reverse complement strand
GTGTTAAGTGCCCTAGAAGAGGCACAGGTCGAAATAAGCTATATCTCTGGCACCAGTGTTGGCGCCATCGTTGCCGCGCTCTATGCCTTTAAGGTAGATACAGCGACTATGGGTAGCTTGGCCCGACGGCTCAGCATGTCTAAGGTCACTACCTTTAAACTGAATAAAACAGGCTTCTTCTCTACCGACTCATTACGTGAGCTAATGCTGGAATACCTCGGCGAGGTGAACATTGAAGACGCCCAAATACCCCTCGCCATTGTGGCAACAGACATTAACAGTGGTGAAGAAGTGATCTTGACTCGTGGCCCGGTAGCCGACGCAGTGTGCGCATCGGCCGCTGTTCCGGGCATCTACATTCCTGTGGTCATCGATGGTAGAACGCTGGTTGATGGTGGCTTGGTGGAAAACGTACCAGTGGGTCCGCTACGAACCATGGGCGCAGGGGTGATAATTGCCAGTAACCTTAGCGCGGTTAATCACTACTCAGAGCCTAGCCACGTTGTCGATGTGATGCGCAACGCATTTGAAATTGCCGTTAGCCGGCATACCAAAGCCCAGCTTAAGGACGTCGATTTGTTGATTTCAATGGACTTAAGCGACTTTAGCCTGCGCGACAACAGCGAACGGTACGACGAGCTTTTTGCCATAGGATACGACTCAACCCTGAGTCAGCTGAGCAAAGTGTCCTGGTATCACAAAACCAATATTCTACTGTATTTATGGCGTATTGTGCGCGAGCTAGCGCCTTTTAAAATACCTGCGCTTGTCAGGCGTCTTGGACCAAAGGACCCTATGTAAGCTTGGCACTGGACTGTGCTCGATAGTTTATAAGGACATTTAAGTCTATGAGCGTCGCTGTAGTGCCCGTGCAGGCCTCACAAATTGAGGCTTTATCCAAGGAATCTTGATGAACAAAATACTACTCAGCTTTACTGACATCTTTGCTCAATGCCCAAACTGGGCGTTGCGATTTAAGCGTTCCATTCTGTTGGTGCTGACTATTTTCACCCTGATCATGTTTTACGGCATTAGCAGTCGCACTGTATTTGATCTTTCTGCCGAAGCCTTCATGCAGGATGACAACCCGGCACAGCTGGCGTTGGACGAGTTTAGGCGGCAGTTTGGTAGCGACCGGTCCGTATTTATCATTTACAAACCGACTGACGGAGACGTGTTTTCAGTCGCGTCTCTAACCGCGTTACAGCAGCTCACCGTCGATTTAGAGAACTGGCAAAGTCTCGACCGAAACAGGTTTCCAGGGGTCGACTTAGATGAATTAATCCATATTCGTCGTGTTCAGTCCCTGGCCAATATTCGCTTGCAGGAAAGCGTTGGTGACGCACTTCTGTCAGGTCGGTTGCTACCCAAGGAGTTACCATCAAGCGAAGAAGAGCGTAACGCACTAAAAACCCGGGCCATGGCACAACCAGATTACCTGTCCTCTTTTTATTCCGTAGACGGTGGCTATGGCGGTATCTTAGTAAAAACCGACTTTGGCACTGTGCCTGTCGATGGCTACGAGTCAGCGGTAGATGTTGCGGGTGTAGAGCTAGCTGACAGCTTTAGTGACTTTGATATGTCTTTTGATGAGGACGCCGTCATTCAAGAGATCGAGTACCAAGACGCCGACCCACGGGAATATCTAGATTTTAGTGCCGCTCTGGAAGCAGTTTATGGGCAGTACGACGATCAATTTGAGTATTACCCAGTCGGCGAACCGAGCATCATGAGCCAGATGCAAGACGTACTAGAGCAGCTGCAGATGTTGGGCTTTCTCATGGTATTAATCTTTGCGGTATTACTCTGGGTGCTGTTCCGCTCGGCCAGTGCACTAGTCTGGTCAATGACGACTATCGCCTTGAGTCTAACCTGGTGTTGGGGTATTACCGTTCTACTGGGGGTAACACTATCCACCATGATCGGCCTAACCGTGCTGCTTATATTTTCAGTGGGTATTGCCGACTGCGTGCACGTCATGAGTGCCTATTTTAGTTTCAGAAGAGAGGGCATGGACCACTATGCCGCGCTGACTAAGTCCTACGAAAAAGTGGGTCTGGCTATCTTCCTAACCACCCTGACAACCGCAGCGGGCATCTTAGTGCTAGCCACCTCCGACCTAGAACCGATCAGGGTCTTTGCCTTAATGTGTGCTTTTGGCGTGGTCTTGGCCTTCTTTTTTACCCTGGTGTTACTACCTATTTTGCTAGATCTCTGGCATCCCACCGCCGTTACCGAAAAGGGCAGTATGGCTGATCGACTCGGCGGTCGCTGGCACGGCTTGGCCCGGTTTCCCAAACTCATCATTGGCTTGGCGACAGCAACTATTATTTTTTCCTTCCTCGGCTGGGCGCTTGGCGCCTTTATTAACGCTGTTGTCGGGCTAACTTACTGGATTGTAAATGCCCAACAACAAATACTGGCGCGCATACCTAGCATAGTAGAGCGGATGCCATACCTTATTCTGGGGTTCTTCGCTATTATTTTGGCGCTCTGCATCTATGGCTCGACCAAGATTGTCATCGACACCAACATTAGCGGTTTGTTTAAAGACGATCATCCCCTGGCAGTGGCCATTAGCGTGGTCGACAACAATATGGCTGGGTCACAAAACATGGAGGTCATGATCAACACCAACAGGGTTGACGGCATGCTTGATGCAGAACTTTTGCTCGCGGTTGACCAATTGCAGACCAGCCTAGAAGATCGCTATCCAGACACCGTCGGTCGCACATTTTCCTTGGCTAATATCGTCAAAGATACCAACCAAGTCATGAACGACGGCAATCCTGACTTTTATCGTATTCCAGAAAGTGACCAGGCCGTATCGCAGCTGCTGTACCTGTTTAACAGCGCCAACCCAGAAGACCGCCGCAATCTGGTGTCAGATGACTACAGTCGCTCCCACATTACCGTTAACTCTCGAAGCATGGGCTCTTTTGGCTATCAAAAGATGTTTACCGAGGTAGAGCTGGATATTGAACAAAGGTTCGCCCACCTCAAAACGACCTATCCCGACCTAGAGGTTGTCCTCACCGGCACCATGGCCACCTTGATGGTGGTGTCAGACGAGATCGCACGCTCTCAATTTAACGGCTTTGCCCTAGCATTACTACTGATTAGCTTAATCATGATTGTCACCCTAGGTTCCCTAAGGGGCGGGCTAATGGGCATGGTGCCCAATGCTATTCCGGCGTTTCTCGCCTTTGGCTTAATGGGGCTATTTGATATACCCCTAGACACAGACACCTTGCTTATTGCACCGGTGATACTCGGCATTGCGGTAGATGACACCATTCACTTTATGACCCACTACAGGGTTGAACTTAGCAAATCTAAAAGCGTTAGCATTGCACTAGAGAGTGCCATCCGTGAGGTGGGCCAAGCGGTGATGTTTACCACCATGATTATCGGTTTAGGTTTTGCTGTCCTTAGCTTTTCAGACTATCTAGGCATGGCGAAAGTGGGCTTTTTTGGTTCGTTGTCTATCTTCTTTGCATTATTTTGTGACCTGTTCCTAATTCCGGCCATGATCATTATCTTTAAGCCATCCTTCGGCGTAGAAAACGTCGACACCCGTATTGACTTCAAAGGAGTGACCGCGTGAAATTTTTTAAGACCCTAGGGTTTATTGTCATCTCTGCTCTAGCGATCAATCTTTCAGCACAAGAGCTTACCGGCCACGCTATTATGCAAGCCATGGAAGATACGCGGCGGTCTACTAATGACTCTTCATTTACGACGATCAAACTCTCAAGCTGCAAGTTTGGCGTTAACGAGGACCGTATTGCCTGCGCCGAGCGCCCGCGGGTGAAAGTATTAGAGTCAGTGGCAATTAACTACGGTAAAGACAACAAAGACACTAAGAGCGTCAGCATTACCCTAGAACCTGCAGCAGAGCGGGGCATTGGCATGCTGACCTATGGCTATGATGAGGCGGGGCGCAACAACCAGACATGGTTATACCTCTCCGCCCTAGGTCGAGTTAAACGTATAGCTGGCGGTGATTCAGACGAAGAAACCGAACCAGTCTCGATCTTTGGCTCAGAATTTACCACCGAAGACACCGACAACGGAAAACTAGACGAATATACCTTTACGGTGCCTGAGGAAACCACTGAGAGCGGGCGCAAGGTATGGAAGGTCGAGGCGCTGCCCAAGGCTGAGAGAGCCAAGAAAAGCCGTTACTCGCGCACTGTGCATTATATAGACCAAGAACGTTACGTTGTTCTGCGCTCAGAGATGTATGACAAATACGGCAAAGAGATTAAACGCCTGATGGCCTCGCGAGTAGAGCTTGTTAACGACAACTGGCTGGCGCGATCTGTCACCATGATGAACCTAGTGAGCAACCGCTTATCCAATATGGCCTTTGTCGAGATCTACATCGACCTAGACATCAACGATGCCTTTCTTAGCCAACGCACCCTAACAGACACCGCCTATCGCGAAACGGGTCTAGAACAGCTTAGAGAGCAAACCAAATAGGCTTATGATCCTATGTTAATGCGATTCGCCCGTTATTCCCTCGCCATGCTGCTATTAGCCCTAGCACCGGTGGCTGCGGGGCAGATGGCACCAACCGAGGGCAGTGGGACACAACAAAGTAACGATGACGTCTTTAGCGACGAACTTATTTTTGAAGGTGACCTGTTTAATGACGATTTATTTGGCGATGCCTTTGACGGCACCGAAGACAGCAAAGAAGCCTCTTGGTTAGACGGTTTTACCCTGAGACTTAGCCAGCAACTGTTTTGGCAGGTTAATAATCACAGCGTAGAGCCACTTCCTGGGTTACGCATACCCAAAGACGCCGACCTTGAGAACAACCGTCTGGGGCTTAACTTTAAGTACCAGAACGCCTTTGCACCGGGTTGGTTGCTGCAATCCACCGGACAGGCCCGCTGGTACTGGAAAGACGACTACGAATACCAAGCCAACAATGACAATATCGACAGCGAATACCGCATTAACGAGCTTTACCTACAGCGCAGTTTTGGCCAGCAAAGCATCAAATTTGGTCGCCAAACCGTGGTCTGGGGCGAGACCGTCGGCAACTCAGTACTAGATGTCATCAACCATACCGAATTTCGTGACTTCACCATCATTGACATAGAAGACGCACGTCTTAACCAGTGGATGCTGGTATGGGACGTCTTTAGCAACGGCAGTCAGTGGTCTAGCTTTATTAATCTTTACCCCGAATTTAACCCCACTGCGGTGCCGGGTAGTCCCTTTTATGCCAACACCGGATACAACGTTGGTGACTATAAGCGCGGCAGCGAGACGTTGTTTGAGGCCGGTACACAATGGCGTAAATCTTTTGAACGTAGCGATATCTCCTTTATGACTGCCTACCTCTACGAAAACCAGCTGAGCTATGACTACCCGATAGAGGGCTACGGTGACGCAGTGGCGGTGATAAACGACTTTGTCTTAGTAGGCTTTAGCGCCAACCGCGCTATCGACAAGCTGCTGCTCAATCTAGACCTAGCGCTCAGTTTGGGCGTGCAACCTAAGGAATCGTCTTTTCCAGGAATTACCGTTGTAGGTTCAGGACTAGATTCACAAAAAGACCAACTTGGGGCCTCTTTAGGCGTTGAATACGCCATCTCTAGCGATCAGTCTATTAGCCTGGGGGTTCAAGCCAACAAAGTGCTTAATCAGAGAAAAACCCTTAGCTCACAGCAAACAAACGTCAACGACCGCATCTTTGGCTCTTGGCTGGTGCGTTACCGCAACGCGCGGTCTAACGGCAATCTGGTGATCTCATCAACCCTACAAGGCGACTTAGCGACAGACTCACTGTTTGTCTCCCTGGGCCTAGACTACGCCATCACCGACCACTGGGCAGTGGCGGGGCAGATCATCAGCACCACCGCAAACCAACAAACCCCAATGGTATTGTTCGATGCCGACGTTAGGGTAGGGGCGACGGTTACTTATTCTTTTTGACACCTGCGGGTTGTGAGTGGATTGATGTTATGCCTATCTACGAGCATTTCTTTTATCCTTTAGCTTAGTGTCCGCTATCAGCTTTATCTTTCTATCGACCTAACCGCTTGCAATGGGCAGGGATAAAAACCATCATCATGCGATGGACGATATAATTAACGTAAAAAAAGATGAACATAAGCTAATGGGTGAAATCATCGGCGAAAGTTTTGCCGACGACCCGGTCAACAAATGGGTTTTTAATAATAGTCATGCGCTCATTAGATACAACATTTTGGCTGCGAAAAAACTTTATCTTAAAAAAGGATTTGCCCACCGCACCCATGCCGGTATTGGCGGCACACTCTGGTTGCCACCAAAGACGAAAAAGTATATTCCACTGTGGAATAGTGTCGACATTGCCTACGAGATGATAAAAGGCGACGGATTTAGAGCCCTGAGGCGAGGTATGTTGGCGGATGACGCCATGGCAGTGGCCAAACCCAGCATCCCGCACTATTACTTGTACGCCATAGGCGTGCGGCCTGGCCACCAAGGTCAAGGCATTGGTAGCCGATTACTGAAAGAAGGCCTACGGGTAGTAGACCATGCCCATATGCCCGCTTATCTAGAAAGTAGTAAAAAAGCGAATGTGCCTCTCTATGAACGGTATGGCTTTGAAGTTAAAAAAATTTTGAAGCCAGGCAATGATTGCCCGCCGTTATGGCTTATGTGGCGGCGTGCACGTTAAGCGATGGGGTGATCATTTAAAAATAAATGTGTTCCCATCGATCGAATTGCAGCTCTGGATTGTATTAATAATGCCTAAATACTCAAATCCATCAGGTTATAGTCCTTTAGAGCCGCCATAGTCTTGTCATTCCAGACAGGTTGATATTGGGCATTAATATCAGGGACATACTCGTAGGGAACTTCATCGGGGAACCTTTGCTTGCGTGCTGAGATACCTAAGCCTATGACTCGAGAGCGCTGTTTAATAAAGTCTTCATCAAAGATTGAGGCCTCTGCATGGATGCCAGCACCCAGTACGTTTAGCACCGATGAACGGCGGTGAAATCCAAAGTTAACAGAAACCCTTGTCTCAAAGCCGGTATTAGCGAAGGAACCGTGTAATATTTGGCGGTTGTTAATGACCACATCGCCTGGATTACAAATAATAGGCACGGCACCCGGAAGGCGCTCAGTCCCCGCATCTGCGATTAGCTTTACAATATCGACACGTCCATGTTTATGGGTGCCAGGCATAACCCACACACCATTTACGGCTGTACTGCCGTAAACCTGACCCATAAAGTTAAACCCATGAATATCTTCATTAAAATCAGGATTGTCCCAGTGCGTATCGCCATCTTGATGCCAAGATACAGCCGCACCTAGGCCCGCATCCTTAATAAACAGACCCTCATGGAAGGGGGTAAAGTCATCGCCGTTAATAGCCTCTGCGATCTTTAGCAGGCCCGGATGGCCGTAGGTAACGAGACAGGCAGTGGAGAACTGGAGATGGCCGCCAAGATAAAATGGTGTCGCTGGTGGGGCATCTTCCTTTGGCTCGGGCTCAAACAACTTAACCTGATGTCGGCCGTTGGCAATTGCTGTCCCGCCAAGAGGATCTGATAAGGGCTTAGCCCACTGCAAGGCGAGGCCTTTGCTATTTGCACCTAGTGCTGGGCGACCTTTAGCATCTGTTTGCGCGCCCATCTCAGTGGGAAAATTATCGCGCATGGCTTCAAGATCATTTTTAAGATCGTTGAGTTCTTCCTCACGTAACGCGTTTTCAAAGATATAAAAACCATAGGTGGAATAAGCCTCAAGAATGTCGGGATGAACCTTGCCTTTATCGTTAAAGCGGAGAGGGCCACGATTGGGGAGGTCTAGGGCGCGTTTTTGACCCTCAATAAGATATTGTCGAACGTCATCTGCATCCTCACCATAATAAGCCGCGCAGGCTTCAATTGATTCCCTTATATTTTGCATCCTAATACCTCCGTTTAGTACTTTGACTACGCCTTTATGATCCATCAAAAGTATATGTCTTAGATGGAAGCGCTACAAATCATACGCGAAGCCTTGATGATATTTTAAAATAAGAAGACCCTCAACTGACAAGGGGCTTTTCTCTAATCAAGCGGCAACTAATATCAGCTGACGCTAGGAAGCTAAGTTACTCTGCGGGAATAACTGCTCTGGCAGCAACATAGATGTTTTTCACTTTGCCATTTTCAATCCGCACGTCGTATATTTCTTCCGACGCAACTTCTTTACCATCAATCGTGTCAGTCACGGTATACGCTGATGTCACCCATTGCTGGACACCGCCGTCTTCGTCAACGACTTCATTAGCAATGGCGTACTTCATTTTCCATTTAGGACTAGATGCTGCGAACCATTCCTTTAAAAAAGCCGCGTGAGCCGCCGGACCATTAACGATTATACCATTTGCAGCCCACCCCATAAAATCATCGGCACTGGCTTTATGAATGGCATCAAGGTCACGGGTATTGTGTGCGGTGATGTAAGCGCCCCAGATATCCACTGTCGCTAGGTCTCCACCATAAATATTGAGCTTAGCGCCGGTGCTTGAGTGTTCGTGGCCAATAACTATTTTCTCATGCTTCTCGCCGGCTTCATGGTGGGCGGCAAATGAGGGTTGGGCTAACAACAATATACTGATACTGAGTATTATTTTATTTATAGGTTTCATATGGCGGTTTCCCCTTCAGTTTTATGAGTGACTCTAATGACTTTAGCATAGTTATTTCCAGTTCTAGGCTTTATTGAGGTTATATTGACTTGCGTCCCAGGGCCGCGAGATTGGCTTTGTGTTTGTCTCGGTCAACTTCATAGTAAGAGATACAAATGATCATCATCATCCACACGGTGATCACTGTGGGTACATAGAGGGCGCCTAATCGGAAGAGAATCTCTTCCGACACGCTACCAGGTGCCACACCAACCGGGAACTGGACAAGCGTGAGTATGGTGGTCGCCATAACCACGCCAAAACCCTGTACAAACTTTTTAACGAAGGTCATTGTCGCAAAGAAAACCCCTTCTGATCGGCGGCCTGTGCGCAGTTCACTCTCTTCAACCAAGTCTGCAATCATTGATGTCGATAGAATCTGATAGGTGATGACCAAGCCGACATCAACAATCGTTATTACTAATATCATAGGGAACAGCAGGGGGTCTCCATTCTCCGGCATTAAACCCAGCAGCCGCAACACCATAGTTGCCGGCAAGAGCGTAAAGGCCAGCACCCCGACAATAATCGCCGAACGCTTTTTACCCAGCTTTATCGAGATGATCGGCGACAAGACTAGCCCAATGATGGCAGACACCGCCACCGACCCAGATATTTGCCCCAACTGCACCGTAGAGAAGCCCCAAAAAAATGAATTAATATAGTGGGATAGTCCCATGGCGATGCCCGCACCAATAGCGCCAAACAGTGCCGCGGCAAAAAGAGCCCCAAATGAGCGGTTCCAAAGGGTCTCAAAGATCTCCCGGTAGATACGAGTGATCGACATTTTTGTCTTTGGCGGTGGCGCCTTAAGTTTTGGGATGAAGCTATGGGTACCCAAGGCTGAGGTCATAATGGCCGCGAAGATGACGATCGACGAGGCTAGGCCCATTTTCCCGTAACCATCGATATTAAATAACCCATTGCTGATGTCTTCGGTGGGTACCAGTAAATAGGTCAAGGCGTAATAGCCCATCAAGGTGCCGCCAGCCCAACCGAAGAAATAACGGTAACTTAATATGCTGGTACGCTCGTCATAGTCGTCGGTTATCTCTGCTACCAACGCTGAGTTGGGTATTTCATAAAGGGTAATCATGGTGCGAACAAATATAGCCATCATTAGGATGTAGGGGAAAAGGTCGTTACCTGAGACGCCAGAAGGGGGGTTCCAGACAAAAAAGTATGATAGCGCGACAGGAATAGCCGCAATGTACATGTAGGGGTGACGACGGCCCCAACGAGAGTGTGTGTTGTCTGAGAAATACCCAATAAGCGGGTCGCTCAACGAATCAAAAATTAGTGCTATTAATAAGGCTAGCCCAACCAAATAGGCGTCAACGCCCATCACTTGACTGTAAAAAAGCAGCAGAAAAAAATCGAAACCGACTCCGAATATGCCAAAGGCAACCGAACCAATGCCATAGGCCATTTTATTAGCAGAAGAAATCTTTAGTGCCGTCATGCTCTTTTCCCGGATTTTTCACTGGTGCCTCGGGTAGGCCCACTCAATAGCGGGCTATCCCGCGCTAACGTCGATGAATAGTAGGAATATCAAATTTCTTCCAGTTGGTCGCGGTGGCCTGTGGTGTAAGCTTTTCTTTGATTCTGCGCTCTTTAAGCGAGGTGCCAAACGCCAGATGGTGCTCTTCTTCAACAATGGTTCTGACATCGTCTTCGCTGACAATATCTAATAAAAGTCCCGCTTTAAAGTAACCTTCTAGCTGGTCATGCAGCTTAGCTCTGTCGGCCGTCTTACGTTCGCCAAAGCTATAAATCTCTTGCAGCTTTTCCCGCGCTTTGATCACGTATTTCTTTTTTTGGTAAGCTGACTCAAATGACATAAGGTTACTGCTTTCAACGATAGGTAATAGTGCGTAGGCTAGCCCAGAAATGCAGTGAAAGCTATGCTTTACAAGCTAAGGCCCCAACTATATTTGGGGTCCTGTTTAGAGGTCGTTTTTCTTTCTGACAATGGTTGTCTCAAGATTGGGGTCCACCAGACGTTTTTCTAGCTCTTCTAATGATAGATAGTCTAGGTCCCAGTGGTTGCAGATGTCATTTCTAAAGCGCGTGTGGTTTTTATCAGTAGAGTCTGATTTTTTACGATTAAAGTACTTTAGCAATTGGGCGCTTATGGTCATCTTGTCTTCCGGCAATAAATTAAGGCCACTGTGCAAGTGGCCTTATAGTTTACGGTGCGCCTAAGCGTCTAGCTCACCGGTGTGCTTTTAAATGCGCCTGCACCTAAAAAGTCTGCCTTGCCAATAGCAACGCCATTGTGACGAAGAAGGTTATAGGTGGTCGATACGTGAAAGTAGAGGTTGGGAAGGGCCCATAAGT
The DNA here is from genome assembly GCA_002382445.1 of Porticoccaceae bacterium UBA4026. Lineage (GTDB taxonomy): Bacteria > Pseudomonadota > Gammaproteobacteria > Pseudomonadales > Porticoccaceae > HTCC2207. The sequence continues at coordinate 31,785 of DGAQ01000025.1, read as the reverse complement.
TAAGATAGTCACGCGCTGTAAAGGTATACATGTTGGGCCCGGCTTGCATGGTAATGCTGTTGTCTTCGGTGCCGTTAATCGCCTCTACCTGAATAGTTGCTAAAAAGGTTTTGGTTGTCTCGACTCGGGCTTTAAGTTGGTCAAAGGTTGTTTCGGTGTCTTCATCTGTCGGCGCTTCGATTCCCGCCATGCGAGCTGCTCCACGTTTGGCAATGTCACAGGCTATTTGTACCTGCTTAGTTAACGGCAGCATGTTAGGGAACAACCGAGCACTGGTGAGCACTGTATCCTCTATACCCTGCTCAGCACCGTATTGCGCACCAGCCTCGAGCAGGGCTTTTAGGTTACCTAAAGAATGAATAAAAACAGGAATGGAGCAATCATAAAGTGATAGTGACATAAATAATCTCGGGTAGTTTGTAGCCTATCCTGGCTGGATAAACTAAGTGGGCTGCAAAATTAAAGACTGTGAGCCGATTTGTCAATCAACCGCGTATACTTAGCACAGTAAATTAGTTGTTAGCTAATACAAAATCTATTTAAGGGAGCTATCTTATTACCATAAATATCGAGCATAAGTTTGATTGCACAGCCGATCAACTATGGGCCGTCATAGGCGTACCAGACCGAGTTGACTGGGTGCCAGGCGTTGAGGGCTGTGAATATGATGGAGAGGTTAGGTCGCTGTCACTACCCGGCGCGGGCGCCATTAAGGAGCGCATTATTAGCCGCGATGCTGTGGCAAGAACCATGGTTTACTCATGCTTTGAGTCGCCTACACCGCTGGATTTTCATGAAGCCCGCGTTGAAGTTGTCGCCGAAGAAGAGGGCTGTACGCTACTCTGGCAGACTAGGGTTGAGCCTCTTGAGATTGAAGTGTTTATTAAGGCGAGCATGGAAGGCTGTCTGGTTCAAATTGCACAGGTGATTGGACAGCCGTCCACAGACTGAGCTTTTTGCCTAAGAGGGTCTTGCCTGATTAAAAATATGACCCATAACCGCTGTTGATACTTACGTGATAGCAACAGTTTGTTGTAACATAGTACTTTGGATATTTGATAAATTGGCTGTATTAATGAGTAACGAAAACGACAATGAATTTTGGGACGGTGAAAGCGACACTATTGTTGAAGCGTCTCGCCCAAAACTGAAAAAACCACGTATGTACCAAGTGATTTTGTTAAATGACGATTACACGCCCATGGAGTTTGTGGTTGAGTTGATCGAGCAGTTCTTTTATAAGTCTCGAGAAAATGCTACCCAAATTATGTTGAATATACATACCCATGGCAAGGGCGTCTGTGGTGTCTATACTGAAGATATAGCAGAGACAAAGGCGGCGCTTGTGACTCAGTTTGCTCAAGACCACCAGCACCCATTACTCTGCCAAGCAGAGCCAACTGACGATGATGAGGAAGAATAAGGATGCTAAGTAGAGAGCTTGAAGTTACCCTCAATCTTGCGTTTAAAACCGCGAGAGAAAAGCGCCACGAATTTATGACAGTCGAGCATCTGTTGCTAGCCTTGCTAGACGATGCGTCTGCCACATCGGTGTTAACCGCCTGCGGCGCTGATTTAAATGCGCTGCGCCAAGACCTCGTCGAGTTTATTGATTCGACTATACCTAAGTTTCCAGATGCGCAGCTAGAAGGAGAAACCCAGCCTACCCACGGTTTTCAGCGAGTATTGCAGCGTGCGGTGTTTCAGGTTAATTCTGCCAACCACAGCGAAGTTGTTGGCGCTAATGTTGTGGTCGCCATCTTTAGTGAGCAGGAGAGTCAGGCGGTTTACTTTTTGCGCTTACAGAACGTAGCGCGTATCGATGTGGTTAATTATATCTCCCACGGAATTTCGAAATACGCCGACGGGCCTGATAGCGGCGGCGAACCAGAGGGCCAGAGCGCAGAGTCAGTCACTGCCGGCGAAGCCGAAGACGCCAGTATGCTCAGCCAGTTTTCGACCAACCTAAACGAGCAAGCCAAGCTGGGTTTGATTGATCCTTTAATTGGGCGCGGGGCCGAGATTGAACGTGTTAGCCAGATATTAATTAGACGTCGCAAGAACAACCCCTTATTGGTTGGTGAGTCAGGGGTTGGTAAAACCGCCATTGCAGAAGGGCTGGCCAAATTAATTGTAGAGGAAAACGTACCCGAGCCGATGCTGGGCAGTACCGTATTTTCTCTTGATATGGGTGCCTTGTTAGCGGGGACTAAATATCGAGGTGATTTTGAGAAGCGCCTGAAGGGCCTCATTGCTGAGTTGGTGAATTATGAAAAGTCGATACTGTTTATCGATGAGATACACACCATTATTGGCGCTGGAGCGGCATCTGGTGGTGTTATGGATGCCTCGAACCTGCTTAAACCTCTATTGTCCTCAGGTAAGTTGCGCTGTATCGGTTCAACCACTTACCAAGAGTACCGCGGTATCTTTGAGAAAGATCACGCCCTGGCGCGACGCTTCCAAAAAATTGATGTACCAGAGCCCAGTATTGCTGAGACTTTTGAGATTCTTAAAGGCCTAAAATCGCGTTTTGAAGAGCATCACGACCTGAAGTTTACTAATCCGGCCCTTAAAGCGGCCGCAGAGCTCTCTAGTCGCCATATTACTGATCGGTTCTTACCTGACAAAGCGATCGACGTATTGGACGAAGCGGGGGCTTATCAGCGGTTACAGCCCGAGTACAAACGCAAGAAGACCGTCGGTTTAAGTGATATTGAGCTGGTTATCTCTAAGATGGCTCGTATCCCGGCAAAAAGCGTGTCTAGTTCAGATAAGGCACAACTCAAAGATCTCGCAGCCAACCTTAAGATGGTTGTTTTTGGTCAAGATAAGGCCATTGAGGCGGTGTCTACATCAATTAAACTGGCTCGTGCTGGTTTACGTGAAGGTAGCAAGCCCATTGGTAGTTTCTTGTTTGCTGGCCCCACCGGGGTTGGTAAAACTGAGGTCTGTCGTCAGTTAGCGAATGTGTTGGGTATTGAGCTCATTCGCTTTGATATGTCTGAATACATGGAGCGTCATACGGTCTCACGATTAATTGGTGCCCCTCCTGGCTATGTTGGTTACGATCAGGGTGGTTTATTGACAGAAGCGGTTACCAAGCAGCCTCATTCGGTGATTTTGCTCGACGAAGTTGAAAAAGCCCACCCAGATGTGTTTAACCTGCTGCTGCAGGTTATGGATCACGGCACATTGACCGATAATAACGGCCGCAAAGCTGATTTTCGTAACGTAATTTTGATTATGACCACCAATGCGGGTGCTGAACTCATGAGCAGGGCGTCTATTGGCTTCTCTCAGCAAGATCACACCACAGACGGTATGGAGGCAATCAAGAAGATGTTCACGCCTGAGTTCCGCAATCGATTGGACAATATCGTGCAGTTTGGCGAGTTGACTATTGAGGTGATCAAAACCGTGGTCGACAAGTTCTTAGTGCAGTTGCAGTCGCAGTTGGACGATAAGAAGGTGTTTCTTGAGATTGATGATGAGGCACGCCTATGGCTTGCTGAGAATGGTTATGACCCCAAGATGGGCGCACGGCCGATGGATCGCTTGATTCAGGAAAAGATTAAGAAGCCATTAGCAGAAGAAGTCTTGTTTGGCTCGCTGGCCGACAAGGGCGGTACTGCCTATGTTCGTGTGATAAACAACGAGTTGGTTGTCACCACAGACATTATCGAAGAGGCGACCGCTTAGGGTTAGCAAGACCCAAACCAGACCGGCGGTGAGCTAAGGGAGTAATTATGTCTAAGATTAAAGGGCCCAGTACGTTTGTCAGCGAGGCCTATCAGCTTGGTGACGAGGCAGGCACAGTCGATTTCTATAAGAAGTGGGCCGATGACTACGACCACCAGATGCTCGATGAGCTTGAG
>DGAQ01000025.1:0-27747 GCA_002382445.1 Porticoccaceae bacterium UBA4026 | reverse complement strand
GCCAGATGCTCGATGAGCTTGAGTACGTCGCCCCCACGGGCATTGCACGGTTACTTTGTGCGCATTTACCCAACAAAGAAGCAGAGATATTTGATGTGGGTTGTGGCACTGGACTGACCTGTCGGTTCCTCGCCGACAATGGATACAACGCGCTTGACGGAATAGATCTTTCTCCAGACATGGTGCGGGTTGCCCGTGCACTGGGCATTTATAGAGATTTAATCGTTGGTGATGTTAATCAGCCCATTCAGCGGCCAAGTGCTAGTTACGATGGCGTGATATCTTCAGGAACCTTTACTCACGGCCACGTCGGGCCAGAGCCTCTTGACAATATTTTTCGTCTTTTGAGAACCGGTGGCGTTTTAGCCTGCACAGTGCATAGAGACTTGTGGGAATCACGAGGCTTCAAACAGAAATTTGAGATGTTGGTTAGCAGCGGCACCGCTAGGTGCCTAGAGCTCAAGACAGATAGGTATTATGACACTGATAATATCGAAGGTTGGTTTTGCGTCTATCAAAAAGTAACCTAAAGGACGGCGCCGTCTGCCCTTTAGCCTCTCTGTACTCCGATAAATTTGATTTTTTGAGCTTATCGCTCGCGGAAGGTAATCCGACCTTTGCTCAGATCGTAAGGAGTCATCTCCACCTTAACCTTGTCACCGGTCAAAATTCTGATGTAGTGCTTTCTCATCTTTCCTGAGATATGGGCAATGATAACGTGATCATTTTCCAATTTCACTTTGAAAGTGGTGTTCGGAAGGGTGTCGATCACCTCTCCTTCGAATTCGATGTGCTCTTCTTTCGCCATACTAATTATTCTTGTCTGTAAAAAGGTGCGCAGTTTGCCCTAAAATAGTGGTTTTAGCAAAGTCATTTACTTAAATGCCAGCTATTTTCTTGTAATAACTCAATTGGCTGATATTGCTTCTTGTAATTCATCTTTTGGCAATCTTCAATCCAGTAGCCCAAATACAGGTAGTGCTTGTCCATTTTCGCTGCCATTTGGATCTGAAGCAGCACCGCAAGGTTCCCGAGGCCTCGCCGATCATGGGCTGGATCGAAGTAGGTATAGATGGCCGACAGCGAGTCTGGGAGCACATCAACGACCGCACAACCAATAAGCTCATCGTCTAGGTAAAATTCCAAATATTGGGTGCATTCCCAAGCCTCGCCCAAAAACTGCTCAAACTGGAGTTTAGTCGGGGGGTACATGTCACCACCGGTATGACGTTGATTAATATATTTAGCGTATAGCGGATAATGCTTTTCTAAATCTATGCTGTCACAGGGCTCAATTTTAACGTCCACATTACGCTTTAAACAGCGCTTCTGAGCCCGCGCAGGCCGAAACTGGGCAACGGGCACTCTAGCGGGAACACATGCATTGCAGGTGCTACACATCGGCGTATAGAGATAGGAGCCACTGCGTCGAAAACCGAGCCTACTGAGGTGCTCATAGAGCTCCGGGTCTACCGACATCTGCGGATCAACAAAGGCTGTTGTTGAGTCACGTCCAGGCAGATAACTACAGGCATGTGGCTCAGTCTGAAATAGCTTAATTCGTTGAATATCGGCGGAAATATCTCGACTCATGGGATCTCTGTCCTATTGTATGAAATAAGCCTAATGGATTGTAGCCGCGGACTCAACTAGCGCCATTGCCATGCATATGAATCGGTCAGCGACCATCGATGCTGTCTATCACGAATGCTGTGCAAGCGTGCCAAGAAGTCAGCGCGAGGCATAGTGATGGCGCCCAGTGTCATCAAATGAGGGTTAACCAGCTGACAGTCCAGAAATTCGAGGCCTTCGGCTATCATCCACTGGCAAAGGTGAGCGATAGCGATCTTTGAGCCGTTATCAACTCGACTAAACATCGATTCGCCACAAAAAATGCCGCCAACATGGACACCATAGATGCCACCGACAAGGTCAGAACCATCCCACACCTCAACGCAGTGCGCCCGTCCTTGCTCGTGCAAGACGGTGTAGGCATCAATCATCTCTTCTGTAATCCAGGTGCCACCGTCGCCGCGAGGCTCTGCGCAGGCTTTGACCACTCTATTAAAGTCGCTGTCAGTCTTAATTTGGTAGGGCTTTTGACGCAGTAGGCGACGCAAACGGCTAGAAATATGGAGTGTTTCCGGCTCGATCAAACAACGAGTGGCCGGGCTCCACCATAAAATAGGATCATCGTCTTGATACCAGGGAAAAATACCCTGTCGATAGGCGTTGAACAGCGTATTGGGTTCTAGATTACCCCCCACGGCAAGTAAACCATCAGGCTCTGCCAATGCCGTATTGGGGTCTGGAAAGGCAGGATTGTCTGGGTCTAGTAATGAAAGATGCATAATAAGCTAGATTCCAATATAAACCCGGGGTAGGGCTTAGTCGTCTAGAAAGCGTTCTGCGTCTAGCGCCGCCATACAACCACTGCCGGCGGATGTTACCGCTTGACGATAGACGTGATCAGCCACGTCACCGGCAGCAAATACACCTTTAACGCTTGTCTCAGTGGCATTACCCGACAAACCGCCAGTGATAGTGACATAGCCGTCTTTCATATTGAGCTTATCAATAAAGATATCGGTATTGGGTTTGTGACCGATGGCGATAAAGACGCCGCTTACTGTGATTTCTTTAGTCTCACCTGAACCGCTTGCCGCTAAGCGTATACCGGTCACACCAGCGTCGTCTCCAAGCACTTCGTCTAGGTTTTGATCCCATTCGATGCTTATGTTGCCGGTTCTTTCACGTTCAAAGAGCTTATCTTGAAGCATTTTCTCTGCCCGCAGCTTATCTCTTCGGTGTACCAACACGACTTCTGAGCAAATATTCGACAGGTACAGAGCTTCTTCGACGGCGGTATTACCGCCGCCAACTACAGCGACCTTTTGGTTACGATAAAAAAACCCGTCACAGGTTGCGCAGGCTGAAACACCTCGACCCATAAAGGCCTCTTCACTGGGTAACCCTAAATACTGCGCTGAAGCACCCGTTGCAACGATTAATGCATCGCAGGTGTAGTTATTAGAACCGAACAATTTAAAAGGCTTTTCAGACAGATCTACTGACTCAATATGATCAAAAATTGTTTTAGTATCAAAGCGTTCCGCGTGTTTCTGCATGCGAATCATTAAGTCTGGACCCTGTACACCATCAGCGTCGCCAGGCCAGTTATCAACGTCGGTGGTGATGGTCAACTGGCCACCTTGCTGGATGCCTGTAATCACTACCGGATTGAGGTTAGCTCTTGCCGCATAAACGGCCGCAGTCCAACCAGCGGGCCCAGAGCCAAGTATAATTAGAGGGTAGTGTTGTAAATCGGGCATAAAAATCTCTATTTAGGTGTAGTTTGAGTGGAATTTATTTTCAGAACTCGGTTTTCGACCGACATCATAAAGAATCCATCGGCCTACGCCAAATGCCTTTTGATATATATTTTTTACACGCCTAATATAAAGGTGTGAGATCTGATGTTTTGGCTATAATCAGATACAATTCATAAAGGTCTAACAGACAGGGAAATCAACCTTTGAGTGCTAACAAGTCAAAACTACAGCAAAACTCTCAATTGGGCGGGCCGGAGGCGGGTTCGCGAGGCAAGCGATTGCTGGCCGAAGGCGCTTTGATCGGCTGGTTATTGCTGTGCGTGATTATATTTTTGGCGCTGATCAGCTACTCCAGTGGAGATCCTGGTTGGTCGCACACGGGAAGTAGAGCCGACGCAACCAATCTAGTAGGCCCAGCGGGGGCCTGGATTTCAGACATATTTTTCGCCTTGTTTGGCGTTATGGCTTATTTGTTCCCTGTCCTACTAGCCCTTAGAGCCGCGCAAATACTGCAAACTTATTTCATTGAGGAGCCTGAGGAATTTGATTCAGCCGCTCTTATCCTGAGAGTTGTCGGCTTTATGCTGGTAATGATCAGTGCAACATCGCTAGCCAACATCCAATATCAGGACATTTTAACCAGCTATCCTGAGGGGGTCTCTGGAATTCTTGGAAAGTATGTTGGTGAAAGTGTGATATCGCTGTTTAGCCATACCGGCAGTACATTATTATTGATGGGGTTGTTTTTGTTTGGACTGACGGTCTTTGCTGACATTTCATGGATTCGCTTAATTGACAGCCTTGGCTTCGCGGTTCTTGCGTCAATAGGGTCTGTGCGCCAGTATATGACCCGTCATAGCATGCGCAGGGCAGAAGCGAAGCAGGCCAAACAGGCGCTAAGCGAACGACTGACTAGGATTGAGACGGTTACTAGACAAAAGCAGAACCGAACACCGCCAAGTATTCAAGCCGCTACGCCAGTAAAACTGCCTAGCCCAAGAGTATTACGTGAACGCCAACAGAAGCTCTTTGATGACACTGAAGTCGTTGGGTCTTTACCACCGATCAATCTGCTAGACCCCGCGGTAAAAGATGTATCGAGTGGGTATTCGGCGGATTCATTGGAACACTTATCCCGATTGCTAGAACTAAAGCTTCTGGACTTTGGTATATCCGCCGACGTGGTTGCGGTGCTCCCAGGGCCAGTTGTGACGCGGTTTGAAATTCAGCCTGCCGCAGGTATTAAGGTGAGCCGCATTAGTGGTTTAGCAAAGGATTTAGCTCGATCCATGGCGGTAATCAGTGTGCGCGTGGTTGAAGTGATACCCGGTAAGTCTGTCGTTGGTATCGAAATACCTAATGAAAAAAGAGAAATCGTTCGTCTCAGCGAAGTATTGTCTTCTGAGGCCTATGACAGCTCGACCTCGCCGTTGACCCTTGCTCTAGGTAATGACATTGCCGGCATACCGACGGTAGCTGATTTGGCGCGCATGCCGCACCTACTAGTGGCTGGAACCACTGGTTCTGGTAAGTCAGTGGGCATTAACGCAATGCTCCTGAGCCTTTTATTCAAGGCTTCTCCGGATGAAGTAAAGCTGATTCTTATCGACCCTAAGATGCTCGAACTGTCTGTTTATGATGGTATTCCCCATCTGCTGACCCCAGTAATAACCGACATGAAAGATGCTGCCAGCGGTCTGCGCTGGTGTGTTGGCGAGATGGAGCGCCGTTATAAGCTGATGGCGGCACTTGGGGTACGTAACATCGCTGGCTATAACCGCAAGGTTGAAGACGCCATCAAGGCCGGCAATCCATTGGTTGATCCCCTATGGACCTTTGACCCAGGAAGCCTGGGCTGGGACGCAGAGCAAGAGGCGCCGGAAGCCCCAACCCTTAAGACACTGCCTTATATCGTGGTGGTGATTGACGAATTCGCCGACATGATGATGATTGTTGGTAAAAAAGTTGAGCAACTTATCGCGCGTATAGCTCAAAAGGCTCGCGCGGCCGGTATTCACCTAATTTTAGCGACCCAACGGCCCTCCGTTGATGTCATCACTGGTTTGATTAAAGCCAATGTGCCGACGCGAATCGCATTTCAGGTGTCCTCAAAGATTGATTCACGCACCATTTTGGATCAAGGCGGTGCTGAGCAGTTACTGGGCCATGGCGATATGCTTTATCTGCCGCCTGGAACGAGTGTTCCTGAGCGTATCCACGGCGCCTTTGTTGACGACCACGAAGTCCACAAGGTTGTTGCCGACTGGAAACGCAGAGGCACGCCGAGTTATCTTACCGAAATCACTGACGAGGCCTCACTCAGCTCAATTGCCGTGCCTGGTTTTGATACCCCTGACGATGAGGGTAGCGACCCAGAGTCTGACCCGCTTTATGACGAAGCTGTGGCCTTCGTTCTTGACAGCCGCAAGGCCTCGATATCGTCTGTACAGCGTAAATTGAGAGTCGGCTATAACCGTGCGGCACGATTAATTGAGCAAATGGAAGTCAGTGGGGTAGTTAGCCCAATGAGTAGTAATGGCAGTCGCGACATCTTGGTCAAAGACTATAATTAGGACTTGAATTAGCACAGGCTTAGATAATCGTTTATGAAAGTATATCCAGCATTAATAGCGTTTTTAGCCTGTACGTTTGTCTATGGCGAGACGTCAGCTACCGATAGTCAAAAACTGCAGAGCCTGCTAGAGCCGATTAACAGCCTGTCGGCGAGTTTTACTCAGTCTATCTATGACTCAGGCGGGTATGAGCTGGATTCCTCTGAGGGGCTGTTTAAAGTGGCCTCACCCGCCAAAGTATTCTGGCATGTAACCGCACCTCTAGAACAGCAAGTTATTTCAGATGGCCACACCCTGTGGATTTATGACCCTGATTTAGATCAGGTCGTTATCAACAAGGTCGACAACAGGATCAATACCACACCCGCGGTGCTGTTTTCAGGGAATCTTGAGAGCCTTGAAGCGAGCTATGAGGTAGAGCAAAAGAGTTTTTCTATCGACGCCCCATCTTTCTTGCTTACGCCCAGAGAGAATGGCAGCCTGTTTGCCACTATTGAGCTGCAATTTGCCACATTCAATCCCTCTGCAATTATTATTACCGATACCCTGGGCCAATCGACTGCCATTATTCTTGATGACCTACTGTTGAACCCATTACTAGAAGCGGAGATCTTTATATTTAGCATCCCATCCGGCGTGGATGTTATTAACAATGTCCAATGATCTGTTTAGCCAGGACGTCTATCGTCCGCTAGCTGCGCGCATGCGGCCTAGCAGTCTGGAAACATTTTACGGTCAACAACATCTTATTGGTCCCAACAGACCCCTGCGGGACGCCATCGACAATGGAACTCTTCATTCTATGGTGTTCTGGGGACCTCCTGGGGTTGGCAAGACAACCTTAGCCAAGATCATAGCGGCAAGGGTAGATGCACACTTTGAGAGTATTTCAGCGGTATTATCCGGGGTTAAAGAGATTAGGGCCTCGATAGCCAAGGCTGTGGAGCAGCGAGATGTGCGCGGTCGTAAGACCATCTTGTTCGTCGACGAGGTGCATCGCTTTAATAAGTCTCAGCAGGACGCCTTCTTACCCTTTGTGGAGGACGGCACTCTGGTCTTTATTGGCGCCACGACTGAAAACCCTTCCTTTGAATTAAATAATGCATTGCTGTCGCGGTGTCGGGTGTATGTCCTCAAGACGCTCTCTGTGGATGATATTAAAACCTTAGTGCAACGTGCTATAGGGGACACCGTCGTCGGTTTGGGCGCGCAGGGTCTGGAACTTGACGACAAAGCCTTGAGCCTAATAGCCAATGCTGCCGATGGAGACGCCCGCCGAGCGCTCAATCTGTTAGAAATTGCCAGTGACTTATCGTCTCAGAGCGAGGGCAAGTCGATTATTGATCAGGCGACTTTAGAGCAGGTGTTAGTCGGCGATACCCGGCGCTTTGATAAGGGCGGCGAGTACTTTTATGATCAAATTTCGGCACTACATAAATCGATTCGAGGGTCTTCTACGGACGCCAGTCTATATTGGCTGTGCCGGATGCTTGATGGCGGCTGTGACCCGCTTTATTTGGCCCGGCGGTTAGCTCGAATTGCCAGTGAAGATATAGGCAATGCCGATCCCAGAGCCTTAGAGATAACCCTCAATGCCTGGAGTGTCCAAGAGCGACTAGGGAGCCCAGAAGGGGAGTTGGCTCTAGCTCAGGCGGTGGCCTATTTAGCCGTTGCGGCCAAAAGTAATGCCATCTATAGCGCCTTTAATGCGGCCATGGCCGATGTTAGGTCACTGCCCAGTTATGATGTGCCAATGCACCTGCGCAACTCACCCACCGGGCTGATGAAAGATTTAGATTACGGTAAAGACTATCAGTATGCCCACAACCATGAGAGCGGCTATGTGCCAGGCGAGAAATACCTGCCAGATGAGCTTGAGGGAAAACAATATTATTTTCCCACTGACCGCGGATTGGAAAAGAAGATTGGCGAAAAACTAGATTACTTGCGCAGTCTCGACGATACTGGCGCCCTTAACGAAAAGAAGGATAATAGCTAATGCATTGGCTTGCTGTAGCAATGGGTGGCGCTCTGGGATCCATGGCTCGATACGCGTTGAGCACATGGATATTTCAGGTATCTAATCATAAATTTCCCTACGCGACGCTCACTGTCAATGTATTGGGCAGCTTGGTGATGGGTGTGCTTTTCGTTGTCATTGTAGAAAAGGCGGCCTTACCTTCGGAAATGCGTAGTTTACTGATGATTGGTTTTATTGGTGCCTTCACTACTTTCTCAACCTTCTCGCTAGATGCCGTTGGTCTGTGGCAAAATGGCCATCTTTTCATGGCGCTTATATACACACTAGCGACCGTTATTTTATGCCTTATCGCCATTAGCAGTGCGATTTGGCTAACCCGTTTATTTTAAGGAATAGATTATGATCGACCCGAAGCTATTGCGCTCAGACTTGAACGCTATCGCTGACAAGCTCAACATCAAAGGCTATGAACTTAACTGTGAAGCCTTTTTAGGCCTGGACGCGCGACGTAAAGCACTGCAACTTACCGCTGAAAGCGTACAGCAAGAACGCAATGCCTTCGCCAAGTCTATGGGCAAACTCATCGGTCAGGCCAAGGCCAGCGGTGAAGATGTAGAGCCATTAAAACTAAAGGGTGAGCAGCTTAAGAATGACTCAATCGCCGCTGACGCCGCTTTGGCAAAAGTTCAGCAGACGCTAGATGAACTGTTACAGGGTATCCCCAACATACCCCATGATTCCGTACCAGCGGGAAAAGACGAAGATGATAATGTCGAAGTTCGTACCTGGGGAACGCCAAAGACATTTAACTTTGAGGTTAAAGACCATGTTGACCTTGGTGATACCTTTAATAGCCTAGATTTTGACACCGCCGCTAAAATTACTGGATCTCGCTTCTCTCTGATGCGAGGCGATTTAGCGACTCTGCACAGGGTTCTCACGCAGTTTATGATAAATACCCATATTGCTGAACACGGTTATGAAGAAGTCTATGTTCCCTATATCGTTAACCGTGAGTCGCTGTTTGGTACCGGACAGCTGCCTAAGTTTGAGGAAGATCTATTTAAATTGGATGACGAGCGGGATTTTTACCTTATTCCGACGGCTGAAGTGCCAGTGACTAATATCTATCGTAATGAGATTGTTGATGAGTTACCGATAAAATTGGTCGCTCACACACCCTGCTTCCGAAGCGAGGCCGGCTCCTACGGTCGTGATACTCGCGGTATGATCCGTCAGCACCAGTTCGAAAAAGTCGAGATGGTTCAGTTTGTACGCCCAGATAGCTCTTGGGACGCCCTTGAAGAGTTGGTGGGCCATGCTGAGAACATCCTTCAAAAGCTCGACCTGCCTTATCGCACGGTCATTCTCTGCGGGGGTGATTTAGGCTTTTCAGCCGCTAAGACCTATGACATTGAAGTTTGGCTGCCATCTCAGGGTAAGTATCGTGAGATTTCGTCTTGCAGCAATTTCTCTGACTTCCAAGCCAGACGTATGAAAGCTCGATATCGTAATGATCAGGGTAAACCTGAGTTCCTACACACCATCAATGGTTCTGGCTTAGCAGTAGGGCGCACCCTTTTAGCGGTGATGGAAAATTATCAGCGTGAAGATGGGTCAATCGAGATTCCTGCGATTCTTCAGCCAATGATGAACGGCAAGACTAGCATAGGATAATAGGCATTTCGGACATGGACTTTCTGCCACTTTTTCACAATCTAAAAGGGCGACAGGTATTTGTTGTTGGCGGCGGTGAAGTGGCCGTTCGTAAGGTGCGTTTAGTCCAAGAAGCCTCAGCCCGGGTGACGGTTGTCGCAAAAGAGTTTTGCCCAGGCCTTGTCGAGATGGCTCGTGAGGACCAAAAGTCCGGACATAACGCCATTAAACTAATAACAGCGCCTTACGACCATAGCCATATGCTCGACCTAGCAGCAATAGTCTTGGTGATTGCAGCAACCAACGATCGGGGGCTTAACCATTTAGTCTCCAAACATGCACAGGCTGGTAATATACTCGCTAATGTAGTTGATGACCCGGCGTTCTCGACGGTGATATTCCCGTCAATCGTTGATCGATCTCCCATTCAAATAGCGATTTCTAGTGGTGGCGATGCTCCGGTACTAGTGCGTTTGTTGCGCACACAGTTAGAGGGCTTGATTCCAGCTGGAACAAGCCATTTAGCGTCTTTGGCCGGTCGTTTTCGTGAAGACGTTAAGACAAAATTCCCGTCTAGTTTAGACCGTAAAGCATTTTGGGAAGGGGTTTTCTCCGGACCGATCGCAGAACAGGCTTATGCAAATAATATAGCCGAAGCAGAACGCTTATTGAGCGAGGCGCTAGACAATCATTCTAGGATTGAAATGGGTGAGGTCTATCTAGTGGGCGCAGGTCCAGGCGACCCAGATTTACTTACTTTTAAGGCACTGCGTCTGATGCAACAAGCCGACATCGTATTTTATGACCCGGATGTCTCTGCCGAAGTGTTAAATTTGGTGCGTAGAGATGCCAGCAGAGTTTATGTGGGCAGGGCGGCGAGCACACATCCAGTCACCCAGGAAAATATCAGCCAAAAGATAATTGAATCAGCCAACCAAGGCAATCGAGTTGTGCGCCTGGTCGGCGGCGACCCCCTCACATTGGGGAAAAGTGGGCAAGAAATTGAGGCGCTAATCGAACACAAAACACCTTTTCAAGTGGTACCCGGAATAACTGCGGCGACAGTCTCTCCAGGCCATACTGAAGCCCAGACAACGTATAAAAGGAATGACAGTGACATTACAATTTGACTATGACCTATTTGTGATCGGCGCAGGCTCAGGTGGCGTGCGCGCCGCCCGTATGGCGGCCAACAAAGGCAAAAAAGTAGCGGTGGCTGAAGAGCGCTACCTTGGTGGCACCTGTGTGAATGTCGGCTGTGTGCCGAAAAAGCTATTTGTCTATGCGTCTCAATTCCCTGAGTTATTGCGCACCAGCAAAGGCTTTGGCTGGAATCAAGCCGAGCTACCAGTGCTTGACTGGCCAACTCTGCGCGATAATAAGACTGCTGAGATTGAGCGTCTAAACGGAATTTACAACAACCTTATTAATAATAGTGGCGCTGATCTTTTCGATGGACGCGCAACGGTTGTTGGGCCACAGCAGGTCCACGTTAACGGTAAAACTTATAGTGTTCGAACAATCTTGGTCGCCACCGGTGGCTGGCCATACATTCCTGAGTTCCCCGGTAACGAGCATGCGGTAAGCTCTAATGAAATGTTCTTCCTCGACGAACTTCCCAAAAGGGCAGTTGTCGTTGGTGGGGGTTACATCGCTGTAGAGTTTGCGGGCATTTTAAATGGACTGGGCGTCGACACGCACCTTGTTTATCGTGGCACCAATCTACTCAAGTCATTCGATAGAGAGATGAGCGATAAAATCACCCAAGGAATGGCAGAAAAAGGGGTCAACATTCATCTCAGCCAGCAGGTCAGTGAGATAGCGACAAAGGGGGCCGGTTATTCGGTGACTTTTGATGACCAGACCTCTATGGATGCTGATTTAGTGCTTTATGCGACCGGTCGCCAGGCCAATACGGCTGGACTTGGACTTGAGAATACCGCAGTTGAGTTACGCTCAAACGGGTCTATCGTGGTCGATGAGCATTTTTGTACCGCAGAGCCCTCAGTTTACGCACTAGGTGATGTAATTGACCGTGTGCAGTTGACGCCAGTGGCCATTCAAGAGGCCATGGTTCTGGTCGATGCCTTATATGGCGATGGACTTGCGACGATTGACTACGACAATATTCCCACCGCAGTGTTTTGCCAGCCCGAGTTAGGGACTGTCGGCTTGAGCGAAGAAGACGCGCAGGCGAAATACGCTGATATAAGTGTGTACACCTCAGACTTCAAACCAATGATGCAGACCCTAGGTGGTGGCAACGATCGAATATCCATGAAATTGATCGTCGACAACCAGACTGACAGGGTCCTTGGCTGTCATATGGTGGGTGACCATGCCGCAGAGATTATTCAAGGAATGGGCATTGCTCTAAAAGCCGGTGCAACCAAAGCTCACTTTGATGCCACTGTGGGCATACACCCTTCAGCGGCCGAAGAATTCGTTACTATGCGAGAGCCTACTCGCTAGAACTGACTCTTAGCGCGTTCCAACAGGCAGAGGCTCAGAAACTTGAGGTCTGAAAGGCTACGTGCTGAGTCCTTTGAGTTTTGGTCGACGATGACTAAGAGCAGGGCATGGCTGAGTTCCATCCATTCGCTTCCCAGTCTCGATAGCTCAGCTTGATCTTCTGATATTTCTAAACGTCTAAACATACGGGCCATCGACGCGATAATCAGGCCATCATGCTGGCTGTCCAGCTCTTTGAGCTCTGGAACGCCGAACATAGCCTGCACCAGTGGAAGAATACCGCTCTGGTTCTTGTACACCAACAGTGTCCGGTCCAAGACCTTTTCGACGAATTTTTTAAGGCTTATAGACTCGATTTTGTGAGCCTCAAGCTCGAGCAAGGCAAGGTTCCATTCACCCAGCCACTGTTCAGCTAGCGCGTAAAGAATGGCGTATTTATTAGGGAAATAGTGATAAAGCGTACCGACCGAAACGCCAACCCGCTTAGCCACCAAAATTGTGGTTAGATCATCTTGACCCACTTCCTCTAGCAACCCCGCTGTAGCGGCCAAAATTTGCTCACGCCTAGCCAGTGCGCGCTTTTGGATTGGCGTGCTTCGTGGCGACAGGGCTCTAATAGATGCCATGATAAGTTCTCCTAAAATCGATCGCGCATGGCGTAGTAGAGCATGCCCGCAACCATTCCGGGCCAACGCAACAGAGTACCCCCAGGAAACTTGCCTGTGGGGAGGTTAGCCATTATATCAAAACGCTCATGTTTACCGCTGATCGCTTCTGCTACGAGCTTCCCAGCAAAGGTAGCTGTAGGCACGCCATGACCAGAATAACCCTGTAGATGCCAAATATTGCCGTTAATGCGGCCAAAGTGGGGGAGGCGGTTCAATGTGATCGCCAGAGTTCCGCCCCAACCGTATTCAATCTGGGTATTAGTCAGTTGCGGATAGACCGCTAACATGTACTTCTGGACAAAACTTTTGATATCCCCAGGGAATCCTAGTCGATAGTTCTCGCCACCACCAAATATTAGACGATTATCAGCCGATAGCTTCCAGTAATTGATCACAAACCTTGAGTCTGCCATCGAGGTGTCCTTAGGGACCAGTGAACCAGCGACCTCTGGCGATAAAGGCTCGGTAGCTATGACAAAGTTATTGATTGGCATGATGTAGCCATTTATTTTAGGTTCAAGGTCTTCGATATAGCCGTTACACGCCAAGATCAGTTCGTTAGCCGTAACTTGGCCTTGGTCTGTCTTAATAATCACCGGGGTTCCGCTGTATGACTGTACTCTTGAGTTCTCGTAAATCGTAACACCGGCATCCATTGCCACTTTGGCAAGACCTAAGGCGTACTTAAGAGGGTGTAGGTGCAAGGCGGCTTTGTTCCACAGTGCCCCGTAATAGGCATCACTTTCTATCACTTCATTGATTCTATTTCTGGGAATATACTCTAGATCATTGAAATTATAACGATTATTAAAGAATGCTACATCCGCCTCTAGGTCCTCACAGTAGCGCAGTTTGTGTGCAAAGGAGACATCACCATACTTTAGATCACAATCGATAGCATTCTGTAGTATCAAATCTCGCACGTTATCCACAGCTTCAAGACCCATATTCCATAGGCAATGAGCGGTTTCATGACCAAGTTTTCGCTCTATATCCTGCTGCTCCATCCTCTGACCGGTACCCACATGGCCCCCATTTCGGCCGGAAGCACCAAAAGCGACCGTCTCGGCCTCTAGCACCACTACTCTATAGCCGCGCTTAGCGAGATGTAGAGCAGAGGAGAGCCCCGTATAGCCGGCACCGACTATGCAAACATCGGCGTTTATGCTTCCCTTTAAAGCTTCAAATCCCGGTCGGGTGGGGGTGCTAGCGGTGTAGTAAGAGTCCATAAAGAAATACTTAGCAAGAGGTTTAATTGACATTATGATCTTTTTGAATAATAATTCAACTTTAATTGAATAATAATTCGATTTCTAACGAGGGAAAGGTGCTCCATGGGAAATAAAAAAACGATCGAAAAGTGGCTAAAAGACAACGACATCACCGAGGTTGAATGTCTTGTCCCAGATTTAACAGGTAACGCGAGAGGGAAATTTATTCCAGCGAAAAAATTTCTCAAGGAAGACAGCAGACTGCCGGAAGGTATCTTGGCGCAATCAGTCACCGGCGAATACTCAGATAACTACTGGGATCTTCTTGATACTGCTGATGGCGACATGCTTTTAGAACCCGATCCAAGTACTGCTCGCCTAGTGCCATGGGCAAATGAGGTTACCGGACAGATCATTCACGACTGTTTTACAAAGGATGGCGAGCCGCATCCATTTGCGAGCCGCAATATATTAAAGCGAGTGCTGGCACTTTATGAGAAAGATGGTTTAACGCCTGTAATCGCGCCTGAGATGGAGTTTTACCTGGTAGAGCAAAATCCAAACCCCGGTTTGCCGCTTAAACCACCAATAGGCCGCTCTGGCCGTCCCGAGACCGCTAGGCAGTCCTACAGTATCGATGCTGCCAACGAGTTTGAGCCCTTTGTTGAGTTGATGTACAACTATTGCGAAGCCATGGAACTGGATATCGATACCCTTATCCATGAGTCAGGCGCCGCTCAACTTGAGGTTAACTTTATTCATGGTGACCCGCTAGATTTAGCGGACCAAGTATTTACCTTCAAACGGACTGTTCGTGAGGCAGCTCTTAAGAATGGTATATACGCCACCTTTATGGCCAAACCAATGGCGACTGAGCCTGGGTCTGCAACACATATCCATCAAAGTCTTCTCGACTCGGCAACTGGGGATAACGTCTTCGCCAATGAAAAAGGCGAGTACAGCGAACTTTTTTATCATTATATGGGTGGCTTGCAGAAGTACACGCCCTATGTAATGAGCCTTTTTGCTCCAAATGTAAACTCCTACCGCCGATTTACGCGAGAAGTTTCGGCGCCTATTAATCTTCATTGGGGTTATGATAACCGTACGACCGGCCTGCGGGTACCAGACGCCAAGCCCAAGAACTATCGGGTAGAGAATCGCTTTCCTGGGGCTGATGTAAACCCTTATTTGGCTATAGCGGCCACCTTAGCCTGCGGTTATTTGGGCATGAAAAACAAAACGCAACCGTCGGCGCCTTTCGAGGGTAACGCCTACGAGGAAGATGCCGCATTACCGAGCAGCTTAGCGGAGGCTTTGCGGGGACTGCAGGAAGATCAAGAAATCATTGATTTGTTTGGCGAGAAGTTCATTCAGCTCTATACCTCGGTGAAGCTTGTCGAATTTGAAGAGTTCAACAAAGTAATATCATCCTGGGAGCGTGAGCACTTATTGCTTAACGTGTAGTCACGCCCGGGTATAAAGTAGGGCGCTTGTGGCCTATTTCGCCAGCGGAATAGGCTTCTTCGCCCGATTTATCGGGCTATAAGCTAGACGTCCCTTTGTTTTCCGGTTCTAGCGCGCTCCTTCATATCTGACTGAATATAGACTTTGTCGGTCGTCCCCATACTTGCATGACCGAGATCATCAGCCATATGCTTTAGCGGCCTAGTTGCAATGTCTTGGGAGGCGCCAGTGTGCCGTAACCAGTGCGTTGTAGCCTCGCGCAGGGCCACAGATTCATCAGTAAATCCTTCTCTACGCATCTTATCGTGGGCCACATCAAACGCTTGCTGAACAATTCGACGTAATTGGCGTGACGTCATGCCACCAACGCCACGATTTTTAGACACCAAGGTGGCATTAGCACCAAATGCTGGGCTGAGGGCCTGTCGATACCGCTGATAACGCTGAATATAGGGAGATAGCGAACTAGGCACGGATATATCGCGTATTTTATTACCTTTCCCAAGAACTTTAAGCCAGTCATTGCCGTCAGTATCCTGCCAGAAATGCTTCCAAACAGGCTGCCAGTTAGCCCGGTCAGATAGTTCGGAGATCCTTAGATAAAGGGTTTTGAGCATGGCAACGATGAACAGTGTACGCTCGTGATCAGGGTCGTTGTCCGCAGCTGAGGCCGCGCAATCTAGAACGTAATCCCACTGCAGATCAGACAGTCTTTTAATACTTGTACTGGTGATACCCTTAATTAAAAACGGCGACTGCTTTCTTATCGCGGGTATTGGATTGCCAAATGCGTAGCCTTCATCTGTGAGATAGTCATAAAAACAGGACAAGGCGGAGTAACAGATTTTCATCGCCTCATGCGATAGCGTATGACCATTTTTAGCGGGAGGTATTGATTTTCCGGCTTCCATGGCATTTTTACGGTCCTGCTTGGCTATTTTGGCGACGAATGGCCGCCATTCTTTATTTTGACGGCACTCTCCGCCGATTTGGCGAAATCGATCATCCACCGAATTTGCCACCCAGGCCAGGGGTGGATTATGTACGAAGTCAAAATAGGACTCTAAGTCTGGGCGCTTAAGCGCAATGACGCTTTTCTCGGCGACGGTCCATGTCCAGAGCAACAGACGCTCAACCTCATTACGATAGCTCCTATAGGTGGCTTCACTTTTACGGCTATAACTTTTCAAGAACGCCTGAGTATGAGAAAAGTCCTCGATAGCCTCTGGAATGGTTTTGCTGACCTGATCTAGGAACGCCTTGGAGTCGGGATAGTCGTTGAGCATCCGAGTCCCCATGGGTAGTTTAATGAAAGACCTATGAGCATCAAATAAGGGTGTTGCTTTAAATACTTTGGCCATTGATTGCTACCACCTAATAAATCACTTTAAGTAAGGTAAGGACTTTATCAGTTGCTATAGGGTCTGTCCAACTATGTCCACTAATTAACATTAGCGGTCATAGCGTAAATGGCCTTTAATAGCACTTTAGCCCGTAAAAAAGATCGCTGTAATCAAACCTATCTCCTATCCATCACCAGCAGTTCTGGTAAACTCTGAGTAACAACCAAGGAATCAACTCTATGCGGTTCATATTTGCAGTTCTAAAGGCTGCCCTATTCATAGCAATATCGGCACAGGCCGATGCATCCGTTCAAATCACTCCAGTGTCTGGGCAGTCGGCACTCTACAGAGAGATCATTGAGCGCTTGGGTGAGGGGCATTACCGCGCTCAATCTATCGACGACGCCCTCTCGCAGCGCTATCTGGATCACTATATTGAGATGCTGGATCCATCAAAGAGTTACTTTTTAACCGCAGACATCGAAGAATTCAGCCAATGGGCCTTAAAACTGGATGATCTTGCCAAGCGCGGCGACCTCAAACCTGGTTTTGAGATGTTTAATCGACTGCGTGATCGAGCAATGAATCAGTTAGAAAAAAATATCGTCCTTCTAGAGAACCCCGACTACGTCTTTGACTATGAGACTGAGGACAGCGTCATACTCGATCCTGATGCGCGAAATTGGTTAGAATCCTCCGATGCTGCAACCGATTATTGGGAAAAACGTCTCAAGGATTCGATGATACGGTTAGTTCTTAATGACAAAGATCCGTCAGAGGCAAGAGAGATACTGATAAAACGGTACACAAGGCAAATCAAACAGTATGAACAGCGTGACAGTCAGGATGTCTTTCAGCTGTATGCTAACGCCCTAACCGCACTCTATGGCCCACATTCAAGTTATTTTACCCCGCGTAATAATGAAAACTTCCAAATTAATATGTCTCTTTCTCTGGAGGGTATCGGGGCTCAGCTAACGACAGAGGATGACTATACTAAAGTCATGGAGGTGATTCCTGGCGGTCCAGCCGACGTCCAGGGTTCTCTTGCCGCCGGAGATAAAATCATTGGTGTTGGGCAAGGGGACGGAGAGGTAGTCGATGTCGTCGGATGGAGAATTGACGATGCCGTTGCGCTTATTCGGGGAGCCAAAGGAACTACGGTCAACCTAGAGGTGATTTCCGCAAACGGCGACAATACCAGCTCGTCTACCATCGCAATTGTTCGCGACAAGGTAAAACTAGAAAACAAGTCTGCGCAGAGTAAGATTTTGGAGGTCAACCGAGAAGGCAGTACTTATAAGCTGGGCGTAATTGATATCCCCGCCTTTTATATGGACTTCGAAGCCTATCGCGCGAGGGACCCTGACTATAAGAGCACTACTCGAGATGTGCTACGTTTATTGCGAGAGCTAGAAGAACAACAGGTCGACGGTATCCTATTAGACCTACGCAATAATGGTGGCGGTTCTTTACAGGAGGCCACCACCCTAACAGACTTATTTATAGATTACGGTCCTGTGGTGCAAATTCGGGATGCAAATGGTCGTGTAAATCGTTACCACAGAGCCTCAAGGCCTGCAGAATACTCAGGCCCCCTACTCGTCTTAATTAACCGTTTAAGCGCATCAGCTTCAGAAATTCTAGCAGGCGCGCTCCAAGACTATGGCAGAGCGCTGATTGTTGGTACCCAAAGCTTTGGCAAGGGCACGGTGCAGGAGATCACTGATTTGAGTAGCGGCCAACTCAAATTGACTATTTCTAAGTTTTACCGAGTC
Organism: Porticoccaceae bacterium UBA4026; assembly: GCA_002382445.1. GTDB lineage: Bacteria > Pseudomonadota > Gammaproteobacteria > Pseudomonadales > Porticoccaceae > HTCC2207. The sequence goes on along the minus strand of DGAQ01000025.1, from coordinate 9,266 downwards.
TCTGGTGACAGTACACAGCATCGTGGCGTTCTACCAGACATAGCGTTTCCTTCGCTCTATGACGTAGAAGAAGTGGGCGAAAGCCAGCAAGACAATGTACTTTCCTGGGATCGCATCCATCGCGTTCCTCACAAGTTTGATAATAGCTTAGCACCCTATATCGCCCTGCTAACCGATACACATCAGCAGCGAATTGAACAAGATCCTGACTTCACTCATATGTTTGAGCGTGTGGCCCTCAGCGATGACTGGAGCGCCGAGATAGAGATATCGTTGAATTTATCTAAACGGAAAGCGCGGAGTGATGCTTGGGATAAGACCTTATTCTCTCTGGACAATAAGCGATTAAAAGCAAAGGGCTTAACCCCTAATACAGACATAGAGTCTTGGAAAAAAGACCGAGAAATTGATGAAGATAACATCGCTGAATCAGATCCTATTTTGTTTGAAGCAGGACAGATACTCGGCGACCAAATACGCGTCACGTCAGCCGTCGGTAGGCTAAAAATTGTTCAACTTGAATCTAGTAAGGCAATTCATTAATGACCGCTCCCGTTAAAGTAATGTCCTTTAATGTAAATGGTATTCGAGCCAGAATGCATCAATTGGAAGCCGTTCTGGAACAACACAAGCCAGATGTCATCGGGCTACAGGAAATTAAGGTTAGCGACGAAGAGTTCCCGGTCGACGCTATTACCGCAATGGGTTACAACGTTGATTTTTACGGACAAAAAGGCCACTACGGTGTCGCTTTGTTAAGCAAGATTAAGGCAACTAGCATTACCCGCGGTTATCCAACCGACGTGGAAGATTCACAACGCCGGATGATTCACGGGGAATATACCTTTAATGACCAGACTCTCCATATTATCAATGGTTATTTCCCTCAGGGTGAAAGTCGTAAGCATCCCACTAAGTTTCCTGCGAAAGAAAAGTTTTATGCCGACTTAAATGTCTATATTAAGGATCAATTCTCTATTGATGATAGGCTAGTCGTGATGGGTGATATGAACATCGCCGGAGCTGATATTGATATAGGAATAGCGCCCGAAAATGCAAAGCGTTGGCTGCAGCGCGGAATTTGCTGTTTCCTCCCGGAGGAACGGGAATGGCTTGGTGCCCTCCTCGACTGCGGACTTACCGACACTTTCAGATCAACGCACCCTGAGGATGACCGCTCGTATAGCTGGTTTGATTATCGTAGCAGAGGATTTGATCAAGATCCTAAGCGAGGACTGCGTATTGACCTTATATTGGCCTCAAAAGCAGCAGTTGAGAGCCTTAGCGGCACCGGTATTGACATAGAGGCTAGGGCGTTTGAAAAACCCTCAGATCACTGCCCTATATGGGCCGACTTTCAGCTATAAATTAGCAGAGCCTGTCTGTCAACCTAATACGATCAAGGGCGTTATCAATAGTACAGAGCTTCATTTTGGAGGCCATGACCGCTTTAATAGAGACGGATTACATAATGACCGTGAAGCCTAGCCCAACATCTCCCTCTAGTGAGTCCAGCATATCACGAGAACTGTCGACGGCAGAGTCTGTTGCCCCAGCCTATAAAACAATGGAAGAGTTCCTGAAAACTATCGAAAAACGAGCCTTTGTAATCGCAAAAATAAGTACTAGTCGTCACGAGGATGCCTTGGATATTGTGCAGGAGACCATGTTTAAGATGGTCGAAAAATATGGATCCAAGCCTGTGCTGGAATGGAGGCCTCTGTTTTACCGTATTTTAAATAATAAAATTACAGATCACTATCGACGCCAAGCGGTGCGAAATAAAATTTTTATTTGGAAAAGTTCAGATAACGACCAAAGCGATGATTGCTTTCAATCTGACATAGCCAGCAGTGTAGAACGCCGCTCAGAGGAGCCGGACGAGATGCTGATGCGCCAGCAGCGTATTGAGCGCCTAGCCAAAGGCGTACAAAAGCTAGCAAGACGACAGCGAGAGGCTTTTTTACTTCGTAGCTGGGAGTGCCTAAGTACCCGAGAAACAGCCTACGCGATGGGCTGTACCGAAGGGAGTGTAAAGACCCATTATTCTCGAGCATTAGAGAAACTAAGAGAACAGTTAGCAGGATACGACTATGACTAAAATCAACCAGAACAAACTAACCGAAGATTTAACCTTTCTTGAAAATAGCACCTCAGTGAAAGATACTTTCCGGTTAGCTAACGCTAGAAATAAAGCCCTTAGAGGCCGGCGGTCAGGATCCAACATTTGGTCTTGGCTCGTTCTCGCCCCATCTTGCGCCGTCCTCGCGATCATAATGCTCACGCCGTTAGACATGGAGACCTTCTCTCTCAATGAGACAAGCTTAGCTGTTGGTGAGCCTGAAACCTTTGCCACTATCGCTAGCATTGATCAAGATGAAAGTCTTACCTTTTATTATTGGCTCGATATATACGATGAATACGAATAATACAATGCTCATAAAAAAGGCCCCTCTCAGGGGCCTCTATGCTACAAACAATACTAACCTATGCTGATAGCGCTGCGTCGAGCTCAGGAAGAGCAACAAACAAATCAGCCACCAATCCATAGTCTGCTACTGAGAAAATCGGCGCTTCTTCGTCTTTGTTAATGGCAACGATGACTTTGCTGTCCTTCATGCCTGCCAAATGCTGGATCGCGCCTGAGATACCCACCGCGATATACAAATCAGGAGCAACAATCTTACCCGTTTGACCAACCTGCATGTCATTCGGAACAAAACCTGCATCAACAGCTGCACGCGATGCCCCGATAGCGGCACCTAATTTATCCGCAATGCCATGTAATAACGCAAAGTTGTCTCCGCTACCCATACCTCGACCCCCTGAAATAACGATATCAGCTGCCGTGAGTTCTGGACGATCGGATTTAACCACTTCTTCAGAGACAAACCTAGACTTGCCTGCATCATGAGAGCTCGCCACGGCCTCAACTGAAGCAGACCCACCTTCTGAACAGGCGGCGTCAAAAGCGGTGCCGCGGACAATCAACACCTTGATGGCGTCACAACTTTTAACCGTTGCAATGACATTACCTGCATAGATAGGCCGCTTAAAGGTATCTGCATCGATAACCTCAGTGATGTCAGATATAGCCTGGACATCCAGCAAAGCAGAAGCCCTGGGCATTATATTTTTAGCGTTGCTCGTAGAGGTTGCCAATATATGGCTATAATTAATGCCTAGTTCTGCAATCAACAGCGACACATTCTCAGCAAGCGCATGGCTGTAGGCAGCAGAGTCGGCAACTAATACCTTACTAACACCAGACACTAGCGAGGCTTGCTCAGCAACAGCAGTGCATGACTCTCCTGCAACTAACACATGGATATCGCCACCAATAGCGACGCCGGCAGTGACTGAATTCAGTGTCGCTATATTTAAGTTAACATTGTCATGTTCAGCAACAATTAGAATACTCATGAGATCACCTTCGCTTCATTTCTCAGTTTATCAACAAGTTGGGCTACATCTTCAACCTTTATACCTGCCTTACGTTCAGCGGGAAGCTCGACGCCTACCAGAGTTACTCGAGGCGAGGTATCAACACCCAAATCAGCGGGTGTTGTGGTATCAAGCGTCTTCTTTTTTGCCTTCATGATATTGGGTAAAGATGCATACCTTGGCTCATTTAGACGTAGATCAGAGGTCACAATAGCCGGTAGTGATAAGGATACTGTTTGTAACCCACCATCAACTTCGCGAATCACGCTGGCGCTGCGCCCGTCTATAGTGATTTCGGAGGCAAAGGTGGCTTGCCCATAACCGGTCAACGCACCCAGCATCTGACCCGTTTGATTATTATCACCGTCGATCGCCTGCTTACCCATTAGAATAAGGTCAGGAGATTCCAAATCACAAACTGCCTTCAAGCACTTGGCAATCGCTAGAGGTTCCATCACGTCGTCGGTAAGAACCAAGATGGCTCGGTCGGCACCTAAGGCCAACGCCGTTCGCAGCTGCTCTTGGCATTGTTGCGCGCCGACAGATACTGCAACAATCTCAGTGGCAATGCCCTTTTCCTTTAACCGAACAGCTTCTTCTACAGCAATCTCGCAAAAAGGGTTAATTGACATCTTAACGTTAGCCAAATCGACGCCAGTACCGTCTGCTTTTGGCCTAACTTTGACGTTGTAGTCCACAACGCGCTTTACGGCTACCAAAACTTTCATTGGTCATCCTTTTAAATCAAGTAGTAAGAATTGTAACTCAGAGCTCAGGATAAACTAGACTCGAATTTTCAGGCGAGTATATTGCCTAAATAACACCGAAAAATCAACCAACTATAGTTCCGGTTACGACCCACTGGTCAGCTTTAACGTCATGTATAACCTAGCAATTTTGGCCATTTATAGTGAATATAGTTAAGTTGTTATAACAAATGAAATGTTATGATAGTTCCCACAATCACCGTTTGGAGTCAGAGTTTTGGAAAGAGAATCAATGGAATACGATGTTGTTATCGTGGGTGCAGGGCCTTCAGGCCTAGCGGCCGCATGTCGCCTCAAGCAATTGAATCCCGAGATTACTGTCTGCGTGGTTGAAAAAGGGTCTGAAGTAGGCGCCCATATTCTATCCGGTGCCGTTCTCGAGCCTCGTGCCATGAATGAACTATTTCCAGATTGGAAAGAGCGCGGTGCACCACTGAATACAGCAGTAACAAAAGACCAATTCTTTTTCTATACAGGCGCTAAGAGCGCAATAAAGATCCCTAACTTTTTTATCCCCAAACCCACTCATAATGATGGCAACTATATCGTGTCAATGGGCAATGTCTGTCGCTGGCTAGCTGAACAAGCAGAAGCTATGGAAGTAGACATCTATCCAGGTTTTGCTGCCGCGGAGGTGGTATATCACGAAGATGGCTCTGTTAAGGGTATCGCTACGGGTGATATGGGTGTTGGGCATAATGGCGATCGCAAACCTAGCTATGCCGAAGGTATGGAGCTACATGCTAAATATACCCTCTTCGCTGAAGGTTGCCGGGGAAGTCTTGGCAAGGAGCTAATCCAGAAGTTTGAGCTAGATAAAAACAGTGATCCTCAACATTACGGACTTGGCATCAAGGAAATTTGGCAAATCCCGCCCGAACAGCACCAAGAAGGGTTAGTTGTGCACGGTCTAGGATGGCCCCTGCAAGAAAGCGGTACGGGTGGAGGAGCATTTCTTTATCACGCGGAAAATAATCAGGTATTTATAGGTCTGATCACCGACTTAAATTATAGCAACCCGCACCTGAGTCCGTTTGAGGAGTTTCAGCGCTGGAAGCATCACCCTGAAACACTTAAGTATCTCAAAGGAGGTTCGCGACTGACTTACGGTGCTAGAGCCATAGCCAAAGGGGGCCTCAACTCCCTACCCAAGATGCACTTTCCCGGCGGATTACTCATCGGCTGTGATGCTGGGACCTTGAATAGCGTCAAAATCAAAGGCAATCACACCGCTATGAAAAGCGGGATGATTGCAGCTGAAACTATCGCTGAAGCGATGAAACAAGGAGACTCGGCCCCTGCTGATTTAGAGACCTTCTGCAGCGCCATCAAGGCGTCCTGGTTACACAAAGAGCTGCATAGCTCACGCAACTTTTCAGGATGGATGCATAAATTCCCAATGCTTATTGGCTCAGCCTTTGTATGGACTGAACAGAATATCTTTCGAGGCCGCCTACCCTTTACTCTGCACGATAAAATACCTGACTACGCGACCATGAAGCCAGCGGCAGACAGTAAGAAAATTGACTACAAGAAGCCAGATAACCTTATTAGCTTTGACAAAGCCTCTTCTGTGTTTATGTCTAATACGAATCACGAAGAAGATCAGCCTTGCCACTTAAGACTGACTGACCCCCAGTTACCCATCAGCTTTACTCTCGGCGAATACGATGAGCCAGCGCAGAGATATTGCCCTGTTGGGGTCTATGAGGTGGTTAAAAATGATGATGGTAGCGACCGATTCCAAATCAATGCTCAGAATTGTGTGCACTGCAAAACGTGCGATATTAAAGAACCAAGCCAGAATATTAACTGGGTAGTTCCAGAGGGTGCTGGCGGACCTAATTACCCCAATATGTAGAAAAGGACCGATTCAAAAAAACCTGAGCTACTATCGGCCCTTTTCATGTCCGGCGAAAACTAAGTGGATTTACCGAGTAAAAACTGGCGTCCCATGCTAGTTAGATAGACGGCGTTATCTTCGTTACCCGAGGGATTTTCACCCCAAGCTACCAGCTGGTAAAAGGCTGACCTGCTGACTAAAGCCCAAAGATTCCCACGCACTTTTACCAAGGGTGTTGGCTCATCTGATAGTGACTCATATTTGATGATCAACGGGTGATCTTCATTGAGAATAATTGTTTCGTCATTCAGCGTCATGCAGCTGATCGCTTGTTGGTCATTGCGAACAACCCGCGTCACTTGGGTAATAAAAAAGGGAGCCACTTCAACACTGATCTTCCACTTTTCAACCGGAGTGACTAGAAAGTATTGGTTATTTTCAAGCTTTAAGATACTTGAAAAAAGCTTAACCAGAGCGGGACGCTTAATTTCTCCACCTTCGTGAATCCAGCGGCCTTCCCTATCGATTCGAATATCCATATCACCAGAATTTTTAGGATTCCAGAGATGCACTGGTGGTAATTTCGTGACAGAGTTACTTTGAAGCGCGATAAGGTCGGCAAACAGATTATCAAGAGTGTCCGAAGTCTTCATTATTAAGGCTTGATCTTTTTATCGCCAGCCCGATGGTACTGACCGCGATTTCCCATCGTTACTCCGATGCTAGTAATAAAACCTAAAAGCTTGCCCATGTCCTCCACTTCGCCCCAAGTCTTACTAAAGCAGAGCTCTACAGCCCCCTGAGCAAGCGCCCAGCAGGATAAATAATGGTAGTGAGGTGGAACATCCTCAAGAATACCTTCGCCTATCAATCGGGTAATAACACTTCCTAAAGCATCTTCATGCGACCGTCTTATCCTAGAGAACTCATCCAATTGAGCGCGCACATCATCGGCATCGGTCAATCGATCTTCGAGTTGCTGAACTAACCGATCACGCTCTGGCCTTGCTAATCGAGATTCAAAATAAGCCTTTGATACTGCTCCTGGATCACCCTTTTCAGCCTTTTCTAACCCTTCAGCGAGACGCTTGGTTATACCCCGTTCGTAATCGAGCATAATACGGACCAAAATTTCATTTTTAGTTAGAAAATGCTTATACACTGTACCCTTGCCAATCCCAGCCTTGGTGGCAATTTTGGATACTGTCACGCCATCAATATTTTCTTTGATCAATAATTCGAGCGCAGCCTCTACTATCTTCTGCTCACGCGCTAAAAATAGCTTCTTTTTCTCCCGAATTCGATCACTACTCGATGTTCTTTCCGGCATCAGATTTCTGTCCCTCCGTGATATCTATTCTAACAGACCAACATCCCATAAACATATTATGTCAGACTTTCAGGTCCCTATCGCTAGCCCAAATAAACTCTCGCTTTAAGTCTTCATAATTGTGCACTGCTGGAAACTGTGGAAATTCATCAATAACCTGTTGAGGCGCATTAAATAAAATTCCGGCATCAGCCTCAGCGAGCATGGTAGTGTCATTATACGAATCCCCAGCGGCAATAGTTCGGTAATATAAGCTCTTGAACGCCACAATCGACTGACGCTTGTGATTAGATTGGCGCAGCTGATAACTAATCACAGAGCCACTGTCATCACATTCTAATTTATGGCATAGCAACGTGGGGTAACCAAGAGACTTCATTAAGGGGTTAGCAAATTCATAAAAGGTATCCGAAAGAATAATCACTTGGAAACGCTCGCGCAGCCAATTAACAAATTCAACGGCGCCATCAAGGGGCTCTAGCGTAGCAATAACATCCTGAATGTCGTTAAGCCCTAAATCATTTTCTCGAAGTAAATCCAGCCGATATTGCATCAACGCATCATAATCAGGTTCATCTCGCGTCGTTCTCTTTAAAGCATCTATCCCTGTCTTCTCTGCGAAGGCTATCCAGATTTCAGGAATCAAAACACCCTCTAGGTCCAAGCATGCAATTTCCACAAAATATCCTTAATAAGAGAAAATTTGCACTCTACTGAAAATGTTGTAGTGGTGCAATGAATAGGAAAATTTAACCTAATATTTTCTGAAAGCCTGATTATCGTTGATCAAGTGCCCTGCCTGTAAAGGGCTCGAATTTATGGTCTAATAAGTAGGAATGTCGATATTAATAAAATACTCTACCTGTGCTTCGGGGCTAGGAAGAGACATAACCTCATCAACCACTTGTCTAGTAAGATGTGGCGCTAAACCCTCGATGAAATCATACATATAGCCTCGTAAATAACTACTCTTCCTGACAACAAGAGATGCCAAGTATGAATCGAAAAGATGAGGAACGGAAATAGAGACTAAATCTGAATCTTTATCATCGCTATAAGCTAGATTAGAAACAACGGCAACGCCAAGACCCGCGCGGACATAGGCCTTTATAACGTCGGCATTTACTGCAGAGAAAACGATCTTTGGCTTTAATCCTCTTTTTTCAAAAGCCTTACCAAGCGTAGTGACACCTGCTGCGTCAGCATTATTGAAAACGTGGGTAAGAAGAGGATAGCCGGCAAGGTGATCTAACGAAACTTCAGCTAGTTGAGATAATGGGTGACCCTTAGGTACCAAAACAACACGACTATAACGATAGCAAGGCAGGACCACCAAATCGTTACGGGGCTCCATCTCTTCTGTGATTAAAGTAAAGTCGACATCACGCTCTACAACTGCCTGAGTAATTTGAGAAGTCGAACCCTGAACCATATTAAGAGTGACGTCTGGATACCTCCGAATAAAATCCTTGATCACATCCGGTAGGAAATATCGGGCCTGCGTGTGAGTTGTCGCTATTGATAGGGTCCCCTGAGTCGGGCTCTTATGGTCGCGAGAAATTTTCTTAATCCCATCGACTTTGTTGAGAATTTCACCCGCCAACTTAAGTACTTGTTTCCCCGCCGGTGTAACTTTAGTTAAATGTTTGCCGTTGCGAGTAAAAATTTCCAGCTCCAGTTCGTCTTCAAGAAGTCTGATTTGTTTGCTAACCCCAGGTTGAGATGTATATAAGGCCAACGCTGCCGCCGATATATTTAAATCATTCCGAGATACTTCCCAGATGTACCGCAACTGTTGAAGCTTCATAATAACCCAATCAATACTGAGACTCTAAAACACAACTATATACTCTAACGCTATAGAATGAGTGGTTTGAATGCC
>DGAQ01000052.1:169070-172738 GCA_002382445.1 Porticoccaceae bacterium UBA4026 | reverse complement strand
TGGTGGAGGCGGCGGGAATTGAACCCGCGTCCGCTTGTCCGCTGCCTACGGCTCTACATGCTTAGTTCAGTCTTTAGTTTTAGTCCGTTGCAACCCGACTGACAGGGCGCGCAACAGGCGATTTCGGTAAGTTTTTAGTAAATCCACCCCGAACAAGCTTCATTACGATCTCATGAGATATGACATTTGAGCGTCCCTCTCCCCTAAGGGTTTAGAACTCTGGACGCATAAGCACGGCTCCAGTCAAACGGCACTACACTGGGGTTTAAGCAGCTAGTGCGTAGTTGTCGTCGTTGGCAACTATAAGTTTGCGACTTTGGATTAACGAGATTGGTCACCATCTCGGCATGCACCGGAGGTTTTGTAACCCGCGTCGAATCCAGAACGCCCCCCTGAGAGACCATTTTAACACAGGAACCTCGTTAGACGTGTACTGATATGTAAATGGTTTGCATATTACTCGCTTTTATTGCCCGCTAAATTTAACGCAGTTGAGGTTTCAGAGTTCACCGCTATCACCCAATTCAGCCAGTCTATACAAGCCTGAGGGCAGCGCAGCAAAGGACTGCCCAAATTAGGCGGCTAAAAAATAAACTCTAAACCATGTATTTCACTGTTTGTGTCGAATTTAATCCCTGAATCACCTATGCTCTCGATAGAATAAAAATCATAAGGGACTTAATCATGCAAAGAGGTCAATTTTCTTCCCGATTAGCGTTTATTTTTGCTGCATCTGGGTCTGCTGTAGGCCTTGGCAATATCTGGGGCTTTCCAACTAATGCTGCAGAAAACGGGGGTGCCGCCTTTGTATTAATGTATCTCATTTTAGCGTTTCTACTAGCCTACCCTGCCATGATGGCTGAGCTCATTATTGGCCGTCATACTCGCGCCAATATGGTTAGCGCTTTGCAATCGATCTCTCCAAGTCAACCTTCTAAAAGCATTGGTCGGCTAGTGGGTATTGGCGGCATGGTGGCGGCTGGTTTGATTTTGAGCTTTTATAGTATTATCGCCGGGTGGATGCTTGCCTTTATGCTGGAGCCATTGACTGCAGTCTTGGGGCTAGGCGATATAAGTCGGTGGTTAACAGACTTTAGCTTGGCACGCAATATTGGCTTTGCTGCCATTTTTGTTATCCTAACGGTGCTGATTATTAGCGCCGGTGTTGAGCAAGGTATAGAAAAGTGGTCGAGCCGTTTAATGCCATCCCTCTTTATTCTGATGATCGGCCTAATACTCTATGTGCTCACACAAGAGGGGGCAATGGCTGGACTGAAACACTACTTGGTGCCAGACTTTTCGCAGATCACAGACCCTAAGCTTATCGTTAGCGCTATGGGGCAGGCCTTTTTCTCAATGTCACTCGGGGTCGGTACTATGTTGGTGTATGGTTCTTACATACGGGCGGATGAAAACCTGCCCGTGGTGGGTGCTCTAGTGACCTTGACCGATACCTCTGTGGCCTTTTTGGCGGGTTTATTGGTGCTACCCGCTATTTTTGTCGCACAAGAGTTGGGGGTCACAATTTATGCCGAGAGTGGTGATTTGATTGCCGGGCCAGACTTAATCTTTAAGGTGCTGCCTGCGCTGTTCGACGGTATGGGTGTCACGGGACTTTTTGTTGGCTTTGTGTTTTTTGTACTGATGTCGATCGCGGCAGTCACCTCCTCTATATCTATGCTTGAGGTACCGGTCTCCTATGCGGTGGAGGCACATCAGGTCAACCGCAATAAGGCCACTTGGCTGGTAGGGTTGATCGTCTTAGCTATTAGCACTCTAATCTGTCTAAACTTTGACTCGCTATTTGGCTTTGTGATCACCACAACGACTGAGCGTGCACAGCCACTACTAAGCATGATGCTGTGTATCTTTGCCGGCTGGATTTTTTACCGTAACAGTATCCTTGAAGAACTTAAAAGCGGCAGTCCTGATGTTGAACAGGGATTGTTCTGGAAAATTTGGCCTACTTATGTGAAGTTTTTCTGCCCATTGCTCATAGCCATTACCTTTGCTCAGCAATTTTTTTAGAACCGAAACAGGGTCAATTGGGTACAACGAAAGCTCAAGAGTTTTAAATGCTAGGACTATATTCATCATTGACCAACTTACAGCGGTTGGTTAGTGTTGTAGACTCTTTATATCGATTGATTTCAACACAACAGGCGAGAATTTGTGACTAAGACAACAAAAGCGGTAGATTTTGAACAGCAGCTAAAAAGCTTAGAGGCCTTAGTGGCCTCTTTAGAAAGTGGCGCATTAAGTTTGGAGGATTCTCTAAAGTCATTTGAGCAGGGAATTAAAGTGGCGCGAGAATGTCAGCAAGCGCTCAAAAATGCTGAACAAAAAGTCGAATTACTGACCCGCCAAGGCGACGAGTTAGTAAGTGGCTACTATAGCCCTGATACAGATAATTAAAGAGCTTTATGCCTAAAATTAATCTAACTATTGAAAACTATCTTACGCGGGTTAATGCGCAGCTAGACAAGACTTTACCTCTCGCCGAAGGCCCCGCTGAAAGACTATTTTCCGCTATGCGCTACTCGGTATTAAACGGCGGAAAACGTCTACGTGCACTGCTCTGCTTTGGGGCCGCTGATGCCGTCGCGGAAGCTAATCACCACACTGAAATTGCAGCTGCATCAGTTGAGATGATTCATGCTTATTCGCTTATTCATGATGATCTTCCCTCAATGGATGATGACGATCTGCGCCGAGGCAAACCTAGCTGTCATATTCAGTTCGATGAGGCGACGGCTATACTAACTGGAGATGCGCTACAGGCTATGGCTTTTGAAATGCTCTCTACGGCGCAGGATATGCCCCCAGCTACGCAGCTTGAATTAATTCGTGTGCTGGCGAATCTTAGCGGATGCTCTGGTATGGTCGCCGGACAGGCCATTGATTTGGCCGCTACCGGCGAATCACTGACGTTAGATCAGCTAAAATTTATGCATGCTCATAAAACGGGTGCTTTGATTGAGGCAAGTGTATTAATGGGCGCGCTGTCCACAACCCATGCGACGCTAGAACAGTTGAACGCCTTAAGCGGATTTGCTCGCGCTATTGGTTTGGCATTTCAAATCCAGGATGACATTCTCGATGTGGAAAGCTCTACCGCCCAATTAGGCAAACAGCAGGGTTCTGACGCGGCTAAAGGTAAACCAACCTATATCTCTTTGCTCGGGCTTGATGATGCTAGAACTCAGGTTGCTGAACTCTACAGAGAGAGCATCGAATGCCTTGAAGTATTTGGCCATCGCTCTGAACCGCTGCGTTATATTGCTGGTTTTATCGTTAATCGTGCTTATTAAAGTGGCTATTTGGTGTAATATTCATACCTCAATTAAAAATATAATGATATTAGCGCCCTAAATGCCAAAGACCTATACCGACATTCCCCAGAGTCGCCCGCCGACGCCCTTGCTGGACACTGTTAATGAGCCAGCTGATCTGCGTCGACTGAGTAAAGATGAGCTATTGCAACTCACTGATGAATTGCGGTCTTTTATGCTCTATTGCGTGGGTAAAACCGGAGGGCATTTTGGTGCTGGATTAGGTGTGGCAGAACTGACCGTTGCACTTCATTACGTTTACGACACCCCAAACGACCGGTTGGTATGGGATGTTGGTCATCAAACCTATCCGCATAAAATACTCACTGGTCGCCG
>DGAQ01000052.1:163907-168720 GCA_002382445.1 Porticoccaceae bacterium UBA4026 | reverse complement strand
CTCAATGATAATCAAATGTCGATCTCAAAAAATATCGGCGGTTTATCCACCTACTTTTCTAAGCTATGGGCCAGCCGGTTCTATAACCAGTTGCGTGAGAAGGGTAAGAAAGCTTTACAGTCTCTTCCCCAAGCCAAGAATTTTGTGCGTCGCACTGAAGAGTATATGAAAAGCATGGTATCGCCGGCGACCATTTTTGAAGAGCTAGGTTTTTACTATATTGGCCCTCTTGATGGACATGACTTGCCCCTTCTGGTGCAAACTCTCACTAGCCTCAAAGAGATTAAAGGGCCAGTGATGCTGCACATTATCACTCAAAAAGGTAGAGGCTTTGCCCCCGCTGAAAGTGACCCTGTTGGCTATCATGCGCTAAATAAGATTGAGCCCGAACAGTCGATTACCGAAGTAACTGAGTCTAAGAAAACGGCTAAACCTAAATATCAGAAAGTATTTGGTGATTGGCTGTGTGATATGGCAGAGCAAGACGAACGTCTGATTGGTATTACTCCTGCCATGTGTGACGGGTCAGGTATGAACGATTTTGCCAAACGTTTTCCCGACCGGTATGAAGATGTCGCTATCGCTGAACAACACGCGGTAACTTTAGCGGCCGGAATGGCCTGTGAAGGTTCAAAGCCCGTGGTCGCTATTTATTCAACTTTCTTACAACGAGCTTATGATCAGTTAATCCACGACGTGGCCATCCAAAATCTAGACGTCTTATTTGCTTTAGACCGCGCGGGATTAGTCGGTGAAGATGGCGCCACTCACGCGGGAGCCTACGATATAAGCTACTTGCGCTGTATTCCAAATATGATGATTATGGCTCCCTCTGATGAAAATCAAACTCGCCAACTCCTTTATACCGGCTATATGCATAAAGGGCCTGCCGCGGTACGCTACCCAAGAGGTACAGGGCCAGGAGCGATAATCGAAAAAGAAATGATTGCGTTGCCTTTAGGTAAGGGAAAAATCATACGTGAAGGGACTCAGGTTGCCATTCTAAATTTTGGCACACTGCTACCATTTGGCCTTGATGTTGCTGAGCAACTCGATGCCACCGTTGCAGATATGCGATTTATAAAACCCATAGATGAGCAATTGATTCGCCAACTGGCCTCAGGACATCAGTTATTGGTTACCCTAGAAGAGAACAGTATTGCTGGCGGTGCTGGTGCTGCGGTTAGCGAATTCTTAGCTCAGCAAGGGATTGTGATGCCGGTCCTGCATATCGGTCTACCCGATAGATTTATAGATCATGCTAACCACAGCGAGCAGCTGCGTGACTCCGGTCTTGATAGAGACGGAATTTTGCATAGCATTGAGCAGCGGCTTAATATTTTGAATTTGCCAAAGCGAGCCTCCTAACCACAAGAGGAAAGACGATGAAATTTTATGATTGCGCCACAGCCCCTAGCCCCCGAAGAGTTCGGGTATTCATGGCTGAAAAAAACATTCATATTGAAACAATCCAAGTTGACCTAGGCAGTGGCGAACAGTTCTCGGACGAATTTAAAGCCATCAACCCTCTAATGGAAGTGCCGGTTCTGCAATTGGACGATGGAAGTAGCATTAGTCAGGTCAATGCTATCTGCCAATATCTAGAAGAAATTTATCCAGATAACCCCCTGTATGGACGAACGCCTATGGAGCGGGCCTTAGTCGATTCGGCTAATAACCGTGTCAATGCAGGTGGTTTTATGGCAGGCGCAGAGGCTTTGAGAAATTCTGCTCCAGGGATGAAAAATAGAGCGTTGCCTGGGCCTCACAACTACAGCCAGATTCCCGAATTAGCAGCACGCGGTTTACAGCGCATCGATAACTGTTTCTCAGACTTGAACGCACATTTTGAATCTAACCAATATATGGTTGAAGACTACTTTTCAGTGGCCGATATAAGCGCTATGGTCTTCATTGATTTCGCCAAGTGGGTGAAAAAAAGGGTCCCTGAAGACCACACGAATTTGGCCCGTTGGTACGCCGAAGTTAGCCAAAGACCTAGCGCAAAAGCCTAATTTTTAACTAATTAACGCGATAATCTAAGGGTGGCTTTCGGTCACCCAGCAGCGCTTCGTAATTAAAGTCAGGTCCCACATTTTCTTGCAGTTCTTTGCGCGCTTCATCTGCGATACTTGGGTTTTTGTAGATCGCCAGTGCTGTCGCAGTTAATGCCTGTGCGGCTAGTTTAGTCCCTTTTAAACCGATTGACGTACCACTCGTTGACACTGCCTGCCAGGAATGACCCGCGGTTCCCGGCACCCAAGTAGCCACCTGTATTCCACCGGTAGGAATTAACCAACTGACATCACCTACATCGGTAGATCCATAACTATGAGTCCGCTTGTAAGGATCAATTTTTCTCTGATCGCCAATTTGGCCTGAGGGCTCGACGAGGGTTTTATAGATGGTCTCGGCATACTCTTGCTCTTCACTGGAATAACTGACACCACCCAATTCTTCGAGCTGCGTCTGCATAACTCTTTGTAATGTCTCATTGGGCAGGAGCGAATAATTACCATGCATAATCTCGTAACTCATCTTGGTATCAGTCCCCAGTGCAGCCCCACGCCCGGCGTTAGCAACTCGCTCAAAGAGTTCTTTAACCATCTCTCTTCTTGGGTGCCTGACATAGTAGTAGACCTCGGCAAGATCTGGCACGACATTGGGCGCCAAACCACCCTTGGTAATGACATAATGAATGCGAGAGTCCTGAGGCACATGCTCTCTCATCATATTAACCATCATATTCATGGCCTCTACGCCGTCTAGTGCAGAGCGGCCTTTATGAGGTGCACTGGCAGCATGTGCAGAGATACCTTTGAACGTAAATTTACCTGACATATTTGAATTAGTTGATTGTGGACTAGCACTATTTGATGAACCAGGATGCCAATGTAAGAGAATGTCCACATTTTTAAAGGCGCCTTCTCTCGCCATATAAACCTTTCCTGAGCCCCCTTCTTCCGCAGGTGTACCATAAAAAACAACCTTCCCTGGTGTTCCACTTTTTTCCAGCCATTCTTTTACGGCAACAGCGGCCCAAGCTGATCCCGCGCCAAACAGATTGTGTCCACAGGCCTGACCGGCGCCGGTCGCGTTTCCAAGAGTCTCTTTGAACGGCGATGTGCTTTGGGCCAAGCCTGGCAGTGCGTCAAACTCCCCCAAGATGCCGATCGTTGGTCCCCCAGAGCCAAACTCTGCTTTGAATGCAGTCGGTATTCCTGCAATACCCGCGGTGACTTTAAAACCCTCTTTTTTAAGCTGAGCTTGCAAAACTGAGGCGCTTTTCACCTCTTGATAACCCATTTCGGAGAAACCCCAGAGATCTAGAGCCACTTTCTCAAACTGCTTTTGATGATTATCGATACTTTTTTGATAGTCGGCTGTAGCCCCAAGAACAAGACTAGACAGCGCAAGGCCTGCGAATATAGGCAGTGATGCTTTGATCACTATTTTTATTAAATTCATATTAAACAACCCTAATTTAGTTGCCCAAATTGTAGTCCTTTTTAACCACAACTAATAGGCTTAGGCGCTCAATATAACGAACCAACAGATAGGTTTATTGCAGATCAAAAAAAGGCCCCTCTATAAGGGACCTTTTTTAATGTGCTCACTACATTACTGACCTAAAACGACCATTTGATATCAAGCGCAACAATCCTACCTGGTGTCTCTTCATGGGTAACTATTGAATTTTGAGTGATCTCAATTTTTTCATCTAGCAGGTTCTTAAGTTTCAACTTAACTGTCATCTGCTCAGTTGGATAATAGAAATACGTCATATCCAAAGAGTTAAATGGCTGTTCGTAAGCATCCGGAGAGCCATTGCGTCCCGCAAAGTAAAGACGCTCCCCAAAGACGTTATAGATGAGCATGGCACTGTGCTTGCCATCATTGGAATCATAACCTACCTGAAAATTAGCAGCATAGTCAGAAGCGCCAGACATAGGGCGTTTTTCATTGGTTGGCGCATCTGCGAATTGGCCGGCTATCAATGCTGAATCAAGCACAGTCACGTTGCCGGCAATAAATAGTGGATCAAAAATACTACCGATAAAACCAAGACTCTTCAGCCCTTCAATTTCTAAACCGTAAACAGTAGAACTCTCAGCGTTAACAATTTCTGTCGCCAGCGCTTCCTCAAAGGCTGCGGCTTCAAAAAACTCAATCGGCTTTTGGATGTCTTTGTAAAATAGTGATACTGTAAAATTATCACCACTGGAGAAGAACCACTCTGCGCGAATGTCATAGTTAGTAACGGTCGCTGGAACAACATTTGCACTGCCACTAACGCGCGCCCCAGTAATGGGATCAAGATAACTTGAGGGGGTAATTTCACGAAGGTCAGGACGCACTACTGTCTCGCTATAGCCAAAACGTAACTGGAAATCTTCAGCCCAAAAATCTGGCTTGATATAGGTAGCCGCTAGTGAGGGGTAAAAATCGTCTTCTTTAAAGACGGAGTTAATAAGATCACTCTCATCACAGCTGATCTGACAACCTTCAAACTTGAGAGGGTTCCAAGGAATCCCCACCTGATTGTAGTCTTCCCAGCGAACACCCAGCATAAACTTCCAGGTCTCGTTGTACAGTAAGTCGACCGTTCCATACGCCGAGGTATTGGTTAGGGCGGCTAAATAGCTTTCGCCATTGCTGCCAACCACTGCAATACTAAAATCGTTGTCTGGATTAAGGATATTTTCATCGCTGAAGACCTCAGACGGCATGCCAGAAAAGCCCTGTGCAGCTGCCGGGTTACCTGTACCCAAACCAAACTCTAACTGCTGGTAACGGCGGGCTTTTTGAGAGA
>DGAQ01000052.1:142814-163772 GCA_002382445.1 Porticoccaceae bacterium UBA4026 | reverse complement strand
GGCTTTTTGAGAGTAACGATAGCCGCCACTAAAAGTAACTTCACCAAACGACATTATGAACGGCAACTTGACATCGTAACCATAACTCTCGACTTCATCATCTAGATCGGTAAAACGGAAGTCACCGGCCGAAGATGAGGCCTGAAGATTCTGCGACATTACTTGCTCGCTGTCTGCTTCAAGATTAATTTTGTAGAGAATATTGGTTTCGTTGGGAATGTCCGTGCGCGAAGCCGCATCGGAGTAAAACCAGCTGAAGGTTAATTCGTCGAGCCATTCAAACTTATCAAAGTTAATCAGATCTCTAGTGATGCCACCAAAGCGATGGAACCCGCGGATTTGATTAACCGCAAGATTACGCTCTTCGAAGCGCGTTCTGTACTGCCGGAAACCCTGACCATCACTGCGCGGAAAACTCGAAGTAAAGCTATCGGTAATCGAGGCTTTATCATCAGTGTTGCGAAGGAAAATACTGGTCGTCTCAATATGGTGATCGTCGTACCAACGCCAGCCAAAGTTCGCATTACCCGTTATATTAAGGCTGTAGGTAGACTCCATTTTTTTGGCGAAAATATCAGTTGGATCGCCAAAAGAGCGGTCTACTGATTCTGTATTGTCCCACTCACTGCCGTAGACAGCACCCAACATAAAGCCCACTTCCATACCGTTGTTCAAATAGAAGTTATTGCCAATGTTGGTTTCAACGCTACCATTGATGTCATCTGACTGTTTAGTGACGTCAATGTCGCGATTTAATTGAAGCGCTAGACTACGATTAACGGCTTCTGCATCGGCGAGGGTTCTGGTGCCTTCGCCAAGATTAATTCGACTAAGTATATCAATGGCCCCTAATGAACCGCCGTATGTATTTATCGCCGACATAAGGCCTCCGGACAGACTGCGTGAACCATCGTCGGTTCCCAGGTTGTCATCGCCGCCGCCATTGTAAGAAAGCACATCACCCTGAGTATCGATATTCTGCTGGGTACCCAACTCTATACTGAACATAAATTCGTCCGGAATGCTACGCGTACGAATATCAATCAGACCTCCACTAAAGGCGGCAGGCATTTCTGCAGAGTAGCTCTTTTTAACCGCTATTGATTTCAAAATAGAGGTTGGGAAAATATCCAGAGGAATGACATTTCTGGTTAAATCTGGTGACGGAATCACCGCACCATTTAACAATGAGTTCGAGTAACGCTCACCCAGTCCACGGATAAAAACGAACTTATCATCAACCAAGGTAACACCTGGCACCCGTCGCAAAGCAGATGCAACAGTCGAGTCACCAATGCGTCCGATGGTTTCTGCATCAATAATGTCAGCGACGACGTTACTCTCTAAGCGCTCAAAGATCACCTCATCGGCGGCACTTTTAAGCTTGGCAAAAACTACCACTTCCTCGAGGACAGGCTCGTCTGCGATACTTTTTATTTGCGCGAATACAGCGTTGCTCATACCCAGTAAGGTAACGGCCATTATCTGCGCGCTGAGTAATTTAATTTTGTGTGTCATATGTAGACCTATAGCGTTTGAGATTAAAGGTATTTGTGATTGAAACCATTACAGGCTGAGGGACTTCCAGTTAAAAAGGGTGCCGCATCGCGACACCCTTTGTAATGCATTAAAGCCTAATTAATTCTCTCAACCTCACTCAAACCATAGTGGTTGCGCGCGATTCCCTTCGTGTAGCCCGTACGTCCAGCCGGCAGTCCAGTCGTTATCAGCAGATACTGCGCCAATAATAGTCGATTCAACTGGAGTCGGAATTACACCCGTTCCTACGACCATGTCTGCTAGGGGTACTGAATAGAAACCGTCCAAAATAATCAGGTTTGTGTTACCTTTTACTGTTGGGTCATCGCCTACTTCAGCAGTTTGATACAGCAGATTGCCGTTGGTGGTTAACCAGTCTGCGGTCGTGGTGCCATTTGGCAGACTGTTGCCTTTAGTCAAATCCTGACAGGCAAATACAGAAGAGGCGACTACCAGATTACCATCCTGCGCGGCTTGTAAACCCTCATTGTCTAGACGAAAACACCAGTTGTGGTCAGCGTCTCCGATCAGTTCATCGGCACCATAGGAGGAAGTAACGATGGCATTTTGAATCGTTGGAAAGTGCGCTTCACGAATACGCAGGCCTTGGCCTTCTTCGTGAGTACCCGCCTGATTAGCAGAAATAATGCAGGTCAGATTTTTAATCGTTGCCTGAGAGTTCAACCCACGAGCGATAAAGTCATCGATAGTCGCTTGTTCTTTACTTGAGTAGCTACCGATACCGTCAGATTCGACACAGCGGTTGCCATCCGTTGCTGACTGAATAACCAGCGCATTAGTGATTGTGCCACGATAGCCTTCATCGATATCGATGGCATCGTCACGAACATAAACAGCAACATAATTCTTTATATCCACTGCACCACCAAAGAATTCGATGCCGTCATCGTACACACTGTAAACTTGTAAATTCTCTATTAGGGTACCGTTCCCGACCGCATTAAACGCAATACCGTTTAGCTCGTTCCCCGGAGCAACTTCAGCACCGGTGTGCTTAACGATTAGGTATTTCAAGACGCCAGAGTTGTCAGCATTGTTGTCGCCGCCGTAGTGGCTCTCGCCCACGTCTGCTTTACCTTCTGATGCCACATGACAGTCAGTAGTAGTAACCGAGGGATAAGTGCCGATGTAAGCACATTTATTAGTGACGCCAAAACCATTAATAACCAGACCACCCCACTCGCCGACGTCTTCCGCACCAACAGTGCCAAATATAGCATCGGTCTGCGAGGTTAGTATGATAGGCGCATCGGCTGTGCCATTTGCACGCACCTGTGAACCGCGGTTAACAACCATAAAGTCGTCAGCGCTGCGAAATGCCAAGGTCGCGCCCGCTGCAATAGTCAGAACGGCACCGTCGCCGCCTTCAGATAGTCCGGCAACTGCCAAGTCAGTATCGGTGGAATAGTTCTCTCCGACCACTAGGCTACCTTCAAAGACATGTACACCCGTGCCAATATTAGGCACAGCAAGATCAAAGGTTAGAGGATTGTCGATATCAACAAAACCTTTAGAGTAAATGCAGTTAGTACCATCAAATGAACCCTGCGACACAGTGCCGGCTAAGGTGTATGAGGCACAGCTAACGTCTGTATTCGTGCTGCCTTGGTTGGTGATATTAGTTACTGTATCGCCGATCGCGGTCTCATTGGACGGTGCGATATTGATGTCACCACCGCCACAACCGGTCATAGCTAAAGCAATTGCGCTTGTCGCGAGTAATTTATTAATAGACATTGTTAACTCCTGTTAAATTTAGTATTGAAATATTGAACAAGACGTAAATTAACAGGGATTAATGACGGTTAGATGAAGGTTTCGTGACATTTTGGTGACAACCTATGACCACCTGGCGGCGCATAAAAGATTGAGGCGACTGACCCTGTCAAGAGAAGAACAGTTGCGACCCTAAAGCGAGACTGCTCGGCAGTTAGGGTGCGGGGTAATTACAACTAATTGAGATAGCAACGGCGGAAACTGTACCTTTCACCTTATTGCTAGCGTTGATGACGTATATCTTTACCTTTGACGACAAAGACAATTTGCTCGCACAGATTTTTAGCGTGATCACCAATACGCTCTAAGGATCGAATCACCCACAAGAGATTAATCGCGCGGCTTATGCTCCGCGGGTCTTCCATCATATAAGTCACCAGCTCACGTAATGCTGTTTTATAGTCAAGGTCGATCTGCTCATCTTCTTCGATGGTCCGCAGGGCTGCATCTGCATCAAATCGTGCAAAAGCGTCAAGAGCATTTTCCAACATTCTAATCACAGAATTTCCTATATGACGAATTTCAGGATAACCATTAGATGACCCGCTTTGCTCAGTCAAAATAACTGCATGATTAGCAATCTTCTTAGCCTCATCGCCTATGCGTTCAAGATCATTAACCGCCTTAGTAACCATCATTACTAAACGTAAATCACTCGCGGCAGGCTGGCGCCTGGCTATAATTAGAATGCAGGCCTCATCAATATCAACCTCCATGTCATCAACTCGCTGCTCCTCTAGAATGACTTCCTCGGCAAGCTTACTATCAGCCTCACTAACAGCTCTGATAGCATTCTTTAATTGCTGCTCCACTTTGCCGCCCATCTCCATAAGTCGGGTACGAATCTCTTCAAGTTCTTCATCGAACTGTTTCATAATGTGATTTTCAAATGACATCTTTGCCATGTTTTTCTCCATTTAACCGTATTGCGGTTTGGTTAATCCTGTCTTAACCAAACCGACCTGTAATATAAGCCTCAGTAAGCCGATGCTGGGGCATTGTAAAAACCTGCTCGGTGGGATTCACCTCGATCAATTTGCCAAGATGAAAATAAGCTGTGCGGTGA
The DNA here is from genome assembly GCA_002382445.1 of Porticoccaceae bacterium UBA4026. Lineage (GTDB taxonomy): Bacteria > Pseudomonadota > Gammaproteobacteria > Pseudomonadales > Porticoccaceae > HTCC2207. The sequence continues at coordinate 159,370 of DGAQ01000052.1, read as the reverse complement.
GACACTCGGGCGGCTTGTTGCATGCTGTGAGTGACGATCGCGATGGTGAAATTTTCACTCAGCTCTTTGATCAGTTCTTCAATCCTTGCAGTGGCAATGGGATCCAGTGCGGAGCAGGGTTCATCCATTAAAATAACTTCAGGGCTCACTGCAATCGCTCTGGCTATACACAGCCTTTGCTGCTGTCCACCGGACAGGCCAGTACCCGGCTGGTGAAGGCGTTCTTTCACTTCTTTCCATAGGCTAGCTTTACGCAGGCTGTTTTCAACAATTTCGTCTAAATCGACCCTAGTATCAGCTAAACCATGAATCTTGGCACCGTAAGCAACATTATCATAAATTGATTTGGGGAATGGATTAGGCTTTTGAAACACCATCCCCACTCTCGCGCGCAACTCAACAACATCAAGTTTAGGAGCATATAGATTTTCACCATCCATGCGAATATCGCCCTCAACTCGACAGCCCTCTACCGTGTCGTTCATACGATTGAGAGTACGTAAAAACGTTGACTTGCCACAGCCCGACGGACCGATCATCGCAATTACCTGGTTCTTGGCGATATCGATGCTAACATCGTGAATAGCCTGGTTATCACCATAAAAGACATTAATATTGCGCATGGTCATTTTCGCATTATCGCTAAAGCTCTGCCCCACGGTTACCTGATGATCGTCCACTTCCAAGTTCTGCATCGGCATGCCTTTAGCTGCAGCAGCTTTTTTAAGCATGGAGGGCTTATCTGTATTTGCTGGACTCATAAATTTATTCCTGTCTACCAATGACGTTCTAGTCGCTTTCGCAACCAAACCGCCGATGTATTCATAATAATCAAGAAGGTTAGCAGTACCATGATCGCCGCGGAGGTTTTCTCGATAAAGGCTCTCTCAGGACTGTCCGCCCAAAGAAAAATTTGTACCGGTAATACAGTGGCAGGATCGGTAAAACTACCGGGGATATCGACTATAAAGGCGACCATGCCAATCATCAGCAGTGGAGCTGTCTCACCCAGCGCTTGCGCCATGCCAATAATGGCACCGGTCAGCATCCCCGGAAGAGCTAGCGGTAATACATGGTGCAGCACCATCTGATATTTAGAAGCTCCCATACCAAGCGCGGCTTCACGGATCGAGGGAGGCACTGATTTAATGGCCGCGCGACTCGTAATAATAATCGTTGGTAAGATCATCAGCGTGAGTACTAGACCCCCCACAATAGGAACAGACCGAGGTACATGGAAAAAGTTAATAAAAATCGCGAGGCCCAACAGGCCAAAAATAATCGACGGAACAGCGGCCAGGTTATTGATATTAACCTCAATAAAATCGGTCCACTTATTTTTTGGCGCGAATTCTTCTAGATAGATCGCCGCTGACACCCCTATTGGGAAGGACAGCAGCAAGGTGAGTACCAAAGTCAGGATCGATCCCATGACTGCACCGAGGATACCCGCCTGCTCCGGCTCACGAGAATCACCTCTTGTAAACAGATTGGTGTTTAGCTGCAAGCGAATCAGGTCCTGCTGATGCAATTCATCGATCCAACCAATTTGTTTTTCGCTCAGTCGAGCGGCATAGGCGTCACCGTCTAGCCAAGACTTATAATAGGTGTCGATATCATCATCGGCCAATATCCATATCGACTCAGTCTCATTTAGCAATAGTGGCTTTGCCATCAGGCGGTCTTTTAAATCAAAGCCCGCACCACTACTCAATAGATTATTTAATTCCCGCTTATCACTTCGACCAGAGACTTGTGGAAATTTAGTTCGTAAAGCTGTTTTAGACAGCGCTTGCCAATCGCCTGCAACCAACTGCGTAGAATCCATTAAATTATCAATACCAATAATATCTTGGTTATAACTGACATCTAGATTGATATATGTTGCTTGAAAAGCGCCATGCCCTTTACTAATAATATCAACAAACAGCACAGCTACTGCGGACAGGCCAATAAAGATAGCGATGCGCCCATACCAACGGAACCTCGCTTCAGCGCGATTGCGACGAGTCAGCGAATGTTTGATTTTGGCCAAATTATCCACCGACTTACTCATATTGTTCTCGATATTTTTTAACGATATGCAGGGCAAAAATATTAAGTAATAGCGTGACAATAAACAGCATAAGGCCCAAAGCAAAGGCCGCTAATGTTTTAGGGCTATCAAATTCTTGGTCTCCCGTTAGTAGCGTTACGATCTGGACCGTCACCGTAGTCACTGACTCTAATGGGTTAGCCGTTAACTTCGCGGCCATCCCCGCCGCCATTACCACAATCATAGTTTCACCAATGGCCCGAGATACGGCGAGCATAATACCGCCAACAATACCCGGCAGTGCGGCGGGAATGACTACTCTGCGAACAGTCTCTGACCGCGTAGCTCCCATCGCTAGCGACCCATCGCGCATCGATTGAGGCACTGCGGTAATGACATCGTCAGCCAGAGAGGAAATAAAAGGAATAATCATTATTCCCATAACGCCGCCGGCTGCGAGCGCACTCTCAGAAGATATGGACAAGCCCACACTAGCTCCTAAATCTCTAAGGAATGGCGCAACGGTCAGTGCGGCAAAAAAACCATAGACAACAGTGGGAATACCTGCCAAAACTTCGAGTGCAGGCTTCGCCACAGAGCGCACGTTCTTACTGGCGTATTCAGCTAAATAGATTGCTGACATGAGGCCTATAGGTACGGCAATAAACATTGCCACTGCCGAAACCAGTAAGGTTCCGACAAACAGAGGGACAGCACCAAAACTTCCGGAAGAACCTACCTGATCTTCTCGGATAGCAGTCTGAGGGCTCCAGTCTAAGCCGAAAACAAAATCATAAATGGGCACCGATCTAAAAAACTGAATAGATTCAAATAGCACTGAGAGAACAATACCCAAGGTTGTGAAAATGGCCAGACAGGCACATGCCAGCAACAAATTTTGAATCACTTTTTCTACTGCAGGGCGAGCTCGAAATTCAGAGCCGATCTTGCGCCAAGCCCAAAATAGCCCCGTCGTCGAAAGCGCCAGCGACAGAGCCGTAAGAGACCATCGCGATATCTGTTTCAATGACACCATATGGTCAGCAGCTGCAATAAGAGAATCACTTTGACCTTTGCGCGGCAGTATGCCTTGCGCAAGATTATCGATTTTGTTTAACAACAAATTATAACTAGCTGTATCTATTGGCGTTATATCAGCAGCCAAAGAGCTTATTACTACGCTATTAATCACCGGCTGATCAAACATCAACCAAAGGCCCAGCAAGACTAGCGAGGGCAGTCCACACCAGAGGGCCGTATGCATTCCATAATAGGATGGCAGAGAATGCAGTTTGCGGATGCCACCCAGAGGCGCAGCAATTGCGAGGGAACGGCTACGGCCCAGATAAAAGGCAACTGCGCCTAAACTAAGCAGTAAAATAAGTATATTAGTGGCTTGCATATAGCTTGCAGTATCCCTCAGATATAGAAAAGCCCAGCCCTGCGAGCCGAGCGGTACTTTGACAAAATAAAGATGTTATTGCAATGCTTCGTTACCTGTCATCGGCACCAAAGATCGGGTATTTACGGCCATCGCTCTGCGCTCTTTGACAGGTAGCGGGATCATACCTTTCTCAGCGAGATAACCGTCTTCACCCCACGCTCTTTCACTGGTGAACTCATTAAGGTAACCAACAATGCCAGGCACCACACCCACGTGAGCTTTCTTGACGTAGAAAAATAGTGGTCGAGAAACTGGATACGACTTGTCAGCGATAGAATCAAACGTTGGTGGAACCGACTCAATACTAGCACCCTGGACTTTGTCGGCATTTTGATCGAGGAAGCTAAAGCCGAATATTCCCAAAGCGGCAGAGTTAGTTTGGAGTTTTTGGATGATTAAATTATCGTTCTCTCCCGCCTCAATGTACCGCCCATCTTCACGGATGGTGTGGCAAATGTCTTTATACGCATTTTTATCGATCTTTTTAAGTGCGGCGATCCATTCAAATGTTTTGCAACCGCCCTCTAGTGCGAGCTCAGCAAATGCATCACGAGTTCCCGATGTAGGGGGAGGTCCAAGAACCTCAATCTTGGTATTAGGTAGATCTGAATTAACCTCTCTCCAGGTGTTATAAGGATTTTCAATTAAAACACCCTCTTCAACGCCCGGCACCTTAGCGGCAAGCGCCAGAAAGATGTCTTTACGGCTTAAGTTCATTGGCTCTGCAGCAATTGAATTAGCAACAACAATGCCGTCATAACCAATCTGCACTTCGATAACGTCTTTTACACCATTAGCCTGGCATTTATTAAACTCAGATAGTTTGATCCTACGTGACGAATTAGTGATATCTGGGTAGTTGGTACCAACACCTGAACAAAATAGCTTCAAACCGCCACCCGAACCGGTCGATTCAATCTTTGGCGTCGCATTACCACTGGCTCGCCCGTAGCGCTCTGCTACAACAGTTGAGAAGGGATATACCGTGGATGATCCTACGACTTCCACATTATCCCGGGCACCAGCAAAGGGTGCGGTTGTAAATAAAGTTACAGCACATAGAGTCGAAAAAATGGATTTACTATTAGTCATACATATCTCCCAAAAACTGAATTTTGTTTTGTTGTGAGTGCCTTGAGGCGTGTACTGTTTCAGTAACGACAATGTATTCACTTTATATGACAGTATTATGACAACCAAGCGTACACATTTTCCTTTTTTGTCCCTGTTATTGTCATATTAATGTCATAATTTAGACATATATTCATCACATAATTGTCATATTAGAGGAGCGGCAATTAGGGGGGCATTAGCCCAAAATCATCTTTAGTCAGGATTCACGTATGAAAAATTTGTTTTTAGCATTGACCATTTGCTCTGCTTCTTTTAGTTTCGCCGAAGGCCCAAGTGGGGGAAAGGTTTACGGTAAGGCCAACCTTTCATTGGTTAGGCAAGATGATGGGAGCACAGAACAATGGAACCTTAATAGCAATGCTTCTCGCCTAGGGATAAAAGGCGAAAATGGGATTTCCGAGAGTCTAGATATTATTTATCAGGCTGAATTTGAGGTCTGTATTGATAGTGGTGACTGTAACGGGCAAACGTTTAAGCAGCGCAATACCTTCGTCGGTGTTAAGGGTGATTTTGGCATGGTTTGGGCGGGTAAACATGACTCCCCCACCAAACTAGCGGCGAATAAAGTTGATTTATTTAATGATCTTGAAGGGGATCTCAAGAACGTCTTTGAAGGCGAAAACCGGCTTTCAAATGTCGTAGCATACACCTCTCCTGCAATTAATGGGTTTTCTGCAACTCTGGCAATGATTCCGGCAGAGGGTGAAGATGTCGATCAAGACGGTCAAGATGATACCGGCCTTAATGACGGCATGTCCTACTCGCTCAGTTACTCCAAAAACAGACTGTATCTGGCTATAGCCGGTGATCAGGATATCGATAGCCAAGATCTGGTCCGGATGGTCGCGCAATATCAGATAGAGGCACTTAAGCTAGGTTTTATGTATCAACAAAATGAAGATAACCTAGGCACTAAAGATGAGTCCGGTTATTTTGTGAGTGCTGCCTATAAGATTGATAGCAACATTACACTGAAAGCACAGTATGGAGCCATCGAAGACGATGTTGATGGGGATGAAGAACAGACTATGTCTTTAGGTGCAGACTACAAGCTAGATAAGAATACTAAACTGTTTATGTTCTACACCGATAATACTGACTCTAAAGTCGGGCTAACTGACGATCAATTCAGTGTCTTTGGCGTAGGCATGGAGCATAAATTTTAAGGTGGCAACCCAACTTTACTAAAGAGCGCTGAGGCGCTCTTTTTTATTACTCCGACGGTCTCCTTGGAAATCGACAAATAAATTCGGCGCCCTGCCCTAACCGGCTGCTAATAGTTAAGGTCCCACCACAACGTGTAAGTGCATGTTTTACGATAGCCAAGCCTAGACCACTGCCGCCAGTATTTGTATTACGGCTGCGGTCGCCCCGATAAAAGCGCTCGGTCAGCCGAGGGATTGCAGCTGTATCAATACCAACACCATTATCTTTTACTGATACCTCTGTAACCTCACTATGCTGAGATAAGGTAATGACAATATCAGCGCCTTCGGCGTTGTGGCGAACAGCATTGAATATAACATTGCCCAGAATACTTCTCATTTCACTGGGATCAGTGTCGATTCTTACTATTTCTAACGCGTTAAAGAGCAGATTATGCATCCCATTACTCAGGGATTTTGCCTCTCCAATAATGCTGTTGAGTAGTTCATTCAGATTGATATCTTGACTAGCTGGAGCGTGATCCGACTCTTCTAGTCGCGAAAGTAAAATTAGATCATCAGATAGCGTTTGCATTCGCGCTATCTGCTCGGACATTTGTTGGTATGCTTTCTTCTGCAAGATCTGATCTTCAGGAAAATCTTGCAGGGTTTCTAAATACCCTCGCATGACTGTCAAAGGCGTTCGCAATTCATGCGACACATTACCAACGAATTCTGTTTTAAGGCGTTTAAGGCTATCCTCGCGTGTTATATCACTGATTATTAAAACAATTTCGTTGTCGCCAAAGTGAGAGGCCGATAACTGCAGCAACGTTTTTACGTCAGCTGTAGGCGCCAACTTGATCGTTCCGACAAATTTTTCTAGATTAATATATTCAACAAAATCAGGCTCACGAATCAAATTAACAATGGCAGTACCACGATCTCTAGGGCGCAAATCAAGCAATTTATTAGCCGAGCTGTTCCACCAATCCAGTGTTCGATCACTTCGCAATACGAGAACGCCTTCGTCTAAAGCCTCAGTTACCCGAGTAACACGACTAATCGTCCGGCGCATTTTATCTACAGTTTTGCGATGCCGACGCCGTTGACGATTTAATGTGTCAGTAATTTCGCCCCAAACACCATCAGCCTCGGGAGGAATACCACGCATGCCTCTGTCGATCCAGCTGAAGATATGAGAAATTACTCGGAAGGTCCACACAAGATAGAGCACAAGACTGGCTAACAAAAGTTCGAGGGGAAATCCAAGGCTCCAACCAAACCAGATAGAAAACAGCACAGCCAACACTACGTGCCAAATCTCTGTTCGCATTCCTGGTCGCAAAATAACTTCCTTTTATGAACCCTCAGATATTTTGAAGCTGAGTTGAAAATCGATAACCCGCTCCGCGCACAGTCTGCACATAGTTGTCATGTCCTGCAACTGAAATTGCTTTACGCAATCGCCTGATGTGCACATCCACGGTTCTCTCGTCGAGATAAACATTATTACCCCAAACATAATCCAGGATTTGGTCGCGAGAATAAACTCGCTCTTGATGCGTTAAGAAAAATTGTAATAGCCGGTATTCTGTGGGTCCAACGCTAACCTTTGTATCTCCAATCGTTACACGATGCGACAGGGGATCAAAAATCAATTCACCCACAGTGATAGGATCTTGCAGCTCTTCACGGCCGATTCTCCTCAATACCGCTTTAACACGTGATATGAGCTCTCTAGGTGAAAACGGTTTTGTTATGTAATCATCAGCGCCAGAGTCTAAACCCGCAATTTTACTGGTTTCTTCAGCCTTGGCCGTTAACATAATAATAGGAATCTTTGCCGTTTTCTCGTCTCGCTTGAGCCGGCGCAGAAGCTCCAGACCTGTCGTACCAGGCATCATCCAATCTAAGAGGATTAAATCAGGGTTTCTATCAATAACCATCGCGTGAGCCTGCTGTGCATTTTCGGCTTGTAATGAATTAAAATCTGCTGCTTCCAGGGCAATACTCAGCATATCTCGTATAGAAAGTTCATCATCAACAATTAAGATGGTGGGCCTAGGCATAATATCAACTCTATTACTCATTTTAGATCCTGTATTAAAATTTATATATATGACATCTATGTGACAATCTCGCATTGCCCAAGTACCTTTATGTGGTCATTATTTTTGGTACTTGGATCTTTTAACTTTGAACGAGTATCACCGATTCGATATTTTTTTTCTATTAAAGCATAATGCCCACCCTACTCATCCACCGGAAACAGATAATGACTATCAAACACAATAGCGCGGTAAGCTTTCATTACACATTAACCGATGACGACGGACAAAAACTGGATAGTTCTGCAGGAAAAGAGCCATTAGCTTATCTTCATGGATCTGGAAATATCATTCCTGGCCTAGAAAATGCGCTCAAAGGAAAAAACGTAGGGGACTCTATGGTGGTAGCTGTTCCTGCCGCTGAAGGGTATGGCGAGGTGCAACCTGATTTGATTCAAGAGGTGCCGCGCGAGTCATTTCAAGGTGTTGATGACATTGAAGTGGGCATGCAGTTTGAAGCTCAAACAGGCAATGGCGATAGTGTTCCTGTCACCGTGAAAGCGGTTACCGATGAGTTTGTAACTGTTGATGGCAATCACCCACTAGCCGGCAAAGACTTGAATTTTGACGTGTCAATTGAGTCTGTGCGAGATGCCACACAAGAAGAGCTTGATCATGGCCATGTGCATGGACCAGGCGGGCATGATCACTAATTAAACGTATTTTTAGTATTAAAAGTCACCCTGCGGTGGCTTTTTTTTGTCTGTTGTATTTTGAGATCAGCAAAAGGTCTCCACATAGTTAACTTTAGGCTGCTAGTGCTACGTCATCAATGTGACATAGTTGGTTATAATACTGGCTGAACGTATCAGACTTGGAAATGACATGACAATACGAGTGGGAATTAATGGGTTTGGCCGGATTGGGCGCATGGCTTTTCGGGCGGCCTGGGAATCAGATATTTTTGACATAGTACATATCAATGAAGTGGCCGGGGATGCAAAAAGCGCGGCACACTTACTGCGTTTTGATTCAGTCCACGGTAAATGGAATCGAGATGTGGCGGTGACAGAATCTAGCAACGAGATAGTCATCGACGGCAAGATCATTAGCTACTCACCGTCAGACACTATTCAGCAATGTCCTTGGTCTGAGGCAAAGGTTGATATAGTCGTGGAGTGCAGTGGTCAATTTAAGTCACGATCCTCTCTGCTCCCCTATTTCGACCAAGGCATAAAAAAAGTAGTTGTGTCTGCTCCAATCAAGGACGGCACCCTAAACATTGTTATGGGCGTGAATGATCACCTTTACAGTGATCAAGATATAGTGACCGCGGCCTCCTGTACGACAAATTGCTTGGCACCGGTCATCGATGTTTTACAAAAAGAATTTGGAATAGTGCATGGCGCAATTACCACGATTCATAACATTACCAATACTCAGAGTATTCTTGATGAATATCATGAAGACTTGCGCCGGGCGCGCGCTAGTAGTCTTTCTTTGATTCCAACCAGTACTGGGTCAGCAACTGCCATCACAGAAATTTTTCCTGAGCTCAAGGGCCGAATAAATGGCATTGCTGTGCGCGTACCTCTGGCTAATGCATCGCTAACCGATTGTGTTTTTGAATTAAAAGTACCCGTCACAATAGATCAAATTAATAATGCTTTGCGCGCAGCTGCCAATGGCAGACTTCAAGGGATTTTGGGCTTTGAAGAGCTTCCTCTGGTATCGGTGGACTACACCAACGATACCCGATCGGGTATTGTAGATGGCCCATCAACGATGATCATTGATCAAACTCAAGTTAAAATATTGATTTGGTATGACAACGAAATCGGCTATGTGAGCCGGATGATGGAGCTGGTTAGTAAAATAGCTAATTCCATTTAGGGCGGCGAATGTAATGTCCATTAGTCACACTGAGCAAGTCAAACAATATAGGCTAATTACCGGAAGTTATTGGGTCTTTACACTAACCGACGGTGCTCTGCGTATGCTAGTACTGTTGTTCTTCCATAATCTTGGTTATAGCCCGATTGAGATCGCGAGTCTGTTTTTACTCTACGAATTGTTCGGTGTGCTAACTAATCTCGGTGGTGGTTGGATCGCCAGTCATGTCGGCTTAAACAGAACCATGCAAACTGGATTGATCCTTCAGATTGTAGCGTTAATAATGCTACTAGGTGATACAGCTGACATGACTACCATCTATGTGATGGTTGCACAGGCTCTATCTGGAATAGCCAAAGATCTGAACAAGCTGTCTGCTAAAAGTAGCATTAAAGGGTTAATCAGCGAGGATTCTCAGGGGCGCTTATATCGATGGGTTACTCTGTTAACTGGGTCAAAGAATACTCTTAAGGGCATCGGGTTTTTTCTCGGAAGTTTACTTTTATTCTCGATTGGCTTTCATGCCACCCTATTGATACTGATATGCCTACTTAGTCTCGCTCTCTGCGCTGGATGGTTATTTCTAAAGAAAGATAGCACAACCCAATTAAAACCCAAATTCAGTGAAATTTTCTCAAAGAGTGGCGGCGTTAATCGTCTATCCGCGGCTAGATTCTTCTTGTTTGGCGCGCGCGATGTGTGGTTCGTCGTCGCTCTTCCCGTCTTTCTACAGAGCCAATTGCAATGGAGCTATTGGCAGGTAGGGGCTTTAATGGCCTGCTGGATAATAGGTTATGGTGTGGTGCAGGTGATGGCACCATCGCTAACAGGGCGAATTGGTAAATCACAACCAGAGGGATCCGCTAAGCCTGTAGGTGGTGCAACTTTAGACACCTGGGGCACCCTATTATTTGTTATCCCTGGATTAATGGCCGCAGGACTTATGTCTGATTTTGTACCCAGTTTTGTTATTTTGGCGGCTCTTATCCCCTTTGGTTTTGTGTTTGCAATTAACTCTAGCGTTCACTCCTATTTGATAGTTGCCTATGCCCGAAGTGACGCAGTGTCACTGGACGTCGGCTTTTACTACATGGCTAATGCAGGGGGCCGGCTAGTTGGGACAATATTGTCAGGGGTTATTTATCAGGCATTTGGATTAGCGGCCTGTTTGATCTTATCTTCGTGTATGATTTTTGTCAGCGCCAAGATCGCAAAGGGCCTAACGAAAAGCCAATAAGCTTGAACTGGTCTAAATCCTCTCTGCTATAGACTTCAACTCTATAGACATGTCTGCTAGGGTAGCCAGCAAACCAATTAATGGACGAGAACAGATTATATGTCAAATGATAACGACAATGCCATGGACCCCAATGGCCTTTTCCGCGAGGAAAATTTCACTGACCAAAAGATGGGCGCGATTCGTAAACTCACTCCAGTCACTGCAGCTGGCTTGGATGATGCTGATCGAGAGGTTAGCTTCTTAGGTTCCGCTCAAATAATGACGCAAATGGGCGCGCTGCCGCTGAACTTTGTCTTAGAGGGTGCAACCCTCGGTGAGGCTGCCGAAGACTTTGCCGGAAAAGCTGCAATTGCTGTCGAAGAGGCTGCCAAAGAACTTGACAAAATGCGCCGTGACCAGGCCTCACAAATTGTCGTCCCAGGCCAAGGTGGAGGGATGGGAGGTCCAAGTCAAGGCGGAATAATAACCTAGTGTCAGTACTTGCTAAGGTCTCTTTAGATCAGTAATAATGGGCCTTCAATGGCTCTGAACTGTTTTGCCGCATCTATTAGTGATTGCGCGGTTAAGGCCGAAGCGCCATAAACCAGAGTCTCTATTTCGCCACTTTGACCAATGCGCCGCAGAAGCATATCAAAGTCCCCGTCTCCGGATAAAAGTACCACCTGATCAACTCTCTCGGAGGCGCTGGAAACGGCGTCCATTATGTCGATTGTTATGCCTACATCCCAATCACCTTTGGCTGATCCATCACTTCTTTGGATGTAGGGCTTTAGCTTGATAGTGAATCCGATATTACGAAGTGCCTGCTGAAACTTTCGTTGTTGAGAGTCATTTCGGTCTATAGCGTAAGCATTTGCCAGAACAATCTCCCCCTCAAGGCTTAACTGTCGCCACAGCTCGCGATAGTTAAAATGGCAATCAAAGCTCTCCTTTACGGTGTAATAGATATTTTGAACATCGACAAAAACCGCAATTCTAGGCATCTGACTTCCTTTTTTTAGAAAATTTAAAACGAGCGATTAGGTGGTCCCTAATTGATAAAGGCTTGCGGGGTGTACCAGCTTAGACAAACTGGCTACCATCGAGCCGCGTGTGCATATTCTAGTTATCTGCAAGCAGGCATTCTGCGAATCTTTCATTAGACCAAGGGCCCTTCGTTGGCTCGACCTCGCAAGTACCGCACTGACCCGGTATTCCACATGGCCGCTAGGGGCAATCCACTCCAAGTACTCATCAGGTACCACTCTAGTGAACTTTTGCTTTAAAAAAGCAGGCGCGACCTTAGGATTTACATAGATCTCTTGCCATTGAATCGCCTTTCGCCCGTCGAAATGTAGAAATCTAGCGCGATAGACCGGTTGATCGATTTCAAACCCTAATAAGGCAGCCAGTTCAGCATCAGCGGAAATCTGCTCAAGACTTAGGACCTGGCAGCTGTACGCCCCTTTGGACTGCGCAATGGCGACGATATTATGTAGCTCTATGCTCGGTTTAGCTGGGACTGGTTGCGCCACAAAGGATCCTAAACCTGGTGCCCGAGTCAACAGACCCTCCTGAGCTAGCTCTTGCAGGGCTCTTCTAGCGGTCATGCGACTAACGGAAAAACTAGCTGAAAGCTCATTTTCAGAGGGGGTACGAGTGCCCACAGGCCAACGTCCAGAGTTTATATGCCCTCGAACGTACTGTTTAATCACTTCAAATTGAGGAAATTTAATAGCATTGACCATAGATATAAGCGCCGAACCTAATGTATATACATTTATAATCTTAACAAAGCAGAAAAACAACCACTATTACATCAAATACAAAAAATCCTATAAAAATCGCCATATGATGATAAAAAAATCTATATTTTATCAAAAGCATAAAAAAGGTTTATGGGGAATTATTTATTGTATATACAAGTATACAATTAACCTATAGATTTTGACCACTAATTAACTCAAGTTTTTGATGTCGAGTGAGCTTTTTAATGGCGGCCTCGCGCTTACTGGCAGTGCTTCTATTATGTTCACTCTCGCTATAGACCACCTCACAGGCATTGCGCGCCCGAAAGTACTTAGCTCCCGCCTTTCCCGACTGGTGCTCAGCTAAACGCCTATTAAGGTCAGTGGTGATACCGGTATAGAGGCTTTCGTCGCTTGCACGCACTATATAAACGTACCAGGTCTTCACAAGGATACCTAACAGCCCTGCTTTAAGTCAGAGTGGCAAAATTGACATCGATAGCTAGCGGCTCTGTTGATTATCTTTTTATGCCTCAACAGGGTAAGTTGATGAACACGACAATCACAGTTATAGGCATACCGCTGATACTGACGCGTCGGAATACCGGTTAAATCGTATTTACCCGTCACTGTTGGCTCAGCACCCATGGCGATCATCGTCTGACACCACTCTTTCCCGTGAGGCTTAACCTTCTTCAGACCCCAAATACAGTCGACGACGTAATGTGCGACTTCGTGCACAACGGTATTGGTCAGGCTTTCTTGGTAATATTTTGCAAAGATCCAAGGGTTGTAGCGAATACGCCTCTGGCGAGCCCTTACCTGATACATGCCAGCACATTTGCCTCGCAGGTCAAAATCAACTCGTAATTCGGCAAATTGCCGGTCAAATAAGACACTAGCTTTGCTAATACAGGCGACAGTAGCTTCGCTCACCTGCTCTTTTTGCTCTTCCGAAATGGGCGTAATAATTTTAAGGTCAGTCATATAAGGATTATATAGGGTGCTGAGGCTGGTACAATATCTAAAAATAGTAATAAGTGAATCTAATGAACGTCGACCTCCATTGCCATACCACCATGTCTGACGGCAGTTTAACGCCTGACCAGTTAGTTGAACTAGCCAGTGAGCGCGGAGTAGATATTCTGTCAATTACCGATCATGACACTTTGGATGCATACAGCGGCCTAAAGTATAGCCCCGAAAAACTCCGACTAATTACTGGTATTGAGTTTTCTAGCCAGTGGCGGAAGCAGGGCATTCATGTCGTAGGGTTGAATGTAGACCCCCAGAGTGATTCCATTATTTTCGGAGTTACACAGCAAAAAAAGGCGCGTCAGGATCGGGCTATAAAAATTGCTGATCGCCTCAGTAACCTAGGCTTTGAGCATTGCCTTGAAGGCGCAAGGCTTTTGGCCGACGGGCAAATTGGCCGACCTCATTTTGCACAGCATCTAGTCGATATAGGCGCCGTATCGAACATTAAACAGGCCTTTACACGGTATCTTGGCGCAGGGAAGGTTGGAGATATTAAAGAACAATGGGCCGAGCTTTCTACGGTGGTGCAATGGATTCGAGACTCTGGGGGCATCGCCGTATTGGCTCATCCAGGTAAGTACAAAATGACCCGTACAAAACTCAAAGAGCTTCTGGAGGATTTTTGTGGTGCAGGCGGGGAGGGCATGGAGGTTATTTCTGGCCTTCAGGTGCCCTCGGTTACAAAGGATTTAGCCACTTTGTGCAACCAATATGATCTGCTTGCTTCCTGTGGGTCAGACTTTCACGCTCCAGGAATGAGTTGGGCTGCCCTTGGCTTTGTCAGCAGACTCCCCGAGACCTGTAAACCAATCTGGGGTCGCTGGGCCTAATCAAACCACCGGCAATTCCTAAGGCTATCATTCATGTGTATAATTCAGCCGGCGCTATCTTAGCGTCCCAAAAACTTAGCCAAAGAGTGTAATTACGTGGATATTTTTATTTTTGCAAGTGAGCAGTGGCTCCTAATAAGCTTATTTTTAGTGCTTATCTATATTTTTGCATTGACCGAACGAACCAAAGGGGGCAAACCAATGACTTGCTCACAGCTAGTGTCTTTAATGAATTCAGACCAAGCGGTGCTTGTAGATGTCCGTGCGGCCAATGATTTCCAAGCGGGCCATGTTCACGGCGCGATCAACATTCCTCATACTAAAATAGCGACTCGCTTAAGTGAGATCGAAAAACACCGTGAAAAAGTTATCGTATTAACAGACCAAATGGGCCAGCATGCCGGCGGCGTTGGGAAAGCGATGACGAAACAGGGATATACCGTTCGCCGGTTGAGTGGCGGAATGAGTGAATGGCGGCAGCAAAATATGCCTGTGGTTCAAGGTCAGAAAAAATAGCGCTAGAAAATCTAGAGCGATATTATTGAAGGAAATTGTATGTCTAAGGTAGTTCTATATGGAACACGGTTCTGCCCTTATTGCACTGCGGCGCGATATTTGCTGAGTGCGAAAGGTGTTAATTACGAAGACATCCCTCTGGACTCCGATATGAACTTACGTCGAGAGATCATGGATAAAAGTGGGCAGCGTACTGTTCCACAAATCTGGATTGGCGAAAGACATGTTGGGGGTTATTCAGAGTTGCAGCAGCTAGAGACTCTTGGCCAATTAGATGCCCTTTTGAAGAATGGGGTTGAATTGGATAAAACTGACGCCATATAAGGATCAAGGCAATAAATTCATCCACACACAATTAAAGGTTTAAGTAATGACTGACGAAACTCCCTCGACTGATCAAGCTGCCACGGCAGTCACAGAAGATACTGGACCCAAATTTGCTGTGCAGCGAATCTATCTCAAAGATTTGTCTTTTGAAACTCCACAAGGAGTAGCTGCGTTCCAAAAACAGTGGCAGCCGAAAGTAAGCCAAGATCTAAATACTAAAAGTAGTCAAGTCGGAGAGGGTGTATACGAGGTTGCTCTTCGCCTGACGATTACCGTTACCGACGGCGAAGAGACTATTTATCTGATCGAAGTAGAGCAAGCGGGCCTGTTTACAATTCAAGGTATCGAAGGCCAGCAACTGACTCAAGTTATTAACACCACTTGCCCGTCAATGCTGTTTCCCTACGCCAGAGAAACAATTGATAGCACACTGACCAAAGGTTCCTTCCCTCCGCTGATGATACCGCCTATTAATTTTGATGGCCTTTTTGCCTCTGCTGTTCAGCAAGCCGAAGCAAAAGCCAGTGCGTCAGTTGAGCCAAAGAGCGACGACAAGACACATTAAGAATAAATCTAAAACACCAACAAAAAAACCCTGCTTTCATTTGGCGGGGTTTTTGTTATGGGCTGTACGCTTAGACTCCTTGGCTTTCCATACGGTATTCTTGAAGCTTTCTGGTTAAAGTGTTTCTACCCCATCCGAGTAGCTTGGCGGCATCTTTTTTCCGTCCGCCAGTGTGCGCCAAAGCTGTTTCAATCATAGCCATCTCAAAATCGGGAATTGCTTGCTGAAGTATACTTTGATGCCCCGCTTTTAATTCCCTCTCACTCCAGCGTTTCAGCATCTGCGTCCAGTCTCCCTGGGAGGGAGTTTCTTTAACCGCACTTTCGGCTTTTAATTCTGGGGGTAGATCGGAAAGAAGCACTTCTCTTCCAGCCGCCATAACGGTTAACCAACGGCATATGTTCTCTAACTCTCGCACATTTCCCGGCCATGCTAGCTGATAGAAAACCGCCGCGGCCTCTTGAGATAGTACCTTAGGCTCCATATCCAATTCTTTAGCCGCTCGATGAAAGAAATGGTTCATCAACTGCGGTATATCCTCGCGACGGTCGGCTAATTTTGGTAGATGGACTCGAATGACGTTCAACCTATGAAATAAATCCTCTCGAAAA
>DGAQ01000052.1:141713-142723 GCA_002382445.1 Porticoccaceae bacterium UBA4026 | reverse complement strand
TATGAAATAAATCCTCTCGAAAACGGTTAGCCGTAACCAATTCCTCTAGATTTTGATGAGTTGCCGCGATAATTCGCACATCGACTTTGACCGCTATATGTCCGCCAACTCGGTAGAATTCCCCATCAGCCAGAACCCTCAATAGTCGAGTTTGGGCTTCGGCTGGCATATCTCCAATTTCGTCCAGAAATAACGTGCCACCATCCGCTTGCTCAAATCGCCCTTCGCGACGCTGGGCGGCGCCGGTAAATGCACCTTTCTCGTGACCGAACAATTCAGACTCAATTAGGTCGTGAGGAATAGCTGCCATATTAAGTGCTATGAATTTAGCCGCTTTTCGCGGGCTATGCTTATGAAGAGCCTGAGCTACTAATTCTTTGCCAGTCCCTGACGCACCATTAATTAACACCGTTATGTTGGAATTGGACAATCGGCCTATCGCTCTAAAGACCTCTTGCATCGCCGGTGCCTCACCAATAATTTCTTGAACCATTGGGCTTGGCGCTGCTACCTCGACGGTAGACTTTTGTTCTCTGGAGAATGAGATCGCACGACGCGCGACATCTACCAACTCGTCTAGGTCGAAGGGCTTTGGTAGGTATTCAAATGCGCCGCCCTGATACGCCGCCACCGCACTGTCTAAATCAGAATGAGCTGTAGTAATAATAACCGGAATATCACCGTGCTTGGCGTAAATCTCTTTCAACAGCTCTAGCCCGTCGATACCTGGCATACGAATATCAGAAATAATAATTTCCGGCTGAGATCCTTTGAGCGCACTCAGCAAGTCGTCGCCAGTCTCAAAACTACGCACCTCCAGACCTTCTCGACTGATCGCCTTCTCCATCACCCAGCGGAGTGAGCGATCATCTTCTGCGATCCAAATTTCCGATTTTTTTTTCATGTTAATCCCTTATGGGTAAATAAATAGAGAACCGGGTATTACCAGATTCAGAATCACATTCAATAATGCCCTGATGTCCGTTTACCGCAGTCTGGGCGATCGTTAG
>DGAQ01000052.1:63918-141586 GCA_002382445.1 Porticoccaceae bacterium UBA4026 | reverse complement strand
CATCGTTAGACCCAGACCTGATCCGTTGCTTCGGCCACTGATCATTGGGAAAAATATTCTCTCCAAGATCTCCGTGGAAACCCCAGGTCCGTTGTCAATAACGTCAATTCGGCAAACAACTCTGTGACGCTCACCACCAATAGTAAAGCTTCTTTGAATGCGGGACTTGATCATCACTCGTGGGGTAGATCGACCCGACTCTAGGACCGCTTGCATGGCATTGCGAGCGACATTGAGGACCGCTTGAATAAGCTGAATTCTATCCCCCTGAATATCAGGGATACTCGGATCATAATCTCTTGAAATGACGAGAGAGCCCTGCGCTTCGGCCTCTAATAAGGCTGCCACATGTTCTGTCACTTCGTGAATATTGATTTGTTCAAAACGTGGAATCTGATTAGGACCTAATAGGCGATCAACAAGATTACGCAACCGGTCAGTCTCAGTGGTTATAATCTTGCATAGTTCACGAGCTTCATCATCTAAACCATTGTGTGCAAGTTCTTGATCTAATAATTGAGCCGCGCCACGAATGCCACCCAGTGGATTTTTGATTTCATGCGCCAAACCCCTGATTAAACTCTTTGATGTGTCATGTACCGACAATAGCGCTTCTTCTCGATTTATTTTTAGAAACCGATCAATAGGCTGTATTTCCATTAAGAGCATGCGCTCGAGATTTATCTCCACGGGGGTGACAGTGTAATCAACCTGAAATGGATCCGTCGACGGTAGCACTCTAAGATGTTCATGCCGGCGAGTGTGCGCAATATTCCTTTCTAAAGCCTCCAAGAGATTCCCCCTAGACGCATCTCCATCGCTAAACAGCTCGCAAACATTCGAACCCATCAGTCGAGCACTGCTAACCTGCAAAAGTGATTCTGCAGACGAATTAACATAATTAATGGACAATCCGCCATCCAATAGCAATACCGCAGTATTCAAATTATCTAGCAACAGTCTGTGAAGTTGATTGGAATTCATAAGCCCTTGGACACTGATCCGTTTGAGTACTTTTATGCACGCCATTTATTGATACGCTTTACTACTAGCAATAAGCAGGCCAAAAAAAAATCCGCCGTATCTCAGCAAAAATAGGGGGCATCGCCGATTAAAACGCTAACAAGTGAGTGATACATTCTCATATTGCACCATTATAGTGCAAGAGAAAGCAGATCGCACCCTGAGTGAGTGCCGCGGACGCCAAACTTTACTGGAACATATATCTAAAACGTAGCGCAAAGAGCACCACTAAGAGATTATTCAAGACCCATTTTGCGAGACGCTCGATAACAAAGCTTAACGATGGATTGCATCACTTTACCGATCTAAAGCTTGCCCTGCAAAGACTGCAGGACAGGAATCATAGTCTAAAGGCTAACGCCTTAAAGGTGCCCTGAGGAATGACATACCTCAGGGCAGTCTAATTAAGCCAAAGCCTCTTTAGTTGTTTTGATAATAGCTGCGGCAACTTTATAAGGATCAGCGTTAGACGACGTTCGCCGATCTTCTAGGCGGCCTTTCCAACCATCTTCAACAGTACCGATCGGAATTCGAATCGAGGCTCCGCGATCTGAAACGCCATAGCTGAACTCATTAATAGACTGGGTCTCATGCTTTCCAGTTAAGCGCTGATCGTTATGTGCCCCATAAACGCTAATATGACGCTCAATGTTTTTGCCGAATTCTTCACATATCTTGGTGAAAATAGATTCGTCACCAAGGTCGCGCATAGCACCATTAGAGAAATTGGCATGCATACCCGAACCATTCCAGTCCGTATCACCTAAAGGCTTAGGATGATAATTGATGGAAAAACCGAAATTTTCCGCCGTTCTCTCCAGCAAATATCGAGCTACCCAGATTTCATCGCCTGCTCGTTTAGCGCCCTTTGCAAAGCATTGAAATTCCCACTGGCCTGCGGCCACTTCAGCATTGATGCCTTCAACGTTAAGACCCGCATCCAAGCAAATATCAAAGTGTTCTTCAACACAATCACGCCCGAAGGCATTGGCCGCGCCAACAGAACAATAATAAGGACCCTGAGGTGCCGGGAATCCGCCATGAGGAAAGCCAGGTGGTCGTTGCGTATCGACATCCCACAAGAAATACTCCTGCTCAAAGCCAAACCAGAAGTCATTGTCGTCATCATTAATGGTTGCACGCCCGTTAGATGCGTGAGGAGTCCCATCGGCATTTAATACTTCAGTCATGACTAAATAAGCATTGGTTCTGCCTGGGTCAGGATAGATCGCGACGGGTTTTAGCAGGCAATCGGACGCATTACCCTCCGCTTGATTTGTAGAGCTTCCGTCGAAGCACCACATAGGACACTCTTCTAGAGTTCCACCAAAATCCTGTCGAACCTGAGTTTTACTGCGCAGACATTGAGTTGGCACAGTACCGTCTAACCAAATATATTCTAACTTTGCTTTCATTTTTGATGACTCTCCGTTTAAATAAATTCACTTCGTTTACAACATAGATACGGATGATAGACCATTTTAACCTTAACTAAAAAGGACTCTTTTAAATTGGAATTTAAACACCCCTAATCCAACTGCTGCCTGAATTGTCTATGCTGTTCAAGCCGCCACACGCTTCCTAACCTGCACTTTAGCTTTTCTACAGCAAACCAATGCAATTGCCATGCCAATGGACCCTTTTGGCTTACAAGACCCTAAGGCGCGATAACTAACTCAGGGGCCCACACAAAACTCTTTTAAAACAATAAAAAAGGCTTCACATTCGCACCAATACAGTGCTTTATTTTCGATGATCGCACCATTATGGTGCTGACTGGCGAGCATAGGCCCTATCCAACAGTTAACGCGCTATAAATCCTCAGTTTAAGATTAACATCCATATTATCGCGCTTTTGTTGCTAAAATGCCGAGTCATTAACCCCTTGGCGCACTAGAAATGACACTGCCTACCAATCAACCTCGAAAACCAGACATTGAAACCGTCTTTGAACCAGCGCTGGGGAATATTATTATCGATATTCGTCATCCGCAGGAGTCAGCAGATGCCCCGCTAGCATTTGCATCTAATAGGGTTCTTTCGATCCCGTTTTTCAACCTACAAGCGGAACTTCCCGAACTCGACAAGATGCTCACCTACCTCATTTACTGTGATAAAGGCATTATGAGTCGCCTGCAGGCCAATATTATGAGGGATCGGGGCTTTGAGCATATTGCGGTCATGGATCGGCGAAAGCCCGATTCAGCCTGCTTCTAGAGGCGCATCTGGAACCGACGGGTGCACTTATTTAAAGGCTAACTAGGAATCTTAGAAAAGATCAATAGCAGTTTCTGAGAATTCGACTATAATCGCGACCTTTTGGCCCAATCGGTAGCCCCTCATGTCAATAAACAATTTGCGCAACATTGCCATTATCGCCCACGTTGATCACGGTAAAACAACCTTGGTGGATAAACTACTAAGCCAGTCAGGTACCCTAGATCGAAAGGATGTGGGTTCAGAGCGACTTATGGACTCCAACGACCAGGAAAAAGAGCGCGGCATCACCATTTTGGCAAAAAATACTGCTATTAATTGGAAGGATTATCGAATCAACATTGTAGACACTCCAGGTCACGCCGATTTCGGTGGAGAGGTTGAGCGGGTATTGTCGATGGTCGATTCTGTTTTACTGCTCGTTGACGCGGTTGACGGCCCCATGCCGCAAACTAGATTTGTTACCTCAAAAGCTTTTGAGCAGGGACTATGCCCTATTGTCGTTATCAACAAGATAGATCGCCCCGGCGCCCGACCGGACTGGGTTATGGATCAAGTTTTCGACCTTTTCGACAACTTAGGCGCAACAGATGAGCAGCTTGATTTCCCAGTAATTTATACCTCAGCAATCAATGGGATTGCCGGCAACGATTATGAAAATATGGCGGAAGATATGACGCCACTCTACGAAATGATTGTCGCAGAAGTTCCAGCACCCGAGGTTGACGCCGACGGGCCCTTTCAAATGCAAATTTCTGCTCTATCTTATGATAGTTATGTTGGCGTTATCGGGGTCGGCCGAATCACCCGAGGAACGCTCAAGCCTGGGCAACAAGTGGTGGTGGTAAGCGCCAATGGCCAAGAGAAGAAAGGCAAGGTCCTTAACGTTAAGGGCTACCTAGGCCTTGAGCAGATTGAGACCCAACTAGCCGAAGCTGGAGACATTGTCTGCATCAATGGAATCGATGGCCTCAGCATTTCCGACACTTTGTGTCACCCCGAGCATATTGAAGCGCTTCCCGCCCTGAGCGTTGATGAACCCACTGTGAGCATGACATTTATTGTCAATGACTCGCCTTTTGCAGGCCTAGAAGGGAAATATGTAACAACCAGAAATATTAGGGACCGCCTTAACCAAGAGCTAATTCACAACGTAGCACTTAGGGTCAAGCCAGGGGAGACGCCCGATAAATTTATCGTTTCTGGTCGCGGAGAACTGCATCTTTCTGTTTTGATCGAGACGATGCGTCGCGAAGGCTTTGAGATGGGCGTGTCTCGCCCCGAAGTTGTCCAGAAACTAGTTGATGGTAAAGTCCATGAGCCATTTGAGCTGGTAGTTATTGATGTAGAAGAAAAGCATCAAGGTTCAGTAATGGAAGAGTTAGGCATGCGAAAAGCAGAACTGACTAACATGGAACCTGACGGAAAGGGACGTGTGCGTCTAGAATTCTCTATGCCCTCTCGAGGACTAATCGGTTTTCGTGGCGCATTTCTGACACTGACCTCAGGATCAGGCACCATGACAAGTATTTTTGATTGCTATGCTCCAGCCAAAGAAGGTGAGAAATTCAAACGCAAAAATGGCGCACTGGTGAGCATGATCAAAGGCAAAACTGCAGCCTTTGCTTTATTTAATATTCAAGCGCGAGGACGGCTCTTCTTAGGTCATGCGGTTGACGTCTATGAAGGGCAGGTGGTGGGTATTCACTCACGATCAAATGACCTAGTCGTTAATCCAATCAAAGGAAAGCAGCTGACCAACGTACGCGCCTCCGGTACCGATGAAGCCCTAACACTCGTCCCTCCAATTAGACACACATTGGAGCAGGCTCTTGAGTTTATTGAAGACGACGAACTCGTCGAAGTAACCCCAAAGAGCATTCGGTTACGCAAAAAGTTTCTCACAGAGATTGGTAGAAAGCGGTCTTCAAAGTAATTTGAAATTTATTGATTAACGTATAGAATCGATTTTCTGATATATTGTGTCTATGGAGCAATATAAGTCACAAAATATAAAATTTTTGGACGTTAAAGCAACCGATCTTGAAATCAAGGATGACTCATTTTTTACAGTAACGGTGCTGTTGCAGGCTGCTGTTGCGCTGTCATTTTCTTTTTATTATTACTTTAGTAACGACATAGGTCTGGTTGGATTTTACTTGGCCGTAGGTAGCTTTCTGCTGCTTGGTCTTGCTTTGAATCGGCTAGTTAAGTTTAAAAGAGTTGCCAGGTTTTTAGTCGTCGTAACGCTTTTTTCAGGACTTTTATATTCTCTAACATTGAGTTTTAGCGCCTTATCGCTAGCATGGTGCCTATCGACTCTCCGTACTTTAATGGCGGTGTGCCGTAGCACGAAAAACCCCACACTAGCAGTGATCTTCCTTTGCTTTGCCATTGTAATCCTATTTATTGCATCGACTTTAGTAATTTCAAACCCTTACTCGCCCGCAGAATCACTGCAATTTCTATTTCTTTGCGCTGTTACATTTATATTTGTTTTTGAAGCGCGTTCATCACGATCAAAATACGCGCACAACCTTGAATCTTTATCCTCGCAGGTCGACCAAATAAAACGCTTAGATGCCTTAACCGGACTCCATAACCGTCAATCTATTGAGTGTCATCTCCGGGAAAAATATACCAAGGAGCGATCCGGAGGGCAATCGTTTGGAGTTATTTTGGCTGATTTAGATAATTTCAAAACGATCAACGAACGATATGGTCATTCTATTGGCGACAACGTTTTATTCTTAGTCGGTCAGATTTTAAATGACAGTCTTGCCGACGACTATAGTCTAGGCCGTTGGGTGGGTAATACTTTTGTAATTATAATACCCCATGATGAACCTAGCGCTAGCGCCGTTATTGCCGAGGTATTACGGATAAAAGTAGGTGAGTTGCAGCTGGATGCCAAAGGCGTCAAATTTAAATTATCAATAAGCCTTGGAATTGCATCTACAAGTCGATGTAGAGATTTAAATGACCTGATTTCCTGCGCCGAAAATAGTTTATATCAAGCCAAAAACATGGGCGGCAACATGGCGATTGCAAGTTAATTTATGACCCAGCAGGGCAGTTAAAACAATCTTTTTGATGGTCATTGACCATCCCCATAGCCTGCATATAGGCATAACAGATAGTACTACCAAAAAAACGAAAGCCTCGCTTTTTCATATCTCGGCTAATTCGATCAGAAATTAGTGTCGTTGCCGGAATATCGTTTTTGTCTGACCATTGATTAACAATTGGCACATGATCTACATAGCTCCAAATATAGTCACTAAAACTGCCAAATTCACGCTGAATATCTTTAACTAGGCGCGCATTGGAGATCGCACTCTCAATTTTCAAGCGATTCCTGATAATCCCAGAATCAATCATCAACCGCGAAACGTCATCGGCGGTAAATTTTGCCACCTGCTCGACATTAAATTGCGCAAAGGCCCGACGATAATTATCTCTTCTACGTAAAATAGTAATCCATGACAAGCCTGCCTGAGCACCCTCCAAGATCAAAAACTCGAAAAGCTTAGTGTCGTCCCGGCATGGAACGCCCCATTCAACGTCATGATACTGACGATAAAGAGGATCCGTTCCGCACCACTGGCATCGCACAATCTCAGCCATACATAATATCCCCGCAACCTAAACTATATCTTATCAACCACTAAAATAGAGCAATTGAGTTTTTTTGTCTATCTCCTCAGCTTTGCGCTAATATTAGCGATTATAATAGAGGCCATAAATAAATGAAGAAAGCGTTCCCGGCAATCCGACCCTACCACACTCGATCTGTTGCTGTGACTGCACCTCATGTCCTGTACGTTGAAGAATCTGGCAATCCTGAGGGTATCCCTGTTTTGTTTGTTCACGGTGGTCCAGGAGGGGGCTCTAACCCAACCGACCGCTGTTTTTTTGATCCCGAAAAATATCGTATTATTTTATTCGATCAGCGGGGTGCCGGACAGTCAACGCCCCATGCCCTCCTAAAGGACAACAACACTTCTGCTTTGGTTGCCGACATCGAGGTTATTCGTAAAGCCCTAAACGTTAATCGCTGGGTTGTATTTGGAGGGTCTTGGGGATCTACCTTGAGCCTTATTTATGCGCAAACCTATCCAGAATTAGTGTTAGGCTTGATTTTGCGAGGTATCTTTCTTTGTCGAGATGATGATATTTCTTGGTTCTATCAAGACGGTGTAAAGCATATCTTTCCCGACTACTGGAAACAATTTATTAGTGTTATTCCAGAAGCAGAGCATCAGGATCTGCTCAGCGCCTTTTATCGTCGACTCACCGGTGACAATGAACTAGAGCGAATGGCCGCCGCGAAAGCTTGGTCTCTTTTAGAAGGACGCTGCGCCACATTGCACCCCAATGAAGATGTCGTTGGACATTTTTCCAGCCCTCACATAGCGATGGCTATTGCCAGAATAGAAGCCCATTTCTTTATTAACAAAGCGTTTTTAGAGCCCAATCAAATTATTAATAACACTGAAAAGCTAAAAGGTATTCCAGCCACGATCGTTCACGGGCGCTATGATATGGTGTGCCCAATCAATCAAGCTTTTGCTCTGAGTGAAGCTTGGCCAGAGGCCCAACTGGATGTCATTGCTGACGCGGGTCACTCTTCTAGCGAGCCGGGCATAACCGATGCCCTGATCAGGGCCACTGATCGGCTAGCTCATCACTTGAACAGCCAAGAGTAACCAGGGTGCTCGGATTAATTCAGCGCGTCTCTAGCGCATCTGTATCGATCGAAGGATCAATAGCAGGGCAAATCTATCAAGGGCTTTTACTTTTTTTGGCTGTTCAGAAAAATGACACTAAAGCCGACGCTGAAAAACTTTTACAAAAAGTCCTTCACTATAGAATCTTCTCAGACACCGAAGGAAAGATGAATTTATCTCTATCCGATGTTGGTGGTGGGCTGCTGGTTATCTCTCAATTCACTCTAGCAGCAGACACTAAAAAAGGACTTCGCCCAAGTTTCTCTGCCGCCGCGAAACCTGAACATGCTGAAATTCTCTATAACTATTTCATAGAGTGCGCTGTGGAAAATCACCCTATCATTCAGAGCGGCATTTTCGGCGCTAACATGCAGGTCTCGCTATGTAACGACGGGCCAGTAACGTTTATCCTGAACACTTAGTGGGCGAGCGCCGCTATTAGCATCCCATGAAAGCCTTCGAATCCGCCATTGCTCATCAAGACAATATGCCTGTTGAGCTGCTGGGATTTTACCGCGAGCTGAAGCAATTTTTCGATACTATCGGTTGCTTCAGCAGGAACTGCACTGGCTTTAGCTAATGCCTCAACATCCCAATCAATACACGAATTCTGATACCAATAAACTTGGTCCGCGCTGCCAACTGAGGAACACAAAGCATCCTGGTGCCCACCCATGCGCATGGTGGCGGAACGCGGCTCAATAATAGCTATTATAGTTTCGTCGCCCACCTTCGCTCTCAAGCCCTCTAGCGTGGTCTTGATTGCAGTAGGGTGGTGGGCAAAGTCATCATAAACAGTGATTCCAGATCTTTGATAAATCACTTCCATTCGTCTTTTTACGCCAATAAACTGGCTTAAAGCCATGCAGGACTCTTCGACTTCAACCCCAACCTGACTGGCAGCAATAACTGCTGACAATCCATTCATCACATTATGAAGTCCACTCTGCTGCCACTTTACCGTCCCACGGGAAATTTCATGGCCGGCCTGGTCAGACTGGATCACATCAAACTGAGATCCATCCTTAGAGAGCAGCGCATACCTCCAATCACCGCAGCGGCCAAAACGCTCCTGCCTACTCCAACAACCTCGGTCTAGAACTTCGCGAACATTGTGGTCACCGGCGGGAGAAATGACTGTTCCCGAACTGGGAACAGTTCGAACTAGGTGATGAAATTGTCGCTGAATAGCAGCCAAATCGTCAAATATATCAGCGTGGTCAAATTCCAAATTATTGATAATAAGTGTGTTAGGAAAATAATGGACAAACTTAGAGCGCTTATCAAAAAAGGCGCTGTCGTATTCATCGGCCTCAACAACAAAATAGTCGCTGTCGCTAAGCCGTGCCGAAACATCAAAGTCTTGCGGGATACCGCCAATTAAAAACCCAGGCTGGAGGCCTGCGAAATCGAGAATCTTAGTAAGCATACTACTGGTAGTGGTTTTCCCATGAGTTCCTGACACCGCAAGGACATGCTTATCTCTTAGAATACTTTCACCCAACCATTGAGGCCCTGAGGTGTAGGGCAAATTATTGTCGAGCATGTATTCCACACAGGGATTGCCCCGAGACATAGCATTGCCGACAATAACTAAATCCGGAGCAGGACTCAACTGCTGAGGATCAAACCCCTCAATTAACTCTATGCCGCTTTGCTCAAGCTGCGTACTCATCGGCGGATATACATTAGCGTCAGACCCAGACACATGATGGCCAGCTTGTTTGGCAAGAAGAGCGAGACTGCCCATAAATGTGCCGCAAATACCGAGAATATGAACATGCATGAGATGGCTTACCTAAAGATTAACCTGAGAACTAATGGTCACTATAACCCAAAACAAGTTAGTTTCCGCTTTCACCTTAGTCTGCGAGGGACTAAAATGAAAGCCTATCAAACAGGATCTTGCTGAGCCCATTGCCCATGGATAAAAAAAATGCTTTTTACGCACAATCTGGGGGTGTAACAGCCGTCATCAATGCCTCAGCCGCAGGCGTTATAGAAGCTGCACGCGAAAATAAAGCTATAATCGGCAAACTATACGCTGGCTTAAATGGCATTGTCGGCGCTCTGCAAGAAGAACTTGTAGATACTAGCAAAGAATCTTCATCTGCTATTGCCGCACTGAGACATACACCTGGTGGCGCTTTTGGCTCTTGCCGCTATAAGATGAAAAATTACCAAGATAGTCCCGCAGAATACGAGCGTCTCATTGCGGTGTTCAAAGCGCACAATATAGGCTACTTTTTTTATAATGGCGGTGGTGACTCGGCAGATACCTGTCTTAAAGTATCTCAAATCTCTGAAAAGATGGGCTATCCTATCCAAGCCATTCATATCCCCAAAACCATTGATAACGATCTGCCACTGACGGACTGTAGCCCTGGATTTGGTTCAGTAGCGAAATATATCGCCACATCAACTAAGGAAGCTAGCCTCGACATTGAGTCAATGTGTGGCTCCTCCACCAAAGTATTCATTCTTGAAGTGATGGGTCGACACGCCGGATGGATTGCCGCATCTAGTGGCCTCGCAGGAGAGCAGGCAGGCGATCCTCCACACATTATCCTATTCCCCGAAATTCCTTTTTCTCGAGAGAACTTTATTGCAAAGGTTGAAAAAACCATTAATGAAAAGGGTTACTGCGTTATCGTTGCTTCCGAAGGAGCCCAATATAGTGACGGTGCGCATATTTCCGGCTCGATTAATAAGGATGCCTTTGGACACCAGCAACTTGGTGGCGTTGCTCCAGCCTTAGCCAGCATGATTAAACAGTCCACTGGCTATAAATATCACTGGGCTATGGCCGACTATTTGCAGCGCTCAGCGCGCCACATAGCCTCAAAAACTGATGTAGACCAAGCTTATGCCGTTGGTCGAGCCGCAGTCGAGATGGCAGTACAGGGTAAGAGTTCTGTGATGGTTTCTATTGAGAGAGGAGCGGGCAAAAAATACAGCTGGTCATTAGGCGAGGTTCCATTAGCGGACGTGGCTAATATGGAAAAGAAGATGCCCCGCTCATTCATCACCGAAGATGGTTATGGTATAACCCAAAAAGCCCGTGATTACCTAGAGCCCTTAATTGCCGGAGAAGATTACCCGCCGTTTAAAGGTGGCATCCCGAGTTATGTGCGGTTGAAGAAGATTTTGGTGCCCAAAAAATTAATGAGTGACTTCAAGGTTTAAAGATATAAAAGATTAAATAGCCTAGGTTAACGGACCTGATTACGTGGCTGACCCTCGAGAAACCCTTTTACATTTCCAGCTACCTGGTTAACCAGTCGCTGCCGCGACTCACGCGCGATCCAGGCAACATGCGGTGTAACGATCAAGTTGGGGATAAAACTATCAATGAGTACATTCCCTTCAGAGGGCGGCTCGACGCTGAGCACATCAACCGCTGCACCAGCAATAACGCCATGTGTGAGCGCATCCTTTAGTGCTTTCTCATCAATCAGTCCTCCGCGCGCGGTATTGATCAGCAGAGCAGATCCTTTCATTGATCCCAGTTCATCAGCCCCGATTAATTTAGTGGTTGCCGCCGTTAAAGGACAATGCAAACTGAGAATATCAACGGTTTTTAGCAACTCATTAAAAGGCATTCTACTCACCTGATTAGAGTGAGAGTGAGCTCGACCCGGCAAAGACGCAAAAAACACTTTCATTCCAAATGCTTCAGCTATTTTTGCCACACCTAAACCTAATTCGCCGGCACCTACAATGCCTAAGACTTTGCCGTCCAACTCCTGCACTGGTGAATCCAGCAAACAAAAGAAGCGGCTGTTACGCCACCGACCGTCGGTTGCCGCCTTGCTGTGCTCATTTAGGTTTGTAGTTAACGCCAAAATCAGCGACCACACGTGTTGAACTACCGATGCTGTGCCGTAGCCGATGGCATTGCTCACCACAATATTTTTCGCGCTGGCCCCCGCTAAATCGATAATATCCGTTCCTGTGGCAAACAATGCGATGAGCTTTAGATTCTTAGCCTCAACCATTTCAGAGGCCCGAATTGCCGTCTTATTAGTCAACACAATATCAGCATGGGCGATCCGGTCGGCCACCTGCGAGGCCTTACAGTCGGGGTAAATCGTCCACTGGATGGGCAATTGGTGCAGTGAAGTCAGGTCTAGATCCGTTGGCCCTATACTGTCAAAGTCAAGAATTACAC
Source organism: Porticoccaceae bacterium UBA4026 (assembly GCA_002382445.1). GTDB lineage: Bacteria > Pseudomonadota > Gammaproteobacteria > Pseudomonadales > Porticoccaceae > HTCC2207. The sequence continues at coordinate 129,445 of DGAQ01000052.1, read as the reverse complement.
CCTTCATAGCTACCCCAAATATCTCAAACCGATTGCAGTTTTAAAAAGTCTATTATCCATCAAAATCTTTGCTGGCACTAGGTTTTGGGCCGAGCAAGAATTAATGAGGGTGTTGACGCTATATAGGCAAGATAGGTTGGGTCGGTTCCCCATTTCTTCAAAGCAAGTCGATCTAATAGTGGTATGCCGCTAATTCTAGTTAACAATACATAGACAAATATAGGGGAAATCAACGCGCATAATTGCCAACCAAATAAGACCGGTAGTGCTACTAGCGCTAACCCAAACCAAAGTGTTATTTCACCAAAGTAATTAGGGTGTTGTGACCAAGCCCATAGTCCCGACTTAATGAAACGCCCTTTATTCTCAGGCGCCGCCTTAAATCGTCTCTTTTGCCTGTCCGCAATAACCTCCACTACAAATCCAAATAACCATAACGAGATTCCAAAATAGCTTAAAAGCCCAAGTTCCTGGGTCACATTAGACGTTATCGCAGCTAGTCCTGCCGCCATTGTAACCAACACCCACAGGCCACCTATAGTCCAAGTCAGCAAGAACCATATGAATTGCGTCTTCATGACGATAAAACGTGTGTCTTGGCCGTCCTTTTTTATTCGCCAGAACAGAAACGAACCTAGACGGACCGCCCAAATTACAATCATGGCGCAAATGATGAGATCTCTAAGATCAAGGGACGAGCTCAATGTTGCGGCGACCACCACGGTCGTTATGTAAGATATCGATCCGGTTAAATCAAAATAGTGTTCGGTTTGGAATGTATAGGCGGGAACAAACATCAGCCAGTGAAGAACAAATCCTATGGCGCCACATATCGCAAATAAAGGCAGGCCATTAATTTTCAGGCTTCCTTGGCTACCCCCAAGTAATATAAGTCCACCAATGACTAGGGACACCAATATACCCAGGATACTGTTCGATTTTTTCATTACTAACCCTCTTTTTATAGTTTTTGCCAACGTAACCTTTGAAACTAGCCCTTTTGAGCTAATTGACCTCCTAACTAGATATTAGGTTATCTTGTTAATTTACATTAGGGGCCATGTGTAGCTTACGCAACGACTTATTAAAGTAGATGATAAACTTAGTATCAAAAAATATTTACTAGACTGCCCTATGTTGCGTAATCAGCCTATAAATTACGCCTGCAAAACCGCATAATAGCGCATCTTTGTTGATTACTATTTTAAGGCTAGCTCTCACCATGCAATCTTCCCTGTTTAAACTATATGACAAGGCGATTCTACGTCATCCATTGGCGGCAATAATAATGCTCGTATTGCTGACCATAGTCATGGCAATGGGATTACCAAACTTCAAACTGGATGCCTCGGCGGATTCGCTAACACTGGAAAATGACGAGGACTTGAACTTCTTTCGTGAAGTAGTCCAGCGCTATGGCAGTGATAATTATCTGATCGTTACTTTTTCGCCTAAACAAGGCGATCTATTTGATGAAAAAAATCTTCAGGTGCTAGGAGCACTGCGCTCGGATCTGCTCACCATTGGAGGCGTTGAGAGCGTCTTATCCATGCTCGACGTGCCACTACTCTATAGTCCAAAAATTGAGATTTCAGACCTAACTAATGAGCTAAACACACTACTTTCTGCTGGTGTTGATAAACAACTGGCAAAACAGGAATTTTTAAACAGCCCAATTTATAAGGATGTTATTCTCAGCGCTGACGGACAAACCACGGGCATTCTAGCGACCTTAAAGCTCGACAGTACCTATTTGAAGTTAGTGACCGCACGTGACGATTTACGTTTAGTTCGCGACACTGTAGGCCTTACCCTGGACCAAAAAAGCCAGTTGGAGTCAATCAGTCTAGAATTCCTTAACCATCGCACCGCCACAGCGTTAGAAGATCACGAGAGAGTTGATGCGGTGCGTGGCCTGATTAATGGTTACCGAAGCCAAGCCACCATTTTCCTCGGTGGTCCAGATATGATTACCGCTGACATGATCGATTTTATTAAAAGCGATCTGCAAGTTTTTGGCGCCGGTATTTTGCTGTTTATCATTGCAACCTTGGCCCTTATTTTTCGGAGAGTTCGTTGGGTTGTACTACCGTTGGTAACCTGCAGTCTTTGTCTGACTATTATTCTTGGCTTTTTAAGCTGGGTTGACTGGCGGTTAACGGTTATATCCTCTAATTTCGTTTCTTTGCTGCTGATCATAACGCTAGCGCTAACTATTCACCTGATCGTCCGTTATCGAGAGCTGCAATCGGCTAAACCGGACGCGACGCAGCACCAACTGGTCAGCGAGACTGTTGTTTCTATGGCCAAACCCTGCGTGTATACCGTGCTCACTACGATTGTTGCTTTCACCTCTCTGGTGGTGAGCAATATTAGACCCGTCATCGACTTTGGTTGGATGATGACACTGGGTATCAGTCTTGCGCTATTGGTCTCTTTTGTGGTGATACCCGCCGGCATGATATTGCTTGGCAAAGGAAAACCCTCTGCAACCGCAGATAACTCTGCTGCGATAACTCGAAAATTTGCATGGTTTACCGAGAACTATGGGTCAGCAGTCCTGCTAATTGCACTGGGTTTAGCGGCTCTTTCAGGTTACGGGATCACCAAGTTGGAGGTTGAAAACCGTTTTATCGATTACTTCCGGTCAAGTACTGAAATCTATCAGGGTATGGAAATAATTGACAGAGCGCTGGGTGGCACAACACCTCTAGATATTATCATTCAAGCCCCAGCGTCTATTGCGCCTGCTACAAGCGACTCAGAGACTGTCGAAGATAGCTACGGCTTCAGTGATCAGGGCGACTACAGTTTTGCTGAAGATGCCTTTAATGATGAAGACGCCGCTCTAATCGACAGCTATTGGTTCTCGTCTGCTGGATTAGCCGATTTAAGTAAACTACATCGTTTTATTGAAGCTCAACCCGAAGTCGGTAAAGTAAGTTCTCTAGCGCAAATCAGTGCCGTCGCAACCGATCTTCTCGGACATCCACTCAATGACTTCGAAATTGCCTTTATGCGGCAAAGCCTCGGGGACGATATTTACCAGCAATTGGTAGGACCCTATCTTCTTGAGAATATTGATGAGGCCCGTATTCAACTGCGCGCTAAGGAAACTGGCGGTCAATTACACCGTGCGGAGTTACTTGAGAAAATTCGCACCTATGCCGAAAATGAAGTCGGTATAGCACCCGAAAACATTCGCTTTACCGGTCTGCTCGTGCTGTATAACAATATGCTGCAAAGTTTATATAAATCACAAATACTCACTTTAGGGGCAGTTTTCGTTGGCATAATGGCTATGTTCTTAGTGCTATTCCGCTCGATCAAAATATCTATAATCGCGGTCCTACCTAACTTTTTGGCTGCGGCTATCGTTCTCGGCGGCATGGGCATTATGGCTATTCCCCTGGATATGATGACAATCACAATCGCCGCTATCACGGTAGGTATTGGCGTAGATCACGCCATTCACTATCTAACTCGTTTCACCCGTGAATTTAGCGTTGATAAAAACTATATTGCCTCAATGCATCGCGCACACGCCAGTATAGGTCAAGCTCTATTTTATACTGCGAGTACTATTATCGTCGGCTTCTCGATATTGGCCCTGTCAAATTTCATTCCTTCAATTTATTTTGGACTTCTGACCAGCCTAGCCATGCTGGCTGCATTGCTCGGATCTATGACATTACTACCCAAATTAATATTACTAACTAAGCCGTTTGGCCTCGATAGTACAACTCAAACACCAACTCTAGGCGACAAATAAATTTTATGCCCCTAATCACCCTACAAGATGTTTTTTTAAGTTATGGTCAACCACCCCTTATTGACCATATAAACCTAGTAATTGAACCCGGTGAGCGCGTGTGCCTCATTGGTAGAAATGGTGCGGGGAAATCCACTTTACTGAAGATTCTTACTGGCCAAATCGTTGCTGATGAGGGTCTCATTAAACGCGCCAGTGGTGTAAAAATAGCTCAGTTAGAGCAATCTGTGCCACATGATACACAAGGCAATGTGTTTGATGTTATTGCTGACGGCTTAGGCGCCGAAGGCAAACTAATTCAACAATTTCATCATCTCACTCAGCAATTAAGCCATGACTCCAGCCCTAAAATATTTAACGAGCTAGCGAAATGCCAGGCTGAAATAGAGCGAATTGATGGCTGGGATATCAACCAACGTGTTGAATCTATTATTACCAAGATGGATCTTGATCCAGACGTTGATATCGCTAGTTTATCTGGCGGCTACAAACGGAGAGTCCTGCTGGCCAGAGCTTTGGTCTGTAATCCAGATCTGTTGTTGCTTGATGAGCCGACCAATCACCTGGATATAGAAGCCATTCAGTGGGTAGAGCAGTTTTTACTCAAATGGGAGGGCTCATTACTATTCATTAGCCACGACCGCCGCTTTATGGATAACCTAGCTAATCGATTTATCGAAATTGATCGAGGTAAATTGGCCGAATTTAACTGTGACTACAGTACGTATTTAGTTCGGAAAGAAGAAAACCTAGAAATTGAAGATCGTCAAAATTCATTGTTTGATAAGCGTCTATCGCAAGAAGAAATATGGATTCGCCAAGGCATAAAAGCGCGTCGCACACGCAATGAAGGGCGGGTGCGGTCTCTCGAAGCTATGCGTAACGAGTATGCCGAGCGACGAAAGCGTCTAGGCACGGCCAAAATGGATATTCAGCACGCCGATAAATCTGGCAAGATAGTCGCTGAGGCGACCAACATCTCTTTTTCCTTTGATCAAGATGAGGTAGTTAAGGACTTTTCAACGCTCATTCAACGAGGCGATAAAGTAGGTTTTATCGGACGAAATGGCGTTGGGAAAACTACCCTTATTAAATTATTGCTAGGTGAATTAACTCCCCAACAGGGCACCATTAAAGTAGGCACCAATCTCAATGTAGCCTATTTTGACCAATATCGTTCTGCCTTGGATGAGGAAAAAACAGTTCAAGATAATGTTTCGGGTGGTCGCGACATGCTCGAAATAGGGGGTAAAAGCCGCCATGTAATTAGCTACTTACAAGATTTCTTATTCGCCCCAGATCGCTGCCGCCAGCCGGTTAAAGCGCTATCCGGCGGAGAGCGCAATCGTTTGCTGTTGGCCAAATTATTCACTGCTCCTTCAAATATACTCGTGCTTGATGAGCCAACTAACGATTTGGATATTGATACTTTAGATTTGCTTGAAGAGCTACTGATCGATTACAAAGGGACGGTCATCTTGGTCAGTCACGATCGGGCCTTCCTTAATAATGTAGTAACCAGCACATTGGTTTTCGAAGGCGACGGGATCATCAATCAGTATGTCGGTGGTTATGATGACTGGTTAAGACAACGAAAAACTATAGAACCTCCAAAGTCTTCAGCTGGCGTTAAAATCAAACCTAAACCAAGTCAGGTGGTTAAGAAGCTGTCCTATCAAGACCAGCGGGAATTAGATGAACTGCCAAAAAAAATAGAGCTGCTGGAGACCCAAATCCAGAGCATTTCAATAAAGATGAGTGAAAGTGAATTTTATCGATCGACTAAAGTAGAAATACAAAAAACTGAAACCCAACTAGCGGACTGGCAATCTCAATTAGGCAAGTGCTACAAGCGATGGGAGCAGCTAGAACTGTAAAAAAAAACTTTGATATACTGCAATCAGTTTCTGTAATGACTAATTAATAGCCCTAAAGAAGGAACTCTGAACTCGTGAAAAGAAAACCTGTGGTACTGATTATCTTGGATGGCTGCGGTCACAGCGACAAGAAAGATTTTAACGCTGTAGCCAACGCAAAAGCACCCATTTGGGAGAATCTTTGGGCGGACAACCCAAGTACCTTTATAGCAACGTCAGGCGAGGATGTCGGGTTACCCGATGGACAGATGGGCAATTCCGAAGTCGGGCATATGACTATCGGGGCAGGCCGAGTCATTTACCAAAACTTCAGTCGTATTAATAAGGCTATTAGTGATGGTGATTTTTACACCAATTCAATTTACTGCGACGCAATAGATAAGGCCGTTAAGACCCACCGAGCCGTACATATTCTTGGCTTACTTTCCGCTGGCGGAGTCCATAGCCATGAAGATCACATTAACGCCATGATTGAGCTAGCGGCACAACGTGGTGCTGAGAAAATATACCTACACGCCTTCCTAGACGGCCGTGACTGTCCGCCTCGCAGCGCACAGTCATCGCTGGAAAAAACACATCGTCTGTGCGAGAGCTTAGGTGTAGCAAAAATTGCCTCAATGATTGGCCGCTTTTATGCCATGGATCGCGATAATCGCTGGGATCGTATCAAAGAAGCGTACCAGTTAATTACCGAGGGTATCGCCACTCACTCAGGCCTTGACCCCATAGCGGCCCTCAAAGCTGCTTATGCTCGAGGTGAAGATGATGAATTTGTGAGCGCTACCAGTATTGGTAATCCAGGCGAGGCCCCTGCAGTACTAGAAGATGGGGATGCAGTAATTTTTATGAACTTTCGCCCAGATAGGGTTCGAGAGCTTGCTCACTCGATAGTTGACCGAGACTTTAGTGACTTCGAGCGCAAAGTCGTTCGCTTACCGAGCACATTTGTAACCACCACAGAATACGAAAGTACCCTGACTTGCCCCTGTGCATTTCCAACAATCCCAATTGTAAATTCTCTTGGCGAATTTTTATCGGATCAGGGCAAGAGTCAGTTACGTATTGCAGAAACTGAAAAATATGCTCACGTTACATTTTTTATGAGTGGTGGTCGAGAGGCAATGTATAAGGGCGAACAACGAAAATTACTACCTTCGCTAGACGTGGCTACCTACGATCAACAGCCAGAAATGAGCGCCCCAGAAGTCACCCTTAAATTAATAGAGGCCATCGAATCTAACCAGTTCGACACTATTATCTGCAACTACGCCAACTGTGACATGGTCGGACACACCGGTGATTATGAAGCCGCTATGCTCGCCGTTGAAGCAGTGGATGCTTGTTTAAAAAGAGTTTTAGCTAGTTTGGCCAGAGTCGGCGGCCAAGCACTTATAACAGCTGATCATGGTAACGTAGAAATGATGTTTGATGAGGTATCAAATCAGCCTCATACCCAACACACCGCCTTGCCCGTACCACTAGTTTATGTGGGCAGAGCTGGGGTAAAACTTGATGTTGGTGGCTCTCTCGCCGATATTGCTCCCACCCTGTTGGCTCTGATGGATATGAAACAGCCGGCTGAAATGACCGGCCGCTCTTTACTTTTATAGTGGATTCTATGCTGCGATTAAGCTCGGGCGCAACGCCGTTACGTTCGTTAACCTTAGTACCCCGCCTGCAGAGACTTACTGTCAGCATTTTTATCAGCCTAATTCTCAATTCAATTGCCGTCGCCGATGATAGCTCGCAGCTTGAACTCGATCGTCTTAAACAGACTATTGCAGACCTCGAAAAAACCCTAGCAACTAGCAGTGCAACACAAAGTGGAATCGAAACGGAGCTTGTTCAAGTCGAAATAACGGCCAGTAAAATTACTGCCAACATGCGTCTAATCCGTCGAGAAATTGAATCAGCGGAGAAAGAAATCACCGATAAAGACAAGGTAAAGGTATCTATAGAGAAGCGCATTACTCAACAAAATGGCGTCATCATCGAACAAATAAGGGCTGCACACAAACTCGGCGACCAAGAGCCCATCAAACTATTACTCAACCAAGAAGACCCTAAAGCAATTTCTCGAATGTTTAAATACTACGATTACTTTCTTGAAGCTCGGAGCAAAAAAATTGAAGGATATGTGTCTGATGTGACCGCCCTGAATAATATCATCGAGACCATTAATAAGAACAAACTAGAGTTAGTATCTTCCAAAAACTCGCTCTCTCTCGAGCAAGAAAAACTAGTGGTTCAGATTGCAAAACGTAAATCGACCTTAAATGAAATTCAGCTCACAATGGCTGATGAACAAAAAAAATTAAGTGTGTTACAAAAACAGCGCAGACAGCTAGAAGAGCTTCTTTACGCGGTACAAGAAGCGGTAGAGGATCTGGTTTTACCCGCCCAATCCCAGTCATTCCAGTCGCGCAAAGGGCAGCTTTCGTGGCCACTTAAGGGTTCTGTAGCTCACCGTTTTGGGGGCGCACGCAACGGCCCGATGAAATGGCAGGGTTGGCTGATCAACGCTGATGCGGGCGCGGAGGTCAAATCAGTCCACCAGGGTCGTGTGGTTTTCTCTAACTACTTAAGAGGATTTGGCTTGCTCTTGATCATAGATCACGGCAATGGTTACATGACGCTCTACGGCCATAACCAAGAACTATTGAAAGATACTGGAGACTCAGTGCAAACTAACCAGGTAGTGGCGCGAGCTGGAAACACCGGCGGGCTAGAAAAATCGGCCCTGTATTTCGAAATTCGTAGCCAAGGAAACCCAGCCAACCCAAATACATGGATGGCGAAATCCTAGGCAAGAGACTAAGATTTAGTCTTGCGATTTAAATTGGGCAATATCCAGGGGACTCAAGAATGTTAAGAATTTTTACTGTTGTATTACTTCTATCAGTACTGCTGCCAGCCTACGGGGAAACTCCGGAGGAAGACTCAGTCTTAGATGAAAAAGTTACCGCCCAAGAACGACTACCTTTGAAAGAATTAAGGCTGTTTACTCAAGTTTTCGAACAAATTCGTCAGGGTTATGTCGAAGAGGTCACTGATACAGAGTTGTTGGAAAATGCGATCGCTGGTTTAGTGACCGGCTTAGACCCTCATTCGACCTATCTCAAGGCAGATGATTATGGTGATCTTGAGGAAAGTGCCACTGGAGAGTATGGTGGTCTCGGCATGGAAGTCGGTGCAGATAATGGCATGATCAGGGTTATCTCTCCTATTGATGATACGCCAGCGTTTAAAGCGGGTATTCAAGCAGGCGATCTAATCATCGAAATGAATGATTCGCCAGTGCGTGGCATCGGCCTACAAAAAGCCATTGATAAACTGCGCGGTGAGAAGGGCACCAGTATTAAGCTGACCATCTACCGTGAAGGTGAAGAGGGCCCTCTGACCTTTAATATTGTTCGTGACATTATTCAAATAAGTGCGGTTCGCAGCCTTCTGCTAGAGCGGGGTTACGGTTATATTCGCATCGCCCAATTTCAAGCCAGTTCCGGAGAAGACTTTGTTGAGGAAGTAGAAAAACTTAAGGCCACCAGTCTATCTAGGGATGACTCAAAGGTTCAAGGCCTTAAGGGTCTCGTACTAGATTTAAGAAATAATCCGGGTGGCTTAGTTTCAGCTTCAGTTAAGATCGCGGATGCCCTTCTGGACGGCGGCACTGTGGTTTACACCGAGGGAAGACTCCCCAGCGCCAATCATCGATTTGAAGCGCAAGCTGGCGATATACTTAATGGCTTACCCCTGGTGGTTTTGATAAATGGTGGCAGTGCATCGGCATCAGAAATTGTTGCTGGTGCACTACAAGATAATCGTCGAGCGGCCATTCTCGGCACCCAAAGTTTTGGTAAAGGATCTGTGCAAACAGTGATGCCGCTGGGCGATGGTCGAGCAGTAAAACTTACTACCGCACGGTATTTCACTCCCAGTGGCCGGTCTATCCAAGCAGAAGGCATTGTGCCTGATATTGTGGTCGAGCGCGCTGAAATCCGCCCCTATAAAACGCCAGATAGAGTTAAAGAGGCTGACCTTGATGGTCATCTAGAGTCTGAAAATAAGACCGCCGAAGAAGAGGGTTCGACAATAGACAGCGCAGAGGAGCAACAGCCTGCCATTGACGACAATCAACTCTACGAAGCACTCAACCTGCTAAAGGGGTTTCACCTGTTGGGCGGTGCCGGCACAGTAGATTAAAGCGCCTTGATTTAATGCGGGCTTATTTGCCCGCATCGACATCTAGGCGATCAACTTTTTGGAATCCACGGGGTAACTTATGTCCGCGCCTACCTCGCTCGCCACGGTAATGCTCTAAGTCTTTGGGCTTCATCACGAGATAGCGTTTACCCGAGTGAACAACTAGCGAATCAGTTTCTCCGACCAGGGCATAATCAACCACAAACTCTTCTCGGCTTTGCAATCTAGACCCCGGAATATTAATTATTTTATTCCCTTTGCCTCTCGCCAATTCAGGGATATCTCCAATAGCGAAAACCAACATACGGCCTTCATTACTCACGGCGACAATATAGGAGTCATCTTCACCAACCATCTTTGGCTGCAAAATTCGACCTCCCTTGGGAACGCTTACTACCGCCTTACCTGCCTTATTTTTAGTGAACAACTCTCCAACTTTGGTAATAAAACCATAACCAGCGTCAGTGCCCATCAATATCTTTTGGTCATCGGCACCCATAATCACGTCAGTGAATAGCGCTCCTGATGGCAGATTTAACCGCCCAGTAGCTGGCTCACCCTGACCTCGGGCCGAAGGGAGGGTGTGCCCCGCCAAAGAGTAGTAACGCCCAGTAGAATCTTGCAAAAAGACATTCTGGTTGCTACGTCCAAACGCTGCAGACAGGAACTTGTCTCCCGACTTATAACTGAGGCTCGTTGGATCAATTTCATGCCCCTTAGCCGCTCTGATCCAGCCTTTGTCCGACAGCACAACCGTAATGGGTTCCGCGGTCAAAAGATCTTTTTCATTAAAAGCCTGAGCTTCAGCGCGCTCCTTTAGTGGCGACCGGCGAGCATCACCATATTCCTCAGCGGTAGTTTTTAGCTCAGTTTTGACCAGCGTCTTCAAGCGAATATCTGAGCTCAGCAATAGTTCAAGCGCAGTCTTTTCAGTTGCTAACTCATCTTGCTCACCGCGAATTTTAAATTCTTCAAGCCGCGCCAACTGACGTAACTTGGTATCCAGAATATATTCAGTTTGAGTATCTGACAGACTAAAGCGAGCGATCAACGCCGGTTTAGGTTCGTCCTCAGTGCGAATAATATTAATCACCTCGTCGATATTCAAAAAGGCGATCAATAACCCATCTAATAGATGTAATCGCTTATCTACTTTTTGTAATCGAAACTCAAGGCGTCGACGAGTCACATCGATACGGAAATGTAGCCATTCTTTAAGAATCTGGCGTAAATTCATTACCGACGGCTTTCCATTAATACCAATAATGTTTAGATTAATGCGATAGCTGCGCTCTAAGTCAGTGGTGGCAAAAAGATGGTCCATCAAGGCATCTATGTCAACGCGGTTTGAGCGCGGCGTAATCACCAACCGTGTTGGATTCTCATGGTCAGACTCATCACGTAAATCTTCCACCATCGGTAGCTTCTTATTGCGCATTTGCGCAGCAATTTGCTCAAGAATTTTTGAACCCGAGGCCTGAAATGGCAGTGCAGTGACAATCACGTCACCATCTTCTTTATGCCAAATACCACGCATCTTTACCGAGCCGCGACCGGTCTCATAGGTATTTAAAATATCTGCTTGCGGCGTAATGATTTCACCATCTGTTGGGAAATCAGGCGCTTTAATATACTCCATCAACTCTGGAATCGTCGCCTTGGGATTGTCTAGCAAATGCAGGCAGGCGTTAACCACCTCGTTGAGATTGTGGGGCGGAACATCCGTTGCCATGCCCACCGCAATGCCAGTGGTACCGTTTAATAAAACATTGGGGACACGGGCTGGAAGAATTTCTGGCTCGTCCATAGTGGCATCAAAATTAGGCCTCCAGTTGGCTGTGCCCTGCCCCAACTCAGACAGCAAAACGTCTGCGTACGCGGATAGTTTTGATTCGGTATAACGCATTGCCGCAAAGGACTTTGGATCATCCGCTGAGCCCCAATTACCCTGACCATCCACTAGAGGGTATCGGTATGAGAAAGGCTGCGCCATTAAGACCATAGCTTCATAGGCGGCACTGTCACCGTGAGGGTGAAACTTACCAATGACATCGCCAACTGTACGAGCCGATTTTTTATACTTGGCGCTAGCTTTCAAGCCCAGTTCGCTCATGGCATAAACAATTCTACGCTGCACCGGCTTTAATCCATCCCCGATATGAGGCAGTGCACGATCGAGAATAACGTACATGGAATAATCCAAGTAAGCCTGCTCGGCATAGATGCTTACAGGCCTGCTTTCAAGACCCTGGTCATTAAAGGTTACGATATCGTTCATCGTTTTTCCCGTATTATAGAAAGTTTAAAGATCACTATTATTCGCCAAATTACCCTTTTCTTCCAACCAACTACGTCGATCTGGCGCACGTTTTTTCGACAGTAGCATATCCAAAACACTATTCGTATTATCGCCGTGCTCTAAGGTTAGTTGGACTAATCGCCTAGTGTCTGGATCCATGGTTGTTTCTCGCAATTGCAGCGGATTCATCTCACCTAGACCTTTGAAGCGCTGCACATTCACCTTCCCACGCTTTTTCTCAGCCTGGATCCGGTCAAGAATACCCTGCTTCTCAGACTCGTCCAACGCATAGTAGACGTCCTTACCGACATCAATCCTAAACAGGGGTGGCATGGCCACATAAATATGGCCTTGGCTGACTAAGGGTCTAAAATGTCGAACGAAAAGGGCGCAGAGGAGGGTGGCAATATGTAACCCATCCGAATCGGCATCGGCCAAAATACACACCTTGTGATATCGCAAGGAGCTTATATCCTCTGACGCGGGATCCACCCCCAGCGCCACCGAAATGTCATGGACCTCCTGAGAACCGAGAATCTCCTGAGAATCGATTTCCCAAGTGTTTAAAATTTTCCCTCGCAACGGCATGATCGCTTGATTTTCGCGACTACGCGCTTGTTTCGCGGAACCACCAGCGGAATCTCCTTCAACGAGAAACAGTTCGCAGCGCTCTGGTTCGCCACTAGAACAGTCAGCTAACTTACCAGGTAGCGCTGGCCCTTGAGTAATCTTTTTACGCACTACTTTTTTACTGGCGCGCATGCGTCGCTGTGCAGCGAAAATACAAAGGTCAGCAAGTTTCTCAGCGTCGTCAGTATGCTGGTTTAACCATAGGCTAAAAGCGTCTTTAACCACGCCGGAAGTAAAAGCCGCCACTTCACGAGAGGAGAGCCGGTCCTTCGTCTGACCGGAAAACTGTGGATCCGCCAGTTTGGAGGAAAGCACAAAACTGCAACGGTCCCAAATATCATCGGGTGCTAATTTAATGCCCCTAGGCAGCAAGTTTCTAAACTCGCAGAACTCGCGCATGGCTTCCAATAGCCCAGTGCGCATACCATTAACGTGAGTTCCCCCTTGGGGAGTAGGAATTAGATTAACATAACTTTCTTGAACTAACTCGCCGCCCTCTGGCAACCATTGAACAGCCCAATCTACCGCTTCGTTTTGCGCCGCAAAGGCACCGATAAACGGCTCTGCAGGCAGCACCTCCCAACCCTGTAAGGCACCCGCCAAATAATCTTTTAGACCATCTTGGTAATACCACTCTTCGCTGTCATTAGTATTCTCATCGTGGAAGCTTACGGTCAAACCACCGCAAAGAACTGCCTTAGCGCGAAGCACATGACGCAACCGTGAGACTGAGAATTTGATCGTGTCAAAGTAAACTGCATTGGGCCAAAAGCGTAAAATGGTGCCAGTATTGCGTTGCCCACAGGTATCAATAACCTTCAAATCTGAGGTTTTATAACCGTTGGCAAACATCATTTGATGTACCTTTCCATCACGCTTGACCGTGACCTCTAAGGTATTTGACAGTGCATTAACAACAGATACGCCTACGCCATGCAATCCCCCTGAAAACTGGTAGTTATCATTGGAAAATTTGCCTCCAGCATGCAAGGTTGAAAGAATGACTTCAACCCCAGGAACACCCTGCTCTGGATGAATATCCACTGGCATGCCTCGACCATCATCACAGACTGACAGAGACCCATCTCTATGCAGGGTGACCTCTACACGGCTAGCATGCCCAGCCAACGCCTCGTCGACACTGTTGTCGACAACCTCTTGGGCTAGATGGTTTGGACGAGTAGTGTCGGTGTACATGCCCGGACGTTTCCGAACGGGATCTAAGCCGGTAAGAACTTCGATGTCTTTTGCGTTGTAGTCGCTCATGGCACTCTTATTGTTAGTTTATGGTTGAATCTGAAATCAAGAACTGGTGAATAACTGCCAGATGCTGATCATAATCTATAAAGCCGTGGTCGCCACCCTGTTCGAGAATTATTTTTGCTCCAGTATAACGGGCCTGAGCATCTCGGCAATCAAGTACTTCATCACCAGTTTGTAACAACACCAAATAATTTTCCAGATGGCTCAGGTGGCTGGGATCTATTTGCCGGAACTCTTCAACATGATTTTTCTCAAACACCCATTTTTCACCCGTTACATAGTTAGCATTTTCGCCCAACCATTGGTCTAGGCCGCGAGCTGGACTAACCGCTGGATTAATCAACACGCCTCGCAAATTGTATTGCTCTATCAAACAGGTAGCAAAAAAACCGCCCATAGAGCTTCCGACAACAAAGACCGGCTCAGACAAATGGTCTTCTACTATTGATTGAAGCATTTTTAACGTGGCGATGGCAAAGGGTGGCAATGAGGGGCAAAGAAATCTAATCTCAGGGGCATTTAGGGCTAGCCATTGTTGTGTCTGAATAGCTTTTTTCGATTGAGGCGAGCCATTAAACCCGTGCAGATAGAGCAGTACTGACATAGAGGACTAACCTTAAAATCAAGCAGCATTATAGCCAAAGATCTGAGAAAGTCGTTGAATGTTTTGGCATTAGGATCCAGTATTTTGCACATCGGGACTCTGATCAAAGCCATCAATAAATTCGACGCCAGTTACAATCAGCCCATCGGCCATCAAATCGAGCCAACGATAACCTGGAGGTTCGCCTGACAGGGCAAAATCATCGCTATTCTGTTTAAACTGAATACAACTGGATGGTGTGGTATGAAGAGCTAAGTCACCCCATTTCCCGTCAAACTGCTGGTGCACATGACCTGTTAATACCGCCTTTACATTGCCGTGCTGTATGAGAAGGTCATAGAGGTCGCCCGCGTTTTCAATTTTTTGTGCATCCAACCAACGACAACCAACCTCAACAGGGCTGTGGTGCATTGCAATTAAAACGGCTTTACCTGCAAGTTTCTCAAGTCCCATCTTCACCTGCTGTAATTGCTCATCAGCAATATGACCAATCGGCGTGCCCGGCTGAGAGCTATCTAGGGTTAAGATCCCCCAATTACCCAACTCAGTAACAGGGCTTGGAGGATAATTAATCAGACCCGCTCGCATCAGCTCAAAGTCGTCATGGTTACCGGGTAACCAAATTACCCGCTTGTGATTTTCTTTTAATACCTGATTGAGCAGAAGGTACGTCTCTGCACTCGGCTCAGCCGATAGATCGCCGGACAGTAATAGTAGATCATCTCCTCGCCCCTGAGCATCAAGGGCCTTAAGAACCGCTTTAAAACTGTCTAGGGTGTTGACGCCGGCAAAGTTCGCGTTTGCCTCTGCTCCCAAGTGGAGGTCAGTTATTTGAGTTATTTGAAGACAGTCCATCAAGGCTAGGCTTCCATAACCACAACACCGTGATGCAAACCATAAGATAACACC
Source organism: Porticoccaceae bacterium UBA4026 (assembly GCA_002382445.1). Classification (GTDB taxonomy): domain Bacteria; phylum Pseudomonadota; class Gammaproteobacteria; order Pseudomonadales; family Porticoccaceae; genus HTCC2207. Next base: position 113,888 of record DGAQ01000052.1, on the reverse strand, counting down.
TCACCTAAAAAAATGTTCCACTGCCACTTTTCATCTCTAGCCTGTAGTCCCGCTGTCTCAGTTAGAGCCCAGGGAATCGTTCGATCTGAACACCACTCAATGACCTCAACCATTTTTGCATCTCGATACAAATGTGCCTTTACCTCAATTTTAGGCATCCAGTACGGTCCTGCCTGCTCGGTAATAATATTCAAAGTAGTGGTGTACTTTGCCACCTCAATCACCTCAATAGATAATCCAGCTGTTGACCGCTCCTGATAATAAAGCTTCACCTTAGAACCAACCTGCCTTGAATCTATGGCAATTTTCTGTATCCGTCGATAGTTGCGCTCGCACTCCTCATGCAATCCTGTCAAATCGAGATGTCGTTTTCGGTTTTCAAAATCTGTCACCTGTTCCCTTCCTTTAATCCTTCTTAACTACGATATATTAAACTATAGCCTTATCTTAACCTCTAATCTGCTGACTATTTCACAAATTTTTATGGTGCTGCTGGAGCCACAGTAATGAGATCGTCACGGCGGCGCTATTTAGCAACCCTTCGGTTTGAGCTTGCAATGTTTCATTGTAAGGCCAGACATGCAGCAAAATATCTTCGTTTTCGCTTTCAAGACCAAAAATTCCTTGCTTTCCTTTAAGATCGATCAATCCACAAAACAGGTGCATTTTCTCATCGGTGCCGCCAGCACTCACCAAATAATTACAAATAGGCACCAATTTATCGACGGCTAGTCCCGCCTCTTCAAGTAGCTCTCGATGGGCGACTGAAACAGGTGTTTCCCCAGGTTCGATCATTCCGGCTACCACCTCATATTGCCAAGGCCCATTCTCATCATTAATGGCTCCAACTCGAAATTGCTCCACCAATCCAACTAATTGGTGTTTTGGATCATATAAGAGTACCCCCACCGCCTCGCCGCGCTGAAACAATTCCCGTGTTATCGGAGGGCTCCACCCCCCATTAAATAGGCGATGACTTATCTTCAGCGCTGCAACCCTAAAAAAACCTTGGAATACCGTTTCGGAAGACTCAAGAAGAAAGTCTGATCGACAAAAATGATGTTTTTTGGCCATTCTGGGATCTTCATTCGTATTAATGAGTTCATATAGTACTTTAAAATAAAATCCTTGGGACCACCGATTGAATTATATCTTCACCAAGCAGTATGAAGAATCGTTGAGTCCTATTTAACCGCTTTTTTGTAACCATTTTGAATCTAAAATTGTCGGTGATAACGTCTTAGTCTAGGGAAATCGCTAATAACTATAACGAAGACAAGTCTGCTAAACTGATCACTTTAAGCGACCACACTGAAATCTATCATGGAGTTTGTATGTTGAAGGTAAAACAGGGATTTATAGCACTTTGTACTATCCTCTTAGTCGCGCAGGGCAGTTCGGCGGATTCCTTAAAAGATATCTATGAGTTAGCGCTGCAGAGCGACCCCACCTTGCGAGCTGCAAGAGCTAATTTCCAAGTAGGCCGAGAAACTAAAAATATTGGCCGCGCTTATCTGTTGCCGGTTATTTCAGCATCTGCTGACTTCACCCAAGCTGAGAGAGACAGTGAATCATCTCAAATCTATTCATTTATTTCGGCTGATCCCTTTGTCAGTAAAAGCTTTTCAGATACTAACTCAACGAGCTACAGCGTTTCACTAACGCAAGCCATCTTTGACATGCCCGCCTGGTATCAATTTCAGCGTGGCAAGGCCCTCAGTAAGAGTGCGGCAGCGCAGTTTGCCGCCGAGCAGCAGATGTTAATCTTAAGGGTCAGCAGCGCCTATCTAGGAGCACTGCGTGCCTATGACAACAATGAGACCCGCAAGGCGGAACAGCGGGCTATTCAACGACAGCTCGAGCAAACCAGAGAGCGTTTTGAAGTGGGTCTGCTGCCCGTGACAGATGTGCATGAAGCCCAAGCTGTATTTGATGATGCCTTGGTCAACAGCCTTGAAGCACGTGGTGCGGTGAATATCGCCTTTGACGCGTTACAAGTGCTCACCGGGGAAAATCACCTTGTTCTATCAGGTTTGAAAGATGATTTTATGGCGATTAATCCGGAGCCTCTTGATAGTCAGGATTGGGTGAGCTTTTCACTCAATAATAATTATCAATTGAAAGTTTCAGAACTGGGTAAAGATGCCTCTTATAACGAGGCCAAGGCGGCTACGGCACAACTGTTCCCAAAGATTACTGCTAATGCTCGTTATTCAGACTCAGATCAAGATGGAACTCAATTTAGCTATCTCCCTTCAGAAAGTAGTTCTGAAATCTCATCCTTGAGTGATGGACATAGTTTTGGTATTTCGATGAGTATGCCAATCTGGGCTAGCGGCATCAGTGCCGGCAGAAGGCAGGCGAAACAACGTGCAATTGCCTCGAGCGAAAACTTCGAAGTGGCAAAGCGCAATACTGTGCAAACCGCCCGCAGCCGGCATCAGCTCGTCATTACCAATGCGGCGCGTGTTAAAGCACGTAAGCAAGCCATTACCTCAGCAGACAGTGCGCTGGGAGCCACCCAGGCTGGATACGAAGTGGGTACTCGCAACATTGTTGATGTGCTCGCCGCTCAGCGCTCCGTATTCCAAGCCAAGCGTAACTATGCCAATGCACGATATGACTATATTTTCGCCATGATGAACTTAAAAGAAGTCGCGGGGCAGTTGTCTCCAGATGATATTTATCAGCTCAATGCCTGGTTAGATCCAAGTTTAGCGGTGACTAAATAATTTGAGTAATTACTGCAAGTAACCTATCAAGGGCGCCACGATTAGCTTCGGCCACGCGGCGCGCTGCATCGCCCATCTCAGTTCTTTGCGGCTCGTCTTGCAGTAAGAGGGTACATTGGTCGGCCAGATCATCGAAATCCTGACAGACTTTCATACCTCCAGCCTCGATTAGTAATTGAGCTACCTCGCTAAAATTAAACAGGTGCGGTCCCGTTAATACTGGGGTTCCCCAAGCTGCGGCCTCAATCATGTTATGCCCACCGGTTGGCACTAAACTTCCACCAACAAAAGCTAAATCGCAGGCACCAAAGAAAGTCATTAACTCACCCATGCTATCGCCAAGCAAGATGTCAGCAGTACCTACCGACGTATTCGCGCTTCGTCTCACCAGGCTAAAGCCTGCTGAATGACATAGTTCAGCAACCTGATTAAAGCGTTCTGGGTGGCGCGGAACTAGGACTAGTAGTACAGAATCTAGTTGTGTCTTTATTTTAGCAAAGGCCGCCAAGATTATTTCGTCTTCACCTTTATGTGTACTAGCCGCTAAAAAAACTCTTCTCTGGGTAGTCCCACGCCAGTCTTTAGATAGTCGCTCCACCGCGGCCTTTAATGCCGGATCTATGTTTAAATCAAACTTAATATTCCCCGTCACCATTACCGCCGTCTCTGACAATCCGAGGCTCTGAAAGCGTTGGGCATCGTCTTTATGCTTTGCCGCCACAGTATGGAGCCCGTTCAACATTGGTCGGACCAAGCAATTAATGCGCTGATAAGCCCGGGCCGATTTGTCAGATAATCGTCCATTTACCAGAATAACTGGGATATTACGCTTAGTGCAGGCCGCAATAGTATTTGGCCACAGTTCAGTTTCCATAATAATTAACAATTTTGGTCGTACCCTGGCTAAAAATCTAGCTACCGCATCTGGCATATCATAAGGCGCATAACTATGCTCCACAGAACCGCCAAAAGCTGCCAAAATACGCTCTGATCCGGTTGGCGTCATACAGGTCACCATCAGCCGATGAGCGGGGTATTTTTCTTGGAGGGCTTTAACCAATGTCACTGCTGCTAGGGTTTCACCCACCGAGACCGCATGCAACCAAATAATTTCTTTGTCCGAATCTGAATGACCCACAAACCCAAATCGTTCCCCCCAGCGTTTGGCATAGTTTGGCGATCTAACCGCACGCCACATCAACCGCAGGCATATGACCGGCAGTAAACAGTAAAAAAGTGCTGAATATAAAAATCTAGGCATAGTGAATCTAAACCACCTTTAATAATGGAAACTATTACTTTTAAAATTACTACCGCAACATAGCAGAATTTTTCGGCGACAACGAATGATATCCTATAGAGAATTAGGGATGTTTATAAGGGACTCTGCGGCCGAAAAAATCAATAGGTTTGATTTCATGATAAAATATTTATTTATCACCTTAATTGTGGTTTGCTCATCATCACCCAGCAGGTCCAAGACTATTTTATGATACAGGTAAACCCCAACAATCTCAGCGCCACATCAAATTCAGCTGTCTACCTAAGAGTCTTAGCGTCTTTCTCTAGCCTAGTTATAATCTGTGCCGTTCTCTTTTTAGCCGCGCGGTTAGCCACCTGGGCAGCTTACCCTCGGCCTGAAGGTATCGCCAATAATAATGATTTGTGGCGAGCCCTCTTGACTGGGTTTCGTTTTGATCTGGCTGTCCTTATACGGGTCAATTTTTTAGGATTATTATTGAGTATTTTTTGCATCCCTCTGCCTGCTCTAGCTTCCCATCTTGCATGGTTGCTAAATCGTTATTTAGGCGGTTCAATTTTGTTGATAGCGGTCTTTGGGTCTATGATCAATTTTAGCTACATCGGTTTTTTTAATCGACCTATCGATAGCTTTGCTTACAATGGTCTAAACTATGGCGCAGCTGCAATTTGGCCTACGGTGATAAGCATGGATCCCTTTGGCTTGCGTTTTCTGATCGGGCTCTCTCTGAGCGCTTTAATACTTTGGAGCTACCAAAAAGTCGGTGAGAAAATAATTGAATTTATAAGCTTTGTGGAAATCAGGAAAATACACTTCTTCACACTGGCGATACTGCTGCCGTTAATACTTCTAATGCTGCTCGGCCGAGGCACAGTATCGACCTTCCCTCTGTCTCAAAGACACCTTGTTGTGTCATCTGAAACGGCCGTAAATAACATAGTGCCTAACGGTATTGTTGCTCTCTACTACGGCTACAAGGAATTTCAGCTATCAAATATAATTACTCCCGCTCTGGATTCTGAAGGTCGCCAACTGTTTGCAACTTTTTATGGTGAAGCTCCCTCAGACCAAGCTCTTTTCCCACAGTTTTTTACCCGGACACCTAGGTCTATCTTTTTAGAGGAGAATCCGCCAAATGTGGTGGTTAATCTCATAGAAAGTATGGCTAATGCTTTATTGCTGCCTGCGTTTAACCAAGGCGCTGATCTTGCTGGCCAGATGCGTCAACACTTAGAAGAAGATTATTATTTCACCCGATTTTTACCCGCACATGATGACACTCAAAAATCACTAATGAGTCTGCTGGTTAATACTGAGTACAGCGCTATTAGTTACTCAAGCCATCAACACACTCCTCTGCAAACTTCTGTGGCTACTGTGTTTAAAAAGGCAGGCTACAGAACAGTTTTTGTCTATTCGGGATTCGAAGGACTATCAAATCGTAGCGACTACTTAAAGACTCAAGGTTTCGACCAGTTTGTTGGCGCTCACCAACTGCGAGAACTTTACCCCGCAATGGAATCAAGCGTCTGGGGTGGGGAAGATAAATTTGTATTTAAAGAGGTTATTAAGCAGTTATTGGCTAAGAATGCAGAGGATAAACCTCTCTTTATCGTCACATTAACCGTCACTAATCATCCACCCTACCAATTACCCAAACATCATAACTTAACCTTATCTCCGCCAGTTGATAGCTTAGTATCAAGGCTCCAAGACCTGCCTAGAGAATCACTAGATACATTCCAGTACACTAACGATCAGCTAGGGCAGTTTATATCAGAGGTAAAAAATAGCCGGCTTAAAAGTAATACTATTGTCGCGGCAACTGGAGATCACGCTATTCGTGGCATGAGCTATGACCCAGCAGAGCGCTTACATGAACTGAGCGTACCTTTCTATTTATATCTTCCTCAAGATTACAGGCCCGATGTAGACCCTGATCTAAGTCAGATAGCCTCTCACAAGGATCTTATGCCAACCCTATACAACGCTGCTCTCTCTAATGCCCATTACCCTAATCTTGGACGCAATTTACTGGTGCCAAACGAAAACGACAAATATCATACCTTTGCCTATCATGCCGAGTATTTAGTGGTCGGTGAAACTGCCTATTCGAAGAGCGGGCAAGGCCGAGAGGTTACGCCTGAATTTATGCTAGGACCAAAGGTTATTAACGCCGAAAGCCCACCAGATAGCAGCGAAGTTTATAGTCAAACGATAGACTGGCTAACCCGATTTCAACTCACCAATGAGCCTATGGACTGAGCTCCTACGAGGAGATACTAATACTTATTTGGTAAGGATTTCGCTAAACAATAAGGCGACTAAGGTACGAGATTATGCCGATTTTAGTCCAACTTATGTGCTGGGCATCAAGGATTTTAACGCCAGTGGCTCTGCACCCAAGCCGCCGGTTTAAATCGTCGATACCACTTGCCGCTAACGCCAGAAATCGCCTCATGGGGGTCAGGTTTTCCATGAAAAACCAAAACACGAGTATCGGCTGGCATTTCTGTTTCACGAGCGATAAAAAACGAAAATGGCTTAATACAGTGTCGCTTAAAACTACGGCACCAATGATCTGGCCAATACACCAGCGCGCCCTTTGCCATCATCGCAGCAGAAAGATATTCCTGCTCGTTACGATGAGTCTTTTTAATTTTACCAAATGACCGCTCAAATTCAGCCAACACCTCAGGATGAGCGCCCACCTCAAAACGATAGACCGAAGAATTTCCAGTACCATCCTTCTTAATCCAGTCTTTAATAATCATTACTTCTCCTGGATAATCAAAAAGATCATCCAGACTACCAGTGATTATTATGTCTAAATCGAGGCAGAGTACCTTACCCTTGAGGTCATAGAGAGTTTCAGCAAAGACAGCCAGCTTATTCCATCCGCGCTCTGGACCCCCTAAATCTACTGATAGCTCAGGTAGAGGGAAAACTTCAATATTTCCATGCAGGCCGACCCCATCTTCGGTCAAGCAGACAAAGCGAAATTCTCTGCTCATATTACGTGAAACCATCGAATAGAGTGTATTCACATAATCGGCGGAATACTTAGTACCCCACTTCATGCACAGAACATTGACTACTTCGCTTGCTGCTGTCATCGCATTAATTCCAGTTCGATCTGATAATTATTAGCAAAGGGCACTTATTCAGTAACCGGCGCCAACCAATGACTGTACTTAGGGTTTTCACCCTGCACAAGCTCCGCATAGGCACTCTGGAGTGTTGCCGCCACTGGGCCACGCCTGCCGTCGCCAATGATGCGACTGTCATACTCCCTAATAGGGACGATCTCTGCCGCTGTGCCAGTGAAAAAGGCTTCGTCCGCAATATACACCTCATCCCGAGAAATACGTTTTTCGCGAACTTCTATACCTTTGTCAGCAGCTAACTTAAATACAGTGTCTCTCGTAATGCCGTCGAGGCATGAGGTTAAGTCTGGTGTATAAATCACCCCGTCGCGCACCATAAAGAAATTCTCTGCACTACCTTCAGAAACATAACCCTCTGGGTCGAGCATAATCGCTTCATCACATCCAGAATCTAGTGCTTCGCGCAAGGCCAACATTGAGTTCAAATAATTGCCGCTTGCCTTGGCTTTAACCATGGTGATGTTGACATGGTGGCGGGTATAGGAGGAAGTGCGCACTTTAAGGCCGGAGGCTAAGGTCTCTGGCGGCATATAAGACGGCCAATCCCAAGCAGCAATTCCCAGGTGTACTTCTAGGCCTTTAGCCCGAAGTCCCATTCCCTCAGAACCTAAAAACACCAGTGGCCGAATGTAAGCTGCATCCAGATTATTGGAGCGAACCACCTCACGATGCGCCTCACGGACTTCCTCTTGGCTGTAAGGAATGGTCATATGTATGATTTTTGCAGAATTGAATAAGCGCTTAATATGATCTTCAAGCCTAAATATACAGGTGCCAGCACTCTCGGTTTGATAGGCCCTTATGCCTTCAAAAACCGCATTACCGTAGTGCAACGAAGACGTTAGAAAGTGCGTTTTCGCATCGCGCCAATCGACTAATTTACCATCCATCCAAATAAAACCATCGCGGTCTGCGAACGACATCATCCTTGCCCTCTTGTTCATTAACCTTCACTAAAAATGAAATATCCGACTCTATAATCGACCATCAAATCATGACGCCGATTACGGATCTACCCTCGAATAACTCGAAAAATATGGAGTGATTTATCAGCCCATAAAGTGGCATGCATTTTATTGCCGTATTGATACCACTGCCACTCACTAACATAGAACGATAGTGGCTGATTGTTTAAGATGCGAATTGAACCATAGATTGACTATTAACGATAGCACCTCCGCTTAGCCTATAGCTGTAAACATTGTTATTTTTAGAGTGCTAAAAGCTTTTTATTGCTGACTACTTTAACCTCATGCTTTTAATGGTTCTCAGGATGAAGGTAAAAAATGAGTTTGAAATCAATCATTAAAGGAGCAAAGGACTAAAAAGAGCGTTTATTTTACCCACAACTGCTCATTTATATGAACTTATTGGCCGCTGTTGCTTATAATCCCGCCATGAAAGATAAAAACTATGTAAAGCTCTTAAGACAGGCTTCGCCCTATATTCACGCTCATAGAGGCAAGACCTTCGTTATCGCCATATCTGGGGACGCTGTTCTGCAATCCAACTTCCATAGTATGGTGCATGATATTGCGCTTTTACAAAGTCTCGGAATGCGGACCGTTGTAGTCCATGGCGCTAGACCTCAGATCAATAAGCGTCTTGCTCTCTCAGGTATCGAAACAAGCTTTGAGCAGCACTTGCGTATTACTGGCAGTGAGGCAATGCTCTGTATTAAGGAGGCGGTGGGCAGTACTCGACTGGCGATCGAGTCTCAGCTGTCTATGGGGCTGCCTAACTCGCCAATGCACGGAGCTCGTATTCGAGTGATCGGAGGAAATTTTGTCACAGCGAAACCTTTAGGTGTTCGCGATGGAGTCGATTTTCAACGTACCGGAGAGGTTCGGCGAATCGACAGTCAGGCAATCAAACGCCAACTAGACGACAACTCCATCGTGCTAATATCCCCAATCGGATTTTCTGCCACTGGGGAGTCCTTTAACTTAAATTATGAGGACTTAGCGGCTCAAGTAGCTATTACATTAAAGGCAGAGAAGTTAATTCTAGTCAGTGACTCTCCAGGTGTAATGAATAAAGGAAGTCTATTGCGCACGCTTTCACTACCGCAGCTTGCCGAGTTACTTGAAACTAGCAAAGATGTCCAACAAATATCACTCTTAGGCGCGGCAGCCCACGCCTGCCAGCTTGGTGTCGAACGTGTTCATTTAGTCAGCTACCAACAAGACGGAGCCTTGCTGTCAGAGCTACTTACCCGGGATGGTAGCGGCACTCTAATTAGCAAAGATTATGGAGAGATAATTAGAGCGGCCACAATTGAAGATGTTGGCGGTATATTGGAGCTAATTACACCCCTTGAAGATCAATCAGTTCTGGTTAAACGATCTCGTGAGCTTCTAGAAGCAGAGATAGCCCGTTTTACCGTTGTCGTTCACCCTGAAGGCTTTATTGTCGGCTGTGCTGCCCTTTACCCCACTGCAGACAAGCAGATAGGAGAGGTTGCCTGCGTCGCAACACACACAGATTTTAATGGCCAAGGTATTGGATCGAGACTATTTGATCAGATTGAATTCCAGGCCCGACTGCAGCGCAGGTCCAGTTTATGTGTAATGACTACTCAGGCAGCCCATTGGTTTTTGGAAAAAGGTTTTGTTAGAGCTGAGGTAACAGACCTGCCAGCGAACAAGCAATCAATGTATAATTACCAGCGTAACGCTGGAGTCTTTTACAAAGCTATATAGAAAGGAGAGTCTATAGTGGTCTTCGCCAACTGGCCATTAGACTAAGCTTGAACCCCATAAATATCCTTCGCACACGACCAATCAAAGACGCAATATTGCCGGTGGCCGAGCGCTTAGGCGGGTGGCTGGAATCAAGTCAGTTGAACCTAAAGCACCGGGGTAATTTGTGCCTGCATAGTTGCTAAGATTAAAGGAGTCACCCGAGATCGCCCGCTTATTGCCGTGGGTGATGATATCACCATGGGCCATGATGGAATGGTTTATGCGCTGGTCTCAGGAGATATTATCGCTGATTCTGTCAGATATTTGGTTAATGCTCAATGTGCCGATGCCTTAGTTTGTATCTCCAATGGCTAGAATATAACTCCAGGTCTGGTTAGTCGATCGGCCCCAAGAAAAGTAGCTATGGCGATAAAAAAGGCGATATTCACGACGTTGCTGAGCTATAAAGCGTGAGTCAAAAGGTAAGTGACACAAAAAAGCCCGGGCATTTGGCCGGGCTTTTTTTATTTCTCAAAGTCATCGTTGAGTCTTACTTAAGCCTTATTGCAACCTGGAACAGTCGCGCCAACATCGCGTAACCTTTGCAACCTAGCGCCTTCAGCATCGGCAAACTTAATCCACTGCTGAGGAAAGCGCTTACTCTTTTTGGTCGTTGCCGCTTTAACTGACTCTTTAAACGCCGAGACAGCATCCTTGTAACAGTGTAAATTAACCAAGGCACTACCCATGGTGGCATAATTGGCTGATGGATTTTTAATCGAGCCTTTCTCCGCCGCCTTCTGCGCCGCTTTATAAGCCTTGCTGTCATTACCTAAGTCGAGATAAATAGAAGCAATCCTTGATTGCAGTTCGCCACTATCAGACTCCCTCGAGGCACTCTCAAATGCTTTAAGCGCGCTGGTTAAATCTTTGGCTGCCCACCAAGCTTGGCCAAGTACCTCAAGATTTTTAGCGGTTTTCTCTATAATCTCGTCGCTCATGCCTCTATCGATAATCTTTGCCGCGCGATAAGGCACTTCGGCTCCTAGGTACATATACGCCATACTCATGACCTGGCTTTCAGTCGTCAACTGATCATTGAGATAGACCATCTCTGTGGCGACCAACTGATCGAGTTCACGCTCTTGGCTGCCGTACATGCCACCTAACTGCTTCCAGTAAGTCCACTTAGGATAGTGCTTAACCAATTGTTGCAGTATCGATGTCACCTTTTTAATATCATCTTTCTCGTAATAAAGTACCCTCTGCAGCGACCACATAGTCTCTTTCGGCAATATATCTTTTGCCTCAGATTCATCTATAGCAATTTCCACCATTATTAAAGCGTCCTCTTTACGCTCCAATTGATAGTAGAGCTGCGCTATCAGCATACGTGCATCCAAACCAACAATAATCGCTGAGTCTATCCATATCTCAAGCTGCTCAACAGCTAAAGCATATTTCTCTTGCATCGCATAAAATTGAGCTAGGGTATAGCGGGTATCTAACTTCATCTCCGGTGGAGTTCCGACGCCCTCAACCACTTTTTTGTAGTATCCGGTCGCGCCAGTGAAGTCATCCATAGAATAAAAAACATAACCAAGCATATTCCACACCTGGCTCTGCTCATAATCCGAAGCGCAGACCTTGGTCCGACTTTCGATATCATTAAGCATCGTTTTGGCCTCCATCCATAACAGAGAGGCATCTGCTTTTTCGCCTAATTCACCGGCAGCAAAAATGGGCCCATTCTCACCTTGCACTTTGTCTAAGGCCTGCGCGCAGGTTTTGCCGACCGACTCTCTTTTACGAGTCTTTACGTTTTTATACTTGGGTTCTTCATCTTCTGCGGCCACAGCGCTCATTGAAAACACCGAGTCGGGAGAATTCACTGAGGCCATCAATGGCAGTAAAAAAGCGGCACCCACTACTGCTAGAACTTTTAATCTATTAAACATAGGGGTCTCCTTACTTCGCCATCTGGAAGGTAAATTTATACAACACACCAGTAACTTCCTGGCCAACGCCATCAATTACTCTTGGGTTGTATTTTAGTTTTAATGCCGCTTTAACCGCTGCACTACCAAAACCCCAACCTTCTGGAAATTCTTCGATCATAACAGGGTCACGAACACCGCCTGTTGAGGTAATTATGACTTCAACCACAGCGTAGCCTTCTTTCCCTCTGGTCTGGGCCCGTCGTGGGTACTGCGGTTGCGGGACATACACTGGAATATAATCTGAATCCCTAGAGAAAGCTCCCATCCCTACCTGCATGGTGCCACCAACTTTAGGAGCCGCCATGCTCACAACATTATCAGGGACTTCAAATTGCAAGTTCTCTTCTGGAATTTCCGGTGGCGGCGTCTCAGGATCGTCAGGCTTTTTAACCTCAGTCTTCTTTACATTCTCGGTAACATCTCGGTCAACATGCAGGAAATCAGGTATCTTAATGGTCGGCCCTTCGTCTAGTTCTTTACTGCCAGAGTCAATTAATGTGTACATCAACATAACCAACCCAAAGGTCGCTACCATACCAAGTGCAGCCGAAATTCCAACTCTCATTACATCCATACTATTAACTCAGTCGTTTTCAACAGAAATCGCTACGGGGGAAATACCGATATCGCGCGCGATATCAGCTACCTTGGCAACCGATTCAATATTGGACTCATTATCGGCTTGGATGACCATGCCGCCCTTTGGATTTTCATTAAACATTCTGCTTAGATTGATTTTTAATGCGGAGGGTTCGATCCGTTTTTTATCAATCCAAAATTCATTGTTCTCGCTCACCGCCACTAAGATTTGCACCTTTTTATAGGATTGTTCTGTGACCGTGTCCATTTTATTTACTTCCACGCCGGGTAGCTTAATAAATGTTGCCGTAACAATGAAAAAGATAAGCATAATGAAAACCACGTCAAGCATTGGGGTCAGATCGATTGTCTGGCCCTGATCTTGTGATTTACCTGTTCTATTGCGCATAGTTGTCTCTCATCGGTGTTGCTAGGAATATAGCAACCACCATTTAATGATCCATGGTCAAATGATCTTCCAGTAGCTGTTGCTCCCGGAGGGCCATTCGATCAACGTAAGTCATTGCGAATACCCCTGACAGCGCGGCAACCATCCCTGACATAGTCGGAACCGTCGCCTGAGAAACGCCACCAGCCATTGCCTTGACGTCGCCACCACCAGTGAAGGCCATGACATCAAACACTGTGATCATGCCGGTTACCGTACCCAGTAAGCCGAACAATGGGGCTAAGGCAATCAGAGTTTTGATCATCATCATGTTGGTGTTAATTTCAAGGCTAACCTCAGAGATTATCTTTTCTCTAACCTGGTGAGCGTGCTTAGACTTTCGTTCTTTGCGCGCCTCCCAGGTATCGATAGCTCCCTGAACATCCACGCTAACAATGGATCGGAGATACCACAATCGCTCAAAAATAAGAGTCCACATTACGAACAGCAGGACGACAATAGCCCAAAGGACCGGGCCGCCTGAATCCATAAATTTCCCTACGTCGGCAATCGTATCTTCGAAAAACATCTTAACGGGCCTCTACTGAACCAGCCACAATGCCAGCGCTCTGCTCTTCCAGAACATGCAAAATACGTTGCGCTTTGCCATTCACTAGGGTGTGCATCAGTACTGTTGGAATAGCCACAACAAGTCCTAATACTGTAGTGATCAACGCCTGAGAGATACCGCCAGCCATTGCCTTAGGATCACCAGCACCATAAAGAGTAATCATCTGGAAAGTAATAATCATACCTGTTACCGTTCCCAAAAGACCCATCAAAGGCGCAACCATTGAAATAACTTTCAACAGATTTAAACCTGACTCGATTTCCGGGCGCTCTTTAAGCACCGCTTCGTGCAACTTAAGCTCCAGTGATTCAGGGTCTAAGCCTGCATTATCAGCACCAATTTGCAAAACTCGTCCCAGAGGATTAGTGGTATCAGGCTTGTCGCCTGAAAGCTGGGCACTTACTTTTGCTGACATGCCCTGAAGAACCACAAAGCGCCAACCGGCGAGGACAATAGCAAAGGCAAATACAGCGGTGATTACATAACCAACGATACCACCAAAGTGCCAACGCTCAATTAACGTCGGTGTATTGATCAAGGCACTAAGTAAACCTCCACCCAATGGTCCTGTTGGATCAAGGCCCGTTTTGGTGAAACCGGATTCTGCAGCTTGGAGATCTGACGCAGATGACTGATGAGCATTGGGCTGACGCGCCAACTGTGACACCAAGCCACTGTCGGGGCTGTACTCTAAATACATACCATCTGAAACTAAATTGTAAGTACCCACTCGAACGACTTCCATTTCTGCCTGCTCACCATTAGTGAGCAATACGGAACGATTAAATTTAACAACTCGTGAGCTTTCAACCATTTCTCGTTGCTGCTCATACCAAAGTTTTTCAATGTCTTTGATTGAGGGCAAGCGGGTATCACTGCTCATTTTGTCAATCAATTCATCCAAGAATTCAGTGCGACCAGGAATCTGAGCGCTAACAATTGACTGATTAAGATTGGCGCGAATATCACCAGCAGCCCCAGTTAAATGGCCAAACAACTCTTTTAACGAACCAAGACGCTTGTCACGCTGCTCGCGCAAGGTAATTATTAGCGCGTCATTGTCGCGAATGTTCTGCTCCAGACGATCTGATCGCTGCTCTTCGGCAGTTTGCTCGTTTTGCGCTTTGCTTAATAATTGCGCTTGCTTGCGCTGATCACTTTTAAAAGCCGCTTCGCGCTGTCGGTAATCGGCTGTTTCTGAAATTGAGGAAGTCTCAATCATCATCAACAACTCGTCTAAGGTTTTTGCGTCTTGAGCCACAGCAGGCATAGTGAAGGCAACAGTGGCAGCAAAGGCCAGGATAACTTGAACGAATTTCATTTTCATTGTGCTATCTCCGGCGCTGTAATTGGCATTTGCATAACATCCTGAGGCGAAAGCTTCTTCGCAATTCGAATGCCCTGGTTTACCGCTCGACGATAATCGCTGTCGAGCGTTTCCCAAGCACCTGTAGTCTTATTCCATGCACCCGTCTGAGATTTGTCTTTAGTTTGATACATCAGAGCAACTCGTCCGATACGAAGCATTTCTACCTCTACTTCTGAGCCATCAGAATTGATATCAACCATGTCCCGGTAAGATTCCAAAGAGAGACTGTAAGCCGACTCAATATCATAAACTTCCAAAATCTGGCGGAATTTCTCAGCCGCAGAGAATTTGGCGCTATCGAGATTTATGCTTAACTCGGCAATCGCAGCGCTACGCGCCTCTGTTTTAAACGGCATATCCAAGGAGATGAAATCATCCAGACCGTCAAGCATGCTGACCATTAGCGGAGAGATACCTCGCTCAATAACAGTAGCGTTCTCGATCGACTCTTGAAGCTCAGCCATCATCGTCTTCTGACTAACAATCTGACGATCTAGCTGAGAGTTATAAACCCGCAGCGATTCGATTTGCTTGTTGACCTGTTTAAATTCTTGTAGAAGCCCGTCCGTTTGATCGGCGATACGATCAACCTGGACCTGTGCTGTTTTCGCTGTTTTAACCTTAACGGCTCCAGCTTTTAACACGTCGTTTACCTCAGTTGCCTGAACTGCACTTGCAGTCAGACCACCGATTAGCGCAGCGACAAGTGCTAATGCTTTTAGTGGTTGCTTATTCATAGTTCCCTCAATTTGGGTCTACCAGATTAGTGTTCTAAATAGCGCTTAAGTTCAGCACAATCGTTCCAAGAGAAACCTTACTTTTTCCTCAACGCACCTTTGTAACAGTCTCATCTTAAAGAATCAAATTAGCTGTTTCGAAAAAGCCGAGTTTAAAGCAAGAAGTTTCAATCTTGTTACCTAAGGTAACATCTTCAGCTCAATGGAACCACCGGAAGTTAAATACGGTCTAGCACCAAAAACCGATATGACGGATTGTCGGCTCGCTCAGGGTACTGAACTTTAACTTGGTTCCATGCATCTCTATTAAAACCAGGGAAAAATGCATCTCCCTTAATGTCAGCATCGACCTCAGTAAGGTAGATGCGATCTGCTGAGGCTACAGTGGCACTATAAATTTGTTCTCCACCGATAACCATCAACTCATCACCCCCACTATCTTGGCAGGCCTGCTGCCCTAAAAGTATTGCTTGCTCCATAGTCTGGGCGACCTTAACGTCGGATTCTGTCCAACTCGGATTGCGTGTAACAACAATATTGCAGCGGCCTGGCAGCGGGCGACCTATAGAATCGAAGGTTTTTCGTCCCATAATGATAGGTTTCCCCATTGTTACCGATTTAAAATAACGAAGGTCTTCAGGCAAATGCCAAGGCAGTCGATTATCTAAGCCAATAACCCCATTACGGCTCATTGCTACTATTAATGACAGCTTCATTGCTTACACCGCAACCGGCGCTGAGATAGCAGCGTGAGATTGATAGCCCCGTAATTCAAAATCCTCAAAAACAAAATCAAACAGGTTGTCCACCAACGGATTGATCATAAGAGTTGGCAGCGGAAAGGTATCGCGAGACAACTGCTCATTAACCTGATCCATATGATTTAGATAGAGATGGGCATCCCCAAAAGTATGAACAAAGTCACCGGGCTCTAGTCCTGTCACCTGGGCTATCATGAGCGTAAGTAGAGCGTATGAAGCAATGTTAAAAGGCACCCCGAGAAACACATCGGCACTGCGTTGATAGAGCTGACAACTGAGTCGGCCCTCAGCCACGTAAAACTGAAACAAACTGTGGCAAGGTGGTAGCCCCGACCTCACCATTACGGGAATGTCTTGAGGGTTCCAGGCAGAAACAATTAGACGTCGAGAGTCCGGATCAGTATTAATGTCGTCGATTAATTGTGCCAACTGATCAACTCCGCCAAAATCGCGCCATTGCTTGCCGTAAACAGGGCCAAGGTCTCCGTACTCATCAGCGAAATCGGCATCCGCCTTAATTCTCTCTATGAACAACTTCTTTTGCGCGGTCCATTCTGGTGAGTACATAGTCAAGGTCTCATCTTGACCTGTCTCTCGTAACCAGCTTTGATAAGGCCAGTCGTTCCAAATGCCAACTCCATTGTTCACCAAATAACGGATGTTAGTGTCACCGCGAATAAACCACAGTAGTTCATGTATTATTGACTTTAGATGTACTTTTTTACTAGTAACTAAGGGAAATCCTGCTGCCAAATCAAACCGCAACTGATGGCCAAAAATGCTTACCGTACCCGTTCCCGTTCGATCTTCCTTTTTTACACCATGATCGCGAATATGTCGAATTAAGTCTAAATATTGCTTCATGAGGAACTAACCGATTTGCCAAGCAAGCGCTGGACGCTTTTACGCGTAAACCACAGGCCTAGGATGATCATAGGAATACACAGTGTCTGGCCACGCGTCATCCAACTGAAAGACTCGACGAGAGCAGATTGGCCCACAAATTGCGCATCTGGCTGCCTTACAAATTCCACTGCAAACCTAAAAACTCCGTAAAGAATCAAAAACAACCCGGTCACATGGCCGTAAAGCCTTGGCTTGCGAGCAAACCAATTAATGATCAGGAACAAAACTAATCCTTCTAAGGCGGCCTCATAGAGTTGCGAGGGGTGTCGAGCAAGTTGCTCTGGGTCCGCTGGAAAAACCATTGCCCATGACACATCGGTAGGCCTTCCATAAAGTTCTTGCCCAATAAAGTTGCCCAATCGCCCGAACAGTAATCCTGCAGGAACAAGTGGCGTGACAAAATCGGTCAAACCAAGAAACGGAACCTGATACTTACGGCTATAAATCAATATAGCTATTGCAACCCCCATTAAGCCCCCATGAAAAGACATGCCCCCTTCCCATATACGGATCAACATCGCTGGGTCTGCCAACCATTTGTCGGCACCATAGAAAAACATGTAACCCAAGCGACCACCTAAGATAACGCCCCAGGCTCCATAGACAATTAGGTCTTCCACCTGATTCTTTTTGATAGGAGACCAAGGTCTCTGACTGTTGCGGAGCGCCAAGCGCCAAGCCACAATAAAGCCTAACAGGTACATCACGCCGTACCAATGCACTTGCAGTGGGCCAACTGATAAAACCACTGGATCAATAGATGGATAGGTTAACATCGGCGAAGAGTGCTCCAAAAATACTGTTGCGCTGATCATAGCGGTTTATACTCATTACTGCCAAGAAGGATGACAGACAAAAGTGGAAATAGTTATACTCTGAGTATGTGTTTACTTGCCTTTGCTTTTAATTGCCATCCCGATGCTCCTCTCATCGTCATCTCTAATCGTGACGAATTCTACGAACGCCCAACGCTGCCTATGCACTGGTGGACTGATAGCCAAATTTTAGCCGGCAGAGATCAACAAGCCGGCGGTACTTGGTTGGGACTAAAATGCAATGGTCGGTTCGCAGCTGTAACCAACTTTCGTGAGTTTCATAGCAACAATATTTCTCAGACAAAACTCCTCTCTCGAGGCAAACTGGTAACTGACTTCTTGTCTTCTAGTGATGATGTTCATCAGTGGACTGACTCAATCGCGGCTCGACTATCAGGTTATGATGGCTTTAATTTGCTGATTTATGATGGCGTATCCCTGCTCTATCTAAACAACCAAGGCGACCAGAGGCTTATCTTAGAGCCCGGAGTCTATGCCCTCAGTAACCATGCCCTAGACAGCCCCTGGCCCAAAGTTTCTCATGCTCGGGAACAGTTGTCCCAGATAATAGTAGACCGCAAAATTGACGCCGAAGCCTTACCAATATTACTTGAGGCGCTGTCTTTGCAAAAAATCTATCCTCCGCACCTACTCCCTAACACTGGCGTGCCTGCAGAGTGGGAAAGTTTACTTTCCTCCCCCTTTATTATTGCTGAGGGTTATGGGACGAGAGCCTCAACCGCGATTGTAGTATCCAGCAATGGAGAGGTTCATGTAGCAGAGCAATGCTTTGAAGCGGGGCAGAGAAGGGGCTTCAATCAGTTTAACTTTAAAATCTTAGTCGATTAACCGCGACGCTTCCGTACACCGCTTAGACGTCGATCTAAGGAGCTGAGCCACTTCCGGTTGATTTAATGATTCAGCCATGAAGTCATAGATCGTTTGAGAATCGGGCATTTTTAATGCCCTACGCGCTAAAATTTGTGCGTCTTTACGAGTTACATTCAACAGCATCGATTTAACGCGCAATAGACTGCTAGCACTCATTGAAAATGTCTCATAACCCAGCCCTAAAAGAACTACAGCACTTAAGGGGTCTCCAGCCATCTCCCCACAAATACTGAGCTGGCACTTCACTGAAGATGCCTGTTCGAAAATCGATTTTAACGCCCTCAACACACTTGGGTGTAAGGTATGATAAAGGTCTGCTACTCTAGGATTATTACGATCTACAGCTAGTAAATACTGCGTAAGATCATTAGTCCCCACCGACAAGAAGTCGACCCGACGACCAATTTCCTTTACTTGATAAACTGCGGCCGGCACCTCTATCATGGCTCCCATTAAAGGGCGCTTAATACTGTAGCCTTCCTCGTCGGTTAACTCTCGATAGGCCCGGTCAATCAACTGGAGTGCTCGCTCTAGTTCTGGAATATTACTAATCATTGGCAACATAATACGCAGGTTATTAATACCAATACTGGCGCGCAACATGGCTCGAATTTGCACCAAAAAAATCTCTGGATGGTCAAGCGAGATACGAATGCCCCTCCACCCTAAAAAAGGATTTTCTTCCTCAATGGGGAAATACGGCAAATCTTTGTCGCCGCCGATATCTAGAGTACGCATAGTGACTGGCCGTGGAGAAAAAGCGGCAAGTTGCTCTCGATAGATTTCTATCTGCTCATCCTCGGTGGGGAAACTCGAGCGCATTAAAAATGGAATTTCGGTGCGAAATAGACCCACCGCTTCAGCACCACTTTTCAAAGACTGCAGGGTATCTTGTCGCAATCCAGTATTTACCCACAGTGAAAAACGCACGCCATCCGGCGTGTGACAAGGGATATCTCTAAGCTTTTCAAGTTCCTTATTAAACTGCCGCTCTTCTCTCTGCCGCTGCACGTAATCTCTCCGCACGGCGCGTGTCGCTCGACTGATAACTTCTCCGGTCGAGCCATCAACAATTAATTCTTGCCCCTCGAGCTCCATCCAAGGTAAGTTAATTGCTCCCATTACCGTAGGAATACCAAGGGCTCGCCCAACGATCGCCATATGTGAATTGCTTGACCCTTTTAGTGAAATAATACCCACTAGCTGACTTACCGGTATGTCAGCAAGCGCCGTGGCGGAGAGGTCCTCTCCCACCAACACAATACGTCGCGGAAGAGATGATTTTTCGGTGTCCTTTGCTTGCAGATAACCAAGTACTCGTCTGCCAAGATCGTTCACGTCGGCCGCACGCTCTCGCAGATAGGGGTCATCCATTTTTTTGAACGTACGCACATGTTTGAGAATGACAGAGCTCCACGCACTGGTTGCAGCTCTACCCTCTTTAATGGCGTCCTTAACCTCGCTCACTAATGAACGATCATCAAGCATGCGAATATAAACATCAAAAAGCGCAAACTCCTCCTCACTCAATTTACTCGCCAAACCATCGCTCAAATTACGCATATCCCTCTTAGTTGCCTTTAAAGCCTCAAGAAATATTTTAATTTCTTGGTCGGGATCCTGAGAAAATCGCTCTGGCACTTTTGAGAGGTCAGTGCTGGAGGAACCCAGCACTGCACAACCAATCCCCACGCCAGGCGCACTCGCTATGCCTTGGAATATGGCTTCACGGCTTTTTCCTCTGCCTGCCGAGGCTAGTTGGCGCAAGGCGCCCGTAGCCTCGGCGTGCGCAATAGCGCCAGAAAGCTGCGCGCAAACCGTCACTACAAAGGCCTCTTCTTCAGAGGCAAACCGACGCTGCGTTTCTTGCTGCAATACCAACACCCCCAGCACCTTGCGATGATGAATGATGGGGACGCCTAAAAATGAATGAAACGGTGATTCACCCGTCTCTTCAAAATAGGCAAAGTTAGGGTGTTTATCAGCATCCTCAAGATTTAAAGGCTCTTGCTTTGATGCGACCAGCCCAACAAGGCCCTCCCTCATTCCCATGCGGACTTTCCCGATCGACTCTTGACGAAGGCCCTCTGTGGCCATAAGCACATAACGTTGATCAGTCACGTCGAATAAATAGACTGAGCAGACTCCTGCCTGCATCGCTGCACGCACTTCGGTAACAATAATCGTGAGTACTTCAGGAAGGCTGCGAGCACTATTAACCTCCTGAACAATGGCGCGCAAAGATGCCAGCATGACTAGGCGTCCCCTAATTGCTGGAAGCGCATATTTGGCTGAGAAAATTCCTGTAACGCGTTGCGATAAACGTTGCGCTTGAACGAAATCACAGCGTTAATCGGATACCAATAGTTGACCCATTCCCAACCGTCAAACTCAGGTGTCCCAGATGTATCAAAGCGAACTTTTGCAGGATCTGCTGTCATCTGCAAGAAGAACCACTTCTGCTTCTGACCAATACAAAGTGGTTTTGAATGCTTGCGCTGCATAGCTTTGGGGATGCGGTACTGTAACCAACGTTTGGTACGCTGAATGATCTTAACATCTGAGGACTCTAAACCTACTTCCTCATATAACTCACGATACAAGGCTTGCTCTACAGACTCACCCTTATCGATGCCTCCCTGAGGGAACTGCCATGATTGCTGGCCTACTCTTTTTGCGAGAAATACCTTGCCTTTGCCATCACTGATAACAATACCAATATTAGATCGAAAACCGTCTTTATCAACCACTATTTTTGTACCTGTGATGAGGAATGATTAGCGTGACCATTGTTCCACAATATTGTGGCATCGGCAATTTTCTCTTGAGCCAGCGTTGGTTGATCGCTATCCTGCCAGCTCTTCTAATAATTCTGGTTTATTTGATGGCTCTCGCAATCTTTGATTTAGACAACACCCTTATTGCTGGCGATAGTGACCACAGTTGGGGTGAGTTTTTAGTCGTTCATAATCTGGTTGATCAAGGTCATTACAAAACCATGAACGACAAATTCTACGCTGATTATGAAAATGGCTGCTTAGACATATTTAAGTATCTTGAGTTTTCACTCAGAGCTCTCGTCGGTCTATCTCAAAACAAGCTCGACAAACTGCATCGCCAGTTTATGGCAGAGATGGTGGAGCCGTTAAAGCTACCCAAAGCCGAGCTTTTAATAGAGCAACATCGTCTAGCTGAAGATCGCCTACTGGTTATCACAGCTACCAATCATTTTATTGTCGAGCCTATCGTTAAATCACTCGGTATAGACGAACTTTTAGCGACAAATCTGGAAATAATAGATGGTTTTTTTACCGGAAAAATTGTCGGTACTCCGACCTATCAAGGAGGTAAGGTCGAACGATTAAATGACTGGCTAAAAGAAAACAATGAGGTCTTGGATGGAAGCTATTTTTATAGCGACTCCATTAACGACCTACCATTACTATTGGAAGTAGACTGTCCTATTGCCGTAGATCCGGACGATAGACTGCGTGAAGAAGCATTGCGCCGGCACTGGAAAATAATCTCACTTCGAGACTAAATTAATAGGCACTGGAAAAACTTCCAACGCCATCTTGAGCGATAACTGCATTTATTAATACTAAAACCAAATCCCTACTCACCTTCTATGGCCATGAGATAGCTGTCAACATCCATCATATCGTTAAGCTCGTCAGGATTAGATAACTTTATCCGAAACAACCAACCGTCTGCATAGGGAGAACGATTAACTGCCTCTGGTTCATCTTCTAATACCTGATTAACCTCAACGACTTCCCCACTAACCGGTGAGTAAATATCAGAGGCCGCTTTAACCGATTCGACAACGGCAATCTCAGCACCGGCATCAATCTCAGTCCCAATCTCAGGGAGTTCAACGTAAACTACATCGCCCAGAGCCTCCTGCGCGTGATCGGTAATGCCTATTAACACAGTACCCTCACTGTCTAACCGTGCCCATTCATGGCTGCGCGCGTATTTTAATTCTACTGGTAAATCACTCATGGTTAGCCCTTAAATTTGTCCGGTAAATAACGCTCATCGATTTAAGATTATTGTATTTTTAGTTTAGCTTATAGTTTATTGTTCACCGCCTCAAGAGGCACAATAGTTTCTGTTATACTGAAGTTAACTTTAATAATATTGTTACACTTCCTCCTATTTAATTATAGTAAGACAGGAGTTTTACTACAGTTTTATAAGGAATTAAACAGTCATGTCCCATAATAAATTCTACTTATTCTCTTTTCTTATTATTACCTTCCCAGCAGTCTCCTCAGCAGACGAAATCATTTTACTGAATGGCGATATTCTGCAGGGCTCAATAACGGAAAAAACAGACTCTCATATTATTTGGAATGCAGATAACTTTGGCAATTTAAGTATTGCCTTGGATCAGGTGCGCTCTGTCAATGGCGCGCTCTTAACAAATAACTCAATGGACGTGACCCAATCTCGCCCTGAAGAAGAGCCCTCGGCGATTATAATGAGTTTTTTCGGCGAGTCCTTTTCTGGTAGCACGGCTGCTTTCGGCAACATGTCCAGCGGCAATGATGAGCGCAATGAGTGGGGCTTAGAAACAGAAATGAGCTGGATCAACGGCGACCTCCGTCACCGCTCAGCCCTCGGTTATGAAAGCAAAAGCGCGGACAATAACCAAGCTAATATCAAATATCATCTAAGTCACTCAGTCGACTGGTTCTTCAAAGATAGCTGGTTCTGGAGTAACCAAGGATCTTTTGGCGCCAATGACAATCGAGCAATAGACAATGTCTACACCTTAGGAAGCAACCTCGGCAATCAATTTTGGGATAATGATGAGAGCGCTCTTTTGGCTGAAACAGGTCTAGTATGGATTAGTGAAACATTTATTGATGGAACAAAAGACGATAGGCTGACTTTAAGTTGGTCTAGCGTGTACCGTAAACTATTATTCAAAAAAATGGGGCTTTCTCACTCTCATCAACTATTAGTGTCCATTGAGGACGCGGACAACTCGCAGCTCTCAGCTGATGTAGGATTTGACTTTCCTTTGACCAATAATCTATTTACTAAAATCTCTATAGAATGGACTTACGACAACCGGCCCGTTGGAGGGGTTGAGAAAAGCGACCGAAAATTAAATCTAGGCGTGAACTATAGCTGGTAGCAACTATGGTCGAACTTCAAGTGGTGGTTCATTGAGCAGCGCCAGCTGCTCCCGAAGCGCCAAAATATGGTCGCTCCAATAGCGAGGGGAATCAAACCAAGAAAACGCCCGAGGAAATGCAGGGTCTGACCAGCGCCTTGCGATCCAGGCACTGTGATGCATGATTCTTAACGTCCGAAACACTTCGATTAATCGCAACTCCCGATAATCAAAGTCATAAAACTCATTGTAACCTTCAATAATTTCAGTCATTTGCGCTGTCTGTTCATGTCGGTCGCCCGATAATAGCATCCATAAATCTTGGATAGCTGGCGCCATTCGCGCGTCGTCAAAATCGACAAAATGCGGGTAGTCATCGCGCCACAATATATTGCCTGAATGGCAATCACCATGGACACGGATATTATTAACCTCACCATAGTCAGCGAGAATACGCTCAATAGCCTTAAGCACATCCAGCGCTAATGAATCATAAGCAGGACTTAACTCTTTTGGCATGAAATCTTTGCTAATAAGCCGGTAAGAGTCCCAACCAAAATTTTTGGCATTTAAAGTTGGTCTGTGCGTAAATTTCTTAGTAGCACCCACCCCATGGAAACGGCCCAACAATCTACCTAAAATAAATAGATTGTCTAGGTTATCTAACTCTGGCGCATGACCTCCTTTGCGCTCATAAAGTGCGAATCGAAACCCGGCATAGTGACTAATACTATTTTTCTCACTGTTGATCCACGGACAGACTACTGGCAACTCCTGCTCTTTAAGTTCAAAGCAATATTGATGCTCTTCTCCAATCTGCTCATCAGTCCAGCGCTCGGGACGATAAAACTTCGCAATCATAGGCGTTTTTTCTTCGATACCGATCTGATAGACACGATTTTCATAGCTATTTAACGCCAAAAACCGTCCATCACAGATAAAGCCTTGGCTCTCAACAGCATCGATTAGTACATCGGGTGTTAGCGCATCAAAGGGATGGCTATTTAGTTCGCTCATAGAATCTAATCCAAGTTAGGTTTAACGCGCATGATCTTCTTTTTACCATGCTGAGTTTTTTTATCCATTCGACTGACTTGCGAACCTCGAGTCGGCTTGGTCGGCCTTCTTGCCTTAGCAGTAACCCCAGCAGTTTGAATCAATTGTTGTAGCCGCTGGATAGCCTCAATACGATTTTTGTCCTGACTCCGGTATTGTTGAGCCTTAATAATGACAATGCCATCTTTTGAAATTCTATGATCACTTAAGTGCAATAGTCTTTGTTTGTAAAACTCAGGGAGTGACGATTGATTAATGTCAAAACGTAAATGAATAGCCGAAGACACCTTATTGACGTTTTGCCCCCCCGGGCCCTGAGCGCGGATTGCTGAAAAATCCAGTTCTGACTCAGAAATTGAAACATTACCAGAAATAATCAACATCAGTCACTGGGCTCAACAAATCTAAAGCGCGGCACCTGCTCGTCCTCAAACGACACCAAGTCTTGAAACATACTCAAGGGTCTTACCCACATGCTGTAATCGCCGTAAAGCGTTCTATAAACGACAAGCTCCTCTCGAGTCTCACTGTGGGTGGCTACCTCTATAACCTGGTAGAGATTCCCTTTGTAGTGTTTGTAAATGCCTTTTGCAATACTCATAAAATCATCCAGCCGAGAAGCCGACCTCAGTGATACAGTGGATACTATCCGATAGACTTATACTTAACTGATCTCCGAGCTCCAGCGACCCAACCCCGGCAGGAGTTCCAGTCAACACTATATCACCCGGCAATAATGTAAAAAACTGGCTAATGTAAGACAGTAAGGCTAAGACAGGCGTAATCATATCTTCTGTATTGCCATTTTGCTTTACCTGCTGATTCTGCCGCAAAACAATCTGCTGATCTTGTAAATTGGTGCTCTGACTGAAGGGTATAAAGTCCGAAACCGGACAGGCGCCATCAAAAGATTTGGCCTTTTCCCACGGCAAGCCATTCTCTTTAAGCTCCTGCTGTAGCTCTCGAAGAGTTAGATCTAGCGCAACACCAATTCCGGCGATCGCCTCAGAGGCTTGCTCTTGAGTGCAATTGCAGAGTGTCTGGCCAATAAGAATGCTCATTTCCGCTTCGAAGTGGCATTCACCAAGATGAGTGGGAATAGCTAAGGGCTCTTCAAGTTTCACCAAAGACGTGCTTGGTTTGATAAATAATACAGGCTCGGTAGGGACCGGATTATTGAGCTCTTTGGCATGAGCCGCATAGTTTCTACCCACGCAAACTACCTTGCCTAACGGCAAATGGCTTGCCTGTCCGCCAACAACATGCTGGTAATTTTGCATAAAAAATTCCTAGTTTCCCGGTCTCAGACCAAAACCCTTAAAGCTTTATCTAAGTTTGAGCGCTCACTTAAAAGATTATTGGTTTATCATCATTTAGGTAGATTGCGCCCTTAACAATACGGTATATCAGCCAAATAGTGACCAGTGCCACACTGAGCCAACCAAGTAATACTAGCCAAGATAGCCACGCTAAAACAGTCCACAACAAACCATACCAAAAAGTGTTCACCTGCCAGCGAAAGTGCCCCTCTAACCAACTGCCGCTAACTTCATCCATTTTAATGTAGTTGATAACCAATGCCGCAATAGCGGTTAGTCCGCCGGTCACAAAGCCCAGGGCTTGTAATAAATAGACTAAAAGCGTTAGGTTCTTGTTTTTAGATTGGTCCGCCATCGTCAATGAGTCACCTCCATTATTTTTTGTCTGAACGCATTGCAAAATCCTAAATATAGCAAGGGACTAAACCTTATTAAGGATAACATAAGGTTAGGGTTTTGATGGCTCAACTTCCGTGAGGAATTCCTTTTATCTGTATTTTAACCGCATCAATGACACCTATTAGCGGCACCTCATAGAGGATTTAAAGTCGCAAAAACAAATATTTCTTGTGTTTGAGCGCCTTAATATCCCTGTTTTACGACAAAATACCGCTAAAAGGGTGTTTTTTGGACCTAAATTTAAACAAAATTAGCCAAATGGATAAAAAACTAATACACTGGCTCGCTCTTGTGTTGACTGCCATTTTTTGGTTGTACGATCTCGAGTCGCTTCCGAGTCATAGTTTAGTATTTGATTAGGTGGTGTTGGCTAGCCCCGTCATGAGGCTGGATATTTTTAATGCCTTAAATGGTATACATTTTTTAAGTGAGGTTAGTTATGTCAGGGGAAAGAGTTTCTGGCACTGTTAAGTGGTTTAACGACAGTAAGGGTTTTGGATTCATTGAACAAGAAGGCGGCGGTGACGTATTTGTTCACCACAGCGCAATTCAAGCTGATGGATTTAAGTCATTGAAAGAAGGTCAGGCAGTAACGATGGAAGTTACTCAAGGCCAAAAAGGCGCTCAAGCTGAGAACGTAGTTGCCGATTAATTCCTGCCGCTGTCGATAGATAGCCGTAAGAAGATTTTAAGAAACCTCAAACAGCAATGTTTGGGGTTTTTTTATGCCCCCTTAGCGCCTATCTGTAAAACTAGGTGACAAAAAAAATCCTACCACTAGGCAGGATTTTTCTATTACGCTAAAAATAGCTGCTACTACACCCAGACTATTACTTAATTTTAGCTTCTTTGTAGATCACGTGCTTTCGAATAGTGGGGTCATACTTTTTGATCTCCATCTTCTCGGGCATGTTCCGCTTGTTCTTATCAGTAGTGTAAAAGTGTCCAGTACCCGCACTTGATACTAACCGTATTTTTTCTCGAGCTGATTTAGCCATCAGTAAACTCCTTAGACTTTTTCGCCACGAGCACGAAGCCCGGACAAAACGGTTTCAATGCCATTTTTATCGATGATGCGCATCCCCTTAGTAGAGATGCGCAGCTTTATAAAGCGCTTCTCTTCCTCAACCCAAAAACGGTGAGTCTGAAGGTTGGGCTCAAAACGACGACGTGTTCTATTTTTCGCGTGAGATACATTATTTCCAGCCATTGGGCGCTTGCCTGTGACCTGACATACTCTGGACATTTATCCTGCCTCTGATTCCGATTATTGTCTAAGGAAAACTCCTTTTGACAAAAGTATTCCTAAAAATTGCCACCTAGTTTTTGGGCGGTCTCTTAAAGAGGCGCGTTTTATACCAGAAAGACAACTCCTAATCAAACGAAAACAGTGTAATCAGTGGATTTAGCCGTATATTTATTATTAACTTAAAATTAAAGTTTCCCTAGATCAGCCAAAGAAGTTATCTCTCCTTGGCCAATAATAAAGTGATCCAGCAATCGAATATCAACTAATTCAAGCGCGGCCTTTAACCGTTGTGTGATTGCAATGTCCGATTGGCTGGGATCCGCGACGCCAGACGGGTGATTATGGGCCACTATTATAGCGGCCGCGTTCTTCTGCAATGCCAACCTCACCACTTCACGAGGATGCACTGAAGTCGTATCTATAGTCCCGTGGAAAATCTCATGGTAACCGAGCAACTGGTGACGAGTATCAAGTAATAGGACACTGAAGACCTCTCTCTGATAGTCTTTCATCTGCACCGCCAAATAGTCCTCCACCTGTTTAGGTTTAGTGAAAATAGGACTCTGTTTTAGCTGTTCTTCAAGATAGCGCTTGGTTAATTCGAGTGTAGCCTGCAATTGGCAATATTTTGCAGGGCCCAAACCTTTGGCGGCGCAGAAACTATCTTGATCTGCCTTAAGCAGGGGCCCAAGACCCCCGAAGCGGTCCAGCAAAGCCTCCGCTAGGTCTATAGCGCTCATTCCCTGCACACCCGTACGCAAGAATATCGCTAGTAATTCTGCATTAGAAAGAGCCTTTGCCCCCTGTATTAAAAGCTTTTCCCGCGGCCTTTGATGACGTGGCCATTGAGGTATAGCCATAGTAAGTCCTTATTTATCACTGTAGAATTCCCTTTCAAAATGTTATCTTACATACCAAATATCATACTGTCTGGACAATTAATGAGCGGTCTGTCAAACAAACGAATAATTGTTGGTATTACTGGCGGCATCGCTGCCTATAAAAGCGCCGAAATTATTAGACGACTTCAAGATCATGGTGCGGAGATTCGCGTGGTGATGACCCCAGGGGCTGAGGAATTTGTTCGTCCTCTAACGATGCAGGCACTCTCAGGACACCCCGTACATACCGGATTACTCGACGAAACAGCCGAGGCTGGCATGGGTCATATCGAGTTGGCCCGTTGGGCTGACCTGCTATTAATCGCACCAGCAACGGCTGACTTCGTTGCCAACATGGTTCACGGTAGAGCCGATAGCTTACTGGGAGCTATTTATTTAGCGACGTCCGCCATCACTGCGGTAGCACCAGCAATGAATCAAGCCATGTGGGCTCATCCCGCTACTATAGCCAATATAGCCGTCTTACAGCAACGAGGGGTAGTGACGATTGGTCCTGACGCAGGATCTCAGGCATGTGGCGATGTTGGCCCTGGTCGAATGGAACCACCAGACAGTATTGTAGAACAGGCGACTCGCTTTTTTAGTAATCGTCTACTAGAGGGGAAGCGGGTCGTTATTACCGCTGGTCCTACTCGAGAGGCTCTCGATCCAGTTCGCTATATCAGCAATCATAGCTCAGGAAAGATGGGCTATGCTTTGGCCGCTGCGGCTGCAGATGCCGGCGCCAAGGTCACTCTGGTGTCTGGGCCAGTGGCTATGCCCGCCCCGGAAAGATGCCAATTAATTTCAGTGATGTCTGCTGAGCAGATGTTAGAAGCCGCAATTTCAGCCGGCGCGGGCGCCGATTTTTTTATTGCTGCGGCCGCTGTGGCTGATTATCGAGCAACCACAATCGCAGAGCAAAAAATTAAACACCAGGGTACTACTATGTCTATTACGCTGACTAAAAATCCTGATATCGTAAGCGCTGTATCCAGTGCTTACCCTGACTGTTATGTGGTTGGTTTTGCCGCGGAAAGTTCTGATGTCGAACAGTACGCGAAAGATAAACTACAAAGTAAGAATCTAAATGCGATCATTGCTAATGATATTTCTCGCTCTGACATTGGGTTTAATAGCGACGAAAACGAAGTGCACTGGATCGACGCTGAATCGTCGACTTTGTTTGACAAAAGAAGTAAAACTCAGTTAGCCCGAGATCTCATAGCACATATGGCTGCCGTCTATAGCGTACAGGATTAATCGACCCTAACATTAGATTATTAAATATGAATTTAAATCTCTCTGATAGCGACAACAGGCAAAATGGACTATCCATTGAGAATGAGTTCCTTGCGCCTGCGTCCGTATTTCGCGAGTATGACATTCGCGGTTTGGCGAACAGTGAAATCACCGATGGGTTTGCCAAATGTCTTGGCTTGGCTTTGGGTGAATTCGCGTTGAGTCGAAATCAGCAAACATTTTTTGTCGGCCGCGATGCCAGGCTAAGCTCACCATCACTAGCAGAATCACTGTGTACTGGTCTGGAATCTGCGGGCTGTCATGTACTCAGTCTTGGTGAAGTCACCACACCTATATTGAATTTCGCGATTGATCGTGACCTTAGCTGTAAAAGTGGTGTGATGGTAACAGCGAGTCATAACGCTGCGGCTTACAACGGTTTTAAAATCATCATTGGAGGGGAGGTAATTTCTGGCCGAGAATTGCAAAAATTAAAGTCAGCACTCAAGCCTAACGGTTTCCCTTTTAAGACCTCAACACCCCGCATTACTAAAGATATTATTTCTCAATATTCTCAACGCATTGTTGGTGACAGTTGCATTGATCGCCCTTTTAATCTGGTTATCGACGCTGGAAACTCAGTGGCTGGACCCATTGCAGTGGATCTATTTAAGAGACTGGGCTGTTCAGTAGAGCCACTTTATTGTGATGTCGATGGCAGCTTTCCCAATCACGAGCCCAATCCGTCTGACGAAAAAAATCTGCAGGACCTTATAGCCAAAGTGATCTCAACTGGCGCCGATCTCGGTTTTGCTTTCGATGGCGACGGCGATCGATTAGTCGTTATTTCTGCCAGTGGATCTATTGTCTGGCCAGACAAGTTAATGATGATTTTTGCAAGAGACTTACTTGGACAAACACCCGGCGGCGACGTCGTTTTTGATGTTAAAAGTACCATGCGACTAAAAGAACTCATCATTGAGTACAAGGGTTTGCCGACTATTTGTAAAACCGGCCATTCCCATATTCGAAAGGCAGTACGGGATCAAAATGCGCTAATTGGAGGAGAATTTAGCGGTCACATTTTTTTCAATGACCGTTGGGGTGGATTTGATGACGGTCTATATGCAGGAATGCGTCTCTTAGAGGTTCTTTGCCAACAGTACAATGGTGGTATTAAGACGCTCGACGAAATAGTCTCTGAGTTTAAGGCTAGCAGCTACAGCCCTGAGATTTTAGTTCCTGTGGCTGAGGATGAAAAGTTTGCCTTGATGGCCAAGCTACAGAATAACTGCATATTTAATGGTGCAAAAATAGTCCGACTCGACGGAATGCGTGTTGAATACAGTGGTGGCTGGGGACTGGTGAGGGCATCAAACACCACCCCCAATTTAACCCTACGTTTTGAAGCGGATGATCATATCCAACTGGAAAAAATCAAAACACAGTTTAGAAAACAATTAGGCCCCTTTATCAATCACTTAGAAGATTATATTTAATTATGTCACTTAGTCGCAAAGAAGCCGCTACTACAGCTCAGGTTATTTCTAGAGCACTTCCTTATATTCAGCGCTTTGCTGGTAAAACCGTGGTCGTTAAATACGGTGGCAATGCCATGGTAGACGAGCGTCTTAAACAAAGTTTTGCTCGAGACATTGTTCTGATGAAAGCGGTAGGCATCAATCCAGTGGTTGTTCACGGAGGAGGACCTCAGATCGGGGAGCTACTCGAACGCCTATCGATTAAATCAGAATTTGTAGATGGTATGCGGGTAACTGACAGTAAAACCATGGACGTCGTGGAAATGGTACTTGGTGCCACCATAAATAAAGAGATAGTGAATTTAATTGGTAATGCTGGTGGCAAGGCATTTGGTGTGACAGGAAAAGACGGCCAGCTAATTAGAGCTAAAAAGCTAGTCGTGTCTCACCAAACGCCTGGGATGTCGGTGCCGGAAATCATTGATATTGGCCACGTTGGTGAGGTTGAATCAATTAATAGGTCAGTCATCGACATGTTAGTGCAAAGCGGTTTTATTCCAGTTATCGCGCCTATTGGCGTTGGCAAAGATGGCTCATCCTTTAATATAAATGCCGACTTAGTCGCAGGCAAAATCGCGGAGGTTCTGGGAGCTGAAAAACTCATATTGCTGACCAATGTAGGTGGCTTACAAGATAAAGAGGGTGCCATTCTTACTGGCCTGACCGTTGAGCGGGTAGACGCTTTGATTGCCGATGGCACTATTTATGGTGGCATGCTACCAAAAATTCGCTGCGCACTTGATACCGTTAAATCAGGTGTACCTTGCGCTCATATAATCGACGGTAGAGTCGAGCATGCTGTAATGCTAGAAATTTTCACCGATGAAGGTGTAGGAACTTTGATCACTAATCAAGAAGTAACAGGAGCACTCTAATGGCAGGTAAAAAAGGCACTCGAGCCCAAGAAATATTACAGGCATTAGCGCGGATGCTTCAAACGTCTAAGGGTCGTATCACAACCGCTGCTCTCGCCGCTGAACTAGGTATTTCTGAAGCTGCGCTATATCGGCACTTCCCTAGCAAAACGCGAATGTATGAAAGTTTGATCGACTTTATTGAAGAAACCATCTTTGGTCGTGTGAGATCTATCGTCAGTGAAGAGCCAGATGCCATTAATCAGTGCTATCGTATTCTTAGCCTAGTCATCGCATTCTGCCAGAAAAATCCTGGAATCACTCGCATCCTCAACGGAGACGCCCTGGCGATTGAAAATGAAAAGTTACACAGCCGCGTAGCCCAGTTTTTTGACCGACTTGAGTCTCAGTTAAAACAGGCTCTGCGTGAAGCGGAGGTGCGTGATGGCTTAAAACTAAATGTCCCCGTTGCTGTGGCAGCAAACCTAATGCTGGTCAGTGTTGAGGGCAAAATTAGTCAGTATGTTAGAAGTGATTTTGCAACATCGCCCAACCAACATTGGGCAGAACAATGGCAATTACTGACAGGAGGAATTTTTAAAGTTTAGGAAGCCAGGTTGATGACTATGGCGTAACTTTCTAGGTTACCCCATAGGTTGAACGATAGGTCTTAATAGCCGCGATAAGTTCTACCATTCCTTCTTGCTCATTTAAATAAGCCAAAATGTCATTCATGTCGATAATACTAATCACTGGAATTGAAAACTGTTGTTCTACCTCTTGAATAGCCGACTGTTCTGTTTTCCCGCGCTCCTTACGATCTAAGCCGATCACTACGCCGGCCGCATCAGCGCCAGCAACTTCAATCATGGCCATTACCTCACGAATGGCGGTTCCGGCAGTGATCACGTCATCAATAATAAGGACCTTCCCTTCAAGAGGCGCCCCCACCAAAGTTCCACCTTCGCCATGAGACTTAGCCTCTTTGCGATTAAAACAGTAGGGGACGTCGATGCCATAATGGTCTGCCAATGCCACTGAGGTGGCGGCAGCAAGGGTAATACCTTTGTAGGCTGGGCCAAACAAAACATCAAATTGCACCCCAGACTCAACAATCGCCGCCGCATAGCAACGCCCCAAGGCTGAAAGCGCCTTCCCCGAGCAAAACGCACCTGCATTAAAAAAGTGAGGGGACAGGCGTCCAGATTTCAAAGTGAATTCGCCAAACTTAAGCGCGCCACTGTCGAGAGCGTTGTCGATAAATTGAGTTTTATAGTTATTATTCACTGACATAAGTCTAATCCGATTACTGAGCCAGCGCCATCTGTTGCACTCGCACCAAATCTGCTATTCCTTTTTTCGCTAAATCCAACATCGTAGTTAACTCTTCACCACTAAAAGGTGCCGCTTCAGCAGTGCCCTGCACCTCAATGAAGCCACCCTCACTGTTCATCACCACATTCATGTCAGTTTCAGCATTAGAGTCCTCCGCATAGTCCAAATCTAGCACAGCTTCGCCTTTATAAATCCCTACCGATACAGAAGCTATCATCGAGACTAAAGGGTCACCCGTAATGCGCTTACTGCGCTGTAAATGACGGATAGCATCAACCAGAGCTACACAGGCCCCGGTAATCGATGCAGTTCGAGTACCGCCATCAGCCTGGATCACATCGCAATCGATATTAATGGTGTGTTCACCCAATTCCTTTAGGTCAACCGCCGCACGCAGGGAGCGACCTATTAAGCGTTGAATCTCCTGGGTGCGTCCGCTTTGCTTACCTCGGGCCGCTTCACGATCCATGCGGCTATTAGTTGAGCGTGGCAACATACCATATTCAGCGGTTACCCAGCCTTCACCTTTTCCTCTTAAAAACCTCGGAACCCCTTGCTCAACACTCGCGGTACAGATCACCTTGGTGTTACCAAATTCAACCAATACCGAGCCTTCGGCGTGGCAGGTAAAGTCGCGAGTAATCTTTACTTGGCGCAGTTGTTCAGGTCTTCGGCCACTGGGTCTGGTCATAATGTAGTTCCTAGAGAGTGTTGGTGAATAAAATCTGGCGGAATTGTAGCAAATCTAACACCAGCGTGGCCGCCTTTGTTACCATAACCGCACTTAATACCCTCTAATGGAGATACTATGCCCCGCAGCATGACCGCATTTGCCAGAAATACCATCGATTTTCCCTGGGGCTCCGTGACCTGTGAACTTCGTTCAGTCAATCATCGTTTTCTAGAAACAAGTTTTAGACTACCTGAAACTCTGCGAGAAATTGAAATGCCTCTGCGAGAAATAGCGCGTAAAAAACTCACGCGAGGAAAGGTAGATTGCTCAGTGCAAATGGCTTTTAACAATAGTGATGCCGCCATTAACGCCGATCTCAACTTGGCTAAACGCTACATCGACATTGCCGAACAAATTGCTGACCAAATTGATCAGCCTGCACCCATATCACCCCTGGACATTATGCGCTGGCCGGGCATTTTGAAAGATCAGGACATTGAACCCGAAAGTCTGCATAAGGCTGCTATCGAGACATTTAGTGCCACCGTTGATCAACTACTTCAAGGACGGCAGCGCGAGGGCAACAAACTAGCTGATATTATTGAACAACGGCTAGTAGGCATTGAATCGCAAGTTAAGATTGTAAGAGATAATCTGCCGGATATTCTTGCTCATCAGCGCAAGCGACTTGAAGAAAAAATGGTGGATATGAAAACTCAACTCGACGAAGGTCGCTTAGAGCAAGAGATGGTCATTATTGCCAATCGTTCTGACGTAGATGAAGAATTAGACAGGTTAGAAGTGCATATTGCAGAAATTCGCCGCGTCCTGCAGAGCTCAGACTCTATTGGCCGCAGGCTAGATTTTTTAATGCAAGAATTGAATCGTGAAGCCAACACTCTTGGCTCCAAGTCCATTGCTGGTGTCACCACTCAGGCATCAGTGGAACTAAAAGTTCTCATCGAACAAATGCGCGAGCAGATTCAAAATATTGAGTAGCCTTGAAGGAGCGCTTTCAACTAATGCTCTTTGGGTATTCAGCAACAGGTTGGCTCTTGTCGTGTTACCCTGGCTATTGAGTGCAGTGCCGCTGCATCGCGACGATTAATAGAATTTCTATTCAACTTTTCTATAGCCCAAAATTACAGGAGATAGTGCTTTTATGAAGTGGGTTCTAAGAATTATCAGCAGCCTTGTCATTTTGGTAATTATAGGGGCCGGCATTGTCTTGATACCGGCGCATATTCAAATTCGTGGCGTGACGCCCGCATTACCCAGCGAAGAAGAGCTATTAGCCTTGACTAAGCCGTCAAACGCTCTGAGCGGCCCCACTAAGCTTAGTTATATTCTCACGTCCAGCCAGCCGCTAGCCCGTGGCCAAATTTCTCATATCTCGATATTGGTTGAATGGGAGAATGGGAGACGCTTTTTGATTGATGCGGGAATGAGTCGTCAAGAAGCTGAAAATTTTGCCGCGCTTTTGAAGAAAATGGACCCATCAGCGGGCCAAGCAACAGTCAGGGGAACCATTTCTGAATTGCTTGGGCCTGACACTAAATACGTTGCAGGCGTTGGTTTTACTCATCTGCATATTGATCACACTCAAGGTATCAAGAGCTTTTGTGATGCCAGAGGGCCCGGTGCCCTGTTGTTGCAAACAGAGAGTCAACGGAAGTTACAGAACTTCAATACAACTGAAGGCGCCGAGATAGTATTTGGCTCATGTTTGACGCGCACCGCTTTTTCGTCTGGCGATAATGAAAGCTTATATAAATCCCCTCAGTTCCCGGGCATAGCAGCACTCGCCTTAGGAGGGCACACACCAGGTTCCACTTTGTGGGCTGTTGCGCTGGGCGATAAGGTCTTTCTCTTCTCTGGAGATATAACAAATGATAAAGCGAGTTTAAATCAGGATACTCCTAAGAGTGCAATCTATAGCTACCTACTGGTCCCCGAGAATACAAACCGCACCTCTGAACTGAGAAAATGGTTACATACCTTAGATCAAAATGACAGATTCTCGGTAATTGTGTCCCATGATTTGGCGAGCACTCAGCTTTACCTCAGCGCATTTGTTAACGACGCAAATTTTTCAAAAAAATGATCTACCACGCAATCTGAATAACCTATCAGGTCAGGATCACGGTAAATTATCTCTTCATGTTCTGGAATAGGGTCGGCCGAAAATCGACATAAATTATCAACTTATCCTGCGGACTCTCTAGGCGTTAGCTTTGTATAAGCGCCGCCAGATGTTAGTACAAAGAAAGCGCTCACACACAAGATAGAGCTGTTATTCATGAATTAAGTCTCTGCTAAAACTAAGACCCTCGGGGGTCATTGTTATTCTAAATTTTCCTGCCGATCATAATGCCAATTACTACATCAAATTAGAAAAATCCTTAATAAGATAGTCTCCATCCGCTTCGGCTACTACCTTGCCGGCAGTGTCTTTTATTACAACATGAAGCTTGTAGGCGAAGCGACCCGTGGCTTCCAGCGCGTCTTTCATGGCCGACGCATCAGCCGGACTGAATTCTGTCTCAGCAGTAATATCGGTCATTGCCGGACGCAAAAATTTAATATTGAGCCCAGCAATCACTGGCTGATACTTGGGGTCATCGAGATTGTGTGCAGCGATTAAACCACCCAAATATTCAGCGGTCATCCACATTGGGCCAGCATGAAATATGTTCACGTGATTCTTAGTATTGTTATTTAAGGGAGTACGCGCACGGTATATTCCATCTTCGATACTTTCAACCTGTAAATCCAAGAAGGTATAGATGGGGCAGGCGTCACGAGCTGCCTGCTGATAATGTTTTTTTAAGTCCATGGTCTGTTCTCGCTGCCTTTATAGTGGATGAATGCTAAAAGTAGCTATTAAGCTTAACCTACACTTAACATCCGTTATTCAACCAATATAAACTGCCCTATTTTTGAGGGCAAGAATAAATCACTACAGCGCTCACTGAAAGTCCAGCAGCTCAAATCTATACTTTTTGTGGTCGTCGGCTAAGGGTGATAGGCAATCCATCAGTAGGCTTTGAGATTGGTGACTGCTGCACAGGCATTTCATACCCCTTGGGCACAGTCCATCGGTAATTTTTTAACATTTCAAACATCACGAGCTTAATTTGCATCTCGGCAAAATGAAGGCCAATGCACATATGGGCACCCCCACTAAAAGGGATCCAGCTATATGCGTTACGCTTATGCTCCTTGCGCTCGTCACTAAAGCGTAATGGGTCAAAATGCTCGGGATTATCCCAGTAAGCCTTAGAGTGATGAGTGTGGATAGGATAAGTCACCACCAAGGCGTTCGCAGGGACCATATAACCTTGAAATTCAAAGGGTTTGTTACTAAATTTTGGTAATGTCGAAAGCGGAGGATAAAGTCTAAGTGCCTCTTTCATCACCCAGGCAGTCTCAACCATTTGGCTAAGGTCATTGGATGACGGCGTATCAACACCCAAACCCTCTACCTCGGACCATAATCTTTCTTGCCACTCCGGATTCTTAGCCAAAGCATAGGTCATACTTGTCAAGGCGCTGGTGGTTGTATCGTGAGCCGCCATCATCAGAAAGTTAATATGGTCGACAATGTCTTGATCCGTGTAACCTTGGCCGTCTTCATCTGTCGCTCGGCACAATAACGAAAACAGGTCTTGGCCATCGCCTGCTCGCTTTTCTGAAATCATCGGCAAAAAGAAATCGCACATTGTTTTTCGGGCTCGTATACCACGCCATAGCAATGTTCCTGGTAACGCTATGGGCATACGCCACAAGGAGGCCGCGACCGTAGCCTCAAAAGCCTGATTGATTTTTGTGACCTCTGCACCGAGATTCATCCCAAGAAATATCGTAGCGGCTAAATCCAGGGTCATTTGCTTGATAATGGGATAAATTTTTACTCCTTTAGGCTCAGTTTGTGACAACCAACTCCCGACACTTTGAGCTACCTGTGGAGACATTTGTTCAAAATAACCCTGCATCGCTTTATTTTTAAAACCTGCCTGCATAAGTCTGCGGTGATAACGGTGGTCATCGCCATCGCGTAGCATTAAGCCATTTGGGAAAACCCGCCCAATAATTTGGTCCCAAGCTTTTTTATTAGATAGCACTTGCCCTGGGTTTAACAAACTCAGTCGATTTGCTTCAGCGCCAAACAGGTGGACCACGCTCATCTTACCCACTTTGTGTAGAACCACATTCCCATATTTTCGCTCTAACTCCTGAGTGTGCTTGAGCGGGTCAGAATAACTCAACTTAACCAGTCGCCAAGACTCTATGAATCCGACTTTTATGGGCAGTAATGGTTTTGGGGTAGCCCCGACATTCAAACTGAGTAGCCTCACTTATCATTCATTTCATCGAAAAATTCGACGACTCAGGATAAATCGAATCTACTGGAATGCCTAAGTATTTCGCCAAACTCTGAATATTAGAACACCAGGGGGTTCCCTCAGCGCCTTTAGCAACGCGATTTACCAATTACCAAGATACCTCAGTCTCCCGAGCAAGTCCGGACTGGCAAAGATTCCAGGTCGTTAATATATGCCCAAGCGGGGTGTTGTGAGCAATGGTCTTGATCATGCAGAATGTCCATCCTATTACTGTCGAGTTCACACGACCAGCATCGCAATTCCTCCATATCTGAGCTCATCGGCATAAATGCATATTTATATTTGATCACATATACTGTTTGACGTACAGTGTATATCAAATACTGTATGGCAACCAGCAAAGAGGAAATTTATGAGTGAAAGCGAACACTATCAAAAACTGAAACTGGAGTTGCGCCGTGGCGTTCTTATTCTCGCCGTTTTAGCAGAACTTCGAGTTGAGCACTATGGGTACTCTCTTCGAAAAAACATGCTCCAGAAAGGGTTAGATATTGATGAAGGAACACTCTACCCATTAATGAGACGGCTTGAGAAGCAAGAATTGCTTACTAGCATGTGGCGAGAAGAAAATAATCGCAAAAAACGATTTTATCAACTTTCAGAAATAGGCAAAACAACCTTAGAGCAACTCACTCAGGATTGGCAAAATGTTGAATCAACTTTAAACAATATTCTTAACAGCCCTAAAGAAATTAACCAGTGATCATATCCAGTAATCGGAGACCCACAATGCAAATGATAAACAATTATTTGAACAGCTTAGAATCTTACCTACCTGATCAACTAAAAAAAGATGTAAGAGAAGAATTTGAAGCTTCTATTTACGACCAATTTGAAGAACGGCAAGAAGAGCTCAATCGAGACCTAACTGAAATTGAACAAGAGGAATTGCTAGTAAAAATAGGCCACCCCATGCAAGTTGCTGCTCGCTATTTGCCGAATCAAAAGTTAATTGGCGAGTCTTATTTCCCTGCTTATAAAAAGGCCCTAGAAATTGCAATCATGATCATTTTTAGTGTCAAAATATTATTAGCGCTGCCCGCAATCATTTCCGACGGTCATATTATAACGAGCGCTATTGTAATGTTTGCGAGTTTTTTTGAAACGGCTTTATGGGTGTTTGCAAATGTAACACTTGTTTTCTATCTAATGGAACGATTTGGTTTTGATGTAAAATACCTTTACTCCTTTTCAGCAAAGGACCTAAGAGGGAGTAGTCCAAAATTATCTTTGAGTCGCGTAGAAACGGTATTCGAATTGCTGTTTTTGGTTTTGGCTTTGGCTTGGTGGAATAACATGTTGAGCTCGACGCTGACAGGAAGCTTCGATGCCGAATTTATCAATGTTTCCTTGAACTCAGAATGGCAAGCGGTATTTTGGAGCGTGAACCTTGTTCTTGGATTAGACGCAGCTAATTGCTTACACAAAATAGCTTTGGGTTCTTCTAGCCGATTAACTTTGATAACTGGCATTATTCTAAATATAGCATCCGTCGCAATATTATTTCAGATCAGCCAATTCTCGAAGTTCGTTGTGGTAGCCGATTCTAAGTTAACGGATTTTGATTGGGCGAAAATAGAGCCCTTTATCAACATCAACGTCAATATTATCTTGGCAGTGATACTGGCGATTAATCTTTGGGATTTGTTTTCGTCAGCTAAGAAAATGCGACATTTTAAGGGTAACTATTAACTCATAGATCGCTTTGCTTACCGGTTAAAATTGCCTTTCAGGATTAACCGTTAAAGCCCTTTCTCTTAGCTACAAGTATCCCTTAACAGGGTCATAATACTGCCTTTTTCGTCGCCTTTACCCATCAAGTCCATAGAAATTTCGATAAACGTCCACTTGCTCACTAACATCCTATTGACTATGAGCTCGA
Organism: Porticoccaceae bacterium UBA4026; assembly: GCA_002382445.1. Taxonomy (GTDB): domain Bacteria; phylum Pseudomonadota; class Gammaproteobacteria; order Pseudomonadales; family Porticoccaceae; genus HTCC2207. The sequence goes on along the minus strand of DGAQ01000052.1, from coordinate 73,002 downwards.
CTGTAACCCCTAATAAAGATGAAATTTAACCTAGAGATAAATTCTATCTCCATCAATGATCGCCAAAACTGGTGGGGAAACAGCTTATTTGACATAATCGAAGTGCTCAAGTCCTTTCTTACTAAGGCAGCGATATCGCTTCATTAATATAAATGTATGAATAGACTGTAATGAATTGGCTTAGACATTCACCTAACTAGGGGTTTCACTCTGCGATCAACGTACCTGAGTATTTATGCTCTTCTTTTGGCCTTAGCCCTAAGTAGTTCAGGGGCCTCAGGGTTCGGTGTGGATGGGCATAAAATCATCACTCAAATTGCAAAAAACCATCTAACCGACATCACCACAAAAGCGATCGCAGAGCTTACCGGCGGTGCTGATTTAATCGACATTGCCCTGTGGCCCGACCGGATTCGCTACGTTCCTGGCTATAAAGAGTCTGCACAATGGCATTATGTTAATATCGCGGATGATGAATCGCTAGATAAAATTGAGCACCTCCCAGGCGGCGACATTCTGACGGCGATAAGGCGCTTTCACGGGCAATTGACTGAGAGCGGCGGAGCCAAGATTAAAAAAATAGACGCACTCCGCTTCTTTATCCATTTTGCTCAAGACCTCCATCAGCCACTGCATGTTGGCCTGCAAGCCGACAGAGGAGGTAATGATGTTGCGGTTCAATGGTTCAACGCGACTAAAACGAAAAATCTGCATTGGGTGTGGGACACCGGCATAATCGCAACAAAAAAATTAACAACTGACCAGTATGTGCAGTTACTCGACCAAGTATCCCCGCAGAAAATACAGGAATGGAACCACAGTGATTTTCTAGACTGGGCTGAAGAATCCAGGGCGCTACGGCAGCAGGTATATAATTTTAGTCCTGAAATACAATACCGAACAGTGGTTATAGGGCAGCTCTATGTGGATAGGAATAGTGCGCATCTAGAGAAACGTTTGGTTATGGCTGGCATTCGGTTGGCGGGGCGATTAAACAAAATTTTTGATCCAGGCCATTTAGGTCTCCAATTTTAGTACACTCTCTCGATGAGGTGGATAAATCTCGGACAAGGCAATATAGTTCTAAGATAATTTAGTGGTTTTAACAATACCGGATTAAAGTCATCATGAAGCAAGGCACACTGTTTATCATTTCCGCCCCCTCAGGTGCGGGAAAAACCAGTCTAGTTGGCGAAATTCTGAGTCGCGGGCATAACATTCAAGCTTCGGTGTCCCATACCACTAGAGAACGTCGCCCAGGTGAAAAAGATGGTGTTAACTACCACTTTATTACTCAATCTGAATTCTTAAAAATGGTAGCCGATAAATCATTCCTTGAGCATGCTGAAGTCTTCGGCAACCATTACGGCACTTCAGAGAGCTGGGTAAGAATGACACTAGAACTAGGTATTGATGTCATCCTAGAAATTGACTGGCAGGGAGCGGAACAGGCACGAACTCATTTCCCCAGCAGTCAAAGCATTTTCATCCTACCCCCGTCTAAGCAAGCGCTGCGCGAACGACTGACGCTCAGAGGGCAAGATAATATGGAGGTCATAGATCGTCGCATTGCCGCAGCAACACAAGAAATGACCCACTATATAGACGCTGACTATCTAATAATTAATGATAATTTTGAGACGGCACGAGCACAGCTTGAGTCAATTATAACCGCGCAACAATGCCGACTCTCCGCCACAGATCACCAAGATCTGCTACTTGACCTTTTGTCCTAAGGGTCCCGTTGCTAGCCTTTTATCGTCAATCACCCATAAAACTCAATATTTGCTTTAAAAACTTAACAATAGATTTATTGTCGTAACGCCTCGGTTTAGGTAAACTGGGGGGTCTGGGCAACGAAATGTTGCAATCACTGTTCCAATTACTTTATTAATTACCAAGGTCGGCATATAAGATGGCACGCATTACAGTAGAAGATTGTTTAGATCACGTTGATAATCGCTTTGAATTAGTCATGGTTGGCTCTAAACGTGCCCGTCAACTCGCGGTGGAAGGTCGTCCTGCATTGGTCGATGAAGAAAATGATAAGCCTACCGTTATCGCGCTCCGTGAAATCGAGCTGGGTCTTATTACCGCTGATATTCTCACTGAAATTCCGCAGGAATATGAAATCATTGATGCCGTTGCCGTTGCCGTTGCCGAATTAGAAGCGGCCGCAGCCGAAGCTCCGCAAGAACCGATTATTTAACGCTCAACTTGGGAGTTGGGGAGGGCTGCAACAGGGTGCTAGACGGACTGACAAATAAGCTCTCCTCGTATCTCGGTACAAAAGAGATTGATCGGGTAAAGCGCGCGTATTACTTCTCGGAGAAGTGCCATCTTGGTCAAATGCGTCAAAGTGGTGACCCCTATATTACCCACCCTTTAGCGGTTGCAAATATTCTTGCCGACATGCGTATGGATCATGAAAGCCTTATCGCTGGATTGCTGCATGATGTTATTGAAGATACTGGCGTTACCAAAGGCCAAATCAGTCGCCGCTTTGGTCGTACTGTTGCAGATTTAGTTGATGGTGTCAGTAAACTAAGTGAAATTGAGTCTGCCTCACGAGCTGAACAGCAAGCGGAAAGTTTTCAAAAAATGACTTTGGCAATGTCCAGAGATATTCGGGTTATGCTGGTTAAGCTCGCAGATCGACTGCACAATATGCGCACTCTAGGCGTCTTATCACCTGAAAAGCGCCGTCGTATCGCTAAAGAAACTTTAGAGATATATGCACCCATAGCTCAACGCCTCGGCATTAACGACATTCGCTTAGAGTTTGAAGATTTAGGCTTTGCGGCCATGTACCCTCTCCGCCACCGACGCTTGCGTGAAGCGTTAAAGGCAGCGCGGAAAAACCGCAAAGAAGTCGTCACCGAAATTCATCAATCGATTGAAATGCGCCTTGAACGAGAGTCAGTGCCGGCGACAGTTAAAGGTCGAGAAAAACATCTGTGGAGCATCTATTTAAAGATGCGTGAAAAGAAAAAATCGTTCCGCGACATTATGGACGTATTTGCTTTCAGATTAGTCGTAGATAACGTAGATGACTGCTATAGAACATTAGGTATCATGCACAACATCTACAAGCCTGTACCCGGTGAATTTAAAGATTATATCGCTATTCCTAAGACCAACGGATATCAGTCATTGCATACTGTTTTAGTCGGAATGCATGGTGTGATAATTGAGGTCCAAATTCGCACTAAAGAAATGGAATCGATGGCTAATTTCGGTATTGCTGCCCATTGGGAATATAAATCAGGTAACAATCATGTTGAAGTTAGCCACCGAAGAGCTGCACGATGGGTGCAAGGTCTGCTTGAAATGCAAAAGCAAGCAGGCGATTCCTTAGAATTTCTAGAGAACGTCAAAGCTGATTTATTTCCCGACGAAGTATACGTATTTTCACCGAAAGGCCAGATTGTTGAACTTCCCTCTGGAGCAACACCGGTAGATTTCGCATACTCTGTTCACACCGGCTTAGGCGACAGCTGTATTGCATGTCATGTGGATGGGGAGCTAACGCCGCTTTCAGAGCCGCTAAAAAGCGGTCAAAAAGTTGAAATCATCAGTGCCGATGGGGCGCAGCCCAACCCAAACTGGTTAAACTTTGTCGTCACCGCTAAGGCTAGAAGTGCCATTCGCCATTTCTTAAAGAATCAGCAACATGATGAATCAGTAGATCTGGGCAAAAGATTGTTAGATCAAGCGCTTAGCAACTTTGGCGCAAGTTACAAACAGCTGAAAAAATCTCAAATTAAAGCGCTACTAAAGGAAACGGGTGCCTCCACCTTTGAGTACGTGCTGCAACAGATAGGCTTAGGTAATCGTGTCCCTTTTGCGGTGGCAAACCTATTAGTGCCGGCCAGCAAACGTAAAATTTCAGATGACAAGAAAAATTCGAATCTTCCAGTCGTAATCGATGCTTCGGAGGGTCTTATTGTTCAGTACGCTCGGTGCTGTCATCCTATCCCGGGTGACCCTATACTTGGACATATGACCCCAGGTAAGGGCCTGGTTATACACCTCGAATCTTGTCGTAATCTGAAAGAAATTCGCTTGAACCCTGAAAAGTGTATGCCACTGGTATGGTCCTCAGTAGTAAAGGGTGAATTTGCGGTTGAGTTAAAAGTGGAACTCACCCCAGAACGAGGTTTTATTGCTGCGCTGGCCTCACGAATGACAGAGGAAGATGCCACCATTGAGCATATTAGCGTCAATGAGAAAGATGCCTTCACCACAATAGTCGATGTAATCCTAACTGTAAGAGACAGAATTCATCTAGCCGATATCATGCGTAGAGCCCGAAGTCTAAAGCCAGTCCGTCGCGTTTATCGGGTCAGAAACAAATAATTTATATTAAGTAAGGAGTCAATAGTGACCAATAAAGCTATCATTCACACCGATCAGGCCCCCGCCGCAATCGGCACTTATTCCCAAGCCGTGAAGGTCAATAACACTGTTTATTTGTCAGGTCAAATTCCTCTTGACCCGGAAACGATGGAACTCGTCAGTGAGGACATCGCGGCTCAAATCAGTCAAGTGTTCGATAACTTAACTGCTGTTTGCAAGGCGGCTGGTGGGGACCTGAGTAATATAGTAAAACTCAACATATTCCTCACCGACTTGGGTGATTTTCCAGTTGTAAATGAAATTATGGCCCAGCGTTTCCAAGAGCCATATCCAGCAAGGGCGGCGATCGGCGTTAGGGCGCTACCCAAAGGAGCTATGGTTGAGATGGACGGAATTGTTATTATCTAATAGAGTCCGAGTACTCAAGGGATCGATTTATTTAGCTCTTCGATCAAAGCTAAATAGCCCTCGCGGTAAGAGGGAAATGTAAACTTATACCCAGAATCTAACAACTTTTTGTTGCTACAACGCCTTGCTGAACGCGGATTGGCGTACTCCTCCACTAAGCTGACATTCAGGCGCGCAGCCAACCAATTGCGCAACTCATGCTGCGTCACTGGTTGGCAGTCTGTCGCCAAATAAAGTTTCGATAAGGGCAGCTGCTGCTCATTCATCCTAATTAGATGTGCAATAACACCGGCGCAATCTTCGCTATGAATTCGATTACTCCACTGCTCCGGTTGATCTGGACGCCCGACTCCCGCTAACACCTGATCTAGCATTCGAGTGCGACCAGGACCGTATATTCCAGAGAACCTTATCACTACAGCGATGCAAGGCAGGGCAAATATGTGCTGCTCTGCCTGAAGTAATGCTCGGCCAGAAAAAGTCGCCGAGTTTGCTGGAGAATCTTCATCTACCCAAGATCCCGAGCTCTGACCATAGACGCTAGTACTAGAAACCCAAATTACTAATTTTGGTTTATGATCTGCATTGTTAATTGCTAGACATAGGGCTGCAGAAGAATCAACATAAGCCTTCTGATAACCCTCTTCTGTGGCACTGTCCGGTGTTAACGTGGCCACCACCACGTCAAAACCCTCGCGAAAAACTCTGTCTAAATAAGCAACATCGGTAAGATCACCTATTAGGGGGGTAATGCCATTAGAGAGATTTATTGGCCGGCGCTTCAAACCAAAAAACTGATGTTGACCTGAAAGTTTTGGCGGGATTCGCTGAGCAATATCACCACTGCCTGCTAATAATATTTTCAATTAAAATTCTCTCTTTAATAAAAATTCGCTATTATAAATGCACTAAAAGTAGAGTTTATCTATGACCATTACTCAACTTAAATATGTCATGAGCCTATGGCACTTTCAATATTTCGGGAAGGCTACTGAAAACTGTAGTATTAGTCAGCCAACGCTGAGTATAGCGGTTAAAAATCTTGAAAGTGAGCTTGGCATCGATTTGTTCGAGCGGTCGAAAACTATCCTATGGGTAACGGCGCTGGGAGCGAAAATCCTCCAACAGGCGCAGCGCTATGTTGCCGAGACGTCTGCTATTGCCGGACTCGCCCTATCGGGGAGAAATAATCTCAACCGTCGGCTACATTTGTGTGCTGTCTTCACAATCAGCCCTTATCCGTCACCCCATTGTATTTCTTCACTGCAAAATACAATAGACGATCTGCGCAATACCAACCATCAATGCAATCTTCAAGGGATAACCAAGATTTAATGTCGAAATCGCCTCTAGATAAGTTAAGCATTGGGACCCTGCGTGGGGTAGGTCCACAGCTAGCGATTAAATTGCAGAAAATTGGTCTTTATAATATCCAAGATTTACTTTTTCATTTACCTTTGCGGTACATCGACAGAACACAGGTCACACCAATAGGTGCCGTTCAACCGCAAACAGAAGTTGTTATTGAGGGGGAGATACGTGCTTGCGACACAGTGTTCGGGCGAAGACGGAGTCTTGTCTGCCGTATCCAAGATCATAGTGGCACCACGACACTACGCTTTTTTCATTTTAATCGGGCACAACAGGATCGACTGCGACCAGGGGTCTTTTTACGATGCTTTGGCGAGGCAAGACCCGGAAAAACAGGGATCGAATTTTATCATCCCGAATATCAACATCTTGACCAAACCAAATCCAATAAACTCGACGACACCTTAACGCCAATCTATCCAGCCACTGAGGGTATTAGTCAAAGTCGTATTCGTGCCCTCTGCGCCCAGGCACTAACCCTGCTCAATCAGGAGAGTATTGTTGAATTACTGCCCAACAATCTTAATAGCGACTTAAGTAGGCAGCTTTCTTACTCCCTAAACGATGCGCTGCAACTGCTACACAATCCACCTCCAGGGACGGCTTTGCATCTATTGGCAGTTGGCGAGCACCCAGCTCAGCAACGGCTGGCTGCTGAGGAGTTAATTGCTCATAATCTCAGCTTGTTGCGCCTGCGACAAAAGATTCAACGCCAGCAGGCACCTGCTTTACTTGTGGACCAGAAAGCCAAGACAACATTCTTGAACCAATTGAGCTTTCAACTAACTAAGGCTCAACAAAAAGTTTCGGCTGAAATATGCTCCGATATTAGCACATCAGTGCCAATGCTCCGTTTAGTTCAGGGTGATGTAGGTTCGGGAAAAACCGTCGTTGCAGCACTCGCTGCCGTGCAAGCTATCGCTAACGGCAAACAAACCGCGCTAATGGCGCCAACCGAAATTTTGGCAGAACAACATAGAGTTAACTTTGAGCAGTGGCTCCAGCCTCTAGGTATCAGAATCGCCTGGTTAACCGGAAAAATTAAAGGTAAGGCTCGAGAGATACAACTGAAGGCTATTGCAGATGGCAGCGCTCAAATGGTTATTGGTACCCACGCATTATTTCAGGAGACCGTCAGCTTCAAGGACCTAGGCCTTAGTATTATTGATGAGCAGCACCGTTTTGGTGTGCATCAAAGATTAGCCTTGCGAAGTAAAGGCTTTAGCCCAGACCCCTCGACCAATACAGAGGGTTCAGCTCCTCATCAATTGATCATGACCGCCACGCCCATACCTAGGACATTGGCTATGAGTGCTTATGCTGATCTAGATTGCTCGGTAATCGATGAACTGCCGCCAGGGCGCACTCCTGTTGGTACGCTTGTGCTGAGTAATTTGCGTCGCCCTGAGGTTATTGCGCGAGTTCGCGCGGCTTGCGTAGACGGGCGTCAAGCCTACTGGGTCTGTACCCTAATAGAAGAATCAGATGTTTTGGAAGCTCAGGCTGCAGAGGTCACAGCGAGCGAACTGAAGCTACTGCTCCCCGAATTATCAATTGGCCTGATCCATGGTCGACTAAAACCTCGGGAGAAACTCTCTCTCATGGATGACTTTAAAGCAGGCAAAATAAATTTGCTGGTCGCCACAACGGTCATTGAGGTTGGTGTTGACGTACCCAATGCCAGCTTAATGATTATCGAAAATTCGGAACGACTGGGACTTTCTCAATTACATCAGCTGCGAGGTAGGGTCGGTCGGGGGTCACAAGCAAGTCACTGTGTTCTACTATATAGTCCACCGCTTGTGGGCAACGCGAGTGCTAGGCTAAAAATTATGCGTGAAACAACCGACGGCTTCAAAATTGCCGAAAAAGACCTAGAACTAAGGGGCCCAGGCGAGGTCCTTGGCACCCGGCAGACCGGTGATATGCGCTTACATATCGCCGACCTCCAAAGAGATGCTCATATGCTCCCACAGATTAAGTCTATCGCTGCGCAATTACTAGTCGACCATCCCAAAAGCATTGATCCACTGATTCGTCGTTGGTTGGGGCATAAGCAACAGTATGCTCAGGCATAACTAGTAAAACATATTGTAGAATGGCAAAAAGTTATTTCATTTTTGTCCTAAGCTTTTATACTAGGCACAACGCGGAGAGTGATTATGGTTTTTAGCAATTCAATTTCAAATTTGTTTGGTAAGTCTCCCATTAAGCCTCTCCAAGAACATATGTCGCTTGTCGTTGAATGCGCCTCTAAATTAGAACCCTTCTTTGAAGCTGTCCTTGCCGATGAATGGCAAAATGCTAGTGATATTTTTGATCAGATTGCTGATGACGAAAATCGTGCTGACGATCTCAAAAAGCAATTTCGCCTAAATATGCCGAAAAGTTTGTTTATGCCGATGTCTCGCGGCGACCTACTTGGCATTCTCGCTCAACAAGACAATATTGCAAATGCCACCAAAGACGTTTGCGGACTTGTACTTGGCAGAGAGATGGCTATCCCCTCTGTATTACAATCAGATTTCATTGCCTACGTTAAAAGTGCTATTCAGACCTGCGAAAAAGCACGTAAGGCCATCGAAGAACTAGATGAACTTCTAGAAACCGGTTTTACTGGCCAAGAAGTCAAATTCGTGCAAAAGTTGATTCGCGATCTTGATGCTCAAGAGCAAAAAGTAGATAAGCGAGAACGAAAATTACGGCATCGCCTGTTTAAAATTGAAGCTGAAATACCTCCCGTCCATGTCATGTTTCTCTACAATATTATCGATAATATTGGTGGAATAGCAGACACCGCTGAGCAAGTTGGAAACCAACTTGAACTCCTACTAGCTAAATAGAAACTATCGAGATCAATGGCTATGGAATTATTCACGACGTACGGCACACTACTCATTATTCTTGCCGGGCTATTTGGCTTTTTTATGGCTTGGGGCGTGGGCC